>PKTT01000019.1 GCA_002869015.1 Deltaproteobacteria bacterium
CGGAACCCTTTGACATGAGAGCCTAAAAAGATTATTAACTAGCCCGGATACTAACTGAAATATGGGAGAAATTCGACATGTACAAATCAGCCGACCTCAAAAAAGGGATAAAGCTGGAGATCGACGGTGAGCCCCATGTCGTTGTGGCCTTCGAGTTCTCAAAGCCAGGCAAAGGGCAGGCGCTCTACCGCTGCCGCCTGAAGAATATGATTACCGGTTCTCAGTTTGACAGGACATACCGCTCTGGCGAGACTTTTAAGCCAGCGAGCCTTGAAGAACGTGAGATGCAGTATCTCTACAACGACGGTCAATTCTACACCTTTATGGATTCAAAAACCTATGAGCAGGTGCAGATGACGGATGAGCAGGTAGGAGATGATAAGAACTTCCTCCTCGACAACCTCGTCGTAAAGATACTTCTTTGGCAGGAACGTCCCATCGGCATCACCTTGCCCAACTTCGTCAACCTCCGCATTGTCAAGACGGAGCCGGCTGCTCGCGGCGACACCGCAACCAACGTAACGAAGCCGGTTACAGTTGAAACAGGCTATACATTACAGGGCCCCGCCTTCCTTGAGGAGGGTGAACTGATACAGGTTGACACTCGCACTGGAGATTACTCTACGAGGGTCAAGGAGTAGAGCCTTTATGGATAAATATGGCGCCGCTTATCTCTCAAAAAAAAGGCGTGCGCTGGAGATTAGGGCCCGGATGATTAACTCAATCCGGGCCTTTTTCATCTCTCAGGGCTTTCTTGAGGTCCAGACGCCGGTCAGGATGCCCTCCCCTGCGCCGGAAGCAAATATTGACGCAGTTTCCTCAGGCGATTGGTATTTGCATACGAGCCCAGAGCTCCCCATGAAGCGCCTCCTCTCCGCCGGGTATGAGCGGATATTTCAGCTATGCCCTTGCTTTAGAGAGGGGGAGCGTGGCGCGCTGCATCTCCCTGAGTTCACAATGCTTGAGTGGTATCGGAGCGGCGCTGATTATCGGACGCTTATGGCAGATTGCGAAGCTCTCCTTAATTCGCTCTCAAAAGAGCTCGATAAAGAGGTGCTATCTTTTAAAGGCAGAACCTCGCTTCTTGGTAGTGGTGTGGAAAAGGTTACTGTAGAAGAGGCTTTTCTTCGTCATGTAGGAAAAAGCCCAGAGGAGTCATTGAAAGAGGGTGATTTCGACGAGCGCATAGCTTATGACATAGAGCCCACCCTAGGCTCGCCTCGCCCGACAATCCTTAAAGATTACCCAAATTCCCAAGCGTCATTAAGTAAGCTAAAGACATCAAATCCCAACGTTGCTGAGCGTTTTGAGCTATATATCGCCGGACTGGAGATCGCCAACGGCTTTAGCGAGTTAACTGATCCAAGTGAGCAAAGAAGGCGCTTTAAAGCTGAGATTGAAAATAGAAAGAGCTTAGGTAAAGTTATCTACCCGATGCCGGAGCGTTTTTTACGGGAGTTGGAAGAAATGCCTGAAGCAGCAGGTATAGCGCTTGGTATAGACCGGCTTGCGATGCTTTTTTGCGACGCCCGATCCATAGATGAAGTAGTAGCCTTCACCCCTGAAGAACTTTAGGTTTTTCTAGAACATTTTTCTAGCTTTGCGATGAAGTGAAGTTTTCTTCCGAAGAATAGATCCAAAAGCGGAGGGTAGAGCTTTAGTTTTTCAACTTTTCTTTCAATAGAGAATCCACCCGCGTCAAATAACGTCTGCCACTCATCACCAGATAAAAAATTGTAGGGCAGGGCAACCCCATGTTTTGCGTTTCCTGCCCAATCCATCATTTGAAGTATTTTGGTGTCGAAGCAGCTGTTGGCTACGTGGTCTTTTATTACGACACCTTTTGAGGCAACGCGGGCCAACTCCATGAAGAGATTTTGAGGGTTGTTTGCATGGTGGAGAACATCTATGCATTGCACCCACTCAAATTCGCCATTCTCAAAGGGGAGAGTTATACCATCGAATTTGGTCACCTCGATGTGTGATTTATCTCTTAAAAGTGTGTCCACACCAAGGATTTTGAGGTCCGGTCGTGTGGATAGTAGCAGCTCGTCGATCAGCCCGTCCCCACAGCCAACATCCAAAACCATCGCCCCTTCAGGGAGCAGCTCGGAGAGCAACTCCGCAATCCGCCGGGTCCTGTTTTTAAATGCAAATTTTTCGTGAGCTGCATTAAAGAGCTTCACCCCTGAGTATCCTCGTTGCCGCTAAGTTTCAAGACGCCCGTGAAGAAGCTGCCGAGAATACATTGAAAGCCAAGGATAATAGCCGTAATGGATGGAATCACTACTCTCATTGTTTGCCTCACGTCAAGGGGGCCGAACCCCTCGCTAGCCCAATATTCAAGGGAGTAGATGGAACCTGCGACGCCTGCCGCGAGTATGATTAGGCCATAGATGACACCCGCCTCAAGAGAGACCCGTTTCGAAGCTCTATAGAGGAGTGAATCGGATGGAACGAGTCCGGTAGATATCGCGAAAACTTTGGAGAATAGCGCAAAGAGAGCCGCCTGAAATCCTACTATTATCGAGGTTGATGAAAATAGAAGAGTCTGGATATCCAGCGTAACCCCGCCGATCTCTATTGGCTTTACTATAATTATCAAGCTCATAATCATCCCAAGGATGAAGAGCGCGATTCCCGGGTATAGGAAGAGCCAGTTAGGGCTGAAGAGTAGCATAAAACGGAGGTGCCTCCAACCGTCGCGCCAGGTTCTTAGGTGCGGTGCGCGGCTTCTCCCATCCGGCGAGAGTGTAGTGGGCACTTCGGTTACGCGCATTCCAGAAATTGTTGCCTTGATGACCATCTCGCTGGCGAACTCCATGCCAGTGGTTTTAAGATTCATGCGGTTGGCGGCATCCTTTGAAAACCCCCTCAAGCCGCAGTGGAAATCTCCTGCCGGACATTTAAAAAACAATTTGCCGATCCAGGTTAAAACAGGGTTGCCTAGGTATCTGTGTAAAAATGGCATTGCGCCTGGAGCTATACCTCCGCGGAAGCGGTTACCCATCACAAGGTCGTGCCCATCTCGAAGCTTCTCTATAAAGGGGCCGAGCTTTGAGAAGTCGTAGCTATCGTCGGCATCGCCCATAATTATAAACGTGCCCTTCGCGGCGGCTATGCCCCCTCTAAGAGCGCTGCCATAACCTTTTTCAGCTACCGATACCACTCTGGCGCCGCAACGACGAGCGATCTCTTGAGAACCGTCCGTGCTTCCGTTGTCAGCTATCAGCACCTCGCCCTCAATCCCGAGACGCTTTATCTCGCCCAACGCCTTAGATATACATATCTCAAGAGTCTCCGCTTCGTTTAGACAGGGCATTAGAACAGTTAATTCCACTTGATTCTCCCTTTGGCGTAGCGGCTAAGATAAAAAAAGCAGAGTGCTGAAAAGCAGCGGTTGAATTATATGGGCGGGTATTACTAATACTGAAATTATTAAAAGTAGCTGGAAAAAGTTAAATACCAGCCAAAAGTGTACCCTCCCGGCGCCATTGTGACGGATGGATAATCTATCTTCTGAATTGTATTAATGCAATTAGTTCTTGGTTAAAGTTATGTTGACGTAAAAGAGGGCGACCATAGGGCCGCCCTCCTTGTTCTTATCCTCTAATCACAGTGCTACTTACTTGCGTAACCGATGGTCTTAAGAGCTTCCTCAATCTCTCCGAGGGTCGTTGGGTCGTCAATCGTGGAGGGCATTGAATAGCTCTTGCTGTCCGCAATTTTAGACATCGTACCGCGGAGCACCTTGCCTGAGCGAGTCTTGGGCAACCGCTTTACGATAGCGGCCTGTTTAAAGCACGCTATAGCGCCAATCTCGGAGCGTATTGCCTGTACGAGCTGAGGAACCAGCTCTTCTTCGGTTATAGTCTCACCCGCTTTTAGAACTATCAGCCCTATGGGTACCTGCCCCTTTAGGCCATCCTCAACGCCGAAGACCGCACACTCTGCAACCGCAGGGTTGGTTGCAATGACCTCCTCCATAGCGCCGGTTGAGAGACGGTGCCCCGCTACGTTTATGACGTCATCTACGCGGCCCATGATAAAGACATAACCATCTTCATCGATGTAGCCTCCGTCACCGGTGAAATAGTAGCCGGGGAAGGGGTCCATGTATGATTCGCGGAAGCGTTTATCGTTATTCCAAAGAGTTGGCAAGCAAGAGGGGGGCAGGGGCGTTTTTACCGTCACTATGCCCTCCTCACCTGGACCCAGCACTTTGCCGTCACCATCCAATATCGTCACCTCGTAGCCGGGGACAGCTTTTGTCGGTGAGCCCGGCTTGACGGGGAAGGGCTCAATGCCGAGACAGTTGCCGGCTATTGCCCAGCCGGTCTCTGTCTGCCACCAGTGGTCGATGACGGGGCGCTTTAAGAGGTCTGAAGCCCAATGGTAAGTGTCGGGATCTGTGCGCTCACCCGCCAGGAAGAGATATTTGAAAGCACCGAGGTCATACTTCTTAAAGTACTCTCCTTTGGGGTCCTCTTTCTTGATGGCTCGAAACGCTGTCGGCGCTGTGAAGAGCACCTTTACATCATGGTCGGAGATGACACGCCAGAAGGCGCCCGGGTCCGGGGTGCCGATGGGCTTGCCTTCAAATACAATGGTTGTCGCGCCAAGGAGAAGCGGAGCATAGACTATGTAGGAGTGCCCAACGACCCACCCCACGTCAGACGCCGCCCAGTAAACTTCGCCGGGCTTAACATCATAAACGTTCACCATCGACCAGTAGAGGGCAACTGCGTGCCCGCCGTTGTCTCTGACAATACCCTTGGGTATGCCCGTTGTGCCGGAGGTGTAGAGGATATAGAGGGGGTCCGTTGCTTTGACCATAACGCAATCGGCGGGCTTGGCGTTCTTCACCGCTTCGACCCAATCGTGGTCACGCCCGGGTGTAAGAGGGGCGTTAACCTGTGGGCGCTGAAGAATTATGCAGCTCTCGGGTTTTGAGTCAGCAAGCTCGATTGCTTTATCGAGAAGAGGCTTATATTCGATAACCTTCTTCCCCTCGATGCCGCAGGAGGCGCTGATAATGACCTTTGGTTTGGCGTCATCAATACGTATGGCAAGCTCATTTGGGGCGAAACCACCGAACACGACGGAATGAATAGCGCCTATCCTCGCGCAGGCAAGCATCGCAATAACAGCTTCAGGGACCATAGGCATATAGATTATGACGGTGTCGCCCTTGGTCACCCCAAGCTCGACCAGAGCGCCGGCGGCGCGCGCTACCTCATCCTTCAACTCGGAGTAGGTAAACTTTTTGACTGTGCCGGTTACCGGGCTGTCATAGATGAGGGCATCCTGGTCACCGCGCCCCGACTCTATGTGGCGGTCCAGGGCGTTGTAGCAAGTGTTTAGCTCTCCGCCTACGAACCAGCGGTAGAAGGGCGGGTTTGAGTCATCGAGAACCTTATCCCATTTTTTTGACCAGGTGATCGCCTCGGCGGCCTCTCCCCAGAAACCCTCTTTGTCATTGATGCTGCGATCGAAAATTTCCTGATAACTGCTCATCTAAACGCTCCTGTTATGAAGAGTAGGAATGGCAAGTTAACCATATGCTAACGAGGTAAAAACAAACAGCGTTATTTAAGCATGACTAAAAAAAAGTGTCAACTTTATGAGTATCGCTAAAAAGGTGCCCCTTAGCGGGCCTTTTCCGCTTTTAAGAGAAGGTATAAGGCTAAAATCGTAAAGATGACATTGGGGAGCCAGGCGGCGACCGGTGGCGAAAGTGAGCCTGTTTTGCCGATAGATGTAGAGAACATGAATAGGAGAAAAAAGAGGAGGCCAAAACCAATTCCACGGGTAACGGCCCCCCAAAGTCCCCCACGCCCTGAGACCCTTGAGGCGAACGGGACCGCTATAAGCGTCATCAAAATTGCAGAGAATGGGAGCGCGCTCTTCGCCCAGAAGTCAACTTCAAGGTTAGTGACGCTAAGCGCCTGGGCGCGGCGGCTTTTAATCGTCTTGCCCAGCTCCTTCATATTCATCTCGGCCGGTTCATTTCGAGATATATATATGTCTTCAGGGTCTGGGGCCAGCGAGTATGTAAGCTCCTCCTCTTCAGCGCGCCGCCAGGCCATCTCTCCGCTTGTTGCGACTATTGAAACTCCCTCCAGTATCCATCCGCGCTCCGTCCACTTTGCCTCCTTGGCGAAGATAGTCCGGGGAATCTCACCATTTGATACCTCATATATCTCTATCCCCTTAATTAGGCGCCTATCGCCAGTTATAAGCTCTGCGTGGACGAATGCCTCTCCCGATCTGAACCAGACATCGGTTGAGTGTGACATAGTCTCGGCCCTGCGCCCCTTTATGGCGACCTGCTTTACTTCTCGAACAATGGCATTGGTATGTGGTGCTACCCACTCCTGCAAGGAATAGGTTCCAAGTGCGACGAAAGCGCCACAGAGAAGAAGCGGAAGTGAAAGGCGGTAAAGTGGCAGCCCCGCGCTCCTCAGAACTGTCAGCTCACCATTTTTTGCCATTATCGTCAGGGCTATCAGTGCGCCCATAAGGGCAGATAGAGGGAGCGTCTGCGTCGCAATCCAGGGAATCTGACCTACGACCATAGTTAGCCCATCGCTGAAAGAGGCGTCATACTTCATAAACAACCTCATGTTCTCAAATAGGGCTACAAGGACAAAGAGTCCTGTGAGCGTAAAGAAGGTGAGGAGAAAGTATCTAACAAATGCCTTCGTGAGATACCGGTTAAGGAGGCTCATTTCATGCCTCCCCTAAATAATCCCCTGATTCTGGCAATTGATGAGAAAAGCTGCGCTTCAAGGGGGAGAGGGCGTTCGGTGTTTTTTCTCTTGAAGGCGTAGATTGCCAGGGCCGCCATAATAAAGTTGGGCATCCACATCGCCACTCCGGCGTCAACTTTACCATTCTTACCAAGTGAAGTGCCTAGCGAGGAGAGTGCGTAATAGATAAAAAATATGGCGAGGGCCAATAAAATTCCCCTGGATTTACCGCTACGAGAGTGGTGCATCCCGAGTGAAGCGCCAAGTAGCCCTATGATCAAGCATGATACGGGGAGGGCGAAGCGTCTGTGGAGTTCGACCCTCGCGTCCTCATTGTCGAGTTCGCCGTATCCCTCAGCGAAGAGGGTGGAGATTGGTTTTTCCGCATCGCGCAGGCTTGTTCTCTCTGTAAATTCAATCGGCAGAGTAATTATGCTCTCTTTGGCCGTTGTGCGCCTAAGCTGCCCAGATGCGTCAATTTGGCTTATTTCAACCCCCTCAAGGTCAAAGGAGACCCCCTCCTCACCGGAAGAAATGAGCCCCTTGCGCGCTGTTATCACCGCGCCGGCAAGAGGTTGGTTGCTTGAATGGATGAAAATGTCTTCAAGGGTGCCCTCGCCCTCTCCTACCCGAGCTGCATAGAGGGTCACTCCCTTTGCAAGGTTTGTGAAGGTGCCCGCCTCTGCGGAGAGGTTGATGCCGTTGACCACCGAGGTCTGCAAAGCCTCGCGAAAGTTGTGCTCGGATAGAGGCTGGACCCATACGCTCGTAACACCTGTGAGGATGGCGACGACAAAGGAGAGGAGGAAGATAGGCCTTATATTTTGGGCCAGACTCACACCGCAGGAGCGCATCGCCGCGACCTCTGAGTCGGCGCTCATGCGGCCCATCGCCAGCAGCACTGATAAAAGCAGGCTAAGGGGTAACAGTAACGGCAGTATAGCCGGTAAAGAGTAGGCGAGCATGGTCAGGGTATCGTAAAGGGGGACGCCCTTAGCTACGACCAGGTCAAAAAGCCTAGCCACCCTCGGCATCATCAGGACAAAGGAGAGCACTCCCAGCGATACCGCAAAGGTTGGGAGGCATTCAGTTATCGTATAGCGGTCGAGTTTGCTAAGCATCCCACAAGAATACAGCTTTTCACCTTCCAGCGGAAGGCGCTTGAGAGAGGCGGTTCACGGTGGTAACGTCGATGCCAAATAAAATTTTAGATGAGGATAGACCATGTTAGACCACACCACCGCGCTTTCGTCGATTGAGGCTACCCTTTTGGGGGCTAATGTATCAAAGGAGGCCATTGAGTCGCTCGCATCGCGGGTCGTTAAATATGGATTTCATGGAGTCTGCGTCGCCCCTTCCCGAGTTAAGTTAGCGGCTTCGCTGCTCTTGGGTACAAGAGGTGTGGTTGTAAGCGTAGCGGGCTTTCCCCTTGGAAATACCCTTAGCGAAACCAAGGCCAGGGAGGTTGGGGATATTTTGGACAAGGGAGCCTCCGAGGTGGATATGGTCATCAACGTTGGGGCTTTTCTTGACGGGGATGAAAAGCTTGTCGCGAGGGAGATCGCGGAGGCAAGAAGAGTAGCCGGCGAGGCCACCCTCAAAATCATCCTTGAGACGGGGTACCTGACTTGCGAAGAGATTATGCGCGCGGGAGCAATTGCCGTTGGAGAGGGCGCCGATTTTCTCAAAACTTCCACAGGGTTTGGACCTCGCGGCGCGACTATAGAGGACGTGAAGGCGCTTAGCGCGATACCCGGCGTTAAGGGCGTAAAGGCATCCGGGGGTATTCGCGACGCGGAAAAAATGCTCTCTTTGCTAGCCGCCGGGGCAAGCCGTATAGGCACCTCCAGCGATGAGAAGATAGCGAAGGAGCTTTCAGCTCTTAACCTTTCGAGTGGTTGAACGGTGCTTTATCTTCTCCGCCGCTATGATCTCTGCGGCTGTATTGACCAACCTGTCGGCGTTGGCTTTAGAGTAGATGGATGCCTCAAGATGGGGGGTATATTTATCAATAATCTTTTTTACTCCAGCCTTTGTCAGCTGACCTTGCTTAAGGGCTTTTGAGAGTTTGTTGGCAATTATCGAAGAGGAAGCGAGGCTCTCCTCGCCTGTAGGGTCTGCCCTGAAAGCCCAACCTTCCTCCCGCTGACAGAGAAAGGAGAGGGCGGCGTTTACCGAGAGCCCCTTATACATCTCCACACGGTCAGCCAATAGCTCCTCCCCTCTGGATTTCTTAACTAGTGATTGCCAGCTTTTTGACCTGCCGAGAAGAACCATC
The DNA here is from genome assembly GCA_002869015.1 of Deltaproteobacteria bacterium. Taxonomy (GTDB): domain Bacteria; phylum Desulfobacterota; class Deferrisomatia; order Deferrisomatales; family BM512; genus BM512. The sequence continues at coordinate 9,031 of PKTT01000019.1, forward strand.
CCGGAAAAGAGGGTTTTGTTTGTCCTGAATGAGAAGAACTGACGGGAGATAACCTTCTTTAAAAGCTCGTCATTATCTTTGCTCAAGCCGCTGGATATCTGCCCCGGTATGCTCCAAACCTCATCAGGAGCGTAGGAGTCAAAGCGCACCTCCCAGTACGTGTGGTTTTTCCCGCCTGAGGGGAAGGAGAGGATCGTCTTCATTGGGACGAAATAGTTGTGCGCGACTACATCGGCTGCAAGGTGGGTGAGATATCCCCAGGCGAAGGCCTCCTGCGAATCTGTCTCGGCGGCCTCAAGTATCTCCAGCCCTACCACCCAGCGGTGGCAGTGGTGGAGGTAGTGGGCCATCTTTTTGGCGACTACTATGTCTGCGGCGATTGAGCCGTAATAAAAATCCAGCGGAAAACGGGAGAGAAGGGCGCTTACCGCCTCAGGTACAAGGTGGAGCCCGGCCAGTATGCGCCCCGAAATTTCAAGGTGGGTCGCAGGGCCCCACGCCAACGCGGTGAATGGCAACAAGAGAACTATTAAAAGCGCCGCGCCCACGTATAAGAGAGCGGCTCGGTGATTTGTCATATACCAAATATAGACTTGCCGACGTTGAAGTCAACGCCCTCCGTTGACTCGCCTCCCTGCGCGGGTTATAAAACCCTACAAACCTTGAATTTATTGGAGCATACCTTTGTCGGAAAAGGTTAATTTATACGGGCTTGAGCTACCTGCGATGGAGGAGTTCTTTCTTTCATTGGGGGAGAAAAAGTACCGTGCCGGGCAGTGCGCCGTGAGGATGTACCGCAAGGGCGCGCTTGATTTCGAGGAGATGACTGAATTCTCGGCAAAGCTAAGAGCGCTTCTTGCAGAGCGGGCTACCCTCTGGCTGCCGAAGGTTATAGATAGGCAGCAGTCTCACGACGGCACAGTTAAGCTCCTTCTTGAACTCGCTGATGGGGAGAGGGTAGAGACGGTCCTGATCCCTGACGGCGAGCGCCATACGCAATGCCTCTCAACGCAGGTTGGCTGCGCTATGGGGTGCCGCTTCTGCAGAACCGCGACAGCAGGGCTGACCAGAAACCTGACTCCAGCTGAAATTGTAACGCAGGTTATCGCGGCGCAGCTTGAGGGAGGCTTTGGCAAGAGGGTCACGAATATTGTATTCATGGGCATGGGCGAGCCGCTCCACAACTTCGAGGGGACCGTTAAGGCGTTCAATATACTCTCCTCAGATTATGGCCTGACAATTGCCAAGCGGCGCATCACAGTGTCCACCTGTGGGCTTGCCGCCAAGATGAGGGAGTTGCCGGTCGAGATGCTGCCGAGCCTTGCGCTCTCACTGAACGCAACCACCGACGAGGTGCGGATGAGGATAATGCCTGTTACCCGCGCCCACCCGATCGCCGAGCTTATCGAAACCCTGAAGGCATTGCCCCTTCCTTCACGGGCCAGGTACACCATTGAATACGTGCTGCTTGGTGGGTTAAATGATACTATGGAGGATGCGGCAAGGCTCGTTCGGCTTCTGTCCGGGGTTCCTTCAAAGATAAACCTCATCCCCTACAATCCACACGGGGATAGTGACTTCGCCGCGCCGGACCCCGAGCAGGTGGAGCGCTTTAAGCGCTACCTGTTGGACAAGAATTTTGTAGCTGTTACCCGTAAATCGAAGGGCGACGATATCCTCGCCGCCTGTGGGCAGCTGAAAGCTGAGAATGAAGAGCGGGGCTCTTTAGCTCCCCTTGAGGAGAAAGATTAGATGCAAGAAGCGATTGGCATAATCGGCGGCAGTGGCCTCTACGAGATGGATGGCCTTGAGGATGTAACGGAAGTATCGGTGCCTACCCCATTCGGGATGCCATCGGACAACCTGATCTGCGGAAGCTATCGCGAAAAGAAGCTCGTGTTTTTGCCGCGTCACGGCAAGGGTCACCGCTTTATGCCCACAGAGGTGCCATACCGCGCGAATATATACGCGTTGAAATCACTTGGAGTAACTCAGGTCCTATCGCTTTCTGCGGTCGGTAGCCTCTCCGAGGAGGCCAAGCCCGGCGACATAGTGGTCCCGGACCAATTTATAGATCGCACGGTCTCCCGGCCCAACACCTTCTTCGGAAACGGGCTCGTTGGACATGTAGGTATGGCGGACCCGGTCTGCCCACGCCTTACAGCCGCAATTTTAAAGGTTGGGGAGGGTATGGAGCCCACCTTTCATAGCGGCGGCACTTACGTAGGCATAGAGGGGCCGACCTTCGGCACTCGCGCTGAGTCCCACCTCTACCGCAGCTGGGGCGCAAGGGTCGTGGGTATGACCAACGCAACCGAGGCAAAGCTTGCCCGAGAGGCGGAGCTTTGCTATGTGACCGTTGCGATGGTCACCGATTACGACTGCTGGCATGAGGAGGATGTAACGATTGAAACGATCCTCGCGGTCCTCGCCCAGAATGTTGAAAATTCACGCGAAATAATCCGGCGCGCGGTTACACTCCTCGCGGAGCAGGGCAGCTGCGCATGCGGAACCGCCGCCCAGTATTCCATCATGACCCCTGCAGAGTTGATACCCGCTGAGACGCGCCGCGCTGTGGAGCTTCTTTACGGCAAATATCTGAAAGGCTAGCTGGGGTGGAAGATTTAAAGCTACTAGTTGTAGGCTCCGTTGCGATCGACTCAGTTCAGACCCCCTTTGGCTTTCGGGAGGAGTCGATAGGCGGCAGCGCGCTTTACTTTTCCGCTGCGGCCTCCCTCTTTTCGCCCGTCAGCATACTTGCCGTCGTTGGTGAGGATTTCCCAATGGATGAGGTTGAGTTCCTCTCTGCGCGAGGGGCGGACCTTTCAGGCCTCAAAACCGTGCAGGGGAGGACCTTCCGTTGGAAGGGTCAGTATGGATATGACCTCAACGAGGCGAAGACTCTAGAGACTCACCTAAATGTTTTTGAGGAGTTTGCGCCAGAATTGACGGAACGCCAGCGAAGCGCGGAGCTGCTATTTCTGGCAAATATCGACCCGGAGCTTCAGCTTAAGGTGCTCGACCAGGTGGATTCGCCAGCCCTCGTCGCTGCCGATACCATGAACTTCTGGATAGAGGGAAAGAGGAAGGCGCTCCAGCGTGTTGTTGAGCGCGTGGACCTGCTCGTTCTGAATGAGGGTGAAGCCAGGATGCTCACTGAAGAGGTGAACCTGGTAAAGGCCGCCCAGAAGATTATGGAGTGGGGGCCGTCGGGGGTAGTCATCAAGCGTGGCGAGTATGGCGTCATCTATTTTGCAGCGGGTTACGTCTTCAGCGCTCCCGCCTATCCTCTTGAGGAACTCTTTGACCCCACCGGGGCGGGCGATTCCTTCGCCGGTGGCATGATGGGCGCCCTTGCAGCTTCAGGCGATCTCACCCCGGAGGGGATAAAACGGGCCATTGTTTATGGCTCTGCCGTAGCTAGCTTCAACGTTGAGGATTTTAGCTTTACCCGGCTGGCCTCAATTGAATATGGAGATATTAAAAGCAGGTTCGGCGATTTCGTAAGGATGACCGCCTTTGAAAAAGACATTTGATCCAGAGCCTATAAGGAGGGGATGTTGAAGGGATTAATCAGGGCCGGGAGCAGCTTTAACTCCCATAGAGTAATAATAACCCTTGCTGTGCTTCTCCTCGCCTTTGCCGTTGGCTGCGCCTCCGATAGGGAGGCGAGAAAGAATGATGCCCTCGCATCCCAACAGCTGGCCCTTGCATTTTTAAATGAGGGGCGCCCCGCCCGTGCGTTGACTGAGTTGGCAAAGGCTGAGCGGGCGATGCCCGACGACCCCGAGGTGCAAAACGCCATGGGGCTGGCCTATTGGGCCAGACGAGACCATGCAAGCGCGGAAGCACGCTTCAAGAAGGCACTTGAGCTGCGCCCTGGCTTCTCCGAGGCTTGGAACAACTTAGGCGCTTTCTATCTTTCACAGGGGCGCAACAATGATGCTGTCGAAGCGCTGGAAAAAGCCCTTGGAAACGTATACTACACCTCTTACGAGATGGCGCTCTCAAACCTCGGCCTGGCCCTTTATAACCTGGGCCGTTATCCGGAAGCCCGCTCCCGGCTGGAGGAGGCCCTTGAGGTCAACCCTTCACAACCTGCGGTGCGACAGAACCTCTCTTTAGTGCTCTTTGAGGAGGGTGAATACCAGTTGGCCCTTGTCCAGGTAAATGAGGCGTTGAAGCTCTACCCAAGCTATCCTCAGGCGCTATTGCAAAAGGGCAAGATACTTAATAAGGTTGGCGACAGGGATGGCGCGGTTGAATCGTTCAGACGCACTATCGAGATCGCGCCCGCTTCTGAATCGGGCAAGACAGCCCGCACTTACCTAGACCTTATGGAAGGGAAGTGAAGATGACTCAGCCCGCTGGCACCAACTGTGATTTTGGCAAGATTCTCCGCGAAGCCCGCGAAAAAGTGGGGATGGATCTGCGCCAGATAAGTGACCTCACTAGAATACAGATAAGATATATCGAGGCGCTTGAGGGTGAGCGGTGGGAGGATGTGCCTCGCGGGGTAATAGGCCGCGGTTTTGTAAGGCTCATCGCCCGCGAAATTGGCGCGGATGCGGATATGTTGCTAGAGAAGTACCGTGAGTGCAGGGATGAACCTCCGCTTGAACACATGGCCCCCTCAGATATGGAGTCGGAGTTCAGGGTCGGCGTGGGTGAGAGGCGCTTTAACCTTTTCGGGTTTATGATTGACCGGCAGCTACTTAAATTTTTAGCGGCGGCTGTCGGCGTCATTCTGGCAATAATTATCCTCCTCTGGATTTGGAGCCCTTGGTCCTCATCCGAGCCTGCCCAGAGTTCGGAGGCTGCCGCTAAGGTCGTGACGGAGGGTGAGCACTCCCTTGAGCTTCTAGCCGTCAAAGCGACATCTGTAGCTTTGAGGTTAGGCGAAGAAGACCAGATAATCGTTGAGCTTTCACCATCGGAGAAGCGCTCCTTCAAAGTTGATGAAGCGGAGCTGACGATGAAAGAGGTCGAAGCCCTGCGAATCTTTTGGGATGGGGAGGCGCTTAAAGCCCCTGATTCAACCACTGTAAATTTTCCAGCTGATCTGGAGAGCCTCAAGCCTTGAAGTGCAGCTACGAGGATAAAGATGTCTCATCGGCGGCAAAGCTCCTGGACCCTTCCGGCGAGGGGGTTGCTGGCGCGCTTGTTCTAGGCTCAGGCCTCTCATCGGCATTATCAGACCTTCCGACTATACGAGAACTCTCTTTTTCCGAACTGCCGGGTTTGGGTGCTTCGAAGGTGCCCGGCCATGCGGGGAGGGTGCGAATAGCCGGTTATGAGGGTCACCCTCTGCTCCTCTTCGAGGGGCGCCCCCACTTTTACGAAGATGGCGATATGCGCCGCGCGGGGTATCCGGCAAGGCTGGCGTCGGCTATGAACGCTCCTTTCATTGTGCTCTGCTCTGCGGTGGGAGGCGTAACCAATGAAGCGGCGACTGGCAGCTGGGTCTTTGTGGATGACCACATAAATCTCATGGGGAAAAACCCCCTGCTTGGGGTCTCCACCGATGGTGGACCGCCATTTGTAGATTTGGCGGGAACATACAGAAAAGAGCTCTTTGAAGAGCTTTGCTCCCGAGTATCAGGACTAAACTTACTTCGAGGTGTCCTGGCGGCTTTTTCAGGACCTACCTATGAAACTCCGGCGGAGGTAAAGATGTCAGCGCTGGCCGGAGCCTCAATCGTGGGGATGTCGATTGTCCCTGAGGCTGTATGGGCAACTTTTTTGGGGGTCGATGTAGTGGCTTTCGGGCGGGTTGTGAATCCGGCCGCCGGACTTTCGGAGAGCAGGCTGAACCATGAAGACGTTGTGCGAGAGGGTGCGATGGCGGCCACAGAGGCTGTGGCGTTGATAGGTGCGACTCTCGATTCTCTACTTAATAAGATGTGAGTGTGTTTTGTGTCTAAAGTCAAAGCTATAAGTTTGCTGTCGGGGGGGCTTGACTCCCTTCTTGCGGCGAGGGTTGTTCAGGATCAAGGCGTAGAAGTTTTAGCGCTGCATTTTATAAGCCCCTTCTTTGGCAGCGCGCTAAGAGGCAAAGAGCGCGAGGCCGAGGAGCTTTATAAGAAAAATTTCGGCATCAACGCCAGGGTCGTTGATGTCTCCGATGAGTACCTTGAGGTGGTTGGGGACCCAAAGTATGGCTATGGAAAGAACTTCAATCCCTGCATCGACTGCAAAATTTTCCTCTTTAAAAAAGCCCTTCTGGTGATGAAGGATGAGGGCGCTAAGTTCCTCATTACGGGTGAGGTGCTTGGTCAACGCCCAATGAGCCAGCGGCGTGACACCCTTAACATTATTGCCCGAGACATGGGTGAGGGGGATATTCTCCTTAGGCCCCTCTGCGCAAAGCTCCTGAAGCCGACGCGTGCCGAGGAGGAGGGGTGGGTTGACCGCGAAAAACTCTATGGTTTTTCAGGACGATCTCGCAAGCCTCAGATGGCGCTGGCGGAGGAGCTTGGCATCGCCGGGTACCCGACTCCGGCGGGTGGATGCAGCCTTACCGACCCTATCCAAGCCAAGCGAATGAGCACGTATTTTGAGGTGACCTCACTCGGGCGGCGCACTCCGGGGGATATTCGCCTCCTTTTAACCGGGCGGCC
>PKTT01000063.1 GCA_002869015.1 Deltaproteobacteria bacterium
ACGGTCATGTTCTCAATAAACTGGACAACTTCTTCTTTGGTAATAGCCATCTTTGTCTTTCTCCTAATATCGATGAAATGAGGATTCTTTTTTTGATTCCCGGCGCAAGGCCCTTACGCGGCCTTTTTCTGTTCCTCGATAGCGCCGAGTACCTGAACAAAGCTTCGGGGCACACCCGAAAGTACTCCCACGAGGTTGCGCATCGGACCGGCGAGTACGCCGACAAACTGCCCGAGGAGCTCCTCTCTGCTGGGAAGTTTAGAGAGAGCGACTATCTCATCGGTGGAAAGAATATTTCCACCGAGGACACCCATACGGATCTCCATCTTGTCATGCTTCTTTGCGAATTCGACAAGAGCCTTTGCCACCGCGGCAGGATCATCATCCACGAAGGCAAGTCCGTTGGGGCCTTTGAGTTCGCCCTTTAAGGCCTCGAACTCGGTGCCATCTGTTGCGCGCTCAAGAAGGGTGTTCTTGGCAACGCGATAGCTGGCGCCCGCTTTGTCCACGGCCCGGCGAAGTTCATCGATTGCTGCGACCGAAAGCCCACGGTAGTGGGTAACAAATACGGCCTGCGCGCCCTTGAACTTCTCGCTAAGAGCTTCTACTTCCTGTCTTTTCTGGTCTCTGTTCACCTGCTCTTCGACCCCCTTTCACCCGTCATTACGGGTTTTTGGGTTGGACCTTCATTGGTCTAGAAAGGAGTGGAGAGCGAATCCCCATTCCATCCAGCCGGACTACGCTGGGTAAATTTTAAGCCGTATGGCCCCTGCGGTCTTTGCGCGACCAGGAAGGCAATGGTTGCTGATTATGCTGTTGTTGCGCGGAACTCCAGCGGGTCTATCTTGATACCCGGGCCCATCGTAGTGGAGATGGAGACCGCTTTCATATAAGCGCCCTTGGCGCTTGCTGGTTTTGCTTTATTCAAGGCATCGGTTACAGCGAGCACGTTGTCTTTAAGCTGCTCTGCGGTAAAGGATTTTCTGCCTACAGGAACATGTACGATACCGGCCTTTTCAACCCTGAACTCGACGCGACCTGCCTTTAGCTCGCTTACAGCCTGGCCCACATCAAAGGTTACAGTGTTCGTCTTAGGGTTAGGCATCAGGCCACGCGGGCCAAGCACTCTACCCAAACGTCCGACGAGCCCCATCATATCAGGGGTCGCGACGGCCTTATCAAACTCAAGCCATCCACCCTGAATCTTCTCGACGAGGTCCTCAGCGCCCACTACATCGGCACCGGCCTCACGAGCCTCATTCTCCTTGTCGCCTTTTGCGAAAACGAGAACACGCACGGTTTTACCTGTGCCATGGGGAAGTGATACGGTACCACGAACCATCTGGTCCGCATGGGCGGGGTTTACGCCCAAGTTCACCGCAAGGTCTACACTTTCATCGAAGCCAGCGAAGGCCGTATCGGAGACGAGCGCTAGCGCGTCTTCCAGAGTGTATCTGGTGGTCCGATCGACCTTCTGGCTTGCAGCTTTCGCCTTCTTACCGCTCTTTGCCATACTAGTCTCCCACCGCTGTTCGCTTTGGTGTATTTGGTTTCAGTTAACTTGCCTGATTAATCCACGACCTCAAGGCCCATAGAGCGCGCGCTGCCCTCAATGGAGCGCATAGCAGCCTCTACTGTGGTCGCATTTAGGTCGGGCATTTTCTGCTCGGCGATCTTGCGCACATCCTCGCGCTTAACCTTGCCGATCTTCTTCTTGTTGGGCTCGCCCGAACCTTTCGCCACTTTCGCCGCCATCTTCAAAAGCACCGCCGCAGGGGGGGTCTTGGTGATGAAGGTGAAGGAACGATCGGCGTAGATGGTGATCTCCGCCGGGATGATAAGGCCGGGATTGTCCTTGGTCGCAGCGTTGAACGCCTTGCAGAACTCCATAATGTTCGCGCCATGCTGACCGAGCGCGGGTCCTACCGGCGGGGAAGGGTTCGCCTGTCCGCCTGGAATCTGCAATTTGACGACAGCCATCACTTTCTTGGCCATGTCCAGAACTCCTCGATTTATGTTCCGTTTAAGCCGACACTCCCCTCATGGGAGCGTCAGGTCTTCTCTACCTGAAAAAATTCCAGCTCCACAGGGGTGGAGCGCCCGAATATTGAAACCAGAACCCTCAACTTGCCCTTCTCAGCATTTACATCCTCTACGATGCCGGAGAAGTTTGAAAAAGGTCCTTCGATAACCTTAACTGCTTCGCCCTCGCTGAACTCATACTTGGGCCGCGGGTTGACGAGGCCCTCCTCCATCTGACCGAGAATCTGCTTTACCTCCTGGTCGGAGATGGGGGTGGGACGGTTCGTGCCGCCACCAACGAAACCGGTAACCTTGGGGGTGTTCTTCACGACGTACCAGGTCTCATCGTTAAGCTCCATCTCAACGAGAATGTAGCCGGGGAAGAACTTGCGGGACGAGGTACGCTTCTCGCCCTTGACCACCTCTACAACCTTC
>PKTT01000032.1 GCA_002869015.1 Deltaproteobacteria bacterium
GCGCCTTCTCAGGATGGACGTCTAGAGGAGACAAGGTAAAATGGCAGTAAAGATTCGTCTCGCCCGTCATGGCGCGAAGAAACGCCCCTTCTACCGTGTGGTCGCTGCTCAGTCAGAAGCGCCCCGCGATGGGCGTTTCCTTGAGATTTTGGGGACCTACAACCCTCTTACCGACCCCGCGACTATTAATATTAAAAATGATCGCGTGATGCACTGGCTCGGTAACGGCGCCATCCCCACTGCTACGGTCCAGAGCCTATTGAAGAAGGCGGGTGTCTACAAGGAAGAGGCGGCGGAGTAATCCGCCCTCGAAACTTTGCACTCCATCAGGTGAGTGGCTGGTCGCAATTGGCAGACTGGGCCGCCCTCATGGAGTGCGAGGTGAGATCCGCCTTGATCCAATGGGCGGATTGCCTCGTGGCCTGAATGGCTACGAGCGTTTTTTTCTGGGTGGCGACCCTCCGCGCTTGATTGAGGTTGAGGGTTGGCGAAAGAGCGACAAGGTGCTGCTGATCGCCTTTACCAAGTACCTGGAGAGAGATGAGGTCTCATCCCTAACGGGGGAGACGCTTTACGTGCCGAGAGCAGACCTCCCCCCGCTTAGAAGTGGCGAATATTACTACAGCGACCTCGAAGGGTGCGCAGTGGTTGATTCAACAAGCGGTGAAGAGCTCGGGGTTGTTAGGGACGTAAAAAATTGGGGCGATTACGATATGCTCTTCATCTTGAGCGGCGCTAAAGAGTGGCTGCTTCCCGTTACCGGTGAATTTGTGGATGAAGTGGATATCGAAAATGAGCGGGTGACCGTTCGGGTGCCGGAAGGGCTTGGTCCGTGAAATTCAACGTGATAACGCTCTTCCCGGAGTTCTTCGAGAGCCCTCTATCAGCGGGGCTCATGGGGAAGGCGCTGGATAGCGCTTTGGTGGAGGTCTCCCTCATCGACCTTCGGGCTTACGGAGAGGGAAGGCATAAAACGACCGATGATACTCCCTTCGGGGGAGGCGCCGGGATGGTAATGAAGCCCGGTCCGGTAGTCGAAGCCATTGAGGCGGTTAGAGCCACTGACCCTGAGACCAAAGTGGTGCTCCTTACTCCTCAGGGAGAGGTCTTTTCCCACGGTAGAGCGCGAGCGCTCTCTAGGGAGCGCTCCTTGACCTTTGTCTGCGGACGCTATGAAGGCTTTGACGAGCGAATACGCTCTTTTGTCGATTTTGAGCTCTCAATTGGCGATTTCGTTCTAATGGGCGGAGAGGTAGCGGCGCTGACCATCATGGAAGCTGCTGCGCGTTTTGTGCCCGGAGTGCTTGGCGATAGCTCCTCCACAGAGGAGGAGAGCCACTCGATAGGGCTCCTGGAGTATCCGCACTACACCCGACCGCGTGAATTCAGGGGTATGGGGGTGCCGGAGGTCTTGCTCTCGGGAAACCACGCCGAGATTGAAAAGTGGCGAAGAGCTCGCGCCGTTGAGCGCACCGCTAAATCAAGGCCGGACCTCCTGGAGATGGCCGACCTTTCGGCGGAGGAGCTTAAGGCTATTGAGGGCGGAGCTAAGAATGAATAGCTCAAGCTATCTCGTGCTGATGCACTACCCTACAGTTGACCGCGCAGGCAAGGTGATAACAAGCGCGATCACGGCTTTGGACGTGCACGATTTTTCCCGTCTGGCCAGAACTTACGGGCTTGGCGGCGTTTTCGTCCAAACCAATCTGCCAAAGCAGATGGAGCTTATGGAGCGCCTCTTGGGGCACTGGATTGGTGGTCGGGGCGGTGAAGCCAATGCCGACAGAAAGTTTGCCCTTGAGTGCATGGCCTTTGCGCCGACATTGGATGACGTTGTTGCCGAAGTTTCTGCCCGGCATGGAACGCCTCCACAAATTGCAATGACAAGCGCCAGGGATGTTGGCGTTATAATAAAGAGTTTCGCCGAGACAAGGGAGTCCTTGGAAAAATCCAAGCAGCCTTTTCTTCTGCTCTTCGGGACCGCCTCGGGGCTAGCCCCTGAAGTTGTAGAAAAGTGTGATTGGGTTATTGAGCCTATCGGGACCCCGACTGATTACAACCATCTTTCGGTGCGTTCAGCCGCTTCAATATCGGTTGATCGACTCTTTGGGTGAACAATTAGCCAACGTGGCTGTAGACATAAGACCTAAAAAGGTATATATAAAGCCGCTTCATGAAAGCGGGTCCGCCCAGGCGGGCTGGAGTTTATAGAGGAGAATAAAGATGAATCCCATTGAGCGGATTGAAATGAACCAGATGCGCATGGACGCCCCTGCCATGCGTTCAGGCGACAAGGTTCGAGTACACTACCGCATCCGAGAGGGTGAGAAGGTTCGTACCCAGATCTTCGAGGGCGTGATGATCGGCCAGAGCCGTGGCGGAGTTCGCTCCTCCATCACCGTACGTAAAATAAGTTTTGGTGTTGGCGTAGAGCGTATTTTTCCGATTCACAGCCCCCTCATAGAGAAGGTTGAGTTGGTAAACCACAACCGTGTCCGCCGTGCAAAGCTCTACTACTTGCGTGCGCTGCGCGGTAAGGCTGCGCGCCTCAAGGAGCTTCGCAAGTAGCCTGCGAAAAGACCCGTGGCCCTCGACCTCGTTTCCTATGATGAAGGGCGCCGCCGGGAGGGCTTTAGGCTCCTTTGCGGCGTAGATGAGGTAGGCAGGGGTCCGCTGGCGGGACCGGTGGTGGCCGCGGCGGTCGTTCTCGACCCCGATAATGTGCCGGATGGGGTGGATGACTCAAAGAAGCTCTCTCCTGCAAAGCGGCTGGCGCTGGAATCAGAGATACGCGAGCGCGCCATATCTTTTGGCGTCGCTGTGGTTTCGCCAGAGGAAATTGACAGGATCAATATTCTGCAGGCTTCATTATTAGCTATGAAACGGGCGGTGGCCGAAATGGGCCAACCGCCCGATTTTATTTTGGTGGACGGTAACAAACCTATCCAGGTAAGCATTCCTCAGGAAACAGTTGTCAGTGGCGACGCCACCTCTGCTTCCATAGCCGCAGCATCCATCCTCGCTAAAGAATACCGCGACAGGATGATGATAGAATACGCAAACCAATTTCCCGGTTATGGCTTTGAGAACAACATGGGCTACCCCACAAAGGCCCATAGGGAAGCTATAAAGTCGCTCGGCCCAACTCCCATACACAGAAAGACCTTCAAAGGTGTCCGCGAATACCTTCCCCCCGGGGAGGTAATGGGGCAGATGAGGCTCATTTGAGAGGCAAGGGGGGGATATCGGGAGCGGCTGGCGAGGAGCTCGCTGCAGAGCATCTAAAGTCCTCAGGATATCGTATCGTTGAGCGCAACTGGCGGTGCCGTCAGGGCGAGCTTGATATAGTAGCTGTCGATGGCAAGACCCTTGTTTTTGTTGAGGTAAAAGCCAGAGGAGCGGGGGCGCGTACCACCCCCCTTGAAGCTGTAGACCTCTACAAGCAACGCAAACTGATTAAAGCTGCCAAGCAGTATATAAGCGAGAAGAGCCTTGGCAATGTCGGGGCAAGGTTTGACGTTGTCACCGTTACTCAGGGGTGCGATTCTCCGGTGGTGGAAATAATCGCCGATGCCTTTATGTTGGAGGGAGGTTGGGAGTGACATTTTGACCTCTTTTATGTTACAAAGGACCGTCGGCTTGATAAGCCCCGGTCAGGGTGCTCTTAACGCCTCCTAAACTACGATTAGCAGGAAGAATTTCCCTATGAATCTGATACCCCAGAACAAGATACCTATGCCCATCGAAGAGGAGATGAAGCGCTCCTACCTTGATTATGCAATGAGCGTAATTATAGGCCGCGCCCTCCCCGATGTCCGTGACGGTCTAAAGCCTGTTCATCGCAGGGTGCTCTTCGCGATGCATGACCTTACCAACAGATGGGATAAGCCATACAAGAAGTCAGCCCGTGTGGTCGGTGACGTAATCGGTAAATATCACCCTCATGGCGACTCTGCGGTATATGACACCCTTGTCAGAATGGCGCAGGATTTCTCCCTTCGCTATCCCTTGGTTGATGGGCAGGGCAACTTCGGCTCCATAGATGGTGATGCCCCTGCGGCTATGCGTTACACAGAGGTCCGCATGGACAAGCTCGCAGGGGAGCTGCTTGCGGATATCGACATGGAGACGGTTGCCTTTAATCCCAACTATGACGGGTCGCTTGAGGAGCCGGAGATACTTCCTTGCCGATTCCCCAACCTCCTGGCAAATGGCAGCTCCGGCATCGCGGTTGGCATGTCGACCAACATCCCCCCCCACAACCTCACCGAGCTATGCGATGCGCTGAATATGCTCATTAGAAACCCCGATGCAGGAATAACCGAGATTATGCAGGTTCTTCCGGGGCCGGACTTTCCGACCGCAGGGTACATATATGGGGCCAAGGGTATCTACGACGCTTTCACGACGGGCAAGGGCTCGGTAAAGATGCGCGCGCGCGCAAGCGTTGAGAGAAACAGCCGCACCAATCGGGAGGCAATCGTCATCACGGAGCTTCCCTATACAGTCAATAAGGCAAAGGTGGTCGAGGAGATCGCCGGGCTAGTAAAAGATAAGAAAATTGAAGGTATCTCCGATCTAAGGGATGAGTCTGACAGAGATGGCATGAGAATCGTCGTAGAGCTTAAGCGCGACGAGGAGAGCCGAATCATTCTCAACCAGCTCTACAAACACACTCGCATGGAGACAACCTTCGGGGTCAACATGCTCGCCATCGTAGAGGGACAGCCCCGCGTCCTCGATATAAAGTCGGCGCTTACTCTCTTTATAGATCACCGTAGGGAGATCACCGTACGTAAAACCCAATACAGGTTAAAGAAGGCAAGGGAGCGGGCCCACCTTCTCGAAGGTTTCAAGATAGCGCTCGATAACCTTGATGCGGTGATAACACTAATCCGCCGCAGCCCGACACCCGCAGAAGCAAAAGATGGGCTCATGGCGCAGTTCGGCCTCAGCGAGATACAGGCGAAGGCGATTTTGGATATGCGCCTCCACCGCCTCACCGGACTTGAGCGCGACAAGATTCTAACCGAGTACAGGGAGGTCCTTGCGCTTATTGACGAGCTGGAGGGGATACTCGGCGACGACCGCAAGATCATGGAGATACTCGTCAGCGATTTTAACGAGATTAGGGATAAGTACGGTGACGAGCGTCGGACAGAGATAATAAATGAGGTCGAGGAGCTTACAATAGAGGACCTCATCACCGAGGAGGAGATGGTTGTAACAATCTCCCATACCGGCTACATAAAGCGTAATCCAGTGTCCCTATACCGTAGCCAGCGCCGCGGTGGTAAGGGCAGGCGCGGAATGTCTACAAAGGAAGAGGACTTTGTCGAACACCTCTTTACGGCTTCAACCCACTCCTACATCCTCTTTTTTACAACAAACGGTAAGGTCTATTGGCTCAAAGTGCACCAATTGCCCCAGGCAGGAGCGGCAGCTAGAGGCAAGGCTATTGTTAACTTGCTGCCACTTGAGAAAGGGGAGTCAATATCGACCTTCCTCCCTGTGCGTGAGTTCGAGGAGGACAAGTACGTCTTCTTCTGCACAAAAAATGGCGTAGTAAAGCGAACCGACCTCATGGCATTCTCGCGCCCGAGGCGCACAAGCGGCATTTATGCAATCGGCCTGGATGAGGGGGATGAACTTATTTCTACCCGTCTTACAACTGACGACGCGGATATAATGCTCTCTACTACAAACGGGCTATCCATAAGGTTCAGTTCAGAAGATGTCAGGCCCACCGGTAGGACCAGTAGAGGTGTTAAGGGCATAGCTCTTGTCGGGGATGATGAGGTTGTGGCAATGGATATAGTTCGCCACGGCGCTGCGCTCCTTACTGTAACGGAAAATGGGTATGGTAAAAGAACCAGCTTCGATGAATACAGGCTCCAGGGGCGTGGCGGCAAAGGCATTATAACTATAAAAACCAGCGCCAGGAATGGACGCGTAGCAGGTGTTCTTTCTGTTGAAGAAGAAGACCAAATAATACTGATAGCGCAAAGCGGAAAACTGATTCGCATGAAGGCTTCGGATATTTCTGTAATCGGACGCAACACCCAAGGAGTCAAACTCTTTGAATTAGAATCTGGAGAGTCTGTATCTGCACTGGCAAAAGTTATGGAAGAAGAAGATTCTTAGAGTAAGAATTTATTATTAGAGTGCCGTATACTAAATATAGTGGTTCTTAAATAGTCACTACTATAGGTGCGTATTGACAATTTGAAAGAATTACTTTAGTCTCTCATGCTAGTGGTCGATGTATTTTGGTGGGACTACGTGAATTGGCCTCGCCTTCGCATGGGAGAACCACATGCCGTTGATAAAACCTAAGACTCTGGTTGGCTTGGACATCGGGAGTCACTCCGTCAAGCTTGTAGAGCTCAACCACCACAAGAAGAACTATGAGCTCAAAAATTTTGGCGTTGTGCAGTTGCCGCCGGAGGCCATCGTTGACGGCGTCGTCATGGACTCCAGCGTCGTCGCGGAAGCAATCCGCAACCTCTTTTCCAACCTCAAAGTAAAGAACAAAAACGTCGCTACCTCCGTCGCCGGGCACTCGCTGATAGTTAAAAAGATTCAGCTGCCTGTAATGAGCGAAAACGAGCTGGAAGATCAAATCCAGTGGGAGGCCGGCCAGTACATCCCCTTTGAAATTGATGAGGTCAACATAGACTTCCAAATCCGCGACGATATGCCGGGCGCGGATTCGGATACTATGGAAGTCCTGCTCGTGGCTGTGAAAAAAGACATCATTAACGACTATACGGCGGTTATCGCGGAAGCGGGCCTCTCTGTAGACGTAGTAGATGTCGATGGCTTCGCGATGGAGAACCTCTTCTCCGTTGCATACCCAGAGCTCTTGGATAAGACCGTGGTGCTGATTGATATCGGCGCCGGCATAATGAACATCAACATCCTCAAAAAGGGCAAGAGCGCTTTTACCCGAGATATTACAATCGGCGGGTCAAACTACACCGAGGAGATCCAAAAAGACCTCGGCGTTAGCTACGACGATGCCGAAGTCGTCAAGCTGGGTGGCTCCTCTGAGCAGGTCTCCGTAGAGGACGTAAACCGGGTCATGGACAAGATGACGGATAATGTCGTCCTGGAGATACAGCGCTCCCTCGATTTCTTCAATGCAGCATCCTCGGATGAGGAGATTTACGGCGTCTACCTCGCTGGAGGGGCCTCACGGCTGCCGGGTCTGGCGGAGGCGCTCGAAGAGCGTCAGGGCGCCCCGGTAAACTTCCTCCAGGCGTTTAAGGAGATGGCCGTGTCATCCAAAAACTTTGACCCCGACTATCTTGAAGCGATGGGGCCGGTGGCGGTAGTTGCCGCGGGATTGGCGCTTAGAAGGACGGATGAACGATGATCCGCATAAACCTTCTCCCGGTACGCGCCGCAAGGCGCAAGGAAAACCTCCGTAAGCACACCCTCTTTGTCATAGCGTACCTGGTCTGCGTTATGGCTCTTGTAGCGAGCGTGCATCTCTCGCTTCAGGCAACATCTCGTAATGCGAAGTCCCGCATAGCGGGGTTGGAAAAGCAGATAGCCGAGGTGGACAAGAAGATCAAGGATGTCCAGGACTATAAGAAGATGTTCGCGGACCTGGTGGAGAAGATTGAAATCATCTCCTCCCTTGAGGCAAAGCAGAAGGGCCCTGCCCGACTTCTTTATAATTTCGCAAAGCTCGTGCCTGAAAAAATCTGGATTGAGAGCATGATCTTTGAGGGCAACACGGTGAAGCTAAAAGGGCTCGCTTTTGACAACAGGACTTTGGCTCTCTTCATGAGCGGAATAGAGGCGAGTGACAGCTTTGAGAAGGTCCGCCTAGAAGTTTCCGAGAAGGTTGAGCGCTCCGAGGTGGTTATGAAGTCCTTCAGGCTTGAGACCAATGTCGTTAACCCGAACCCCCCAACGGTCAACAAGGGGAATGGGAAGGCGGGTTAATCAATGTCTAAACTTACAGAAGGCTATCTCAGATTAGCTTCCTACAAGAAGGCGCTGATTTGGGCCGTTGTTGGAATCCTGATCGGTGCTATCTACTGGGGCACGGCTTTTCGCTCAAGCGTAAATGAGATAAACGCACTTGAGAAAAAGTATACGCAGCTTGATGTATCTTTGAGAGAAAAGCAGGCGATTGCCGCTAACCTGCCGATAGTCAAAGAGGCCGTGGCTAAACTTGACTATCACCTTGAGCAGGTAAAGAAAAAGCTGCCCCTCTCCGAAGAGATTCCGGCGCTTTTGAAGAGCGTTTCAGACAACGGCAAAGAGTCGGGTCTTGAGGCTGTCCTCTTCAGGCCCGGGAAACCGACTCCGGTTCCCCCCAAGTATTTTTACGCCGAAGTGCCTTTTACGATGAATTATCAGGGTCGCTACCATGACCTTGGCAATTTTCTTGAGCGCATTAGCCGGCTGCCTCGAATTGTCAGCATAGACAAAATTGACGCGTCGACAGAAACATATATGGGAAATGATGAACCGATATTGAAGCTCAACATTGAGGCGCGGACCTTCAGGTTCCTGCCCCCTGAAGAGCGCCCCGTGGAAGAGAAAAAGGGCGCTAATAGGCGGAATAGATGATGAGCGCGATGAAGTCAGGGGCTAAACCAATGTCCGGTTTTAACGGCCGTATGGCCAGCGTGCTCCTATTGTGCGCAGTGCCTTTTATGCTAACCGCGTGTTGGGAAAAGACTACTGTTACAGCAAAGCCGGAGATGGAAGCCGCTAAGCCTAGCGGACCATCCCTTAACTCGATGCTTGAGGGTGTTATCCCTTCAGATACCGGGGCTAAGGATGTTTTTTCATATAACTCCAGCGGCTTGCGCGACCCCTTTATGCCCTTCGTGAAGATAGAGCCCAAAAAGAACGAAGAGGCAAAAAAGGCCAAGACGGTTTTCAAACCCAAGACCCCGCTACAGCGTTTTGCCTTGGAAGAGTTGGCCTTTGTCGGCGTTATGTGGGGGGGTAACGAAAAGGCGATAGCGCTGATTCAGGACCCAAAGAATAAGGGTTACCGCGTTGGCGTAGGTACCCTCATAGGCGATCGAGGCGGTAAGATAGTTAAGATTCTGCCTGATGAGGTCGTTGTCCGTGAGTATGTCACCGACACGCTAGGGAATTCGTCGGTCAAAGATATTACATTAACGTTACACAAGGATGAGAACGAGGTGTCCCCATGACCGGAAGGCGATGGGAATCTAAAGAAATTGCCAAACACGCCTTTGCCTGGCTGGCTGTAGCAGTTCTTGCCGCAGGTTGCGCCACCACCGGTGACACGACCTCGGGTACGGCTCCTGTATCCGATCCTGCTGTGGTTGCAGCCGCAGCGCCTGCCAAGGCTGCCGTGGTAATAAACTCCATGAGCATAGAGGGCGGCCAAGAGGATGTCAGAATTCACTTCGGCGCGACTGGCGTAGTAAAGCATGAGCTTTCGGCTTCCCGCGACAGCATGAGTGTTGTGGTCAAGCTTGAGGATGCCAGCTTTGAGGGTTTGTCGAGACTCACTCAGGTTGGTGACGGCACGATTTCAACAATCGCTTTGAGCGATGAGGGACAAGTAACTGTATCTCTGGCAACCCATGCCGACTCAATAGTCGTATCGAAGGATACTGGGTTCACCCTTGTAATCGCCCCTGTCCAAAGTGCTGTTGAGGCATCCTCGGTTAAGCCGATGGCGGCTGTGGCTGAAAATAACGCCAAGGTAAGTGTAGGTAATGGGGAGGTTGATTTCTCCGTTGGCGCAGCTCCCGCCGGACTGAGCGGATTTGTTTTAAGTGATGGACTAAGGCTGGTTGTTGATGTCGAGGGGATCACGTTAGCCGGTGGCGAAATTTTTCAGGAGTACACCGAAGGTGCGATAAAGAGGGTTATAGTCAGGGAGAGCGCGGACAAAGTTCGCGCAGTCCTGGAGGCCCGTAACAGCGATTTTCTCAAGAGCTACACCCTCTCTAAAACCGATAACGGCTTCAAGGTGCTTTTCGGCTCAACAGAAGAGACTGTTTCTGTAGCCGTGGCAACCCCTGCCCCTGAAGCGGCTCCAGTTGTTGTGGCGCAGACGATGGATGCTGAGACCCCCAGCCCTGTCGCTGCTGAGCCCAATGACGGCTCTGTAGGCGGTGGAGAGATAACGGATTTTGGCTTTCATCAGGACAAGGATAAGAGCTACGTTGACCTGCTCTTCTCCAAGATGGCCTCTTACAACGTTGCGGAGGCCTCCGGCACCCGTGTCGTTATTGATATGTTGAACACCCGCCTACCCTCCAGGTTCCAGAGGGCGCTGGATACTTCTGCTTTTGCAGGCAACATCAAGCTTATAGCCGCCTATCAGCGCAAAGCTGACACAAGGGTGGTCGTAGACCTCACCCAGCCAACCCCTTTTACTGTTCTCAAGGTGGAAAGCGGTCTTTCGCTGGCCTTCGAGGGTGGCTCCGGGGCAGAAGTGGTTACATCGACAACGTCGGATAAGATAGTTCTCGTTGGCGGCGAGGGCGAGCCGATGTCGAAGGCTGAAACTATGGGTACCAAAGCAACCGGCTACAAGGGTACTCGCATATCTATGGACTTTGTTAATGCTGACATCCGAAATGTTCTCCGCCTTATTGGTGAAGTTTCCGGTCTCAATATAGTCACCGGCAGTGAGGTCACAGGAACAGTTACGATCCGTTTGGTTGACGTGCCTTGGGACCAGGCCCTTGAAGTTATCTTGAAGGCAAAGGGGCTGGGCAAAGAGATCGAGGGCAATATAATGCGCGTCGTATCTGCGGAGCGTCTTGACGCGGAGCATCAGCAAGTCCTTGAGAAGCAAAAGGCGGCGGAAGAGGCTGCCAAAGCATCGGAGCCCCTCTCAAGTGAGATTTTCCCGGTTAACTACGCCGAGGCTGGCGAGGTGCTGGATAAAATTACAGCGCTGCTCTCGGAGCGTGGCACTGCCTCCGTCGATGAGCGCACAAATACTATTATTGTAAGGGATGTTGATGAGAAAATTGAGCTGGCGAGAGAGCTGGTCGCCAGGCTGGATACCCCGACTCCGCAGGTTCTCATCGAGGCTAGAATTGTTGAGGTTTCATCCAATTACAATGAAGACCTCGGTATCCAGTGGGGCGGGCAGTACACCGCCGATGCCTCTCACGGGAATTCAACCGGGTACGGCTTTCCTAACTCCATAGGCATACAGGGTTCAACTGGCGCGGGTAACTATCTGGTCAACCTCCCCGCAGCCGCCGCAGTCGCAGGCAGCCCAGGCGCGGCTCTTGCCATTAATATGGGGCACATCAACGACATTCTAAGCCTTGACCTTCGCCTCTCGGCGCTGGAGACCTCCGGCAAGGGCCGGGTTGTCTCCTCTCCAAGAGTTACAACGCTTGACAACAAGCCTGCGGAGATAAGCCAGGGCACGGAGATACCCTTTACGACCATCTCCGACGATGAGACAGAGATCGAGTCCATCGACTATCTCTTGGCCCTCAAGGTTACGCCACACGTCACCTCGGACAGCTCGATTATGCTTAAAATCGAGATTAAGAAGGACGCGCCGTCAACTACATACTTTGCCACGGATGGAACCCCGGCAAAGGAGACTCGAACCGCAAATACAGAGGTTCTGGTGCGTGATGGAGAGACCGCGGTAATTGGCGGAATCATAACTGATTCTACAAGTGAATCGACTTCGGGAGTACCCTGGTTCCAGAAGCTCCCCTTCGTCGGTTGGCTCTTTAAGTCGCAGACGAGCAGGGTTGAGAAGACTGAGCTGATCATCTTCCTCACGCCGAGGATTGTCCAGCTCGATCAGACGACCGACCTTTAGCAGGTGGTTAAGTTTCACTCAGCCGGGGAGTCACACGGCCCCGGACTGGTAGTACTAGTGGAGAATATGCCTGCCGGTGTCCCCGTCGATGCAGAGTCCATCAATAAGGACCTTGCAAGGAGACAGGAAGGTTATGGGCGCGGTGGCAGGATGGCGATCGAGACCGACAAGGTGGAGTTCGTAGCGGGTGTAAGGTGGGGTAAGACCACCGGCGCACCGGTTGCGATGACAATAGAGAACAGGGATTGGAAGAATTGGCGAGAAAAAATGAGTGCCGATGCTTCCTGCGCTGGGTCGGCAGAGCCGCTGACAGAGGTCAGGCCCGGTCATGCTGACTTCCCCGGAGCGCTAAAGTACGACCACTTTGACGCGCGTAACATACTTGAGCGCTCCTCAGCCAGAGAAACGGCAACGAGGGTTGCCGCCGGCGCGCTCGCAAAGGCCCTATTATCGTTCTTTGAAATCAAAATAGGTTCTTTTGTCACCTCCATTGGCGGCATTGGCTACGAGTGGGATGAAGCAAATCTTCCCTCCCTTGCTTTTGCAGCCGAAGGTGCTCCGCTCAGGATGGCTGATAAGGCAGCAGAGGAAAAAGCTATCTCCTTGGTTGACGAGGCCAAAGCAAAGGGGGACACACTCGGCGGAGCTTTTGTTTGCTTTGCTCTTGGCCTTCCTGTTGGTCTTGGCAGCCATGTGAGCTGGGAGAGACGTCTGGATGGAAAGCTGGGCCAAGCGCTGCTCTCGATACCTGCAATAAAGGGTGTTGAGTTCGGGATTGGTTTTCAATGCGCAGAGCGACCCGGATCAAAGGTCCATGATGAGATTGTCCCAGGCGGACCTGCTGATGCCAGGCGCGGTGGAGTAAGGCGATTGTCGAATCGGGCTGGAGGTCTTGAGGGAGGGATGACAAACGGAGAGGCGCTTTGGGCAAGGTGTGCGATGAAGCCCATCCCCACTCTTATGTCACCGCTAAAGACGGTCGATATGATAACTGGAGAGCAGGTGCTTGCCTCTAAAGAGAGGAGCGATGTTCTTGCCGTACCAGCTGCCGCCGTTGTTGGCGAAGCTATGATGGCCCTCACTTTGGCCGATGTGTTTTGTGAGAAGTTTGGCGGTGATTCAGTGACTGAGCTGGAAAGGAACCTTGACGGTTTCCTCGCAGGTCTGGAGCGCCGTTGGAAGAATTGATTTTACTTACGGGCTTTATGGGCGCGGGCAAAAGCGCCGTAGCGCGTGAGGTAGCAAAAAGACTCTCCTGGAAGGTTGTCGACCTCGATGAGATGATTGAGGCACGGGAGGAGAGGACGATTTCTTCGATCTTTGAAAGCCAGGGAGAGGATTTTTTCAGGGACCGGGAGCATGAAGCCCTTAAAGACGCTCTTAATATGCGCGGCGTAGTGGTTGCCTGCGGTGGAGGAGTTCTTCTAAGAGGGGAGAACAGGGCTATTTTAAAAGGACATGCTCTTTTCAACCTTAACGCTTCCTTCAAGGAGCTCTACCGTCGCATTTGCGGAACAGGTGATACCAGGCCCCTTGCCCGGTGTAACCGAGAAGAGCTTGAGAAGCTTTATGAGAGCCGGGAGCACCTCTATCGAGAGGTCCCCAGCCAGATTGAGACCGAGGGCCGGGATCCTGAGGTTATTGCGGATGAGATTGTCAAACGCTACTTCTCTAGAGGTGAGGCTGTTTAAGTGAGGACCATCCAGATACCACTTCAAAAGAACCCCTATAATATATACATAGGGACTGGGCTCTTGGATCGGCCTCTTCAAATGGAGGGCCTCGCCGCCGCATTAAATGGGCGCCGCACGCTCATCGTGAGTGATGAGACGGTATATGCGCTACATGGAGAAAAGGTCGGCAAAGTTCTTAGGGAAGTCGGCTGTGAAGTTCTGGGCGTATCGCTCTTTGAAGCTGGAGAACCATCCAAGAGGATATCCGTTTTAGAGGGTATCTGGGATGATATGGTTCGAGCCCCTCTGGATAGAAAAAGCATGGTTGTTGCTCTAGGGGGCGGCGTAGTAGGGGATATGGCTGGTTTTGCCGCCGCTACCTTTATGCGAGGGATTGATTTTATACAGATACCGACCACGCTCCTTGCAATGGTGGACTCAAGCGTGGGGGGCAAAACAGGTGTGGACCACCCGCTTGGCAAGAACCTGATAGGTGCATTTCATCAGCCCAGAGCGGTGGTAATTGATTTAAAGTTTTTTGAGACACTCCCGGAGAGGGAGGTCTTAAGCGGATTTGCAGAGGTTGTAAAAGCCGCGATTCTTGGGGATGAAGAGCTCTTTTATATTCTGGAAAGAGAGGGCCCGGGGTTAATTAAAGACCCTGAGCTTCTTGAGGTGGTTGTCAGCAGGGCCGTCTCAGTCAAGGCGAAGGTAGTTGCCGAAGATGAGTTTGAAGGCGGGAAGCGAGCGCTTTTAAATCTTGGACATACACTTGGCCACGCAGTCGAGACTGTCGCGGGATATGGCGCCTATACGCACGGTGAAGCAGTAGCTATGGGCCTTTATTTTGCAGTTGCTTTATCGCGGGCCAAGGGTTTGATTGATGAGCTGAGCGCTTCGCGGATTGAAAACCTCCTCCTTAAATGGGGATATAAAAATGCCCCAGAGGAGCTTTCCGGGGCAGAGATAATAGCTGCCATGAAACATGATAAGAAATCATCCGGCGGTAGCGTAAAGTGGGTGCTGCCGCTTGGCATAGGGGATGCCCGTTGGGGGCTTGAAGTAGAAGAAGCTTTAATTGACGCCCAGCTTGAGGGCAAAGATAAATAATTCGAGAGCGTTCGGCGATTAAGCCGAAGATAGCTTTAGGAGCGAGGAAAACATGTCACTTCGTCGCGCGGTAATAACGATAACAACCATAGCCTTGGCTCTGTCCACCTTCGGCTGCGGTATGACCGAAGACTATGAGGGCGGTGCTGCCCTTTCAGTTGACGCTAACGATGCTGTGGCAACCGCAACAGCGGAATATAATAGCGAGAGTGGAACATATTCTTTGTCACTTGAGGATCCTGGCCTTACCTTTACCCTTATCAATGACAATCTGCTTGGTGCGGGTGAAGAGGGTTTGGATATCTGGATTCGCTCTGAACACCATGTGCTTTACGATTTCGGCGGAAATGAAATCTATAACTATACCAAAGAGGTTGACCACTATATTGAAGCGGGCTCCTCTAAAAGTGTCTATGAGCCGCTCGTAATACCCTTGGGAGAGATTTCCTCTATTCTCTTCCCTTTTGATGTAGACGAAGAGTTTGCAAAGAGCGCGTACACCCTTTATGTGGATTTTATAGGTAAAGAGGTAGCTGCGGATGGTGCTCTCGGAGATACCCATACAGTAAGGGGCTCCGCGACAATCCATCTGGAGCGGCATTACACGACAAATTAGGTTTTGTGCCAAGCTGGTTATTAAACCTGAAATGCAGTTCAATCAGGAGGCGGCCATGAAGATAAGGCCCGTAATAGATGTGAAGAATATTTTAACTTTTTTGATGGCGCTCTTGATTCTTGCCGCTGTAAATGGTTGTGGCTCGCAGAGCACCGATAGCCTGGGGACAATTACACCTCCGGATGGCACATACACAGGTGGCGGAACCGGCGGAGGCACAACTCCCCCCGTCGATGATTCCTTGCAGTACCCTCTAACTGTTACTATTGCAGCTGTTCCAGCTGAAATTGCCGTAGGCTCATCAATCACCTTTACAGCTACGGTTACTCAGGCTGACGGGAACCCGGCCGATACTCTTTCGACCATTGGCGATACCCCCCAGTTCTCATTTGTCTTGGGTAACGGCGATGCTATCGCCGCCAACAATATCGGTGGTGGGGACTATGAGGGTAGCTATACAGCGACACAGATTGGAACCCTTGCGATTTATGCGCAGGCACTTGGTTACAACTCCGATACCACATTGATTGACGTGGTCGCGGGACCTGCCGCAGCGCTCACTTTCACCTCATCAAGGTCGAAGATTGAACCCGATGGAGTTGATTCATCAATTCTTACAGTCACTGCAACGGATATGTACGGCAACCCCGCTAAGGATGCATATATATCAATAGTGCTCACTGATACAGCGCAGAAGCCAACCACATCCTTTCTGGACCAGACAGACATACTAGCCCCCGATGGCGTATTTAGAATCAGCTTCACAGCAACCGGTGAAGGCGTAGCGGTATTTCAAGCCTCTGTTACAGGGGTGGCCGGTACTGAGAGTGTGAGCGTCGCGGTTGAAGAGTCTCTTATAGGGATTCCACATCACATAGTTTCAGAGGTGGAAAATCCGGAGATTTCAGTCTCCGACTCCGGCGGCCTAAGCGTTACAACGGTTACCTTGCATATTCAGGACTATCTCAACAACCCGATAGATGACACCGGCGCAAATAATAACGTGCTTGTATATATTGTCGGCGGTCCTAATGGCGGAGAGAACATTCAGGGCTCCGGTCTTGATGACCCGCCCTACAGCCTGACCTCAGGGTCACCCCTTCCTGCAGGTGATGTAGAGTTTGCTCTCTCCGCGGGAACCCGCCCAGGCACTGTGCAGGTCGTGGCGGTGGTTGCAATTGATAAAACGCAGCCAATAGTAGACCTCGGTGGTGGTAGCTGGGGTAATGCTATAGTTCAGGAAGTCGCAAAAGTCTACATACGTTCAGGCCCCCCCTTCAGCCTGCTGCTCTACAGATCCAACGCTATACAACAGTCTGAGGGCGACCTCACCCACGACTACCTCGCGATTGTAACCGACCGGTGGGGCAACAACGTCCCAGACGATACCGGCGTTTATTTCGGCCAGATTGTTAATTTAAAGGTTATTGGGGACGGCAGCATAATGCCCCCAGGTGATGCCTTCTACTACCCGGGTATAGGGGGTATTTTAGAGCAGAACGATGTAGTCGTAATTACCGATACGGTTACGAACTATCGGGGTGCTTATATAGTAGAGAGCGCTTTAGATGCAGACACTGTCCAGCTCGCATCCTTTGTTGTAGAGGGTCTGGGAGCTCCCATAACAAATACAGCATTTGTGGGCGGCAACAATGACAGGGGTGGCGTTTTCCAGGGCAACCTCGGCATTGGATTCTCCTCGACCGTTGATGGTGTGGCGGTAGCGTCAAACACCTACCCTGGCTACGCTGATAACTGTGACCCCAATGGTGTAAGCGCACACGTTAATACACCTGTTGTGATTTGGGCGGAGACTGAAGCCCGAGAAATAGGCGATTCAGATTGGTTCAACTTGAGCTGGGTTGCACCGACAAACGTTGATCTGATAGGCCCAACAACGCCAGTCGCTGCTGGTTCGTCCCATTACTCTTCGGTGTATATTTATGACTCCTCAACTCCGTCACCATATCCGATTCCGGATATGCCTATGACGATATCGGCTTCTGCTGGTAGGTTGTGGCTTAGGTACTACGACAGGGATACAAGCATGATGACACCCTGGTTGCCCGCTGAGGACCTCAATTTTGCTTATGTGCTTTCTGATTGCGACGGCTCGATGAACATTAAATGGGAATTTGTTGACTCGATTGGTGACCCCATTTCTTCGGTTAATCAACAGATAACCGTAAACGCAGGCAGGGCTCAAGACTCCATTAAGCTTACAGCTGAATAAGCTGTAGAAAAAAACCTTATAATTTATACAACGCCGGGTTTATTCCCGGCGTTGTTGTACTTTGGGTAATAATTTTACAAATACATAACTATAGTGGAGACAGCGTTGAAGATTCTTGTGATTCATGGACCCAACCTGAACCTCCTGGGCACCAGAGAACCGGAGGTCTATGGCTCTCTAACGATGGAGGATATAAATGACTCACTCAAACTTTTGGCTAAAGAGCTTGGTGTCGAAGTAGCATTCTTCCAGTCAAATTTTGAGGGGGCGTTGGTCGAAACCGTCCATAAAGCGGCTTCGCTCTATGATGGAATTGTAATAAACCCCGCTGCTTTCACCCATACTTCAGTAGCCCTAAGAGACGCTTTTTCCGCAGTTGCCTTGCCTTTTGTGGAGGTTCACATTTCAAATGTGCATTCCAGGGAAGCTTTTCGGCACACCTCATACCTATCCGATATAGCGGTCGGTGTTGTTGCCGGCCTGGGTTTAGAAAGTTATCTCGGAGGTTTTCGAGGTCTGGTTGGAAAACTTAGGGGTTAGAGGTAAAGCTTTGGAGTTTTTCGCTAAAGCCCATGACCATCTTAGGGCGATTCTTAAAGAGCAAAACCTTGATGGCGCCTTGGTGACGGATCTGGCTAACGTAAGAAGGCTTTGCGGCTTCACTGGCTCCAATGGTGCGCTCCTGATTACCCACAGCGATGCACTTTTCTTAACAGACTCCCGTTACACTACGCAGGCGTTAGCGGAAACCAGCGACGTGGAGGTGCGCGAGGGCGGTGGAAAAAAGCTGCCCTTTGGCGCGCTGATAAATGACCTTTGCCTTGAACGGGTTGGATATGAGGGGCAAAATCTAAATTGTGCGGCTTTTCGTTCGCTTAAAGAGAAAGCCAAAAGTGTTGAGCTGTGTGATCTAGGGGACGCGGTATCAAAGATACGCCAATTGAAGGGACCACAGGAAATAGAGAAGATGCTTGCGGCATCTGGACTTGCTGAAGAAGCGTTGAAAGAGGCCATAAGGCTTTTTAAACCTGGAGTTACCGAGCTTGAAATTGCAGCTGAGTTCCAAATTGCTGTTATTAGGAGGGGGGGAAAGCTCTCCTTTGACGTTATTGTAGCTGGCGGGCCCAATGCAGCTATGCCTCACGCAATGCCGGGTAAGCGAAAGTTTGCAGAGGGGGACTTGGTAGTAGTTGATTTCGGCGTCCTGCTGGATGGTTACTGTTCGGATCAGACGGTAACAATTCCGGTAGGGAGAGTTTCCGACAATTTTCTTGAAGTTTATGAAGTGGTAAAAAGGGCTCAGGATGCGGCGATATCAGCAGCAGTTCCTGGCGCAACTTTAGGGGCGGTGGATTCGGCTGCCAGGGATGTAATTGCCGCAGCTGGCTTTGGCGATTATTTCGGGCACGCTACCGGGCATGGCCTTGGCCTAGAGGTTCATGAATTGCCAGTGGTTGCGCCCAAGGCATCTGAGGTAGTAAAAGAGGGAATGGTTTTCACCGTTGAACCCGGTATATATATTCCAGGTGAGGTTGGCGTTCGCCTGGAGGATGTGGTTTATATTAACAGTGACGGCAACGAGCTTTTATCCACTTTGAATAAAGATTTCGGCAGCATTTAGAATGATTTTAGACTGGAGCAAAAGATGAAGATACCGGAGAATTTGAAATACCATTCCGAACACACCTGGGCCTCAGTGGACGCTGGAGTAGCTACCGTAGGTATCACTGATTTCGCGCAGGATGAGCTTGGAGACATTATCTTTGTCGAATTGCCCGAGATAGGGCAAAATGTGAAAGTATCTGATATCTTCGGATCAGTAGAATCATCGAAGTCGGTTTCAGACCTCTATTCTCCGGTATCAGGCGAAGTTATTGAGGTAAACAATGCGCTTGATGACGAGCCGGAAACTATAAATGACGATCCATATGGGGCTGGCTGGATCATGAAGGTTAAATTGTCCGATTCTCTGGATAGTTTCAACCTTCTAGACGCAGAAGCCTATAAATCAGAGATCGCTTAGCTCAAAATTTGGGGCACGATGGCAACCAACAAGAGCAAAATTGAGAAAAAGGCCCTGGCATTTCTTCAGAAGGGCAACTACAGGAAAGCTGCGCTCGAATACGAGAAGCTCGTTGCGGACTCCCCTAAGGATATCCGTGCGCATGAAAAACTACTAGACCTATACCTGCGGATAGGCAAAAGAGTTGATGCGATTAACGAGTGTAAAACAGTCTCGGAGCATTACCTCGCAGGTGGTTTTATTCCACGCGCGATTGCGGCGTGGAAAAAATGCGCGCGTGTAGATCGTGAAAATCCAGATATTTATAGAAACCTGGGCGAACTGTACCTAAAGCAGAAGCTTGTTGGTGATGCTCTAAACTCCTTTCAGCGTTGCGCAGCACTTCTAAGAAAAGCTGACAGGCCTGAGGAGGCCGCCTCCGTGCTCTCCATGATGGAGGAGCTAGCGCCCAAAAATCCCATGATTAAGCTACTCCTTGCAGAGCACCACTTGCAGTTGGAGCAGTATGAGGAGTTTAAAACACACCTTGACCGCGCAATAGGTCAACTTCAGGAGTCGGGTCGTAAGCACAAACTCCTCGCGGCCCTTGAAAACCTCTACAAAAAACACAGCAGGCCTGAGCTGATAAAGCCTCTGGCAGAGCTCTATGTAAATATGGGGCAACATGAAGAAGCCCTCGAGTTCATAAGAGATGGCTTAGGTGTGCTCCCTGGCGACAGGGGCCTTAGGCTAGATGCGATCAATGCACATATAGCGCTGGGCAACCAGGATGAAGCTAGAAGGATGGCGCATGAACTCTATGAGGAGAACCCATCTGATATTCTCATAATGGAGCAGCTTGCATATTTTGCTGAATCATCTGGAAACATTGATGAGCAGGTCTCCTGGTACGAGCGTCTTTCGGTTGCCTGTAGGGATCAGGGCCAAGAGGTCAAGGCGGGCCGTTATGAGAAGAAAGCCAAGGAATTGGCACCGCAGAGCGAGGAACCCGCTTTCTCCTTTGATGGAGGCGAGGTAGACGCTGTTTTTGATTCATTGGTTACCGAGGATGAACCCCAACCGCTTGATAAAAACGAATTTAGTCCTGAAGAGCTTGAGGACGGCCTCAAAGAGGCGGATCTATATCTAAAATACGGTCTTGAAGATAAGGCAAAGGAGAAGCTCCTAGAGCTTGTCGAGATAGAACCTGAGAACGTTGCGACTCGCAGGAAGCTAAGGGATATTTACTTCCGGCGCTCCGAGATGGATGCTTGGAGCATAGAGCAGCTCAAAATTGCTGAAATTTTAAATCGAGCCGGTGAGCTTCATGATGCCGCCGCAACCTATGCGGCAGTTCTTGAGGAGCTGCCAGATAACGAGCAGGCAAAGGAGGGGCTGGCTGCGCTGACTCCAAATAAAGAGGTCGAGTCAGAGGAGCTGGTGCTCAGCAGGACAACGCCACATGAACCCGAGGCGGGCGACTTGCAGATGCTTGAGGTGGAGCCGGGCGGAGCAGAGGACCTTCTTGATAATGACCTGGGAGAGCTTGAGTATGACCTCGCTTCAGGGATCGCCGGTTTTGAGGGGATTGACGCAACCGAGCTAGGAGACATAGTAAAAGAGTTTAAGGCTGGAGTCTCTGAAAAACTTGAGGAGGAGGACTTCTCAACACATTACGATTTAGGTGTTGCCTATAAAGAGATGGGGCTACTTGAAGAGGCGCTCGCGGAATTTCAGATTGCAGCAAAGAGCCCTGAAAAAGCAAAAGATTCCTATGCTTCAATGGCGATGATATTCGAATCAACCGGTCAGCTTAAGGAGGCGCGCGCTGCCCTTTTGAAGTCGCTTGACGCTCTGGGAGAGGTCGGCGGCGATGAGCGCGCCGCAGTGCTTTTTGAGCTAGGAATTCTCTGTGAAAATATGGGCGAATTGGAGAGGGCCAAGGCATATTATACAGAGACAAATGACATAAGCCCGGATATGCGGGATGTCGCAGCGAGGCTGGAGGCCATTTCAGCCCTGCTTGGCTCCAATTAACTACACAGAAAGCCTTGCAAACAACCACTGCGAACCTTACATTTCCCTGACGCTGTAATAGTTTGTTCGCCAAGCAAAGGCGCGACTCCAGAGTTTTGTGGAGCTGCGCCGGGTTTGTATTTGGCAACCGGAGTCGCCAGTCAGGCTTCCTATTTTGACTGGCCCCTTTCCCGGTGTTAACATCGGAATTTCACAGCATTTTTCAACCCCGCCTCAAAAATATTCGAGCATCTTCTACAGGACCGCTCGGGAGCTTTAAATGATTAACTCTATAATGAAAAAAGTCTTCGGCACCCGTAATGACAGAGAGCTAAAGAGGATCAACCTGATAGTTGATGAGATAAACGCGTTGGAGGAGGAAACCTCCTCGCTCTCTGATGAAGAGCTTAAAGCCAAGACAGCTGAGTTTAAGACTCGCCTCGCCGAAGGGGAGACCCTTGATGATTTATTGCCCGAAGCTTTTGCTGTAGTCAGGGAGGCTGCCGTACGCACCCTCCAAATGCGTCACTTTGATTGCCAGCTAATTGGCGGCGTCGTCTTGCACGAAGGAAAAATTGCAGAGATGAAGACGGGCGAGGGCAAGACTCTCGTTGCCACATTACCCGTTTATTTGAATGCGCTAACGGGTGAGGGAGTGCACGTAGTTACCGTCAACGACTATCTTGCGCGCCGAGATGCTGAATGGATGGGCGAAGTGTACTCCTTCTTGGGGATAAGCACTGGCGTTGTGGTTCCCGGACTTGACGACTCAGAGCGCCGCGCTGCCTATGCCAGCGATGTCATTTACGGCACAAACAACGAATTAGGCTTTGACCACCTGCGGGACAATATGAAGTACCGCTTGGAGGATTACGTCCAACGCAGCTACGCCTTCGCAATTGTCGATGAGGTAGACTCAATTCTGGTAGATGAGGCGAGAACTCCCCTCATAATCTCAGGCCCCTCTGAGGACTCCACAGACAAGTATTACATCATCAACAAGATAATCCCATATCTTAAGCGCTCTGAAAGCGAGGAGGGCGGAGATGGAGATTTCAACGTCGATGAGAAGGATAAAGCCGTTACCCTTACGGAGAACGGAGTTGAGAAGGTTGAACGCCTCCTGAAAATTCAAAACCTTTATGACCCTAAGAATATTGAAGTTCTTCATCATGTCAACCAAGCCCTGAAAGCTCATAATCTCTTTAAACGAGACGTTGATTATGTGGTCAAAGAGGGTGAGGTCATGATTGTAGATGAGTTCACCGGCAGGTTAATGCCAGGTCGCCGTTGGAGTGACGGCCTGCATCAGGCTGTGGAGGCTAAAGAGGGTGTCAACATAGCCAGCGAAAACCAGACGCTGGCCTCAGTCACCTTCCAGAACTATTTTCGCATGTACAAAAAACTCTCCGGCATGACAGGCACCGCCGACACAGAGGCGACTGAATTCCAGGAGACTTACGGCCTTGAAGTGATAGTAATTCCAACCAACAAGCCTATGGCGAGAAAAGATTACCCGGATGTCGTATACCGGAGTAAGAGAGAGAAATATAACGCAGTCATCGAAGAGATAAAGGAACTCCACGAAAATGGGCAGCCCGTACTTGTGGGGACAATATCTATCGAAGACTCTGAGCGTATCTCACATATGCTGAAGAAGCAGAAGGTGAAGCACCATGTCCTTAATGCTAAATACCATGAGCAGGAAGCGGAGATAGTTGCTCAGGCAGGTAGAAAGGGCGCTATAACGATTTCGACCAACATGGCTGGCCGTGGTACGGACATTATGCTTGGCGGCAACCCTGTCTTTATGGCAAAGAGTGAGTTCGATCCCGTTAACGACAGGGAGAGGTATCTTGAAGCTCTGGAAAAGTACAGAGAGCAGTGCGCCAAAGAGCATGAAGAAGTTTTGGCTGCTGGTGGGCTACACATCCTGGGTACCGAGCGCCATGAATCAAGGCGTATCGATAACCAGTTGAGGGGGCGCTCCGGCAGGCAGGGCGACCCCGGTTCTAGCCGTTTCTACCTGAGCCTTGAGGATGACCTCATGCGTATCTTCGGCTCAGAGCGGATTAGCGGGCTGCTGACAAAGTTAGGTTTGCAGGATGGTGAGGATATCCAACACCCTTGGATATCGAAGGCAATAGAGAACGCGCAGAAGAAGGTTGAGGGCCACAACTACGATATACGTAAGCATCTCCTTGAGTATGATGATGTTATGAACCGCCAGCGTGAAGCTATCTACACGTGGCGCAGAGAGGTTCTTGGCTCCGACGACCTTGCGCCTCATGTAAGAGAGCTTGCCGAAGCTGTTGCCGGGGATATCTTCGATGCTCGCTGCCCTAAGGGTGAAGAGTCGAAGTGGGATATAGCTGGGCTAAAAGAAGCTATTTACAACCAGTTCTTTTTTAATATAGAGGAGGACGACTCCGAACTTCTGGCGCTAAAGGAAAATCTGGATGGAGAGATCATAAAACGTGTTATGGCTCGCTACGAGGAGAAGTTGGCCGAATTCGGCCCACACGCAAACCAGCTCCACCGGTACGTGCTTATTAACAATATAGATTCAAGCTGGAAAGACCACCTGCTAGGAATGGACCACCTAAAATCCGGTATAGGGCTGAGGGGCTACGCGCAGGAGAACCCCCTCACAGTATATAAGCGCGAGGGGTACGAGATGTTCATCGATATGCGCCAGCGCGTTGAGGAGACAGCCTTAAACCAGCTCTTCCGCATCCAGATCGAGGAGAACAGCAGCGTCGCGGAGGAGATGAGCCACGAGGATCGTGGTGAAGCAAAGCCTGCGCCGGATGTTCCTTTGGGCCCTCGGGCATCAGCGGTAAAGAGCAAGCCTCAGGCAGCTGGAGGGATACAGAAGGCGGAGCCCGTCAAGGGGTCCGCGCCCAAAGTCGGCCGTAACGACCCCTGCCCTTGCGGCAGCGGTAAAAAATATAAAAAATGCTGTGGAAGGAATAAAGGTGTTTGATGGTTCCCAGGGGTTTCAAATTCGCCGCTGTAGAGGCGGGTATAAAGTATTCAGGTAGGCTTGATCTGGGGCTTATACTTTGTGAAGGGGCAGCATCCGTTGCCGCTACTTTTACCAAGAACACTATCGTTGCCGCCCCGGTAACCCTCTCTAAGGAGCGGATAAAGAGCGGGTATACACGTGGCGTTTTGGTCAACTCGGGGAACGCCAACGCCTGTAATGGCGAAGCGGGCATGACAGCTGCGATAAAGAGCAGCGCCAAGATAGCCGCTGAGCTTGGCATAGCCAGTGAAGATTTGCTTGTGTGTTCCACAGGGGTTATTGGTTTACCCCTGCCGGCAGAAAAGTTCGAGGCGGCTGCGCCTTCGCTGATCGCTGCGCTTTGCGATGATATCTCCCCATTTTCAAGGGCGATCATGACCACGGACCTGGTGCCGAAGGTGGCCTCGCGTTCATTTAAAAGTGGGCAGGAGACTATCACAGTTACGGGAATTGCGAAGGGCTCGGGAATGATAAAGCCGAATATGGCTACCATGCTCGCCTTTATTGTGACAGATGCAGGACTTGAGACGGAAATTTTGAGGAAATCCCTTGTCCGCGCCGTTGAGCTCTCTTTCAATCGGATAACAGTTGACGGGGATACCTCGACCAACGACACAGCTATTTTGATGGCTAGTGGTGCTGGCGGCAAACTGGACGACGTTAATTCCTTCGATGAAGCCCTCACCGAGGTATTAAAAGAGTTGGCGAGGATGATAGTCAAGGATGGTGAGGGGGCTACAAAGGTTGTAGATATAACCGTAACCGGGGCCAAGGATGAAGAGCTCGCCAAGAGGGCGGCTTTTACCATCGCCGAGTCACCCTTGGTTAAAACAGCCCTTTATGGTGAAGACCCAAACTGGGGCAGGATCGCTGGCGCGCTGGGTAGGAGTGGCGCTCATGATGGCGGGCCCTTCTCAATTTTGGTAGGTGATGTTGAGATAGTAGCCGGGGGCGTTGGTGTCGGTGCAGACGCTGAGCGCAGAGCGCATGAGATTATGACGGGTGATGAGTTTTCGATAACGATTAAAGTCGGGGATGGGCCGGGAGAAGCAACCGTCACCACCTGCGACTTTTCTGAAAAATACATAACGATAAATGCTGACTACCGTTCCTGAGTGGACGCTGGAGATAAGAGATGAATAAGGAAGTCTATAATTTCTTCAAAAAATTTGCTGACAGCCCCAGCCCATCAGGTTTTGAGCAGCCTGCCCAGCGTCTATGGCGCGAGTACGTAGGTAAATTTGCGGACTCGATTGAGAGTGACGTGATGGGCAACACTTGGGGCGTCTTAAATGGTGAGGCCAATGGACCCAAGGTCATGCTTGCGGGCCATGCCGATGAAGTCGGCCTTATGGTCAAATACATTGATGACGATGGATTCATCTTCTTCGCCCCCATTGGCGGCGTAGACAGCCACCTGATGCCCGGCAAGCGGGTGCTCATACATGGCGCCAGAGGGCCTGTTGCAGGTGTAATCGGAAGAAAACCTATTCACCTCCTGGAGGTTGAAGAGCGCTCCAAGGTCTCCAAGGTAAAGGAGATGGCGATCGACATCGGCGCTGAGAACAGGGCCGCGGCAGAGGCGGTAATCTCAATCGGCGACCCTGTCACCTTCTACGGAGAGGTAGAGCCTCTATTGGGCGACCTTGTAATGGGCCGTGGCTTCGATGATAAGGTTGGCTCCCTAATTGTGGCAGAGGTGCTTCGTTTATCGGCGAAGAAGAAAAAGAGCCTCAACTGCGCTGTTTATGGTGTTTCAACGGTTCAGGAGGAGCTTGGCCTCAGGGGCGCGCACACCAGCACCTTTGGTATCGACCCCCAGATCGGGATTTGCGTGGAGGTAACCTTCGCCATGGACCACCCCGGGACTGATAAGCGCTCTACCGGTGATATCAAGGTGGGCAAGGGCCCTGTAATTTCCAGAGGCGCCAATATTAACCACCGCCTCTTCGACCTCTTTTGCGAAGTGGCGAAGAAGAACAAGATACCTCACCAGATAGATGCCGCGCCCCGCGCCACAGGCACCGACGCCAATGTGATACAGCTGACCCGCTCAGGAGTAGCCACCTCGCTTATCTCGATTCCCCTGCGCTACATGCACACTTCGGGTGAGGTGCTGAGCCTTTCCGATGTGGAGAACGCGGCAAAGCTCATCGCCGGTGTAATCGCAAAGATTGACGGAGATATAAGCTGGATACCGGAGTAGCCAACCATGATTGAGGAGTCCGCGCTGGTAGTTGAGACGGCGGCGGGAAAAGCCCTCGTCTCAACCATGCGCAGCGGCGCTTGCGGCAGCTGCTCTGCACAGGGTGGCTGTAAGGCGCTCGGCGGCGGCCGCGAGGCGAGGGTCTGGGTGGAGGACCCCATCGGAGTCAAAGAGGGTGATTCGGTAGTCGTGGAAATCTCGGAGACCGCTTTTGTCAAAGCGGGGGTGGCTGTATACCTTGTACCGGTTGTCGCTCTTTTAGTGGGAGCTATCCTAGGTAATAAATTTGGTCCAGACATCGGCGTTAGCGCAGATTTAGGCGCATTTTTAATAGGCTCCGCTTCCCTGGGGCTGGCGCTTTTTGGGGCACGCTCCTGGGGTAGAAGGTATGCAACAGGGCCTAGAATTGTAAGAAGAGAGGTTCCGAAAAATGGCTAAGGCCGGCCCCGACAAGGGGATCAAGACCGCCTGCACGAATAAAAAGGCCCGCCGCGATTACCAGATAGAGGAGGTGATAGAGGCCGGGCTTGTGTTATGGGGCAATGAGGTCAAGAGTTTGCGTGACGGGCGGGCCAACCTAACCGATGCCTACGCAAAGTTTAGCGGTGGAGAGGTGTGGCTGACCGGGCTTCATATCACACCCTACTCCCATACTCGCATTGAGGAGCAGGACCCTACCCGCGAACGCAAGCTCCTGCTCCATGCCCGTGAGATTAGAAAGCTCGCCCAAAAGGTGCAGGAGCGGGGCTATACCCTCGTGCCGCTCAAAATTTATTTTAAACGCGGCATCGCCAAGGTAGAGTTGGGGCTTGGCAAAGGCAAAAAGTTCTACGACAAGCGGGAGGATATGAAAGCCCGTGATGCAAAGCGAGAGATGGAGAGGCAGGTTGCTTCCCGCGAATAGCCCTAATCCTCTTTGCCGTGGTCTAGCGTTTTGTAGCTGACCTGGAGCTCAACCTCTTCACCATCTCGCACTATTTTAGCTACACCCTTTGTGCCGGCATCCTTTTTTGAAAGTTCAAAGGTAAGGTCGAAAACTTCCTTCAGAGCGACGCCATCCAAGGAGGTCAGGACGTCACCCTCTTTGATGCCCGCCTCTGCCGCAGCGGAGTCGTCAAGCACCCCCATAACAGCAACACCCTCCGGTTCTTCGGAATCAGCTATCTGTATGCCAAGCATGATCCTGCCATCCTCCAAGTCCTCGTAATCGACTCCCCATGCGAAATCGGCGACACGAAGCGGCAGCTCCGGGAGATCAACGTCCATAAGTTGATCCTTCTTGTCTTCGGGGTATTCGACGACCCAGGGAGAAACTATTGAGTAGGGGGCAGGATGCCTTCTAAAGAGGCGCCTTGGAATACCAAATGAATAACGAACGTGGTTGCCGCCTGCGAGCACAATGAGTTTCATGTCGGAATTTTCGTCAAGGTACTTTGCGCCCATCTCGGCCATAGTCTCATCCCACAGCATCTGGCTCTTAATGAACATACGGGCGATTTCAGGCTTACCATCTCCGTGGCCTTTGAAAAAGGCTCCAATATACTCTTCGTAGTAAGGGTCGTCTTCGCTTAGTTGGGGCTCATATGGCTTTGGCGGCTCCTCCATCTTTTCCACAGCGGCTACCATCTCGGAAGGGACCTCCATCTCGCCCTCCTTTGCCTCCTCAACCATCTTCTTCATCTTTGCGTGACCCATCTGGCTCTTGGCTCTGTTCATCGCAAGAAGCGGTAGTTTGTTGTCGCGCGCGTAGGCAAGGATGTCCTTATAGTATTCATATCGTCCCCAGGATTTGGAGAAGACCCTTACGAACTCCTTTTCATCGATTTCGCCTGCTATCCACTTGTCTGCGTCCGCCTGGAAGGGTCGGCGAAGCATCTCCATGCCTACAGCTATCTTGCCAGGGAAGCGCTCATTCATTGCGGAAATTATTTTTAATTGAACTGCATGGTCATTAACCGAGTCATGCGATTCACCGACATAGATAACCTTTTGAGTGGCAAGGTAGTCGTAGAGTTCCTCCTCGGTGAATTCTCTGCCGGTTGGGAGGTGGAGAATTTTACCAACCTGAAGCTCCTCGGAGAGGTTGGTGTAGGGGGCAGAAACCTCTCCCGAGGTAAGCTGGGGACCAGCGCAGCCACCTAATATGGTTAATGAAAGAATAATAATTGCCGGTGAAAACCATTTCATAAAGCTACTCCGTCCTTTTCTGTAGGGCTTTGTTTGTAAACCCGATGAGGAGGGACGCTCCTATCAAAAAGAGCGGTATTGAAAAGAGCTGGCTGGTTGATAGCCCCCAAAGCCCTCCTCGTTCATCTCCCCGGTAAAATTCAAGCACAAATCTAAAGAGAGGATAGATTAGAAGATACCCTGCGAAGACTACTCCTTCAACATGCTTACGTCGCTTCTGCCAATCAAAGACGAAGAGGAAGATGAGAAAGTTTACCGCCGCTTCATAAAGCTGCACAGGGGCTAGTGGCACCCCGAGGCGCGCCTGTGAGGATAGGTTGGTAAAGGTAACCGCCCAAGGCAAAGTACACTCGCTACCATAGCAACACCCAGCGGCAAAACAACCCAACCTCCCTACGGCATGTGCTATAGCAACGGATGGGGCAGCTATATCTAGGATTGTCAACGCTTCGGTGTGCGGCAGGGTTCTGAGAAAGATAAAGCCCGAGGCCATCGCGCCAATGAGGCCTCCATAGTAAACCATTCCCCCCTGCCATATTTCAAAAATCAGGAGGGGGTTCTCTGCGAAAATATCCCATTCGAGTATTACGTAAAAGAGCCTCGCCCCTAGGATGGCGCTTATTATTGTTAAAAGGGTAAATGACTTAAAGTTGGATTTGTTTAGGCCGGCATTATTAGAAAGGTGTAGCCCCGTTAACCACCCTGCGACAATGGCTGCAAAGAGGGCAGTTCCGTAAGTGTAAATAATTAGGGTGCCGAAGTTGAAAAGGGTTGGCAGCATTCCGGTCAGGCAGCTTTTCTGCCGTGTGAAAACTCCATGATGAGGAGTAATACGACTCCGATGCAGATGGCGGCGTCAGCTACATTGAAGGCGGGCCAGTGGTACCCGCCCCAATGCAGATCGATGAAGTCAACCACAGACCCGTACCTTATGCGGTCAACCAAATTTCCAGCGGCCCCGCCGAAGATAAGCCCCAGCGGCAGGTGGAGCGCTCTTTCCTTGCCATGCCGTTTTAGCAGCCAGAGGATAAAGCCCATAGCGACGAGAGTTATGATGATGAAGAAGGGGACTCTCATTTCGCCGCTACCTGAGAGGAAGCCGAAAGCGGCCCCCTTGTTCTTTAAATAGGTTAGGTTAAAAAGCCCATCAATAACAGGGGAGGATTGGTAAGGGGTCAAGGAGGCCTCGACGAGGGCTTTCGTTCCCAGGTCGAGGCCAGCCGTTAAAATTGCCGTTATGGCGAAGAGGATAAAGCG
This sequence comes from Deltaproteobacteria bacterium, assembly GCA_002869015.1. Classification (GTDB taxonomy): domain Bacteria; phylum Desulfobacterota; class Deferrisomatia; order Deferrisomatales; family BM512; genus BM512. The sequence goes on from PKTT01000032.1 coordinate 30,141, forward strand.
CCCCATTGACCCTACAGATGCCCCACGCAACGTGCGCAAGCTTCAGGATGGTCGCTCGATTGGCCGACGGTGGTTGCGTAGTTCCAGCAGCGCTGGCACTTTTCGCCATCGGCGCGGGCTACCTCAACTCCAATGCCGGGAAGGGCATCATCTTTGAAATCTCCACCATCGCTCTCGACGAGCTCAACCTGGCTTACAATGAAGATAAAGGGCAGCTCCTCATTATAGGGTGATAGGAAATCCTCCCAGCGGTTATCTACGTGGAGGATTATCTTGGAGTCGAGGGAGTGGCCGATAACCTTTGCGGCCCTCTGCTCCTCTGCCGCCTTGGAGACCAGCTTGCGAAGCTCTCTAAGCTTCTCCCACCTTGAGGCCAGATCGTCGTTGATATGTGCATCCTCAACCTCTGGGAATTTTGTAAGGTGCACAGAGCCTGACTTGGCGGGGATGTGCCCCCATACCTCCTCAGAGGTGAAGGCGAGGATGGGCGCCATAACTCGTGTCAGCTTGTCCACAATCTCGTAAAGGACAGTCTGCGCGGCCCTCCTGCCCTGGCTCTCTCTTGGGAATGTGTATAGGCGGTCCTTTAGAATGTCCAAATAAAAAGCCGATAGATCCACAGAGCAATAGTTGTGTAGCCTGTGGAATATTGTATGGAACTGGTAGCTCTCATAGGCGCTCAGGGCTTTACCGATTGTGCGGTTCAACGTATCGATTGCGTACCGGTCTATCTCCCACAGCTCCTCGAAAGGTACTGCATCCTTCTCTGGGTCGAAGTCGCTCACGGTGCCCAAGAGGAAGCGGCAGGTGTTCCTGATGCGGCGGTAAGCTTCTTCAAGGCGCTTTAGAATCTCCTCGCTTACCCTTATATCGTCGCGATAGTCTTCGGCGGCTACCCAGAGGCGCAAAACCTCTGCCCCGCGCTGCTTGACTATCTTTTCCGGTGCTAGGGCGTTGCCGGAGGATTTGGACATCTTCCGGCCATTTTTATCCACCACAAATCCGTGGGTGAGAACTGTGCGGTAGGGTGCTACTCCACGAGTCCCGACGGAGGCCAGCAGGCTGGAGTGGAACCAGCCCCTGTGCTGATCGGAACCCTCCAGGTAGAGGTCCGCGGGGGAGGAGAGGAGTGGATTATTCTCCATAACAGCGGCAAAGGAAACGCCGGAGTCGAACCAAACGTCAAGAATGTCCTCCTCCTTTACGAAGGTCTGGTTGCCGCACTTGTCGCAGGTGGCTCCCTCTGGGAGGAAATCCTCCACAGGGCGCTCGAACCAGGCATCGGCGCCCTCCTTTTCGAAGTAGGAGGCAGCGCGTTCAGCGATATCAATGCCCATCTTCGTTTCGCCGCATCGCTCACAATCGACAGCAACAATAGGTACGCCCCAACTTCGCTGGCGTGAAATACACCAGTCCGGCCTTGCCGCTATCATCCCGTAGATCCGTTCACGCCCCCAGTGGGGTATCCACTTGACCCTGTCTATCTCTTTCAAGGCCTTGTCCCTTAACCCCGTCTTCTCCATTGATACGAACCACTGTGTAGTGGAGCGGAAGATTACAGGCTTCTTGCAGCGCCAGCAGTGAGGGTAGGAGTGCTTTACCTTGGCGGAAGAGAGGAGATAGCCGCTCTCTTCGAGTCTCTCGACAACCATATTGTTGGCGGTGAAGACGTCGACGCCCTCAAGGTCAGGAACGTCAACAGTAAATTTTCCCTCGTCATTTACGGGTGCATAGATTTCAAGCCCATATTTAAGGCCTATTTCATAGTCCTCCTGACCGTGCCCCGGCGCTGTATGGACGCAGCCGGTGCCCGCGTCTAGGGTGACATGGTCGCCAAGTATGATGATGCTGGGACGATCATACAGCGGATGTTTGGCCTCTACCCGATCAAGAGAAGCGGGGTCTATTTCGGCGAGCTCCCTGTACCCTTCCACACCCATCTCTTCGAAAACTATTGGGGCGCGGCTTTTCGCCAGGATGTAAGCCTTGCCGGGGCGGTCATTAAGCTCATAGGCCGCGTACTCAATCTCTGGTCCCAGAGCGACCGCCAGGTTTGAGGGAATCGTCCAGGGTGTAGTAGTCCAGATTACGACGTGGCTCTCCATGCCCTTGAGCGCTGGCGCTATATCGCCCAGATCGCGGGGGATCGGGAAAGCTACTGTTATCGCCAGGTCCTTTCGGTCTGCGTACTCTACCTCTGCTTCGGCTAGTGCGGTGCCGCAGTCTATGCACCAATAGACAGGCTTTTTGCCTTGATACACGGCGCCTGATTCCATCAGCTTGCCAAGCTCCCGAACCGTCTGGGCCTCGTAATCAAAGCTCATTGTGAGGTAGGGTGCGTCCCAGTAACCGAAGATTCCCAATCGCTTGAACTCATCACGCTGAATTGATACGAATTTATCCGCGTACTTGCGGCAGTAGCGGCGGAAGTCCGCCTTTGACATATCCGCTTTCTGCTTCCCAAGCTCCTTGTCAACCTGATGTTCAATGGGAAGCCCGTGGCAGTCCCACCCTGGAATATAGGGTGAATGGAAACCCTGCATTGAGCGCATCTTGACGATAATGTCTTTTAGCACTTTGTTTATCGTATGGCCCATGTGGATGTGCCCGTTTGCATATGGCGGGCCGTCATGGAGGATAAAGGTCTCTTTGCCCTCGCCGGCGGACATAAGGGCCTCGTAGGTTTTATCCGCCTCCCAGCGCTCAATCATCTCAGGCTCGCGCTTGGGAAGGTTTCCCCTCATGGGGAACTCGGTGTTAGGAAGATTCAGTGTGTCTTTGTAATCCATAAGGGAACTTCTCCCGAAGTTTGGCAAATATATATTCTCAAGTTGGAGAAATATTCTGGGTTAAATTGATTTGAAGGCTTCTTTCAGCGAGCTAATCGCCTGCGCATAGGACGACGCGCCAAAAACGTAGCTTCCCGCTACCAGCGCATCGGCCCCGGCGCTCACCACCTCCTTGGCCGTTGAATCATTTATGCCGCCATCAACCTGTATGATGAGGTCGAGGCTGCGCGATTTTGCGAGCTCTCTGAGGCTCCTTATCTTACCCGTCGCCGAGGGTATGAACGATTGTCCGCCGAACCCCGGGTTGACGCTCATTATGAGCACCATATCGAGCTCCTCCAAAACATAGTCCAATACATCCAGCGGTGTGGAGGGGTTGAGCGCCACCCCTGCTTTGGCCCCGGCTTGCTTAATCTGCTGTATAGTCCGGTGCAGGTGCGGGCAGGTCTCTGCGTGGACGGTTATATAATCTGCTCCCGCTTTCGCGAATTCATCGATGTAGCGCTCGGGCTCAACTATCATAAGGTGGGCGTCCATCGTAAGGTCGGTTATGCCCCTTACGGCCTTTGCCACCAGCGGCCCTATAGTGATGTTCGGGACAAAGCGTCCGTCCATCACATCGACGTGTACCCAGTCAGCGCCGCCTGCGGCTATCGCCCTCACCTCTTCGCCAAGGTTGGCGAAGTCTGCGGAGAGTATGGAGGGAGCTATTATCGACATTTAAAGGCGTTCCTTCCCTGTTTAATTTCTGAAGAATAGAGGTCAAAGATTATAGGGAGAAATCGGGTCCGTGGGAACCACCAAATTCCCTTTCGGGGCGGGTTATTTCTCTTTTCCGTCTACAAATACGCGTATGCGCTCTCCCGGACTCAGTTCAACTAGCTCTCGGAGGGCCCCCCCCGAGGGGACCATCTCCCTCAAAATAACACGTTTGCCCGCCACCGATTGAGCCACAACCTCAACTTCATGGGTAGTAAAGCCGGCTGGGATGAGCTGTTCAACCAGTACCATCCTGCCTGGTGAAGAGGGTGTGTTTCGTTCCGCCACGGAGAGTGAGACTCTGCTCCCCTGGGGAATGGGGCTCCCTGACATGGGCTCCTGACTGAGTATCCTCCCCGCTCGCGAGGGGTCACCTATCCTGACCTCCTCAACGCGCTCAACCCCCACTCCTATGGATTCAAGTAAAGCTTCGGCTTTGTGAAGCTCCAGACCTTGTAGGTTGGGCATCCTCATAAGCTCCGGCTCAGGGGGGGTGGTAACTATGAGCGGAATTTTCTTGCCGCTCTCCAGTGGGGCGCCGGGCTCTACAGCCTGCGCAAGAACCAGCCCCTCCTCCTTGCCTGGTATTCTCACGGAAACATCGGGTAAGAGGCCTGCCTGTGTCAGCAGAATCGTAGCGTCTTCAAGGGTCCGGCCAACCACGTTTGGCATTGAGTGGCGCTCAGGTCCGCGGGAAAGTATTACTCCAATACCCCGGCCTGCCTTGACGATTACCCCAGCGGCCGGGCGTTGCCTAACAACTCTATTTTTTTCAACCTCATCTGAAAAAGCGAAGCCCCGCACCTCAAGGTCAAGTTCGTTTTTGCTCAGCACCTCTAAAGCGGTTGTGAGCTCAAGCCCCTCTATGGCGGGGACCGATACTTCTGGAGCGTTCTCAACCATGAAGGCTACAACCAGATAGCCTCCGAGCCCGGCTATTGCAAGCGCCAGGAGGGCATAGAAGATGAAGAAGGGCAACCTTCTCATCTATCTGGTCCTGCGAAGTCTTGCGCCAAAAAATCCATCTAAATGTTCACCGTTTTCTTCTGTAGGCTCTATTGGGAAGGTCTTGAAAAAGCCCTCTTCGTTAATAAGGGTGGGAGCGTCGAAATCTTTAGGTGGCTCAACTTCCCATCCCTTCTCTTCGGCAAGGAAGCGTTTTACAACCCCCTCGTTTTCAGCTCTAGCCGTGGTGCATGTAGAGTAAACCATGACGCCACCCACCCTGACCATCTTGGCGGCATTTTCCATTATCGCATATTGTAGGGCTGGGAAGGTAGAGAGCTCATCGGGAGAAATTCTCCACTTTCGCTCAGGGTTGTGCGCCAATACCCCAAGCCCTGAGCAGGGGACATCCAGCAGGGCGGCGTCGAAGGGGCGCTCATCAGTGTATTTAGCGGCATCACCTGTAATTGCCTTAATCGATGAATATCCAAGTGATTGGGCGAGGGTTTCGACCATACGCGCCCTCTTTTTGTGAATGTCGAGGGCTACTATCTCTCCTGAATCGTCCATCAGCTCGGCGATGTGGGCGGTCTTTAAGCCAGGTGCTGCGCAACAGTCCAGTACCCTCGCACCTCGCTCGGGTGAGAGCAAAAGAGGGATCAGCTGAGAAGCTTGACCCTGTAGGACCGCCTTTCCAGAGGTGACCATCTCATCCGCGGAGAGCTCCCCGCCGCCTATGGCCCAGAAGCTGGCGGGGGCATAAAAGCCCCTTCCCTTAGCTTTTGGCGTCTTGAGGTGCTGTAGAAGTTCATCTGCCATGCTTTGGTTCTTAGCCCTGAAGAAGGCAGGCGGTGTAGCGGAGAGTGCCCGTGCGATAAGCGCCGCGCCGGCGGGTCCTTCATCTTTTTGCCAGAGCTCAATAAGCCACCTTGGCATACCGGTCTCCAGAGAGAACCGCTCGATCTCATCTTCAGATTCCGGTAGTTTACCGCCCTCTCTGGCGGTGCGCCTCAGGACAGCGTTGACAAAGCCTGCTCCTTTAGAATGACCAAGGGTCTTTACTGCCTCAACGGTTTCAGAAACTGCCGCCCCTGCGTGTACCCTGTCTAGGAAGACCAACTGGTATACTCCAACCCGAAGGGGGTTCAAGAGTGCCCGTTGAATTTTCGAAAGAGGCCTCCCGGCGCAGTGTGAGACTATGGCATCAAGGCGGTTTCTCCACCTCAGCACCCCATATACGAGCATTGTTGCGAGGGCCTTGTCCCTATCGTCGCGAAAAGGAATCTTGGCCCACCGCTGCTTTAAAAAAAGGTCCGCGTAAGCGCTTCTGCTCTCAATTTCATCAAGCGCGAGAATAGCTGCACATCGTGGGTCGCCATTATTTAGGGGCGCACCTTTGGAGCGCTGCTTAGCGAAGTTTTTTTTCATCTTATGCTAGGTCTTTGTAGTCCCGGGCTGGATTTGGATGTCGTGAATGAAGTCCATCTTGCGCAGGTCTCTTAGTATCCTGTCGAGGGCGCGTGATGTGCCGGGGCTGAATTCCAGCCTTAAGATGTCATCCTCGTCAGGTAGAGTGATTGAGTTAAGGTCTATATCGAGGCTCCTGAATGGGGCGACAACGTGGTAAAGGAGACCCTGCACATTTGTAGTCCAAATATTCAGTTTTATCGGACCTGGGTCACGAAGCTCTATCTTTTTTTGTTTGTCCCACTGGAGTGGCACCTTGGTCTCCGCTGTATCAAGCACGCAGCCTTTTCGATGAACGATTAGCCGCCTGCCATCGGGAACCCCCTCAATATCATCCCCTGATACAGGTACGCACCGCTGACAGAATTTCCTTGTTTTTGACTCGAAGTCGTAGCGCCTTACTATTCTTACCGGTATGGGCTTTCCTGGAATCATCTTTTGAAGCAGGGTGCTGACGGGGTTTCGTCCGGGTTTTGCCAGCGGACCTAACACACGCTCAAGGGGAAGATTTCCCAAATATACATCCTGGTAAATTTTTTCAATCTTCTCACCGCTCTGTGCAGCTAGGGTTTTAGCCCTAGTCTCAACCTCCCAAGCATCCATATTGGCTGCGCTTCCGACGCCGACCAGCAGGTTCTTACCCTCTGCCGCAGCCTTGTGGTACTCCTCTTGGCGTAGGTGCTTTTTAATCGAGGAGATAGCGCGCCTCGTATGCGCCCAATCGAGAAAGTTATCGGTGCATACATTTCTTGAAGAGGGGATGATCTCAACCCTATCGTTCATGGAAAGGGGGGTTGAAAGGTGTACCGCTTTGTCATTTACCTTGGCGCCCGCAGCTCTAAGGCCAAGCTCTTTATGAACCGCGAAAGCGAAATCAAGCGCTGTGGCACCCTCTTCAAGGTTTATGATGAGCCCTTTGGGTGTTATTACCTGGATTCCGTCGGGCTGGTTGAAGCGTAAGTAATCCTGGATGCTTGTCTGCTCGTCGGTCTCAAGAAACTCCCGGAGGTCTTTTAGATACCTTGAGTTGAACTGGGCGGACTCGATATCCATTGAGAGAAGCCCGAGGCGGTTGAAGCGGTCGTCGTCGCGGCTTGAGATGGTAAACCGAACAATCATTCCTTTGTAGGTTACCTGTGTTTCCAGGGCGCGAAAGCCATTTTCCCTTGGGTTTGAGATGTTGTCGCGAAAGCTCCCCGGTACGGAAGGGAAGGTCAGGTGTACTCTACCCAAGACCTGATACGCGGCCTCCCTGTTCTCCGTTATGATCCTCACAGAGAAGAGGTTTTCATTCTTTACCGGCACGTCCGGGTCAAAGCGCGCCCAGTTCACCTCAATTCGTACAGTAAGGTTCCCCGGGAAAGCCTCCGCAAGCCTTGTCCGTAAATTTCCGATGGGTTTTTCAAGTTCCACTTTCGCTTTCGCCTGGACTTCTTGAAATTCGTGAAACTTTTCAGGGGATAGATATTCCCCCAGCTGTTCACGTAAACGGCTTGCAAGGTCCATCATGCATAGACGCTCGCAAATGTTTGCGTACATAGAGGCGGATTCGCCAGCTATTCTTATCTGTTTTTCTCGGTTGAATATATGGAGAGTGTCAAGATTATCTACCCTGTCCGCAATCTTGACCAGGAGTACCCGAATGTCCTTTAAGGCGTGTTCAAAGAGGCGGCGATAAGTTAGCCCTTTGTCCTCCTTTATCTTGGTAAGCGCTTCGACGAGGTCTGCGCATTCGGGAAAATCGCGCCTTAGCTCCTCTTGTGTGTAATCCGTGTCCTCAACCGTGTCATGGAGTATCGCGGCCTCAATAGAAGGCCAGTCTACAATCCTCCCAAAACGGCTGACCTCCTGAGCGGTCCTAAGCGGGTGGTATATGTAAGGCTCCCCGGTTTTTCTTGTAACACCGGTGTGAAGACGCTCAGCGGTCTCAACCGCGCGTTCAAGCCTATCGGATAGCTCCTGTACTTCATTGTCGTCCACCGAATGGTGGAGGATGTACCAGGAGAGGATACTGTCTTTTTCTTCTGCGAAGGTGCTCGTAGCCATTGCCTCTTCCTCTTACATGAGGATCATTTAAGGATTATTGCAGAATGAGTCACTAAACGGAATATTAATGGTAAAATATTATTCTGTTGGGCCGCAGGCTTATTTGCATCAATTTATCGATATGGCAGAGTTAAAAAATAGCAGAGTTCAGCGTAGATGAAACTACCTGAAAAGACAGGTTAATCCATTTTAAAACCCGCTTTGATGTTGTTGGCAAGGCGATATTTCTTTAAAAACTTATTGAGGGATTCAGGTTAAGGGTATATAAAATTTAGTTTAGCTAAAATGACTTAGGTTTCGCAAAAATAGATATCATAACGGTGTTTCACAGGGCATTTTTTATAGTTTACAGAGCCTATTAAAGACGACATTTTATTGGTGGGGTTACGCGGCGTCTGATTAAGTTTTTTAATCGTTTAGCCCCAACCTTTTCAAAGCAGGAGGAATTATGAGCAAGGATGAGAGTGTCTGGACAGAGGCTTCTCTGGAAGAATATTTGGAGAGCAGAGGAGTAAGCCGCCGAGGATTCCTCGGATTCATGACCACCCTAGCCGCAACTTTGGCGCTTCCCGTTTCATTCGCTGATAAGGCTGCCGCAGCTGTAACCGCGGACAACCGTCCGCCGGTAGTCTGGATGGAGTATCAGGACTGCGCAGGCGATTCAGAGTCTCTCTTGAGAGCCTCCCGCCCCTCTGTAGGAGACTTGATTCTCAACTATCTCTCCGTCGACTACCATGAGACCATCATGGCTGCCGCCGGTCATCAGGCGGAAAAGTCCCTCGAAGATACACTTAAAAATTATAAGGGAAAATATATCGCTATCGTTGAGGGGTCCATCCCAGTCAACAAAGATGGTATCTACTGCATGGTGGGAGGACGCACCGCATTGGCCTCTGCCAAAGAGGTATGCGGGAACGCCGCTGCTGTAATTGCAGTTGGCACATGCGCCGCGTATGGCGGTATAGCCGCAGGTGAGCCCAATCCAACTGGAGCCAAGGGGGTTATGGATGTCGTGAAGGGGGTTCCGATTATAAATCTCCCCGGCTGCCCCATGAACGTAGTAAACCTAACCGCGACAATAGTCCACTATCTGACCTTTGGCACACTCCCTCCGACCGACAGATACAAGCGCCCACTCTTCGCCTACGGCAAGCGTATCCACGACAATTGTGAGCGCCGCGCCCATTTCGACCAGGGACAGTACGTTGAGGCCTGGGGAGATAGCGGTCACCGTCAGGGCTGGTGCCTTTACAAGATGGGTTGCAAAGGGCCCAGCACCTTTCACAACTGTCCTACAGTTCGCTGGAACGACGGCACATCCTGGCCTGTGCAGGCGGGACACGGCTGCGTCGGCTGCTCCGAGCCGGGCTTTTGGGATACGATGAGCCCCTTCTACGACCGTCTACCTGACGTTCCCGGTTTTGGCGCAGATGTAACGGCAACCAAAGTCGGCCTCGGACTTACTGCTGCCGCAGCCGTGGGTGTAGCGGCACATGGCGTTGCGAAGACAATGCAGCTCAAAGCTTCCGGTGGTGATAAAGAATAATAGACGCTGCTTTGCAGCTTCATATAAGGAGTAAGACCTGATGGCTAAAAAGATTGTTGTCGATCCGTTGACTCGCATCGAAGGACACCTTCGCATTGAGGCGGTGGTTGAAAACGGCGTGATTAAAGACGCCTGGAGCTCTTCGACCATGTGGCGCGGTATTGAACAGATACTTCAGGGCCGTGACCCACGCGAGCTATGGTACTGGACGCAGCGTTTTTGCGGTGTTTGTACTACGGTTCACTCCATCGCTTCCGTGCGCGCTGTTGAGGACGCCCTTGATATTGTACCGCCACTTAATGCCGAGCTTATCCGCAATATCATAATCGGAATTCAGGCGGTGCAGGACCACGTCATACATTTTTACCACCTCCATGCGCTTGATTGGGTTGATATAACTTCAGCCCTTGAGGCGGACCCGGCTAAAACAGCGGCACTTGCGAAGGGTGTCTCCAAGAAGTACGCGGTAGATGTTTTGGGCAATCGCCCTTACGCTAAAAATTCTGAGCAGTATTTCGAGACAATAAAGCAGCGGGTTGCAGCTTTTGTCGGCACCAAGAGACTTGGTCCCTTCGCGAATGCCTACTGGGGGCACAAAGCTTATAAGCTCCCCGCCGAGGCTAACCTCATGGCGGTCGCCCACTACCTTGAGGCCCTTGACTGGCAGCGTGAGGTAATAAAGATTCACGCGCTTCTCGGCTCCAAGAACCCCCACCCGCAGACTTTCCTCGTCGGCGGCATGGCGATTCCGATTGATACAAACAGCCAGAACGCTATAAACGCGGATATGCTGGCCCACATAAAAGAGCTGCTGGTATCGGCGAAGAATTTTGTCGAGCAGGTCTACGTGCCCGATCTGCTTGCCGTTGCCTCCTTCTACAAGGAGTGGGGTAGCTACGGTGGCGGAGACGGCGCCTTCGATTTCATATCTTTTGGTGATTTCCCCACGACCACCGGCGCGCGCTTTCACGATAGAGGGCTTTGGCTAAAGCCGGGCCGCGTGACAGTGGCAGATTTCCCGACGCTTCATGAAGTCAAAGCTGAAGATATCACCGAGTATGTCACCCACTCCTGGTACTCATACAAAGATGGCGACGATAAGGGTCTAAATCCCCTCTCCGGTGAGACAACGCAGAACTACACCGGACCATCGCCTGGTGAGGGTAAGTACGATTATCTGGATACAGACGGGAAATACTCCTGGGTCAAGGCGCCTCGCTACTTGGACCGCCCTGCCGAGGTCGGCCCCCTTGCCCGCTGCCTCGTTGCTTACGCCAATGGGCAGCCGGAGTACAAAGCTGTGGTTGACCTGGTGCTTGGCGACCTTAATATCCCTGCGACTGCCCTATTTTCAACCCTCGGACGCACCGCGGCTCGAGGAATAGAGACCCTTATATATGCGGCAAAGAACCTTGAGTGGCTTGATATGCTCATAGCCAACATCAAGACTGGCGATATCAGAATCCACGCAGGTGAGAAGTGGGACCCCTCGACTTGGCCCAAGGAGGCACGCGGTGTTGGTTTCCATGAGGCGCCTCGCGGTACGCTCAGCCACTGGGTCAACATCCGCGATACCAAAATCGCAAATTTCCAGGCGGTGGTTCCCTCAACATGGAACGCTTCCCCCAGGGATGCGAAAAAGCAACGCGGTCCCTATGAGTCCGCACTTATCGGCACGCCAATTGCTGATGCCGAAAAGCCAATTGAAATCCTGAGGACGATACACTCCTACGACCCTTGCCTTGCCTGCGCCGTGCATCTTTTGGACGAGGAGGGTAATGAAGTATCACGGGTGAAGGTGCTTTAACCTAGGGAGACGACCATGCCAAAAATAAAAGCAATAAAAGTTTGGGAGTTTCCAATCAGGGTGATCCATTGGACCAACTTTGTGTCGGTGGTGGGCCTCTCTGTTACCGGAGCCTACATACACTTCCCATTTTTATCGACTGCCAATAACCCTGACGCTTTTGTTATGGGCTATGCCCGTGCAATACATCTTTCATTGGGATGGCTCCTCATGTTGGGGGTAATCGGCAGGGTTATTTGGGGGTTAATGGGTAACCGCTTTGCGCGCTTAAGAAACTTTCTTCCCTTTACCTACCCCGAGGGTAGAGAGAATCTGGTGGATGTAATCAAATACTACACCTTTGCCTCCCCCAGGCCTAGCGGTACCCTGGGGCACAACGCTCTTGCAAGCATGGCATACCTGTCGATTGGCCTAATTATGATATTCCAGGTGGTCTCGGGTTTTGCACTTTACTCTCAGGCCGACACCGGCGGCACTGCCTACGCTCTTTTCGGGTGGGTCTTCGAGTTCATGAACAACGGCTATCTTAGGATGGCGCATTACTTCTCAATGTTTATCTTCGCAAGTTTTTTCATCACCCACATCTATGCTATGTGGATGTCCGACGTTGCTGAGCGCAATGGCAGCGGCGGTTCAATGTTCAATGGATACAAGTACGGTGACCCAGACTCAAAAATCTAGCCGTACCCTTATTCTTGGTCTTGGCAACCGGGTGATGTCCGATGATTCGGCGGGCCCGGTTGCCTTGGACCTCCTCCTTGAAAAATATGCCCTTCCAGCAAATGTGGATACTTTGGATGGTGGCACACTTGGCCTTGAGCTCCTCACTTATATGGAGGGGTATGGCGCTATTATCCTAATAGATTGCGTAATGAGGGGCGGCAACCCCGGAGATTTGATTGAGGTTGACGAGGAGGAGATTGAGACTGTCTTTGAGAGGGCGCTCTCTCCTCATCAGATGGGGATAAAGGATTTAGTTGCAGTGCTTCGTCTTCAGGGAAGAACTCCCGACAAGATGGTTGTTGTGGGTGTAGAGGGCCAGAGCGTATTGCCTGGCATCGAGCTAAGCCCTCCGGTCAAAGCTTCGCTTCAAAGCTTGGTGGAGCGGGTTGTGTCAGTTCTTGAGCGGTGGGGAACGGGCGCCGTAGCGCTAAAGGGCGCTTAAGTGGTTTGCTAATTATCCTTAGGTCTTATCCTGTATAGATAATTAACTATTTTCTCCGCCTCTTCGTCGGAGATCCTTGCTCCCCTTGCTCTCATTGCGTTTACCGTGCGCCTCCATCCCTCTAAGGTCTTTCTCTTCGAAAGAGGGGTCTCTGTGGAGTGGCATACGCCGCAGCCAACCTCCAAAAGATGGGCCTCCGGTGAGCGTTCTTTTGAAGTACACCCTAAGGGCGTGAGAATCAGTGCTGCCAAAAGAAGCACGGCGCCTAACATCGGTAGTCGTTTTCTCTGCGCCATTCGGTGACCTCTTCAGGTGTTAAAGCCCAGAATTTCTCCAAGCGCTGATGGAAGTATTGGGTAGATTCCAAAAGGTTAGCGACCTCTCCCAAAGTAGCTGCCTCAATCTTGCCCGCGCCCTCGCCCCATTGATGTAAAAATAAAAGTGATGTGGCAATGAGGTCTATATCATCATGCGATGGCTCCAATGTATTTATTGGGTACCAGTTGCCTATGTAGCATCTTATATGGCTGGCAGAGCTGGCTTTGGCGGGAGTCTCCATAATATCCACCAAAAAATCTCTTAGGTACCTGTCGGCGGCGTGTGCAAGTGGGCTAGCCGCCTCAGGAGTCAGCCCCTTTCCCTCTTTATCCTGAAGCCATTCATAGTATTCAACCAAGAGGGCGGAGGCATCGGCGTCCATCTGCGTAAATTTATGAAAAAGAGGCTCCCTCTCCATATTATCCGACCTCAGAGGATGGGAAGTTGAAGACTAGCTCAAGGAACTGATTCATTATTGCTCCAGTCAGCCCCCATATCTCATGTTGTTCCCAGGTGAATCTGTGAATAGCCATTCCTGGATAGGTTGAGGTGTCCAACCTGTAATTATCTGGATTTACGAGGTGTGATAAGGGTACGCGTATTATCTCATCAACCTCTCTGGGTTGCGGTTTTAGAGGGTAATTTTCGCGCTCGAGATAGACTACGACCGGCGTAACGAGATAGCCGCTGATAGATATTCGGTCATCCATATACCCCAAAACCTCAAGCTCATGGGGCTCAATCCCTACTTCTTCCCAGGTTTCACGTAGCGCAGCATCAGTGAGGGAGGCGTCGCCTGGGTCCATCCGGCCGCCGGGGAAAGAAATCTCTCCTTTATGATGCTCAACATCATCAGTGCGCTTGGTGAATAGAACCTCGATACCGTTTTCTGAATTCAACAATGTGAGGGCCACCGCAGCCGGATCATGTGCTCCCGGTGGCTCCACGTGGCGTGGGAAAGCTTTCAACTTTTTGCGGATTTCTTCGAGGATTGGCCGGTCTTGCATCTACTCTTTCTTGGGGTCAGGTAAAAGCCACACCCCGCTAAATTTAGCGGGGTGTGTTTCGTTCATTAATGACAGCTTGTGCAGAGGTCATTTTCAGGTGCGGCAAATAGTGCCCCCTCGTCGGCCGAGTGGGGGGCGTGACAACCAGTGCACGCCAACTCTTCGCCCGATACGGGGAAAGGCTTAGCGCCTCCCCACTCACCAGCGTAGGTGCCATCAATGGTATGTGCATCGTGGTCCTCGTGGCACTCTTTGCAGAGCTCGTTTACGGGAGCGGTGAGGAGGTTTGAGTTTGCTGAGGCATGGGGCAGATGACAGGTGGTGCAACCCTCATCCAAAGCGTCGTGCGTTATAGCTTTGCCAGCCGTCATGTCGTCATGGCAGTCAATGCATATCTCATCAGGCGAAGCCGAAAGCATGTTTTCATTTGCCGAGCCGTGGGGGTTGTGGCAAGCCGTGCATCCCTCATCCAGCGCTGAGTGTGCTTCGCCCTGCTCCGCTGGGTCATCGTGACACTCAAAGCACATACCATTGTCAGGGCTCACAAGGAGGTTCGCGTTGTCCGAGGAGTGGGGGAGGTGGCAGGCCGTGCAGCCCTCCTCAAGACCACTGTGAACAACTTGATATTCATCTTCCGGATTATCGTGGCACTCTATGCATAGTTCGTCTACGTTGACATTAAGGAGCTTTGCGTTGTCTGAAGCGTGGGGGTTGTGGCAAGCAGTGCAACCCTCGTCAAGAGCAGAATGAACGTGCTCCTTCTCCGCCGGATCGTCATGGCATTCACTACAGACGGCAGCCATTTCATCTACGAGCAGCCCTCCGCCGAAACCCGCGTGTGGGTTGTGACAGGTGGCGCACCCCTCATCAAGGGCGTCGTGGGTCTGCTGCTTTCCATCAGTTGGGTCATCGTGGCACTCAAGGCATAGCCCAGTGCCCTCTGCAATCAACATCTTATTGTTTTGACCACCGTGTGGTTTGTGGCAGTCCGTGCATGTCTCAGCCGCGGGGTGGAGGGTCCTGCCGTCGCTGCCCTCGGGAATATCGTCGTGGCATTGCCTGCAAACGGCGGGCTCTTTTAATTCCAGATAGGCCCTGTTGGGAGACATGTGGGGGTTGTGGCAGACCTGGCAGCCGTCATCTACCACAGGTGAGTGCGGCTCAGTGCCAGTCGTCTCAAGGTCACGCAAGATTGAATGGCATGTACCACACTTTGTGGAAGTATCATCTATCTTTATTGATATTGCTTCGCCTGCCCCGTGGCATGAGTCGCACTTGCCTTGCGTTAGCGGGAAATGAGTCTTAGCCCTAACTAGAATATCCTCATCCGAATCATGCGCCGGGTGGCACATGAGGCAGTCCTTTAGCTCAAGCGGTAGGTTGCCATGGATCGCTGCAACCTCTAAATCCTGCTGGAAGTTGTGACATTCAAGGCACATCTCTTGCGCCCTTGAGAGGTTAGTGTCGCTGTGGGGGCTGTGGCAGAGTTGGCAACCTTCCTCGACAGGAGGATGTACCGTGGCGCTGTCGGTCATTCCGTCATGACACTCTTCGCATCCAGCCGGGAACTCAGCATTTAGTAGCCCGGTTCCAACGGCTCTGTGCGGGTCATGGCATAGTGTGCATTCTTCAAGCTCATCACCGTGGCCTGCGCTTAGGACTTTATTGTGACAAGTCGTACATAGGGTGAGGGTGGAACTTGCAAGTAGTTTTTCACTATTGGAGTGTGGGTCGTGGCAGGTAACGCACCAGCTCCCGTCAAGGGCCGCGCCGGGAGGGTGAAACTGGTTTTCATCAACGTCATCGCCCTGGGAATGACATTGGTGGCAGAGCTCAGGCATATATGAATAAAGGCCCTTTGGAAAACCGGAGTAGTGCGCGTCATGGCACGCCATGCACCCACCCTCCTCAAAGGCAGCATGGTTATCCCACCCAGCATATTTTTGAGAATGGCATTTTTTGCAGGGCCCCTCTTCATTGCTCTCTTTGAGCATCTTTTTGCTATCGCTTATATGCGAATCGTGGCAGCTGCCGCATTTGGATATGACGGAGCTAAAATGAGAATCCGCCATTGGGTCAGTGCTGTTTGCCGGATTTTGTGAAAAGACAACGTGGCATGCAAGGCAAACATAGGGAAAGCCCCCGTCAGCAAGCTGCGTTCCAGTGTCGTGGCAATCCTGACATTGAGAGATATCTCCCGCGTGATGCCGTTTTGGAAAGAAGCCCATTGGCAGCGGAGTTGAGCCGTCATCAAAGAAGAGCTCCAGGTACTGTCCCGAGATGTTCAGTCTGTTTATGCCCGGGTCCAGTTCGGTGGTAAGGTTGAAAAAGCCGTCACCGCCAACAGTCGCCTCCGCCTGGTCAACGCTGGTCGCCCGTATGTGTTGCCAGAGTATCGTCTCACCAGGGTTGCCCTTGCCGATCACCGTTACAAATTCGGAGTCGAATGCGCTCCTCGGTTTGGGGAGTAGGATTTCAGCGCCGTAAGTAAGCGGCGTCATGAAAAGCGCGGATAGGGCAATTATGATAAATAACGCTGATGTCGCCCGGGTATTCAGCATATCTAAGCTCTTTTACCTGAAACAATAGGATGAGTTAAGCCGCCACCAAGTACAAGATTTCTCTTATACCTTATTCCACTCCAACACTGCAAGAATTGCGGTGGTTATTTAAAACTGCCGTTGAGGAGTACCCCTACGAGTATATTTGTGCGTCTGTGCAAAGTATACGCCAGGGGGTAGAATTAGTTCCGTAATTTAGATTGAGTTTTATTGCACAAAACCGGCTTGCGTGTTTGTAAGCCAAAGGCATTTTATGCTATTAAATAACGGTTGAGGTTTGGGGAGTTCAACCGAGTTATGGGTCTTTACCACCGGCTTGAAACTATAAAAAGGGTAAAGTGATGAGAATAAGAAGTCTTATAGTCGCCTTTTCCGTAGGCGTCTTAACCCTTGGTGTCTGCAACGATCCAAGCTTTGCAGCTATGCAGATTCGTAAAAAGGCGACTAAGCCTGCTGCTCCAGCTGCGCCCGCGCCAGCGCCAGCGCCTTCAGCGCCTGCGCCCAAGCCAGCGGCAACGCCTTCCTCCACCCCAGCCCCTGTGCAGGTTGCGAAGCCAGTAGCATCGCCTGCAAAAGCAGCAGCTCCAAAACCCAAAGCTACGATCAGTGAGGACAGCTTTGTCGGCACAGTTATGTATGTGCGGGGCAATCAGCTTTTAGTCGAGCTTCCAGAAGGAGCTGCCCGAGGAGAGCGTTATGTAGTTTATAGCGACCGGCTAAAAAGAGTTGGTCGCGCTGTAGTTTTGAGGGAAGTCTCCGAGGGCATGTTTATGCTGAGCACCACTGCGGGCTCAGGCAGCACCGGTGACAGGCTGGCAAAAGAGACTGAGCGCGAGGCTTACTCAAGGGTTCGGAGGATGAACAAACTCTCCGCTTACAGAGAGTTCCTAAAGGCTTTTCCCAACTCAAAATATGCAGCAAGTGCGGCACAGCGCATGTTCCGGCTAAATATCCGTGAAAATTATCCCGCATCCCCGGGAACTACCATCACCGGCAAATTAACTCTAAATGAGAAGGTGAGCCAGGATATACCCCTTGGCCGCGCAATGATCAAACTTGACCGCTTTGTCATCGCGATGACAGATGATGTAGGCAACTTCACAATTGAGGGGCTGCCAACCCTTGAATTGCCTGTAAAGGTTAAAATGCAGGTGCGTGACGAAAAGTTCAAGATGGCTGAGGACACTTACCTGGAGATACCGGCTAGCGAGCCTTCCAAATTGGAGCAGGATCTAAAGGTTAACCTCACCCCAACGGTTCTTACCGGTGAGATCGTTGATAAAAGCGGTGAGCCCGTTAGGGAGGCTGAGGTCTGGACGAGCCCCTATACGATGGAGGTGCTCACCGATGAAAATGGTAAATACCAGATTTCGCGCCGCAAAAGGATCGATGCTTCTGGAGGGATTCTTGAGGGTGATGAACCTCTTTTGGGGAGAGACTACACCGTTTACGCCTACAGAAAAGGCTTCGGTGCGGAGCTTGTGACGCTTGAAGCGAAAAATTTTCAGGTTAATGAAGCAAAAGCGATAAAGCTGGAGCGACAGGATCCCTTTGAGGAGGGCGTACCTGAGCTCTCAGTTGACCTTAGCGCCAACCTGGATCTCATGCAGTTTGTCGTACCCGCTGGCAGCGGGCCTAAGTTCAACCGCTGATTGGCTGTGACAATGAAATTTAAGTTCAAGTCTATTTTGATAGAGGGAGCTATGCGAAAATCGCTCATTCCGGCAGCTTTGAAAAAGCGTGTTGCTCTGTTTGCCGCACTGATCTTCTTTAGTTTTGTCCTTGTCGCTGTGGGCAGTTTCGATGCCAAGGCCTCTGGTGGCTCCATCTTTGGTGACGATATGGTCGTCGCGGCTTTAAAGCTCTCTGGCTTTAAGAAAAAAACTGCGGCTCCACCCGCAGAGACTGCCCCGCCCCCTTCCGTTGAAGAGGCCCCCGCTCCATCGGAACCTACCAAGATGGTTGAGGAGGCTGCTGAAGATGAGCCCTCCGCAGCAGAGGCAGTTGAGGAGGCGACCACTGAGGAGCCTGCTGACGAGGTCGTCGAGGAGGCCCCGCCTGAGGCGCCCCCTGCCGAAGTGGCTGAGGAGGCTCCCGCTATGGAACCTGCCGCCGAGGTTGTTGAGGAAGTCGCTCCCGCAGCTCTTGCCCCTGCCCCTGTCCCCGTTGAGGATGAGGTAGAGGATATTGAAGAGGAAGACCTTCCGATGCCCGTTGCGGGAGGAGAGTTGCTAATAGAATCCAAACCCTCGGGAATTAAGGTTTTCGTCGACGGCGAAGAGCTGGGCGTTACGCCTCTTGCCGTTGAGGGGCTTGCCGATACATCACACGAGGTAATCCTATACCACCCTGAGAAGGGCGCTTTCAGTCAGGTATCCGAATCCGGTGTGGGTAAGATTTACGTGGACCTGACCGAGGAGGGTGGGCTCGGTGTTGGCGTGCTTAAGATTGAGAGTGCTCCTGATAACGTGAGGGTTGATATAGATGGCAAGCGTGCAGGCTTGACACCATTGACCCAGCCTGTTGTTGCCGGGCTGCACAAGATATTGCTCTCAAAAGATGGTTTCGTAGAAAAGGAGATATCCGTAGAGATATCCGCCGGGGAGACTGCGACAGTATCTGAAAAGCTAGAGGAGCGGGCGGGTTCCATGCTCGTAATTGTTCAGCCTTCAGGCGCCGAGGTTATCCTGGACGGTCACTCACTGGGTATCGCCCAGGGGCCGCTGAAAATTGCGGATGTACCACCTGGGATCCATGAACTCTCCGCTGTAAAAGATGGTTATGTAGCTTGGAGCCGCAACAATGTGAAGGTGCAGCGGGAGCGCACCGAGACTGTCCTTATATCTCTTCAGCCACAGACCAGCGAGGCCAACGTAAGGATATATACAGACCCCGAGGGAGCGAGGGTTTGGCTCGATGGCAAGGAAATTGGCGTAGCCGGTCCCGACGGAGTTGGCTTTAATACAGAGAAAGGTACCCACATCCTGAGGATGGAGGTCAACCCGGCGGTAACCCCTGGTTACAGGCCTTTACAGGTTTCAATCTCCTTTAATGAGGATGTGGTCAACTATAAAGAACAGCCAATAAAGCTGCCGATAATCGATGAGGCATTTATAAACGCGACAAGGCTATATGAGCGCGGTGAAAATGAGGAAGCATTAGCATTTTTAGACCGTGTAGACCCCGGGCGCATAAGTTACCCGGAGTCGCGAATAATGGTGGTGGATATTCTTAAGGAGCTGCGCCGCACAACCGAGATACCCGCCGAGTTTGAAAAGCTATTCGCCCAGCCGATTTACAGGAAGAACCCTGTCCTTAACCTTGCGATGGGGTATTGGACCATACAAGCGGCGAGACAGGCCGGTAATGCGGAAGCTGTTGACCTCCTGATCAAGGGCCTTGAAGCGCTTGACCGTTGTGTCGAATCGATGGATTACTTCCCGGCTGACGAAAGACAGGTCTTGGCGCTAAAAGCGCATTACTATTCAGGTATAGCGTCAGAGCTGCTCTTTGGTCTATCCGCAGAGAAAAAGCACGTCAAAAAGGGCGTTCAAGCATGGGAGATGTTTTTCGCGCGGTTGAATACCAGTGAGGAGACCCTTGGCAGTGATTGGGTCAATAAAGCGAAAAAACACCAGAAGAACCTGGTCTACCTTGAAAAGAAGCTGGGTCGCTAGCCTTCTGGTAATAGCTTTGCTGCTACCTCTTCAGGGCTGTAACAAGTCCGAGAGCAAGGCAGCTGCAGCAGCGGCTAAATCCGTTGAACAGAGTGATCCGTCTATTAAACGCCTATCCTCAAGTTGGATTGGACTCTACGCCAGCCGAGACGAGAAGATCGCCAAACTTCTCACTGAGGAGGAGGGGTGGCTCCACTTTAGAGAGATGGACCTCTTTGAGGCGATCAGGTTTTTCTCATCGGGTAACAGCTATGGCGATTTAGCCGGACTTACACGCTCTTATCTGGAGATGGCTGAGACTTTCAGCGAAATCGATTCGCTTTTTCTTGAAATAGAGAGTGCCTATTTTCAATGTCTCGAGTGCTCCGATACACCAGGTCTCTTGGCGAGGAAGGGACTTATTTATCTACAAAGAGGCGAACTGCAAAAGGCCAGGGATATCTTTTCTTCAAAAGGTCCGAAGGGCTTTGAGTCTTTGTGGTTACTTGGTAAAGCCGGTGTGGAACTACTTGGGGGTGATGAGGCTGAGGGTAAGGGGCTCCTTGAGAAGAGTTTCAAAGCGGCCACCCCGGAGGATCGTCAACTGGTTGAGGTAGCGGCTTTTTGTTGGGGCGTTTCTCTCTCAAGTAGGGCTGAAGGCTACTATAGTGATGCGCTTGGCTCGTACCGTGACGGGGCTTTTGCCGAGGGGCTCTTTGCCTTACAGATGCTTGATTTCGGAGGTGCCGGGGAGGAAGCGGAGCCGGGGATCTTCGTATACAGGGTTATGAGCAAGTTTTTTGCCAGCCTTGCAAGGGAATCGGCCGCATCGCTGCCCGATGGAGAGAAGAATTTCTTTAGTGGTTTGGCTTGTAGGTATGAGGGGGCCTTTAAAGAGAGCGACGATTTTTTCTCATCTTTAGAGAGCAGCTCTTTTGAGCCTGCCTCGGAGGCACTCATCTTTGGGCCGCTTATTGATGCCCGTGATATGGTGGAACTTGCAGAGGTGTATAAGGGGGAAAGCCTCATTAGAAGGGGCATGATGGCTGAAGGGTACGAGGTTTGGCGCAAGTTGGCCGAGAGTGACCCCGCCTTTGTACCGCTAGCGGAGTTGGCTAAGTTGCAAGCGGTCAATAATGTGGCAGGGCCCCTGGACCCCTACACGACCGTGGAGACAGCTCTTTCAAACTCCAGGGTTTTTAGGATAAAGGCGCTTGAGGGTCAGAACGGAGAGGTCGCTTCCGCGCTTCTTGCTTCAATGCAGGCTAATTTGAGCAGGAAAGCTTCAGCAGTCTCAAAGCTTCGCGGAGAGTATGGAGATGCGCTGGATAAACTTGACAGTGCGCACCAGAAGAGAAAGGGATACAATCCCGATTTTATAAATCCCCCATCTTTTTTCGTTGAGCTCGGGGGCGCTTATTTGAGCACGGGGCAGTACGCTCCAGCCGTTGAGATTCTTTTTGAGTTAAGTCGGCAGTACCCCTCTGCCCGCCTCTGCTATGAGAGCCTGAAAAGACTCTACGCGTCGAGGACCGGCGGAGAAGCACCGCCCAGGTGATAGACATTAATTTATTAGCCGATGGAGTTTTTGCGGCATTTGATTTTACCAATGCTGGAGGTATTTAAATGAGACTACGGTTCTGCCTGTTGGTCACGCTTTTGGTGGGTTTTACGCCTGCCTTTGCGGGGTTGCGGTACGCGGAGTCTACCGCGCCGACAAGCTTGAATCCGATGTTGGTTGCGGATATGCCAAGCCTGCGTGCCACTGAGCTAATGTTCGAGGGGTTGGTTACTCCGCCTATTGCCGGTGAAGTCGGCCCTGCGTTGGCGGAGTCCTGGGATGTTTCCCCGGATGAGTCAATGGTCAAATTCAAGCTTCGCCGTGGAATGAAGTGGCATGACGGCAAACCTGTTACTGCGAGGGATGTTGTCTTCACCATAGAGGCCGGCAGAGACCCCAGAACAGCATCCGCCCTTGGCGCTCAGTTTGAAGCATTTGATTCAGTTGAGGCTCCTGACGACAACACCGTCATAGTCTTCTTCAAGCGCAAGGTTTTAAACCCGCTACTTTATTTCGACTTCAAGATACTGCCAGCGCATCGTTTTCCCGATGGCTATGTGGCTGCCGAGTCAGCTATCGAGTCTCCTGTTGGAAGCGGACCCTATGCCTTCAGTGAATGGACTCACGCCGGCGAGATTAGATTCAAAAGAAATGAATATTATCCAAGCTCAAAAGATGGGGCGATCTCCTCTGTTGAGGTTTCTCCCGTGCCAGACGATAACATTCGTAACGAGCTTCTTCGCTACGGCGCTGTTGATCTGCTTCCTCAGGTGCGCCCCAAGGACATTCCTGCGCTTGAAGAGCTCTCCAGCGTAAGGCTCTATCCTTATTCGACCCTCTCCTACAGCTATTTAGGGCTCAACTTCCGCTCTAGCCTGATTAGGCAAAAATCATTTAGACAGGCGCTGATTTCAGGGCTAAACCGCGAGGAGATGTTAAAGGCACATTACGGCAACAGGGGCACAATAATTTCCGGCCCATTTCCTCCTGCGTCCTGGGCGTATAATTTTGACGTAAAGCCGTGGGAGTATAACTCCGAGCGCGCCGCCGCACTCCTCGATGAGGCGGGCATCGCTGACAGCGATGGCGATTCCGTAAGGGAGTGGGAGGGAGAGCCCATAACCCTGCGCATCATCTCCCTTGCCCAGTCAGAGGTGCAAAAAGCAGTTGTTCTGGACCTTCAGCAGCAGATTAAAAATCTCGGCCTTAATGTTGATGTACGGTTTCTAGAGCCGATGGCCTGGAAAAAAGCTGTCTTCGAGGATTATGATTTCGACATGGTTCTCGCTGAATGGACCTTTGACAACTCTGTTAATATTTACACCCTCTTTCACTCCACGCAGACCGGCCCCAACCAGAATAATTTCGGGGCTTATGCCAACCCAAGCGTTGACAGACTCCTCGACGAGAGCCGCGAGGCGGAAAATTCCGAGATGTTAAGGGCTACGTATGGCGAACTTCACAAGGTTCTCCATGACGATCTGCCCTACATCTTTCTCTGGAGCTTAAACAGGTACGCAGCTATCAACAGCCGGATTGAGAACGTACGGCTCCACCCCTTCTACTTCTTCTCATACATTGCGGACTGGAAGGAGAAGTGATGCCGGAAGGCTGCTTTTCGGGCTCCTCCTCTTCGCGGGCAAGGAGCTCGTCGCTGCTCTCCTGGTTTTGGTGGGCGCAAGCCTCTTGCTCTTTGCCGTCCTCAAAGCAGCGCCTGCTGACACGGTAAAGACCCTCAGGCTTCAAAGTGAGGTAGCTGTAACTCAGGGGGTTGAGGAGGGTGGCTCCGGTTTCATTATTGACTCCGGAAAAGAGTATCTCGACTGGCTTGGCGGCGCTGCCACAGGCCGTTTCGGGATAAGCGAGAGCCTGCAAAAGGGGAGGCATGCCAGCGAGTTGATTTGGCCGGCTGTTGCCAGCTCTTTTTCCCTCCTCATAATGGGCCTCTTCATATCGGTTGTATTTGCCCTCGGTGCGGCTCTAGCCCGTAATGTCTTCGGACACTTGGGAATTGTGCGCCTCCTCTCCTCAACTATTGGAATATTCTCCGCTATCCCAGTTTTTCTTTACGTCTATGGAGCCGTGGCAGGTGGAAATCGCCTGATAGCAGCTGGGGCGGAAGCGGGTTGGTGGACGCCACCCCATTGGTTCCCGCTCCCTGTAGAGCCGGCTTTTGCCCCATGGCTTATCGCCGCTGTCATCCTGGCCGTCGGCGATGGGGGGCTCGTTGACCTCTTTCAACGCTTTTCCGGAGAGCTTAGAGGAGCATTGAAGGGGGAGCATCTCACCGGCGTAAGAATGTTGGGGTTAAGCCTCCCAGAGGTTGTCTCCCGCGACTTCATCCCAGGGGCGCTGTCCCACATATCTAGACGCATATCTTTTTTTCTGGGCTCTCTGGTTGTCGTTGAGTCGGCGCTTGGGTGGCCCGGTGTGGGCTATCTGGCGTGGCGAGCGGCCGCAGAGCGTGATATGGCGGTGCTGCTTGGCGCCGCGTTTATTATGTCCGTGCTGCTTAAAATAGTGGGTATGGGTTGTGACCTTGCCGGCTACATGGCTGACCCTAGAAGACGGGTGGGTGGCTAATGGGTAAGGTCAGCCGTTATCCAGTAGATGAATCCAAGAAAAGATTTTTTCTCCTCTTTATAGGCATGCTATGCCTGCTGCCTGCCACTACCGGCCTTGTCGCTGCGGCATTCGGATGGATGCCCTATGACCCCTTCACCTTTGTAGGTGAGCCAAATCAACTTCCCAATGCAACCACTTGGCTCGGTTGCGATGCGCTAGGCAGGGACCTTTTTTCAAGGCTTGGCTCCGCGGCGGCCTACTTCACGCCCCCCGGCGCCGTTGCTGTAATCGTTGCCCTTGTAATGGGCTCACTCATTGGTGTTGCCGAGTCTCTTGGAGGGAAGTTATGGGGGGCTATCTCCTCTTGGTTCCTTCAGGTTCTTGACTCTTTGCCCAAATTCGTTTTCGTCCTTCTTGTGGCCTCCATTGCACGCTCCAACCTCTTCTGGATAATGAGCGCTGTTGGAGTGACATTTGCGCCACAGATTGCAGCGGCAATTAAATCCAGCGTGTTAAAGCTTAGAAAGGCTGCATTTATTGAAGCGGAGCGCTCCCTTGGAGTGAGTATGATGCGCATAGTCTTCGTACACATCCTGTGGGGCCACGCGCGCAGGGTCATTTTGGCGCAGCTTATGAGCCTTATGGCCTATGCGCTGCTCGTTGAGACAAGCCTCTCATATCTTGGCGGAGAACTTGGCCTTCAGGAGCCCCTTCCTAGCTGGGGTAATATGCTTGCGCTGGCCAAGGACGGTGTATTCACGGGGCAGCTTATGCCGGCGATTTTACCAGCCCTGATGATATCCCTTACACTTTTGGGCTTTACCCTTGTTGGGCATGGCTTTCTCGCTATGGTAGAGGAGCGTATGTAATGGAAAGCGCTTTTTCTACTCAAGGTTTAACAGTCTATCTTCAGGGTAGAAATGATCTTCGCAAGATACTTTCAGAGGTTTCTATAAAAGTTAACTCGGGCAGGACCTTCGCGCTGCTCGGAGAATCCGGCTCAGGGAAAACCTGCCTTATTCAATCTGTACTTGGCATACATCCGGGCCTTCCAGGGGTAGTGGAGGGAAGCGCAAGGATACTTGGCAAAGAGGTCTTCGGTGAGCTGAAGCACTTTGTTGAAGCCAGCTACGAGCCTACGACGGTAATAAAGAAAAACATTCCAGGGTGGAAGGGGGCGATGAAGCGTGCCTGGGGCGACTCCTTGGGCAGGGAGGTGGCGCTCATACCTCAGGACGCTACGACCGCGCTATCCCCCTTTCACACCATAGGCCAGATGCTTCAAGTCGCCCTGAGGAGGGGCAACCCCGATATCGAAAGGGAGGAGGCGGTAAAACAGAGCCTTGAGTGGTTGCGCAAAGTTGAGATGTATGATGTCGATAAGATTTCGGAGCTCTATATACACGAGCTATCTGGTGGCATGGCGCAGAGAGTCGCGATAGCGTTGGCGTTGGCGCCTGGCCCGAAGCTGCTCATTGCCGATGAACCCACCACCGGCCTTGATGCCACCTTAAAGCTGTCGATAATTTCTCTCCTCTCATCGATTGTTAAGGAGGAGGGCGCGACGCTGCTCCTTGTGACCCACGACCTCTCCGCAACGCGCATGCTCGCCTACGATGTAGCTGTTCTTTATGCCGGTAATATAGTTGAAAGCGGTGATGTTAGCGCTGTTTTGGACAAAGGGTATAAGCCAAAGCACCCCTATACCTGGTTTTTGCTGGAATCGGAGGCTAGGCTGCTCGCCGGAGACTCCCCGAGGCTTGGAAGAAAGGACAACATCGTCTCCGCAGGTTGTTCATATGCGGTTCACTGCCCGAAGGCTACCTCTCGTTGCCTCCTTGAGCAACCTGAACTTGTTGAAATCGCTGAAGGGCACAGGATAGCCTGCTTTGAGGTGAGAAGATGACGGCCGGGGCGGTTTTTGTTGATGGACTCTATAAGTCATTTGGCAGCTCGGGGCTTTTCGCTAAGTGGGAGAAGCGGGTTCCAGTTCTTAAAGGCATAAATTTTGAGCTTGCCCCAGGAGAGCTCGCCGCCCTTGTAGGAGAGTCCGGATCGGGCAAGACCACCATAGGAAGGTGTCTAATGGGCCTCCTTCCTATAGAACAAGGCTCGATCAGGGTAAACGGTTACAATGTAAATGAGCTCCGGGGTAAGGATGACAAGGCATTTCGCCTCTCCGCGCAAATGGTCTTCCAGAATCCCTATGCC
The DNA here is from genome assembly GCA_002869015.1 of Deltaproteobacteria bacterium. Lineage (GTDB taxonomy): Bacteria > Desulfobacterota > Deferrisomatia > Deferrisomatales > BM512 > BM512. Next base: position 56,544 of record PKTT01000032.1, read on the forward strand.
AGCTTGAACCCAGCTTTCAGGGGGAGGGATGCGCTCCTTGAGGCTGTTCGTATACATGACCGATCCATCTCAAGGCATGTTGCTAGAAAAGAGGTGGAGAAGCTGGCAAAGATGGTTCAACTGCCTCTACAAAGGTTGGATGAATATCCGACCAGCCTCTCCGGCGGTGAAAAAAGAAGGGTCATTTTCGCCCGTGCGTTGGCAACAAATCCCTCTTTCATCGTAACCGACGAGCCGGTGAGTGGCCTCGACCAGCCAATACAGACCCAACTTTTAGATTTGCTGCGTCAAATACATGAAAAGCAGAAGACTACGATGGTTTTTATATCCCATGACTTGAGGCTGGTTAGATACCTCTCTACTAGAGTTATGGTGCTCCTTCATGGAAGGATAGTAGAGGATGCCCCGGCAGAATCTTTTTTTGGCTCCACAGGCCCGGCGCACCCTTATTCGCAGGAGCTTTTGGCTAGCGCCTTTAATCCACACCCGATGCTGGCGGGTTCGCGGGTTCGAAAGCCACCGGCAGGTGGCGAGGTAGGGTGTTCTTTCAGACATAGATGCAAGTTCGCACGAATGGGCTCTGAGGGTGAGTGTGATAATATAATTCCAGAGCTAAAAGAGATTGGTCTAAAGCATAGGGTGGCATGCCATTGCATTTAATGAAGAGACTAGCATTTTTTCTCCTTACCGTGATCGCGGTTTCGAATGTTGCGGTCGCGGCGGAGTTTGATAATCTCGTTGAGCGAGGTGAGTTTTTCAACGAGAAGGGGCTCGCATACGCCTCGGACGCGGTGCGTGTGCTTGAGAAGGCGCGAGATGCCGACCCGGCCCGCGCGGCGGTAGACCTTCGATTTGGTAATGCTATCTCCGATGCTTATATAAAAACCTTCCGCTACACTGAGGCTTTTGGTTACCTGCAAGCGCTAATGGAGGGGGGCCGTGGTGACAGCCACACCTCAAGTATGCTTGACTTTCTCCTTAATGAGACTGGGGCGGGACGGCTACGCCTTGAAAGCGCAGCCCCTGTTCAGGGGCTAACCGGAGAGATATCTCTCAGCGAGGGATCCCGCCTTGATAGTGCGGGTAAAAAAGCTTTGGACAAGCTGGAAAAATTCCTCTCTTTGCCCCATTCATTTGGCAAAGAGGGGTTGACGCTGCTTATCCCAGAGGGTTCATTTAAGGTCACTTTCTCCTTGCCGCTTGATGCCAAAGGGAGCCTTAGCGCTGATATGGAAATCTGGGCAGGAGATGAACTTGTCCAAAAGCTGGTCGGATACTACCCCCCCGTTGAGGGGTGGGTGGTGGAGCCTGGAAACAGGCGCGTTTCGCTTGGGTGGGCAAGGATTGATGGCGCCTCCTCATTTGAACTATACCGCTCGTTGGATTTGTCAAGCTATGAGCTATTATATGCTGGCGAGGAGGCGGCCTTTACCGATTCAAACGCGCCCCTTGGAGTGCCGATTTATTACAAACTCTTCTCCTTCGGTCCTCAGGGTGAGGCCTTAGCCGTGTCGGAGGTCCAGACTTGGGCAGAGTATCCAGTCTCGGAAGCAAAGATTGAGTCCTTTCTGAATGGGGATCTGACTATTTCGGTGCCCTGGGCAGTGGGTGAAGGCTCTCTCGACTCTGTAGTTATATGGAAAGTTAAAGATGGTGTAGCAGAGGTCGCCTTGAACATTTCTGGAGAGACTCTCGTTAGGTATGGAGAGCTCTTAGATGGGCCTGTTAAGCTGACCACGAGTAACCAGCCCATTACTTACAGGCTTGAAGCTTGGCTTAGTGGCGCGGCCGGGCCGGCGGCCATTGTAGAGAGTTCGATTATTATCCCCCCTCGAATCGCGAGGGTTGATGCTGTGTATGAGGATAGAGATTACGAGGAGGTTCACATAGAGTGGGAGACCTTCCCAAAGGACGCGCTTGCTGAGGGTTACGCGATATACTCTCTGGGAGATGAACGGGGGGTCATTGGAGAGTTGGTTGGACGGGTTGAGAACGCTCACGCCCGCGAATACAATTACACTCCCTCGAAAAAACTTGGAGAGGAATACACCCTGCGGCATTTTGTCCTGCCCTACATCGGGGACCAATTTCTGGTAAAACCCTTTGAGGAGGAGGCCTCTGCCGAAAAGCCCAACACTCCTTTTAGCAAACGGCGGCGGGTCGGCGATGGCACTATTCCAAACCTTGCACTCTCTTGGGACCCATACGAGGGTGCTACCCGTTATCTTGTGACAATAGCTGGAAAAGAGCGCCAAATTATTGAAAACTATATAGAGTTCAAGGAGCTGCAAAACCTCCTCATGGGTGAAAATTACAAGTTAACGGTGGAGGCGCTTTTGCCGGATGGCAAAAAAGCGCCTGTCCTTAGCCTTGACCTTGACTATACCCATTATCCGAGACAATAAAGGGAGAAGAACGTGAAGAAGATACTTTCGCTCTTACTGGTCCTTTGTGGGACTTACGCCTTCGCGGGGGTTAAGGCGGAGCGTGTTGAAGCTCTCGCGCTTGGTTCCCTTGAAGGGACGGGGCAAATAACTAACCCACGCTTTTCCCCGGACGGCAAAGAGATGTTTTTTGAGCTTCTGGCAGCCGATGGGGAGAGCTCAGAGGTCTATGTAGCTTCTGTGGATGGCGGTGTGGTTTTTCCTCCTCTTATAGGTGCTCCCGAGGCCGCCATTCCTTCGAAGAAAAAGGACGTTTTTTCCTTGGGAGGGCCAGGCGATAAGGCTATTAGCGAGCACCCCGCGTGGGGGGTGAGCACGAAAAGAGGCCAGTCTATTGCTTTGGCGGTAACGCGCAAGGAGGCTTCAAGGGGCGGCTCCAAGATAAATTTCGATATTTTATACAAGGCTCCCGGCAAGAAGCGCTTTTTGACAGAACATCCTGAGAATGACTCAGAGCCTACATTTAACAAATCAGGCGAGTACCTGGTATTCGCATCGGGTAGAAGCGGGGAGGGCGACCTCTACGCTTATTCCTTTTATGCTGATGGGAATCCGATAAGGAGATTGACCTTCGAGGAGAGCGGCTCAGAGCTTTATCCCGCGTGGAGCCCAAATGGTAAAAGCCTTGCTTTCATAGGCCACCTTGGAGGAGTTGACCACCTCTTCTTGATGGATGATGCTGTTAATCTTGCTGATATAAAGGATGAAGGGGAGCGGCGCTCAAAGGCGCGTGCCATGACGCGAGACCTTACGCCGGGTTCTCCTGACTCCTCTCTGGCGCCCTCCTTCTCTCCTGACGGAAAGCTTATAGCGTTCTTCGTTCACCCTAAAAATCACCCAACAAGAAGCGACCTCTATGTTGTTGATATAGCCGACGGAGAGCCGACCCTTTTGGCTGAAAGCGTAATCCCCCCAACCAGAGATGGCCCTTGTTGGGCGCCGGATTCCAGCGGTTTGTTTGTCGTTGATGAATCGGCTGAGCTTATGAATCCCATATATTTTGTTCCGCTAAATCCGGCAAAGGAGATGTCGCTTCTTGAGACGGGCACCCAACTTAATGGTGACCTATCATTAAGGGTTGAGGGGGAGCGGTGGCTACTGCTCTTTGTCGCTCAAGGTGGGGGAGAGAAGGATCTAGAGAAGAGATGGAGAAAGATATTCGTTGCGGAAATTACCAAATAGTAATGTGGCATCGAGAAATGAAAAAAGGCTGCCCTGAGGGGCAGCCTTTTTTGTCTGAATGGCTTTGGCCTAATTAATTGACCGCTCCAGCTTGGCTACCAACTCAATGAGGTCGCCGAGGGTGCGTTTTATGTGATTTAGCTCGCCTCGGAGGTCAACAGTTGAAGTCTTTTCTTGAGTGGGCTGCTGGGGCGCTGGCTGTGAGCTAGCCTGGGATGGCGATGCAAATCCTTTTGCTTCCCGTTTTTTGAGGGCCGCCGCTCTCAACCTGTTAGCATCCTGCTTCATCTCGTTGTAAAGCCCCATCATCTCATTTACGAGCGCATCTTTACTTGGCAAGTTGGGAGCAGGGGGTTGCAGGAATACATCCAGTGAATCGAGGGTTGTCTTTAGAAATTTCAAAGCAAGCGGTGACGCAAGAGATTTTGATGCCCGAAGATATTTACAGCAAACCGATGCCATTTTAACGGCATTTTGCGCGTGCATGTTGTCCTGGGTCATCGCGCCGAGGCGTTTATATTCATCATCAAGGGCGTTGATATTATTAAGGTTTATCTCCCAGTCGAGAGATAGCAGCGCCTCGTGGAGCGGGCGAAGCATATCCATCGATGGGGTACCCTCTGAGTCACCGGCTTCCACCTCCTCCGAGAAATCGACAGCCTCCTCTTCATCGTCGTTTCCCCAGGTTATATTCATATCGATCGCCTCATCGGCTTCCTCTTGAGCCGCTTCAGCTTCAACCTTTAACGCCTTCTCTGAATTTGCCTTTGTCGCGCCCCCCGAGGGAACGAAGAGGTCGTCAATGGCCTGATCGATCATGCTCTCAATGTTGTCGATACCGGTCTTATCGTCGCCAGAATTCATGGCTACCCCTTAAGTCATTCCCGAGGTCAGCGAAGGCATCAGCTTTCGCGCCACGGACTTTACTGTAGTCTTGCTTATTTCGCGCAGGGTCTCAAAGACTCCTTCACCCGTAAGGGCGCTGGCATTAAAGCAAGGAACATTGTAAACAGAGTTTAAATCGCTGACCATGTCAGCCTCTGAGAGCAGTGGAATGCCCTCAGCAGCTAGATCCTGTTTGTTAAACTGTAAAACCAATGGAATTTTATTTATATCAACGCCAATGTCAGCGAGGTTGTCGCGAAGATTTTCAAGCGACTCGATATTTTTCTCTTTCTGAGATACCTGGGAGTCCGCTATGAAGGCAACCCCATCCACGCCCTTAAGCACCAGCTTTCTCGTCGCATTGTATATGACCTGACCCGGAACGGTGAAAAGCTGAATCCTGATATCAAAACCGAATATCTTGCCTATGGAGAGGGGGAGAAAGTCGAAGAAGAGTGTCCTGTCCTGCTTGGTGTCGATGGAGACCATCTGCCCGCGAACGGCGTCGGTCATGGCTTCGTGTATGTGTAGAAGGTTCGTTGTTTTGCCGCCACGGCCTGGGCCGTAATAGACAATCTTAACGTGTACCTCCCGCTTAGAAAGATCGAGAAATGACACGATTAGTTGTCCTCTTGCAGGATTGGGAGAAGATGGCTCTTTACCTTGGCTGTTTTGAGGCGCATAAGGCCAAGGGAAACATCCTTGTTAAACAAGGTAATGAGGAAGAAGTCATCTCCTATCTTTGTATAGTGGATATTCTCAGTGGCTCCCTTGTGAAAAAGCAAAGAGAAGTTATCCTCACCGACCAGACGAGCGATCTCTTCAGTTACACCATAATTTGCCGCAGAGAGCGCCGCAAGCGCTACTACGTCGATGTCCGACGGGTATCCCCTGTTTGCAATCAGATAGCCAGACCGGTCAACTAGAAGCGCGCATGTAGCCCCTGACGAGAGGAGGTCTTCATCAATAACTCCATCAATAACTTGGAGCGTCTTCTCGGAGAGAACAAATTCCATCTTAAGGACTCCGTAAATATCCGCTAAATTTCAGGCTGTGCCCGATAAGCAGAGAAGCACTGCCAGCAATTTTTTTGCTGAAAGGTAGTGACGGGCAACTCCAACTTAAAATCTTGAACCATTGACTTTACGCTGTCAATCCATAACTCCCTATTCGGCAGAAATCACAGGAAGTTTAGGGCCTTTAAGATTCAATATATTTTCTTGGGAATTGCTAGAGGTTTTTTTACCTGAAGATGTTTATTTCATATTTTACTCGACAGAAAAGCTATGAGCGGTAGCTACGGCAGGCTAAATACTTCTCTGCCGACTTGTGGTAGTACTACTACTTTATCTTGCTTTCCAAATACCTTTATGTGCTATTTAAAATATGGAGATTCTTGCTGCGGCGGGTTGAGGAGAGAAGACAGCTTTACCTTGTATCTCTAAAATAATTTGCTGAGCTAAGCTCACCACCTGAATGCCGTATAATTAACTTAACACTGGAGGAGTATATCCTTGCTTATATTTGTGTCGGGCATGATAGCCATATTTCTCCTGCTCACAGGGATCTTTGCTTACGAGTCATACAGAGAGGAGCAGCCAAGGGCCTTTAAAATAGGCATCGCAATGATTTTAGTTGCCCTCACATTGGCTGCCAGTGCACTTCTCATTCCCGCAACTTTACCCCTCATGACAATTTTATTTGCGCTCATCCTTTTAGTGGCTGCCCTGCTCATCTTTCCATCAAAGAGGAGTGAGCAGGCGCTAAAGGGTGCTGGCGGGTATGTTATTGAAGAGCATAAGCAAGTTGATGAACGGGATATCATCTTCGCTAGGCTGCGGAGTCTTCAGCCCGGCACAGAGCGCTATGACAACTATTATATGGCCAACCCGGAATTTAAATTTGCCGATGATAGGCGGCGGGATACCGGTGGGCTTATCGGCAGCCTTGGCGCGATAGATGGACGTTACCAACCAAATACCTCAATGCCGCTGGCGATGGGCAGCATACCCCAGCTTCTTGGCCCCTACGCTTCATTTGGGCCAATTCCAGGGCGTACAAAGGCCGAGCTGAACCCGGCGGAGGCAAGCAAAATAATAAAGGGGCTGGCGGAGCACCTCGGAGCTGTCGCAGTAGGTATTTGCCGGGTTGATAAGAGGTGGACCTATTCGCATCGCGGAGATATCCATTTTGAAAATTGGGAGGACTGGGGGAAGGCGATAGGCGACCCGCTACCCTACGCCGTAGTTTTCATAACGGAGATGGACCATGATCTGCTTTGCGCAAGTCCTCACACTCCGACGATAGTTGAGTCGATGACCAATTACGCCAAGGGAGCATTTATAAGTACGGTGCTCGCCAAATGGTTTGCAGGAATGGGTTATCATGGAGACGCCGAGCATTGGCGCCACTACAACCACAATATGGTGCCGCTGGCAATAGATGCGGGGCTCGGTGAACTGGGGCGTTTCGGCTATCTGATAAGTGATAAGGTCGGGGGGCGGTGCCGGATCGCCGCTTGTCTAACGGATATGCCGCTTGAGGTCGACTCGCCCGTTGATTTGGGTGTCGAGGTTTTCTGTGAAAGATGCATGAAGTGCGCCGATTCATGCCCATCAAAATCAATCACCAAGGGCAAAAAGACTATAGATAATGGCCGCCTGCTATGGAAGCTCGACCCGGAGAGCTGTTACGACTACTGGTGTAAGGTGGGCACTGATTGCGGTATATGCATGGGCGTGTGCCCCTTCAGTAGGCCTAACCGCTCTGTTCACAAGTTGGTCCGCTGGTTTGTCAAGCGCTCCTCCCTCGCACAGAGGGTATTCCCTTTGATAGACAACATGCTCTATGGCAAAAAATGGAAAGTGCGCAAACCTAAGGAGTGGGCCGCATACCCAAAAAATTAATTTAAGGGGATAAAGCCAGGAACCAAAACAATCAAGTTCAAAGTTCATAAAAAAAGGGTCTATGGCATATGCCGTAGACCCTTTGATATTATTGGTCGGGACGAGAGGATTCGAACCTCCGGCCCCCTGAACCCCATTCAGGTGCGCTACCAGACTGCGCTACGTCCCGACTCTTTTTTAGTTGTTTGTCAGGAGGGCTTTAAGCTCTGACACTTCGCTTTTTAGCTCTCCAATGAGTTTGTCTCTTGCTTGTGCCGCTTCCATCTCTTCGGAGATTGCTCTCCATGATTCCCGGAATTTCTTTTTTGCTCCCGCTATGGTGAACTTATCTTCATAGAGGAGCTTTCTAATAAGCAGCACTTTTTCAAGGTCGCTTCTTGAGTAGAGTCACTGGTTGCCCTCGTTCTTTTGCGGCGAGAGGAAGCCGAACTCGGTCTCCCAGTAGCGGAGGACGTGGGGTTTGACCTCGGCTATCTCAGCGACTTCGCCTATACGGTAGTAGAGCTTGTGCGGTATTCCGGTATCGCCCACTCTCATCTCCAAGTCCGTAAAAAGCGGAGGGCACTATATCAGCGCCACCTCTTAAAAGCAATCCTCTTTTACTTGTTGTTGAGCCTGTCCTTGAGCACCTGGCTAGGTTTGAAGGAGAGGACTCTGCGCTCGGAGATCGTTATCTCGTCGCCGGTCTGGGGGTTGCGTCCCTTGCGGGCTTCTTTCATGCGTATCTCGAAATTGCCAAAGCCGCTGATCTTCACCTTGTCACCATCTTCCAGTGCATCCTTCATGGTGTCGAGAATTAGGTTAACAACCTCAGCGGCGCGTTTTTTGGTGAATCCAACGTTTTGGTATACGGCTTCCACTATGTCGGACTTGGTCATTTCATCTTCCTTTCTTGAATTTTCTGTACTATCCAAAAGTATTTATTAATCTCTTAAACGGGCGCCCAGCTTGCCCGACAGTTCAGCTACTACTTTTTCCTGCATCTCGGCGACCTCCTCCTCGGTGAGGGTGCGTTCGCCGGAACGGTAGGTAATCCTTATGGCAATCGACTGCATGCCCTCAGGTATGTTCTTCCCTTTATAGAGGTCGAACAGCACTACCTATTTGAGCAGTTCCAGGTTGAGAGAGAGAATGGTCTCTTTGACCTCCTGGAATGTTAGGTCTTCCCGAGTCAAAAGGGCAAGGTCTCGCTCAGATGGAGGGAACTTGGCGAGGCCGGGAAAGTTGCCCACTTCGGATATTGCCTTTACCGCTTCTTGAAGGGAAAGCTCGAAAGCGACAACCGGGCCTGTCAGCTCATACTGGTCCAGGAGGTCCGGGTGAATTTCACCAAGCCACCCAAGAGTAGCCCCACCAGCGCTTATCGCGGCAGCTCTGCCGGGCTGAAGAAAGCTTATTTCGTCATCCTTTGAGTAACTCACCCCAGAGACGCCGAGCGCTGAAAATACTCGCTCTACAACGCCTTTTCCATCAAAAAAATCAAGCCTATCCTGCTTGGCCCACCATGTCAAAGGTTCTCTTGAACCCGTTAGAAGTCCCGCCATTCTGATGTGCTCTTCAGGGAGCGGCGCGCCCGATACGGGATGGAAGGTTTTACATACCTCAAAGAGTTTTAGGTCTTTGTTGCCCCTTCTTACATTGTTTCCAGCGACACGCAGAAGTGAGGGCAGAAGTGTAGTACGTAAAACAGAGGTCTCTACACCCAGAGGGTTCTGTATCTTAACCTTTGCGCGGAGGGGTGAATCTTCAGAGAGCCCTATTCGGTTGTCATCCTCAGGGTCAATAAAGGAGTAGGTTACAATCTCGGAGAGGCCGGCTGCCGCTAAAAGATCGCGGCACTTTTCATAAAGTGGGCGGTCGCCCGCCGGGACTCCCGGCTGTATCGAAATACGAGGCAGGGTAGAGGGGATGTTGTTGTAGCCAACTATTCTGGCTATCTCCTCAATTAGGTCAATCTCCCGCTCGATATCAACCCTGTGGGTGGGCGCTTCGATAACGATACGGTTTTCATCGGCCTCAACTACCTCTATGCCAAGGTCACTTAGGCATTTAACTGCGCGTTCGGAGGCAACCTCCAAGCCAAGCACTTTTAATATCCTTGGGACACGCAGGGTAATCTTCTTTTTCTCGTGGGGATTAGGATAATTATCAATCATCCCCTTTAAAACAGTTCCGCCGGAAGTTTCTACAATGAGCCTTGCGGCCCTCTCAAGGGCGGTTACCAGGCCATCAATATCAGCGCCACGCTCGAAACGGTATGATGCCTCAGTTGATAGACCAAGGGCTTTTGCCGTTGATCTGATGTTGGGGGGAAAGAAGTATGCTGCCTCAAGGAGGACGTCAACAGTCTCCTCACTTACCTCTGAGTTGAGGCCGCCCATTACGCCCGCCACGCCGACTGACCCCTCGCCGTCGCAGATCATCAGATTATCAGCGGAGAGGATGCGCGCCTGTTCATCCAGGGTCGTGAACTTCTCGCCCTCTTTGGCGCGCTGGACAATTATTTTACCGCCGCGGAGCTTATTGAAGTCAAAAGCGTGCAGCGGATGACCAAGCTCCATCAGGACATAATTCGTAACGTCTACGACATTTGAGATAGGTCTAACGCCGGCAGCTTTCAGGCGGTTTTGCATCCACAGGGGTGATGGCCCAACCTTCACACCCTTAATGAAGCGCGCAGTGTATCGGTGACAGAGGTCCGCTGCGTTTATCTCAACGGAGGCCATATCTGAGATAGCCTCCTCACCCTCGCTCAATTCTATCGGGGGCATTTTGAGTTTACGGCCGGTGTTTGCGCATATCTCACGGGCCACGCCGATAACTGAGAGCCAGTCAGGGCGGTTTGGGGTAATTTCAACTTCAATAACAGTATCCGGGAGGCCCAAAACATCTGTGAGCTTTGTTCCCACCGGCGTATCCCCAGGCAGAACAATTATCCCGGCGTGCTCATCACTCAAGCCCAGCTCGCGCTCCGAGCACATCATGCCGTGGGATTCAACGCCACGCAGCTTGGCCTTTTTAATCTTGAAGTTGCCGGGCAGTACCGAACCTACTCTTGCGAGCGCGACCTTATCTCCCTCAACCATGTTCGTGGCGCCGCAGACAATCGGGTATGTCTCCTCGCCGTCAGTAACCTGGCAAAGGCTTAACCTGTCAGCGTTTGGGTGCTGCTCTTTTTTAAGAATCTGAGCGACCACGATATCATCACAGCCCTCACCCAACTCAGTTATAGAGGCTGCTTCGAGGCCCGCCATCGTGAGCATGTCGGCGAGCTCTTGAGGGGTCTCCTCGATGTCGACGTAGTCTTTTAGCCAGTTGATGCTAATGTTCATTGCGCCCTACCTGAAATGCGAGAGGAAGCGTACGTCGTTATCGAAGAAGAGCCTTATATCGTCAATGCCATACTTGAGCATCGCAATTCGCTCTACACCAATGCCAAAAGCGAATCCCTGCACCTTTTCCGGGTCGTAGCCGACGAAGCCAAAGACTGCCGGGTCCACCGAGCCGGAGCCCAGTATCTCCAGCCATCCCGTGCGGGAACAAATCCTACACCCGCTCCCCTTGCAGAAAACGCAGGAGATATCAACCTCCGCGCTCGGTTCGGTAAAGGGGAAGAAGCTCGGACGGAAGCGAACTCCAATATCGGGGCCGTAGTATTCATGAATGAAGGCCTCAAGCACCCCTTTTAGGTCGGCGAAGGTTATGCCCTCGTCGATTAAAAGGCCCTCAACCTGATGGAACATAGGTGAATGGGTTACATCGGAGTCACAGCGGTAAACCTTACCTGGGGCTATGATGCGCACAGGGGGTTGAATAGCCTCCATCACCCTAACCTGAACGGGGGAGGTGTGTGTCCTTAGGACTGTGCCGGGCGCCACGTAAAAGGTGTCTTGCATATCACGGGCAGGGTGCTCTTCGGGGATGTTCAGCGCCTCGAAGTTGTAATACTCCTGCTCGACCTCTCTACCCTCTGCGATCTCAAAGCCCAGGTTAGCGAAGATATCCGATATCTCACGAACAACTTGGGTTAGTGGGTGCAGGGTGCCCTTTATTGGGGCGCGTCCTGCTCGCGTGACGTCCACCGCTTCGGCAGCGAATTTTAGCCGCTTTGCTTCGTTGGACATCTCCTCCTCGCGCTCGCCTATTCTAGTCTCTATCGCTGAGCGCACCTCATTGACGACCTGCCCCACCTTGGGACGGTCCTCTGGAGCTACTGAACCCATGCCGCGCATAATCTGGGTGAGTTCACCCTTTCGGCCGAGGAATTTTACCTGAACCTCGCTGAGCCCGGCGAGGTCGGATACCCCGTCAACCGCCGCCAACGCGGCATCACGCAGTGCGTTGAGTGAGTCGATCATGGTGCCTCTACTTGTGGCGCTTCGTCACGGTGGAGCTACTTGGCGTCGCGTACCTGATCGACGATTCTCGCGAAATCCTCAGGACTCTTTATTGCAATCTCGCTTAAGGACTTGCGGTTGAGCTCGATCTTTGACTTCTTGAGACCGGAGATCAGACGGCTGTAAGAGATGCCGTTCATCTTGGCTGCGGCGCTTATGCGGGCAATCCAAAGCCGGCGGAACTCGCGCTTGCGATTCTTACGATCGCGGTAGGCGTAGGCCCAGCCGCGATGCAGGGCCTCGGTAGCCGAGCGGATGAGCTTCCTGCGGCCACCCTGAAATCCCTTGGTTTGTTTGAGGATGCTCCTGCGGCGTCTGCGTGACGCAACAGAGGGTTTGATTCTGGCCATGGCTTTTCTCCTTAAAAGGCATGCCCCGGTCGGCCTGCTCCTCAAGGCACATGGCAGGCCCGGGAGCTAGGCGTTAATTACGCCGGGGACAATCGTGAAATATTGTAACGCTAAATTGTTAGTTTCTCAGCCCGGAACTAAAGATAGGGGCAGAGACGCTTGACCTGACGGACATTGGTTGAGTCCACGAGGCCATCCTTGCGAAGGTGGCGTTTACGCTTAGTATCCTTCTTGGTGAGGATGTGGCTGCGGAAAGCCTTGCGGTGCTTGACCTTGCCTTTGGCCGTGAACTTAAAGCGCTTGGCGGCCGCGCGGTTTGTCTTCATCTTGGGCATCGTAAATCCTTCCATTGGAGCTCTCGGCTCCGAGTCTACTTTATACTAAAAGGCTGAAATTTATTTTTTCGGGGTCAGCGAAGAGAGCATCATGAACATTGAGCGGCCCTCCATCTTGGGCTGGCTCTCAACCTTCACATCATCTCCCAGCTCTTCCAGCATTCTTTTTAGCTGGGATAGCCCCTTCTCGGGAATAGTTACTTCCCGCCCGCGGAACATGACGGTTACCTTCACCTTATTGCCCGCGTTTAGAAAGTCCCGAACCTTTTTGAGCTTGACCTGAAAATCATGCTCCTCGGTCTTGGGCCTTACCTTGACCTCTTTTACGTGGATGACCGCCTGCTTCTTCTTTGCCTCCTGCGCTTTTTTAGCGAGGCTGTATTTGTAGCGGCCATAGTCCATCACCTTGCAAACCGGCGGCCGCGCCTGCGGCGCAACCTCTACCAGATCCATGTCATTTTGCTCAGCAAGCTCAAGCGCGCGATCAATGGGGAGTATACCCAGCTGGTCGCCGTTGGGTCCAATAAGGCGAACTTCCCTGACCCGGATCATACGGTTTATGCGTGGTTCTTCTGCGATGTGACACCTCCTGAGGTAATTAAAATGCGGCGGCCTTTAACCGCTCCTATTACTCGGGTACCCTAGCGTCCCCGGCAATCATCTCGATAAAGTTATCGAGCGGTACTAGTTTTTTCTCTTCTCCGCTTCTGAGCCTTGGGCTCACCGCCCTTGCCTCAACCTCCTGGTCACCTATTATGACCATGTAGGGGGTGCGCTGCATGCGCGCCTCGCGGATTTTGTAGCCCAACTTCTCATTCCTGCCGTCAAACTCGACTCTTATCCCGGCGCCCCTGAGGGCCGCTTCAACCTCACGCGCATAGTCGGCATGCTTGTCGGTGATTGGCATCACCACCGCCTGGACGGGAGAGAGCCATGTCGGGAAAGCGCCTGCATAGTGCTCAATCAATATCCCGATAAATCTCTCAATGGAGCCGAGTATTACCCTGTGGAGCATAACAGGACGGTGCCGTTCTCCGTCAGGAGCGACATACGTCAAATCAAAGCGTTCCGGCAGGACAAAATCGGCCTGGATTGTA
>PKTT01000051.1 GCA_002869015.1 Deltaproteobacteria bacterium
AATGAAGCTACCGAACCCCTCACCTCAGACATGGGCGGCTGCGCCGCCTTCTACCAGACCGGCGTGCGCCTTGAGCCCGCGCGCACCGAACATCACCAGGAGTGACCTTACATAGATATCCGGTCAAGAATCCTTTGGAGGACCGCCATTGTTAAAGCCGTGTCACCTGAATTGCTCCGGGCGTCCGGGGCAGCGTCGAGACCGCGCAACATCTTCAAGGTAAACTCACAACGCTCTTCAGCCGCTGGGGCAAGAGTTGAGGGGGCTTTTAGAAAACACTCCTTACCTGTGCATGCCTTCATGGCAACCGGCAGCCGAAGTTGACTGCACCAGTGAGGGAGCTGCCAAGGCAGCCATGATGGAGGCAATCCCCCTTACATTGACGACAGCCCCCTAGCTTTTGGATTCCCAGTTTACATTCTCCGCCTTGAGCGATTGATATATACTGCAAAGCTTACCGGTATGTGCAATATTCTACATGACCCTACTTTCCCGCAAAGCAAAAAAACCTGCTGTCAGCATATAGGCATTCGATGATGGAGATAAGATGAAGAGTTACCGTAAGGAGTTATGGTTTGACGTGCCCACTCGCAGGGCGTTCATACACATCACACCTCAAATCGAGGAGTGTCTCCGAGCGAGCGGCATAAAAGAGGGACTCTGCCTGGTAAATGCGATGCACATCACTGCGTCGGTTTTCATCAATGACAATGAGGGCGGGCTGCACCAGGACTACGAACGGTGGCTTGAGGAGCTTGCGCCACATGAACCCCTCTCAAGGTACCGCCATAATCTGACCGGCGAGGACAATGGCGACGCCCACTTGAAGCGTCAAGTGATGGGCCGCGAGGTCGTTGTCGCAGTAACCGATGGCCGTTTGGACTTCGGGCCGTGGGAGGCCATCTTCTACGGAGAATTTGATGGGCGACGCAAAAAGCGGATCCTCGTCAAGATTATAGGTGAGTAAATTTTTTAAATATGCGTCTTAACAGAGATTTTTTCTCTCATCCAACCCTCGACGTGGCGAAAGCGCTCCTTGGCAAAAGGCTTGTACGCGTTGAGGAGGATGGCGTTCTCAGCGCTGGGCTGATAGTTGAAACCGAGGGGTACGTCGGCACCGATGACATGGGGTGCCACGCACGCGCGGGGCGCACAAAGCGCAACCGCTCAATGTGGGGAGCGCCGGGGCACGCCTACGTCTATTTCACCTATGGAATGCACTACCTTTTAAATGTTGTTACCGAAATGGAGGGTTTCCCGGCGGCGGTCTTGATACGAGCCATCTTGCCTATTGAAGGTGTCGAAAGAATGCGCGTAAGGAGGAGGGGCAAACCTGAGAGGATTCTCACCGATGGCCCCGCTAAGCTAACCCAAGCCCTTGCCCTTGACCTTGCTTTTGACGGGGTTGACCTTTGCAGCGTCGATTCAACACTCTTCCTTGAAGAGGGGGTATCGGTTGACCCGGATAAAATCGTTGCCAAGCCCAGGGTTGGCCTTTTCTCCGTCCCGGAGCCATGGAAATCTATTGAATGGAATTACCGGATTCAAACTGCGGAGCTAAAGCTGCGGTTGGATGATTAATGGCTTTGTCAATCCAGAACTTAGCCTCATTTAAAGATGAAAAAAACTCCAATGCGATGCCGGTCGCTACGGCAAGGCCGCGAAAACAGCTTCGCTGCTCCTCGGGGCCATTGTGAATCAAGGCGAGGCGCGAGTTTTGAGGCACATTCACTGTCGCCACTAGTTCAGCTACTTTTGCTTCCGCTACCTTACAGTGCTCCTCTGAAAAGGCGGCACTCGACACATCGATAACAATCCCCTTATTCTCACTTATCATTAAATCCGCCATGCCAATTGAGAGAACCTCTTTTAGCATATCTGGATTTATCCTCCCTTCAATTTTGAAGTGCAGGAAGTCAACTTCAGAGGAGATAGTTACCTGATAATCCATAGGCACCTGCCAGATAAGGGTTAGCCCACTAATTTATCTAGTAAATTATAGTACCATATAATTTATAGGAATAGCTTAAACAAGCTACTGCCGCATTAAATTAGAGCAGCCAACGCCCCTCCTAATGATGTTTCATGCTTTAGCAACTCTTTTTTAAAGATAACGGAAAAATATTTTAAAGGAACCGTTGCACAAAAAAAGAGGTGGATTAAAGTCCACCTCTTTATATTCATATGAAATATGTTGCTTCTAAGCCACTTCGGAGGGCAGCTCGACGGATACGGTGGTCCCCTCTCCCACCCTCGATTTAATCGCTAGCTTCCCATCAAGGAGCGTCACCAGATGGTTCACTATCGCCAATCCGAGCCCTGTGCCCCCCTGCGCCCTTGAACGGCCGGGATCGACTCGGTAAAAGCGCTCTGTAACACGGGATACCGCCTCCTCGGGGATGCCTATGCCAGTGTCGCTTACGGTATAAACGACTCCACGTTCACGCTGTTTTACAGAGACCTCTATGCTTCCACCCTCATGCGTATAGCGCAAGGCGTTTTGTACTAAATTTATCAGGATGGAGTCGACCTTCTCCTCATCGGATACCAAAGAGATGGGTTTGTCAGGCAGCGAAGAGGTGAGAGTGAGGCCCCTATTTTGCGCCTCCGCATTGAAGAGGGCCGCAACCTCCTCCACCGGCGCGCGGGCATCGAAGGAGACTATGTTGACGGGCGCTCCCCTTCCCTCAATGCGCGAAAGCTCGGAGATGTCGGAGAGAATATTCTCAAGCCTTATTGTGTGTCTGCGTATGGTATCCAAAAAGCGAGGGGCTATCTTCGCATCGCTCATTGCATTGTCTAAAAGCGTCTCGGCAGCCCCTCTTATGGCCGTCAGCGGAGTTCTTACTTCATGGGCCATATTTGAGATGAAATCTGAACGCACACGCTCAAGGTGTGCCTCTTTTGAGATATCGCGGAGCACCACGAGGACCCCCCGCCTACCCTCCTCATCCGGCACGGGCCGAAAGTGTACCTCTATCTCGCGGACCGGTTCAGGCCAATTGACGCGGAACCCCTCAAGGTCGCCCCCGTTTCCGCTAAGATGCTCTCCCACTCCCGCCGCTATCTCAGGGTTTCTAAAGAGCTGGGGAGCGGTGAGCCCATGCATCTCCTCCGGCGAAAGCCTTAAAAGCTCAACCGCGAAGTTGTTTGCCACAGCTAAGCGCCCATCCGCATCGAAAACCAAAACTCCGTCGGGCAGCCCATCTACAAGCAGGCGTAGCCGTCTGCTCTCGGCGTCAAGGGTCTCCATCTGCCCCTTTAGCTCATCTCTAAGGGAAACAAGGCCACGCTCCAGATCGGACATCTCATCCTTGCCGCTGGGTATGAGCTCGGCATCGTACTCCTTTGCCGAGAGGCGCAGGGTAAACTCACGCATAGCGTTGAAACGGCGTGAGAGGCTCCTGAAGATTGCGTAAGCAAGCGATAGCGCAATCAAAACTGCAGGCAAAGAGGCGAGCAGTATCCTCTTTCGCACCTGCCAAAGGGCATCCTTCACATAGTCGAGTCCCACCGCCAGACGTAGCATGGGGTCGGAGGGAATCGCGACGTAGAGCATCTCCTCGCCAAGGGTGGGAGATACCCGCTCAGAGTGGCCGCTAACCCCCTTTGCAGCGGAGACAAGCTCTGGACGGTTGGCGTGGTTATCCATCTTCGCAGCTTCATATTTTGAGTCTGCGATGACGGTGCCATCCATATCCACTATCGTGACCCTGGCGCCGGCGGCCTCGGACATGCGTTTGACGAGCCCCTGCGAGACGCCCTCGCTTTTTATGACCTCCTCGGCGATTTTTGCCTTTGACTCAAGCTCCTCTATAAGCTGGTCGTAGGCCAGCTTGGTGAGGAAGCCATCGAGCATAACCCCTGCCCCGGCAGCGAATATGAGCAAAACCGCCGTTGAGAGCAGCACAAGCCTTGTAAATAGCGACTGGATCACTTTTTAATGTTTCCTATCTCATGCTTTGGGTGATGGGTTGAAGCGGTAGCCGCTGCCACGTACGGTCTCAATCCAGGAGGGGTAGCCTTCGAGGCGAGTCCTAAGTCTCCGTATATGTACATCTACGGTGCGGGGCTCGACGAAGGTGTTTTCCTCCCACGCTTGATCTATGAGCATCTGGCGGGAGTATACCCTGTTCGGGTGCGTTGCCAGGAATGCGAGCAGCTTATACTACTGCGGAGCCAGCACAACTTCACCGTCATCAAGAAAGACGCGGTGAGCGTCAAGGTCAATTTCAAGGGCTCCGTAGCGGATGTGCGGTCTTGCGCTCTCCTTGCCCGCGACGCGCTTTATAACCGCCCTGATACGCGCTATGAGCTCCCTCGGGCTAAAGGGCTTTGACACATAATCATCGGCGCCCATCTCAAAGCCCACCAGCACATCGGACTCCTCTCCGCGGGCAGTGAGTAAAATTACCGGGATACTGCGCGTCTCCTCCCTTGAGCGAAGGGTCCTTAACACCTCGAACCCCAGCAGGTCAGGCAGCATTACGTCCAGCACGATCAAATCGGGGGGATTCTCGCTCGCCTTTATAAGCGCGGCCCTGCCAGTCGCCGCCTTTTCAACCTCGAAACCGGTTACCTCAAGGTTGTAGTAGAGAAGGTCGAGAAGGTCCTCCTCATCGTCTACAATCAGTATCCTCTCCATCTCAATCCCCAATCCCTCTGTGGCGAACATCTTTGCCTTTGACGAGGAAGATAACCATCTCGGAGATATTGGTCGCATGGTCCGCGATTCTCTCAAGGTAGCGGGTTACCATGATTAGCCCGAGGCCCCTCGTTATTGAACCCGGCTTTTCCATCATGTAAGTGAGGAGCTCTCTTACAATCTGTGAATCAAGGTTATCAACTTCGTCGTCACGCTCGCAAACCTCCTTAGCTGCCGAGGCGTCGTGCTTCACATAGGCGTCAAGGGCCTCACGCACCATCCCCATAGCCAGATTCGCCATGTGCGGCAGGTCGATAAGGGGCTTTAAGAGCGGCTCACGAGAGAGCTCTATCACCCGCTCACAGAGGTTGACGACGAGGTCGCCCATGCGTTCAAGGTCCGTGGATATCTTCAGCCCAGTGATAATGAGCCTCAGATCGCTTCCGGCGGGCTGCCTTAAGGCAAGGAGCTCCACGCAAAGCTCGTCGATCTCAAGCTCAAGGGTATTTATAAGCTTGTCCCTTGAGATCACCCTCTTGGCCTTCTCGCTATCCCTATCCTTAAGCGCCTCCATCGCCTGCGCGATGGCCTCTTCAACGTAGCCGCCCATGAGAAGTATCTTGTCTCTGAGCTGGTCCAGCTCCGCCTCGTAAGCGCTGTTCGTATGTTTTTTAAGCATTGATATTTCCCCCTAACCGAAGCGCCCGGTTATGTAGGCCTCTGTGCGCTCCTCGCCGGGATTTGTGAAGATTGTGTTTGTAGTATCAAACTCTATGAGTTTTCCCATGTAAAAGAAAGCGGTGAAATCAGAAATGCGCGCCGCCTGCTGCATATTATGGGTGACGATTATAACCGTGTAGCGCTGCTTTAGCTTTGTTATAAGCTCCTCTAGCTTCGCCGTCGATATGGGGTCCAGCGCCGATGCGGGCTCATCCATGAGCAGGATATCAGGCTCCACGGCAAGAGCGCGAGCTATGCAGAGGCGCTGCTGCTGACCGCCGGAGAGAGAAAAGGCCGACTCGCGCAGCCTGTCCTTAACCTCATCCCAAAGCGCGGCTTTTTTGAGGGCGTCCTCGACAATCTCCGACAGCCGCGCCTTATCCTTCATCCCGTGGGTGCGTGGGCCATAAGCGATATTGTCGAATATTGACTTGGGAAAGGGATTCCAGCGCTGGAAGACCATCCCTACCCTGCGCCTAAGCTCTACCACATCCGCCTTTGGGCTGAGGATATCCTCACCCTCGAAGATTATACTACCCTCGGTGCGCACCCCAGCAATCTCGTCGTTCATGCGGTTTATGCACCTCAAAAAGGTAGACTTGCCGCAACCGGAGGGGCCGATGAGAGCGGTGACCCGGTTGGGCTTTATATTCATCGATACATCATCGAGGGCCTTGGAGTCCTCATACCAAAGGCTCAGGTTGTTGCATTCAATATTTGAGCTGACCATTATCTCGCGCTTTCCAGTTTGGCGCTCATCCTGGAGCGGATTATAAAGGCGCCGAGGTTCAAAATAAAAACTAACCCGACGAGCACCAGCGCCGTCCCATAAGCGATGGGGCGTACCTGCTCGATTGAGTGGTGCTGGGTTGACATTATGTAGAGGTGGTAGGGCAACGCCATGAACTCATCTCCCAGCGACTCAGGAACGAAGGGAATAAAGAACGCAACGCCGGTAAAGAGTATCGGCGCCGTCTCCCCCGCAGCTCTTGAGAGGCCCAAGATAGCCCCAGTCAGGATGCCGGGAACCGCCTGAGGCAGGACCACGGTGCGTATCGTGTGCCACTTCGTCGCGCCGAGGGCGAGGGCGCCGTCGCGGTGACCACGGGGGACGGCCTTTAAGGCCTCCTCGCTGGCGGTAATTATCCAGGGCAGCGTCAAGAGGCCAAGGGTGAGCCCCGAGGAGAGGATGTTTGCCCCGAGCCCCGCTCCATTGACGAAGATGGCGAGCCCGAAGAGACCATAGACGACGCTCGGCACCCCGGAGAGGTTCCTTATCGCTAGGCGTGTCCACCTCGTTAAGACATTGTCGCTCGCGTACTCGACCAGGTGTATCGCCGCCCCAACGCCCAGAGGCACGGAGAAAATGATGGTTATGAGGGAGACGAGGGTTGTTCCGGCTATCGCAGGAAAGATACCTCCCTCGGTCATCCCCTTCCTTGGAGGCAGGGTGAGGAAATCCCAGCTCATGACCTCAAAACCGTGGTAGGCGATGAAAGCGAGTATTCCGATGAGCGCAACGAGCGCCAGAAGGGTCGCGCCCCACATCCAGCCCGCTCCGAAAGCGGCGAAGAGCTGTTTTTTCAGCCTTAGTCCGGCGTTTTTGTTCATTACGCCGCCTTTCTTCTAAGTAACTTATCGGCAAGCAAGTTGACGACAAAGGAGATGATGAAGAGGGCAAGTCCAACGGCGAAGAGGCTGAAGAAATGCGCAGTCCCCTGGGGAACCTCCCCAAGCTCGATCGCGATAGTTGCCGTAAGAGGCCTCACCGCGGCGAGAAATGATTCGGGAAAAGCGGGCGCGTTGCCGCAAGCCATCAGCACCGTCATCGTCTCCCCGATGGCGCGCCCCATCGCCAGCATCATCGCCGCCAAAATGCCGGGCATGGCGGCGGGGAGAGTCACGCGCACCAGCGTCTCCCACTTGCCCGCGCCCAGCGCCAGCGAAGCCAGCCGCCACTCCCTAGGTACCGACCTCAAGGCATCCTCGGAGAGCGACGCAGCTGTCGGAAGCGCCATCACCGCAAGGAGGATGGAGCCGTTCAGGGCGTTAAGACCGTTTGGCAGACCGAAGAAGTTGGCGATGGCGGGGCCGGTCACTGTTATGCCGATAAAGCCGACGACTACGCTCGGTATAGCTGCGAGCATCTCCACGGCGGGCTTAAGTATTGAGCGCACCCTCTTCGGCGCGAACTCCGATGTATAGGAGGCTACACCTATGCCAAGGGGCACTATTAGCAGCATCGACCCCAAGGTTACGAAGAAGGTCGAAGCGACCATAGACAAAATACCGTAGCCTGGGTTCTCGTAGCTGGTGGGGTTCCATCTGGTGGAGGTAAGGAACTGGACGATGCTCACCTCCTCAAAGGCTTTAAGCCCCTGATACAGGAGGAGGATGCATATCCCGCCTAGTATGAGGATGGATATATTGCCGCTAAGGGCAAGGCCGAACTCAATCAGCCGCTCCCCCACCCTTTTGACTCGTTTCTTTCTAGTTTTTCCGACCATCGCCACCTGCCCGGTGTGAACAACCTGTAACTCACCCATAAAAATAGACTCCTTATTTTACAGGGCAAGAGGATAGTTACGGTTTGTTACAGCTTTGTTACGGATTCGTTAATGGTGGGTGAAATAGATTAAGCGGCGGCGCGGTTCACAAAAGAGTCACTTACTCGTCATTTTCCCGTAACAAAGAACAATTAACCTTTCCTCAAGTCAAATGGGGCAGAATTTTAAATGTGACGTAAACTCATTAGTTGATAGAACCATCCATCAAAGAGAAAGGAACCAAAAAATGAAAAAGCTGCTTGTAGCGACACTCGCTCTCGCATCAACCGTAGCGCTCGCCATCCCCGCCACATCACTCGCCGCGAGGGAGATGGTTCAGATTAAGGGGTCGGACACCCTGATAAACCTCGTGCAGTCATGGTCAGAGGCATACCTAGATAAGACCGGCAAGATGATCTCCGTAACCGGCGGCGGCTCCGGCACCGGCATTGCGGCCCTCATCGACGGGCGCTGCGATATCGCCGACGCATCACGTGAGATGAAATCAAAAGAGTACAAGATGGCTGAGGAGCGCGGCATCAAGGTGAGCGAGATAACCGTCGCCATCGACGGGCTCTCCGTCATCGTCAACGCCGACAACCCGATTCAGGAGCTTAAGTTCGAGGATATCGGCGAGCCCTTCAAGGGCGAGATAAAGAACTGGAAGGGCGTAGGCGGCGATGAGGGCGCGGTGACCCTCTATGGCCGCCAGTCAAACTCCGGCACCTTCGCCTTCTTTCAGGAGCTCCTCCTTGAGAAGAAGGATTACTCCGACAAGATGAACCGCATGAACGGCAACGCCCAGATTGTTGAGGCGGTCCGCAAAGACAAGAACGCTGTTGGTTACGTCGGCATCGGTTACATCCTCGACGAGAAGGGCAACGTCGTCCCCGGCATCAAGGCAGTCAAGGTCGTCAAGGATGGCAAATCCGTCAGCCCCTTAAACGCGGCTGCGGTCAAGGGTGGCGACTACCCCCTCTCCCGCGGACTCTACCAGTACATAGCGGGCACCCCCTCCAAGCTCGCCGTGGACTTCATCCGCTTCGAGCTCTCAGATGAGGGTCAGAAGATGGCGGAAAAGATGGGCTTCTACCCAATCAGCGAAGCGCTCATGAAGAAAAATCTTGAGGCGCTCAAGTAATAAGCGAGGAAGTTTCATAGCTTCTTGCCCCGGCGGATATACGCCGGGGCTTTTTTGTGCCCCCGGCGCCTACAAAATGGCTACATTTCTGCTATCTTTTGAATATCCAATCACCATTCAGGAGTGGTTATGAAAAGAATAGGCTTCATAGGGCTTGGCACGATGGGCACCCCGATGGCTCAAAATATCATCCGGGGCGGCTATGATATGGTTGTCTACAACAGAAACGCCTCCAAGTGCGCGCCGCTAAAGAAGGAGGGTGCCCTCATCGCCGACTCTCCGCAGGAGGTCGCCGCAGAGTGCGATTTAACCATGACAATAGTCTCGGACCCGCAGGCGGCCCTTGCTGTTTCGCTTGGCGATGATGGAGTCCTGAAGGGATTATCTCCCGGCAAAGGCTATATAGACCTCTCAACCGTCGATGCCGCGACATCACAAAAAATAGCGTCTGCGGTGACGGAGGTTGGCGCGCGCTTTCTTGAAGCGCCGGTATCGGGCTCCAAGAAGCCCGCCGAAGATGGCACCCTTATCATCTTGGCCGCCGGTGACAATGGCCTCTACGAAGAGGCGCTGCCGCTCTTTGGGCTTCTGGGAAAAGCCGCACACTACTTCGGCGACGTTGGCCGGGGCGCGATGATGAAGCTGGCCGTTAATATGGTCATGGGGTCAATGACCGTAGCTTTGTCCGAAGGGCTCACCCTGGCAAAGGGAGCCGGGCTTGACCCCGCAGCCCTCCTCGACGTGCTGGATGAGGGGGTGGTTTCAAACCCGCTCTTTCGCCTCAAAGGGCCAGCCATGCTCCGCGGCGAGTTCACCACGGCCTTTCCCTTAAAGCATATGCAAAAGGATATGCGCCTGGCGCTTGAAGCCGGGGATGATGCGGGTAGCACACTCCCTGTCGCCAACGCGGCAAATGTTAAATTTTTGGAGTCTCTGGCTGACGGGTATGGCGATGAGGATATGTCCGCCGTATTTAAGGCGTTCAAATGATGCACTTATTCTTTATAACCCCTGCGGCAAAATCGGGGAAGTGGAGCCATTATGAGAGTTACCAAAACATTGATTTTAACAACCCTCCTTTCCACAGCACTACTTGTTAGCCCCATGGCATTTGCAGATATGAAGAAGGCGGTTCTGGCAGGTGGTTGCTTCTGGTGCATGGAGTCCGATTTCGAGAAGCTGGAGGGAGTCTCGGATGTTATCTCAGGCTTTACCGGCGGCACGCTAAAAGACCCGACATACAATGGCAACCACGAGGGCCATTACGAGGCGGTGGAGATAACCTATGACCCCGCTGTTGTCAGCTACGAGGGTATCCTGGACCACTTCTGGCGCAACATAGACCCCTTCGACTCAGGCGGACAGTTTTGCGACCGTGGGCACAGCTACCTTAGCGCAATCTTCGTAGCAAATGCGGAGGAGCGAGAGATAGCGGAAAAATCAAAAGCGGCGGTAGAGGCAATGTTCCCGGACCAAAAGGTCTTTACTCCCATCATAGACGCTTCAACCTTCTATCCAATCAAAGGGGAAGAGAGCTACCACCAGGACTACTACAAAAAATCTCCAATCCGCTACAAGCTTTACAGGTGGAACTGCGGCCGCGACCAGCGCCTTGAGGAGATATGGGGCAAGGCTAAAAAGTAGAGAATAAGTTGTGCCAAGGAAAAAGAACGGGGCCTTGAGGCTCCGCTCTTTTTCTTATCAAAGTTACTTTGGCTTTCTCAGACACCCTTTACGATTGAGTCTCTAGTTAAGCTCGATTGGCGTATTGTAGATGTAAAAACTCTCCACAAGCTTGTGATTCAAACGCCTTACCGCTACGTTTGACCAGACAATATCCTGGGTCAGTGGAGAGTTGTAATCATCAAGGTCCTCCATCAGCACTTCATCGTAATAATCCGATGCCGTAAGCGCTGCGTGGGTCATGTCGTTGGAAACTCCGTAATATATAGCTACATGGTCGAAGGTGCTATCCATATCATAGTCGAGAAATATCAAATCTCCCCGCTGAAAGTCGTCAAAGAGACCATCCTGGACGTCGGCAGCGGTAGCGTCAGCCGGTACGGTGTAGTTATCGAAGATAAAATCAGCGGTTGGAAAGGAGATAGATATGTCAAAGCCCAGGTCTTGCAATGTAAACACAACGGTGCCGTAACCATCTACTCCTGGGTTGTTACCGCCGATACCGGTACCGAAGTAGGTGAAGTCGATGCCTAACCACCTAGAGCGGGCGTGGCGGCCGAAGAGATCATAAAACTCCGCATCCGTTAGTCCATCGTCGGGCGGAAGAGGTAGGGGAGAAGAGAAATAGTCAAAATCGCCTGGAATAACAGACTCCATTATCCATGCCAGATAATCATCTCCATTGGGTGGAGTTAACGTGCCGCAAGTAAGCTCGTAGTCGGGAGTGGTTAAAAGCTCCCATCCACTTCCGAAATATAGCTCTGCGCCTACGCCCTCACCTTCGAGAAAGACATTGGTTATGGAAAGATCGAATGCACCGTTAAATAAAGAGCAGGGATCGATATCAAATATTATCGAGCCCTCCAGGTCAACGGGGTCGGCTTTCGAGATTGTCAGGGTAGAACCTTTAACCGACCAACTGCCATTCAGATAGTAAGCAGCATCTACGAAATTCTCCTCAGAATCATAGTAGTCCGGGCTCTCATAAATGTAATGGCCGTCGGCGTATATATATAGCTATCATCCCAAGCCCATTTACCAATAAGTTGATCCCCCATCTCGTTGCCATCCCCTGAGCTGCTTCCGCTACAAGCCGTTAGGAGAGAAAGCGACATGAGGATCCCTAAAAAAACGATTTTTTTCATTCCTTCCTCCTTCATGTGGATAAAAGACGTCTAAGCTTTATACTTTAAAGATAATTTCATCGCTTATTCTACGGAATATGTGGGACAACAATAATAGAATCGGGGCATAAATCAATAAAATCGGAAAGTAAATTAAGGATTTTAAGGTTAATGGTTCTGAATAGGACTTATTTGTTTTGGCAGCATATCACTTTGGTACAAAAGGCAAGAGCTTCTACTCAGCACTGCAGTGGTCGCATTTTTCTATTCGTTTAGTGCCGAATAAACGCCAGAAGACACCACCCACAAAGATATTCAGTGCAGCAATTCCAACGCCCACCAAAAGGCTCTTCATGATGAGCTCGTCACGTGGGTAAGCCCCATAGTGCCCGCTAAACCCCGAGAGAGCCATGATTACCCCGTGGATTACGCCAACTACCGCAAAGAGGCCAACTACCCTGGCGATTAAGAGCATCACAGGGTTTACACGTGGCACCTGCTTAATTTCCAGCGCTGCTTTTTTACATTTTGGGCAAACTTCCTTAATTATCCACCCTCCCCTCTTAATTTTCCAGCTGGCTCTTTAAATGCTACCTAAAACATACCACCAAAGGCCATATACGAATCAAAAGAAAAGCCCCCGGGTTTACCGGGGGCTTCGTCTTACTATTCAGCCATGATGGCTAGGGCAGCAATGGAGGTCTTGATGTATCGCCGGGGCGTGAGGTGCCAAGGTAAGTGAGGGCACCGTCAGCCACGTAGGTGGGAACGACCTCTCCACTGTAAGCGGTAATGGTCTCATCAGTGGAATCGTTAAGTATGCCATCGTCAATAAAGTCGATGGAATCCCAGATGAGGCCCTTCGCGTAGTACCTGTTGTGCGCGAAGCCGCCCGGATCGTGGAGCAGGAGGTTGAGGTTAAAGGCAGCGCCCATGGTGTTCTTCCATCCTGCGAAGCCATAAGGGGCAGCCCAATCCAAGTAATCCTCCCCTTCTCCATCGAAGAAGTAGGGGTAATCGGATGCGTAGATGATGCCCTGTTCGGCGAGGGCTGCTTTGAGAAGTTCAAGCGCCATCATGTACTCTTCCTTCTCTGTCTCAAGGAACTCAGCTGCGGCAGCTATGTCCAGGGGGTCGCCCTCAGTGACGAAGGCGGGACCGTGTTCGCCATCATGGCAGGTTACGCAAACAGTTGCCGTAACAGCGATGATTGTCCCCTCTTCATCCTTCTCGACAGGCAGGAATACATGGCTCGACTCTGCGGACATGTGGCAACCCGCGCAGGGACCGTTTTCGCCGGTTCCAAGCAAGGCCGCTGTACCGATTTCATCGTGCTCAAAGTAGGTCACATCCTGGTAGTTCTCACCGGGGTACTCGTAGCCGGACTCGGCGAAAACCATTCCGCCGGCGGCCAGGTAGTGGGAGTTGATAAAGGAGCGGACGCCATCAGCATCAGCGTCGCCCTTGATTACATCGCCTACCTCACGACCGATATGGCAGACCATACATACGTTGGAGCCATTTACATCGGGATAGGTCACGACCGCGCCGTTGCCGTAGTCCTCGGTGATCGCGCCGACGGGGCGGAGGTTGCCGCTGTTATCCGCGTGGCAAGCCCAGCAGTAGAGCATCTCTTTCTGTATGCCCGCGAGGTTGTCGGTGCGCGTGCTTGTGTTGTAGATGACCTCATCCGATTCGTCATTGGTTACGAAGGAGATGTGTGACATCGCGCCGTTGGTGTAGGAGATGTCAACCAGCGGGTCGTAGTCCACAGGGTTCTCCATGTAAGCCCTTGCGCCGGTTGAAGTGTGGCAGCGGGCGCAGGATGAGCGATACTCGGCGGTCCAGGGGTAGTGAGTCCACGCGGGAGCGAGCTCCTCATTGGTGCCGCTATCTTTAATCGCTATGACCTGATCGGTGGTTCCGCCCTCGCCCAGAACGTTCTCGTAGTAGTCTGCGACCTCGCCCTTAACCTTGCCTATAAAGCCGCCGTGCGCGGAGCTTGCCCACTGGTTGTTGATGGTCGTCAGATCGTCAAAGGAGCTTACGTTCTGAACAGCGTGAACATCGTGGCAGTCGAGGCAGACATTCTCGTTTAGCGGGTCAAGGACATAGCCCTCAACAACCTCCAAAGTCTCGGGGTTGTCGTAATGGGAGTCGGTGATGAGCCGCTCATAGTCATCCTCGTGGTGGAGGAGCTCTGTGGTATCGGGGTCGAGGTTTGCAGGATCCGCGTTGGGTGACATGTGGCAGTTGACGCAGGTCGCATACTGAGCGCTTGCAATGACTACCCTGCGGCTCTCAACCTCATCTTCGAGAAGATCAAAGGGTGAGTGGGGATCGTGACAGGTGCGGCACTGTATCGCGCTGGCGTCCTCGACCGGCATAACCAAAAGCTCTACGCCCCTGAGCGTATCGACATCCTTGTAAAGCCTCGCGCCCTCGTCGCTATGACACTTTGAGCACTCCGCGCCGCCGCGAACAGTGCCTGTAGCGTGACGTGAAGAGGTGTACTTGGCATAGATGGTATCGCCCTGAGGGTGGAAGGGCAGATGGCTTTCGGGCAGGGTGTCGTGACACTGGCCGCAGACCTCCGCGCCGGGGGTCGGGTTGGGGATTGGGCCGGTGCCGTAGTGCTCACCGCCCGCGCCATGACAGTTCTCGCAGGTTACCGCAGACAGACCGCCCTCGGGAACGTCGACTGGGTCAAGATAACCTTCGAGGGTGGGGCCATCGCCTATGGGGTCGTGGCATTCGAGGCAGCCGTCGGGCTCGTTGGCCGCGCTTATGTGGTCGGAATGGATCACATGCACGCCCTCCAGGTACTTGGCGACGTCGTCAGCGGACCATGAGAAGCCCTCATGGCAGCTGATGCAGGTATCTGCGCCGACATAATCGCGTCCCAATTCATCGGTGCCGAGGTCGACCTCAGCGCCGCTGATATCCCCGGCCGAGTCGAGGTTGCTCGTACAGCCTGCAAATACCAAACCCATCGCCATGGTCGTACACAGCATTAAAACAAGTTTGTTTGCTTTCATTTTATAAGCCTACCTTTTTGAAAGTGTTAATGACATTTTCTACAGGTCTTGCCATCGCTGGCGTCC
>PKTT01000037.1 GCA_002869015.1 Deltaproteobacteria bacterium
GGAGGTGGCGGCGGAGGCTGCTTTTTTAAAGTATTGGAAAGTGATCTATAACGCTGGCGCTGATATTCTTGTTCCCACCCTCCATGAAAATACAGATATTATTTTGCGCGGCTCCATCTTCCCAAGGAGCAGAAGATACCCAGCACACATAAAAGGGCAAAAACGACAAAGGATATCTTCATCGAATCTATGAAGGTCGGGAGGGTCTCAACGGATACTGCCAGATCCCCCATAAAGATTGACAGCAGCAAGGTAATAATCGTCATACTGAACATCATCCCGAGCGTCCTCATTGTCGCCAAAAATCCCGATGCTACGCCAAGCTGCCTTGGAGGAACGCTGCCGAGGATGACGCTGGTGTTGGGGGATGAAAAGAGCGCAAAGCCGATGCCTAAAACAATCAGCACCATGCCGATAAAAGATAAGGAAGTTTCGGGCGTCATCAACGCGGCAAGTCCCAACCCGACAGCGCAAATCGCCATTCCGTAAGTTGCAAGCCGCTCAGCGGGGTACCTATCTGAAAGTCTTCCGCAATATGGAGAAAAGATGGATTGAAATGCTGGCTGAATAACCAACAAAATCCCAGTTTTGGCTGGGCTTAGGCCCTTTGCATACTGGAGGTAGAGGCTTAAGAAGAAGGTGACGCCAAAGGTCGCGGCATAGTTCAAGAGCGTCGCAACACTGCTCAATGCAAAAACCTTGTTACGCCTCAAAAGCCCCAAATCAAGAAGGGGCGATTTGGCTCTCATCTCCAAATATAGGAATAGTCCCGTTAGTGAAGCGCCAGCCACTGAAAATAACCACCAGAGCGACCTCTCTTCAACTTTTGAGCTAGCTACAACTATAAAGATTATGAGTAATGAGTAGACAACCGTACCCGGCCAATCGAACCCCTCATCCTTTGCGCCAGCCCATTCGCTCTTCAACCTCAGCCGGACAAGCATATACATGGCAAGCCCTAGCGGCACTGAGATGTAAAAGATAGACCGCCAACCCAAAAGGGTGACTAACGCGCCACCGATGAAGGGACCACAGGAAATGCCCAGGTATATACTTGCCGTGGCTATTCCAAGGGCTCTCCCACGCTCCTCAACAGGAAATACCGAGACGACAATCGCCATACCCGAAGCAGAAACCATCGCCCCGCCAAGGCCCTGTATAAATCTCAGGATGATTACCGATTCGATAGACCACGCGAGAGGTACAAGCAAACCGACAACAGCAAAGAGAAAGAGGCCCTTTTGCAAAATATTGCGGCGGCCATAGATATCGCCTAGACGACCGAGTGGTAAAAGAAAGATTGAAACAGAGGTTGTGTAGGAGATAACAACAAGGCTTAGCTCTCTTGCGCTTGCGTTAAATTCAGTGGCGATAGAGGGCAACGCCACCGTTATGCCTGAGAGCATAAATGGCATGAGAAACTGTGCGACCGATATGGCAAGCAGAGTTGTCCACTTGCTGGCTGTCTCGCTCAATTTTTGCCTTCATCCAGTTGGAAGTTGCAACTGTCCGGGACAAGACCTAATAGATACCCGCCCACAATTGGGGCGGGTATTAGCTAAGCTCTATATTACTTTGGTGGGCTTTCGGCCCTTCAGCGCTCTCTGAAAGCTAGGGCGCAGGCGGGATGATAAGTACCGGTATCTTAGCTCCGTGAAGGACCTCTTTCGCAACGCTGCCGAGGCTTCTCTTTCCAAAAATTCCCTTATGAGCGCCAAGCACTATCAGGTCGCACTCACGCTCCTCAGCATACTTTAATATCTGTTCAGCAGGCTCTCCGCTTACCACGAGAACCTCCTGAGCCTCAAAGGGCTTTTCAAAATCAGCGATTGAAGGGTAAGCGTGCAGGGCATCTTTTATGATGTCGTAATCGCTCTTCTTCCCTATGATTTTTTGGCGGGCGCTTGAGAAGTTTTCTTTCTGGAACTTATCCCAATTGCTTTTGCCCAAAAAGCCCTCTATGTAGCTCTCAACGCTTTCCGGCATATCCTCCATGACATGAATCAGCACCATATTTGCGCCGTGTGTCATTGCCTCAAGTGCCGCATAGGAAAATGCATACTTCGAGTTATTGGTCAGATCGGTCGCAAATAGGATCTTCTTTACATTTGTAACCATCTACACCCCTTTCAGGACACTGTTTATGGGTACACTTTAACGCTTATATTGTGCTGTAGGCAACAGCAACCTTTCTTTGGCTCCCGCAATAAAAGGGTAACCGCAAAACGTCAAAGCTTCAGCCGGGTTTACATAGGCGAAAAGCCCATGTTCCTCGCTACGATTAGCTTCATAATCTCACTGGTGCCCGCATATATTGATAATGCTCTCACGTCTCTATACAACCTGCAAATACGGTACTCCTCCATGTAGCCGTAACCGCCATGGAGTTGAAGGGCCGAGTATGCAATTCTATTGACCATCTCACCCAGCCAGTATTTAGCCATTGAGACACGCTGAACGATGTCAACGCCATTTATGAAGTCGTTTATCAATGAGTCGAGAAAAGTTCTGCCAAACTCTATGTCGGTCGCCATCTCCGCCAGCTTGAAGGCGTTTGCCTGGAAGTCCCCGATGGGCTTGCCGAAGGCTTTTCTCTCTTTGGCGTACTCCATCCCCTCTTTGAAGCACTCCTCAGCCATGACCTGGCTCTTGATGCATACCTCCAGCCTTTCTCGCTGGAGTTTCGCCATCATATATTTGAACCCTTCGCCCTCCTTGCCAAGAAGGTTACCCAGCGGGACCCTGACTTCGTCAAAGGAGAGCTCCGCAGTATCCTGCATGTGTGAGCCCATCTTCTCAAGGGCTCTACGTTTAACGCCAGGCAGGTCAAGGGGGACAAAGATAAGGCTTGTTCCCCTGTGTCCGGCGGAGGGGTCGGTTTTACATGCCAGGACACAGAAATCAGCTAGAATTCCATTTGTGATGAATACTTTAGAGCCGCTGATGACATATTCATCACCCTCTTTTACGGCCTTTGTCCTTATAGCCGCCAAGTCTGAGCCCGTGCCCGGCTCGGAGAGGCCGATGCAAGCTATAGCCTCCCCAGAGATGCACTTGGGGAGCCATTGCTCTTTAATCTCATCACTTGCGTAGGACTCAACATAAGGGACCGCTACATCGCTGTGCAGCGGCACACCAAAACCATATGCGTCACCCTTGATCAGCTCTTCGTTTAAAATAACTGAGTATTCAAACCCCAGCCCAAGCCCACCCATATCTTCAGGTATCCAGGGGCAGAGGAAGCCCTGCTCGCCCATCTTGAGCCATAGCTCTCTCGGGACAGCGCCATCCTTCTCCCACTGGGGGACATTTGGCGTAATTTCGTTAGCTACAAAACGCCTGAAAGTTTCTCTAAATATCCTGTGCTCTGGGCCGTAAATCTCAGCGCTCATCTAACCATCCTCATTGAATCAGAAAACATCCCCATAACTCCACATTCAGGCATGGAGCTATGGGGGAATCTATTTGAATTATCTACGCCGCGAACTTTGAGGGAAGCTTGAAATACCCCCCATCAACTACGAGCTTCACCAACCGTTTAACCTCATCAGCGCCCATCTCATCCATGAGGCCGAAGGGGCCTTTGGGCCATGCAAGGGAGGTTCTAATGCCAACCTCAAGGTCTTCTTCTGTGACAACATCCTTCTCGATTAGCTGAGTTGAAATGGCGAAGATTGCGCCAAGGAGTCGCTCGGCAACGTATTTCCGCGCCTCCTTATCTGTATTTATATCACCATCTTCGAGGTTCCAGGACTCACCGGCCTCAAATTTTTCCTTCAAAGAGGTAGGCGCCACCGGGAAACCGATATCCGTCTCGCCAAGATACTCATGCATTGAAACAGCGGCGTGGTATGCAGTCCCCAGACCGGAGCCGTTCTGTACCCACATAACCCCGAAACGAACGCCCAGTGTTTCCTTGGAGATGTCGTCAAGGGTTGCGACATTGTATTTATCGCCGTCATAAAAAGAGTCCAGCACCGAGTAAGCTGCGATAAAGACGGGGTTGATGGCAAAGCCGGGGAAGTCCTTGACGGAGATAGCAACCTTTCCATTTTTGGAGGCGAACTCCATAAGGAGGTTGTAGGTCTCGTCACTGGTAGCCTTCTGGCGTATAACCTCGACCAGCTTATTTACATTTGCGGGGAAGAAGTAATGGAGTCCCGCAGTGCGCTCCTGCCCTTCGACCTTGGACATGACCTTCTCAATGAGGAAGGTTGAGGTGTTGCTTACGAGTATTGCATCTTTTTTGCAAGCCTTGGAGAGCTCGCCGAAGATGCTTATCTTGAGGTCCATATTTTCAACGGCTGCCTCAATGACAAGGTCGCAGACGTCCAGGTCTTCATACTGGCTTGTACCCTGGATAAGCCCGGCGACGGTGTCCATCTGCTCCCGAGTCATCTTGCCGCGCTCGACACGCTTTTTAAGCGCGGAGATAACCCATTTATCGTACATCGCTTTAACCAGCTCGTCGTTCATCTCCTTGAAGACGACCTTG
Organism: Deltaproteobacteria bacterium; assembly: GCA_002869015.1. GTDB lineage: Bacteria > Desulfobacterota > Deferrisomatia > Deferrisomatales > BM512 > BM512. The sequence goes on from PKTT01000037.1 coordinate 4,496, forward strand.
TATCCAGCCATGGCGGCATTTAACCCTATCGCCGCGCCCATGACGCCGAAGCCTACTACACCAACAGTCTCTATAGTGCGCATGAGTTTCGCCCCTATATTTATTTAACCGTTATTAAAATTAACCAACCCATAAGAAGAAACGTTGAGTTATCAAACGTTCCAATCGATGAGCGGCCTAGTGGCCTCTACATCGAAGAAGACCGCGTATTTGATACGCCCGGCTGCGCCAGGGCCAGCTACCGCAGCTATCTTCTGCCTTATTTCTTCGAGGTTTGGCCCCTCTTTTTCCATAACGCGGACCTTCAGATACAACCTGGTTCCCTTGGTATCAGCGCTGCTTTCTCCCGGCAAAATGCTGAGGAAAGTAGCTTTACCAGACTCAAGGAGGTTCTGCGCGGTGCGCGTCTCACCCAGCCCCATTACCAGGGTCAGGTCATCGGGCATGTAAGGTGAGCCGAAAACTGCCGCGTTAGGCTCACCGGCGCGATTCGTTGTAGCCATCACACCAACTCTTTTAGGATCGTTGACCAACTCTTTTACGCTGACCTTTTCACTCATAAAGGTTCTCCTGGTTTTATCTATCCAACCAATCGCTTGGTCATTTTATAATTTACGCCCATGCTTCGGNGCTTCGGGGCTAAGAGCTACTCCTGCCCCTTGGCCGCCAAAGCCGCGAGCACCTTCTCGGGGGTAACCGGCATCTCTGTAAATCTTACGCCGATCGCATCGTAAATAGCGTTAAGAATTGCCGGTATTGTGGGCTGAATCGGCCCCTCGCCAGCCTCTTTCGCGCCAAAGGGGCTATCTTCATCGTAGGATTCCACGGCCAACGTCTTGATGTTGGGGATATCCCTCATCGTGGGAACCTTGTAGTCATGAAGATTTGGGTTCATGAGTCGCCCGTCGGGGGTCATCTTGATCTCTTCGTAGAGCGCCTGCCCCATCGCCATAACGATGGAGCCCTCAACCTGACCCTCAACGGAGAGCGGGTTGATCGGCTGACCGCAGTCACCAGCCTCGTTGTAATTTACTACCTTAACCTCGCCGGTCTCGGTATCGACATCGACCTCCGCGACGTGCGCGGTGAAGCCGTAGGTGGGGCTGTGACCGACATTGCCGCCTTTGAAGTCGCCGGTGCGCCTCGGGGGGGTATATGAGCCGGTGGCTGAGAGGGGACCGTGCGCCGCGATATACTTCTCGACGGCGTCCCAGAAGGGCATCCTTATCTCTTTTTCATAGATGGAGTATATCTCTCCATTGCCGACCGCTAGCTGGTCAGCTCTGCAACCGAGGGCCACACCAGCGATGGGCAGAATCTGCTCGATGAGCTTGTCGGCGGCCTCGCAGACCGCTGACCCTGCCGCTACTGTAACGCGGCTGGCGAAGCTGCCGAGGTCGAAGGGCGCGTTTTTCGTATCGCCGCTAATCACGTGGATGGACTCGTAGGGCAGCCCCAGCTTTTCGGCGCACATCATAGCCAGCACCATGTTGGAGCCCTGTCCGATATCCGTCGCTCCGCACTGGAGGGTAACGCCAGACTCAGAATCCAACCTTATAAGTGCAGTTGAGTGGGGCTTGTAGGACATATAGAGGGTGTAAGCGGTGCCCGAAATGTAGTAACCACCGGCTAGCCCGACGCCCTTGCCAAAGGGCAACTTGCCATGCTTGTCAAGATAACCGGATTCGGAGACGACCTCCTCAAGGCACTTCTTGTACTCGGAGTGGCGGACATGAACACCACTGACCGTGACGTGCTTCTTGTCGATGGCGTTTTTGAGCTTCAGTTCATAGGGGCTCATGCCAAGCTTGATGGCCAGCTCGTCCATCATGCTTTCGAGGGCGAATCTGGGCTGTACGCCGCCAAGGCCACGCATCGGTCCACATGTTGGTTTGTTGGTATATATGCGCCTGCCGAAGAAGCGGACGTTTTTGACCTTGTAGGGCAGGTGGAGCATAGCGGCTGTGTAGAAGAGGATGATGATACCCCATGCGCCATAAGCGCCGCCGTCCATCAGGCCGTCGTAGTCGATAGCGGTAATGTAACCCTCTTTATCAACGCCCATCTTCACCTTCATTTCGATGGGGTGGCGGCCTCTGTGCTGGAGGAATACCTCACGGCGGCTATAGATAACCTTAACGGGCCTGCGCGCCTTACGTGAGAGTAGCGCCGCTATGAGCTCATTGTTGGAGGCCTCGCCCTTGCCGCCGAAACCGCCGCCCACATTGGGGACGGTTACGTGAATCTTGGCCATCGGCATATCCATGACCTTGGAGAGCATGGTATGAAGATAGTGTGGCACCTGCGTGGAGGACCACATTCTAAGGTCACCATTGTCGTCGAAGCGGGCGACCGCTGAGTGAGGCTCCATAAAGACGTGGTTGACGTAGCTCGTTTTGTAGGTCTTCTCTATGACTAGGTGACTCTCCTCAAAAGCCTTGTCAACCTCACCGAACTCCTGACGCGCCTGATAAGCGATGTTGCCATACTTATTATCCTCGTGGAGAGCAACAGCCCCCTCCGCGATAGCGTCGTGGGTATTTACGTAAACAGGCAGCGGCTCGTATTCAACCTCTATGAGGTCAAGGGCTTTCTCTGCGATATCGGGGTCTGTCGCCGCAACCGCCGCAACGGGCTCACCATGATAGCGGACCTTGTCAATAGCCATCGCCGTTTCAGTTGGCGCCTGGGGAACGATGCCGTATTTCTGAGGTGCCTCGGAGCCAACGACGACAGCTTTTACTCCTGGCAAAGCTTCGGCGGCGCTGGTGTCTATGGAGATTATCCTGGCGTGTGCGTAATCGGAGCGTTTGATCCGCCCATGCAGCATGCGCGGTAGCCTTATATCGTCGGCGTAAATCGCCTCCCCTCGCGCCTTATCAGGGGCTTCTTTGCGAACCTGGTCGGTCCCGATGACCGAAAATTTCCTATCTGACATCGGTTCCCTCCTTCGTCTTAAGCACTGCCGCATGCTTGACGGCGTCTATGATTTTCACATACCCGGTGCAGCGGCAGATATTGCCAGCCAGCCCATGTTTAATCTCTTCCTCTGTCGGGGCGGGATTTCTCTCAAGGAGCGCTGTGGTGGAGAGAATCATCCCCGGAGTGCAAAAACCACATTGGATAGCACCCTTGTCGATGAATGCCTGCTGGACCGGATCAAGCTCTGGTCCATCTGCTACACCCTCAATGGTCTTTATCTTTTTACCGACCACGCTCATCGCCAGCGTAAGGCACGAGAGAATCGGCCTTCCGTCTACGAGAACGGTGCAAGCGCCGCAATCACCAATATTGCAACCCTTCTTCGTACCGGTAAGCCCAACCGTGTCCCGTACAATGTCCACAAGAAAATCTGTCGGCTTTATAGCCAGATCGTAGTCATCACCGTTTATGTTAAGCGTTATTATTTTTTTCATGTTATTCACCCTTGATCCTGGCGAAAGCCGCAGAGAACGCCCTGCGGGTAAGCACGGACATGAGCTTCTTTCTGTAATCCGCAGTAGCGCGAACGTCATCAATGGGGGTCGCTTCGGCGGCCGCTAACTCTCCAGCCTTGGCAAAAAAGGCGTCATCCACCTTCATCCCTTTAAGCTCAGCCTCCGCTTTAACAGCACGGTATGGAATGGGTCCGACTGCGCCCATACCTATACGGACCTCTTTTACAGTCTCAAGATCTTCTTCGAGCTCCAGGTAAACGCCTACGTTCACCATATCAATTTCCATAGCGCCGCGAAGACCCTTAAAAGCGTACTCAACAGCTGCATTCTTAGGCAACGCCGGAAGGGTGAAGGCCTTGAGATACTCGCCGGGCGCCAGGGCTGTCTTCCTGTAAGCCAGCCAAAAGTCGGATATCGGCAGTTCACGCTCACCACCGGCTTTGGCGATAGTTAAAACTGCACCGTGCGCAAGCAGCACAGGGGATGTCTCCGCTGAGGGAGAGCCGTGGCAGACATTGCCCGCCATCGTCGCCATATGCCTTACCTGCGAAGACCCAAGCTGAGCCGCCGCAAAGCTTAGCGCCGGGGCAAACTCTTTCACCTCGGCGCTATGCTCGATGGTGGAGACTTTAGTACCGGCAAGGATCGTCAGTCCTTTGGCTGGGTCTGCTGTGATTCCCTGAAGGGCGGCGACATCTCCTATGTCGATGATCATCTTGGGGCTAAGGATCTTCTCCTTCACCAGGACAAGCAGATCGGTACCGCCAGCAAGGAGACGCGCCTCATCAGCGTGTTTACTTAGTAGCGCTTCAAGCTCCACCAGACTATTTGGTTTTTCATATTCAAATGGCTCCAGATGCATATGCTCCTCCTTCTCAAGAGTGTCGCCATAGATAAATTTTACATCCAAAAAATTGTCGCGCCCGTAGCCTATCGCTTAAGAGCACCTTCGGTATTTAAAGGTTTTGGGGCGAGGGGTTAATACCCTCAGCCGATTTTTTCGCTCTCCTTGGCAATTTCCTTTTCAAGGAGAGATGTCGCTCGTTTGGTGATTTCGTTAAAATATTCCATGCCTCTCTCGCTCTCCTTATTTGTCATATCGGAGAAAACTTCAGCGAGACCAATAACGTGCTTTGGAAATATTCCTTTGAAAAACTCTTCACCCTCATCCGTCAAAGCAGCGAAGGTAGAGCGCCTGTCCTCGGGAGCTGGCTGACGTTTAACCATCCCCTTTTTTTCAAGGCGATCCACCAGGTACGTTATGCCGCTGCTTGAAACAATTATCTTACGCTGAATATCGCTAAGGGAGAGAGGCCCTTTAAAGAAGAGCGCGTCCATTACGCCGAACTCTCCACGGGTCAAATTATACTTGCTCAGCGTATGCTGCTCCCTCGCGGCTATCGCTGAATGAGCCCTGGCAAACGCAACCCACAGACGCAGTGATGACCAAACCTGCTCTGCTGTGTAACCACCGTTGGCATCACCTCCACCCATCGCCTCGCCAAATTTTCCGGCTCGTTCATTCGCTGTCATTTCTTGGCCCTCGACGCCGCTCCCCATTGGGGAACCATATTTACCTCAGTGCTGTACTTTACAGCTATGAGGCAAATTTATGCAACGAAAAATAGCCTTCGTAATAGATAATTTTCAAATTTATCTTTGAATGAAAAGCAAGAGGCCCCTCCCCCCGACCGGCCATGGACGGTGGAGGAGGGGCCTCTTTGTGGAACTACTTTAGCTATTTACTAAAGTTCGGCTTACGTTTCTCAAGAAAAGCGCTTACACCTTCTCGTGAAGCGGCTATGCAGGATATCTCCCCCGAGCCCTTATAATTTATATCAAGCGCAGCTGCCAAGCTGGGAGCGGCGGCGGCCCTGTTGACCACATCCGCGACTACACTTAGCGCCTCTACGCTCAGCGGCAACTTGCTCTCTGCCACGGGGCTTTCGGGCACCGTGAACGGGGGAATGTCGACGGGGGCGTCCTGTATCCTAGGCACCTTGCCTTCAAGGCGGTTGACCTCGGATATTGCAGCTTCAATGAGCTCGGTGTAACTATCAGCCACTTTCTTTACAACACCAATCTCAACAGCCTCATCCAGTGTGAGTCTTTTTGCCTCGCCTATCATGCCGTGGAAGGTTTCTGCGGCGTGGGGCCATTTGCGATAAGGGATAACCGCGCCGCCCATGCCGGGGAGAATGCCCAGCGTAATCTCGGGCAGCTGGAAGAATGCGTTCTTAGTGGCGACCATGCTGTGACAGCGGGAGGCAACCTCAAAGCCGCCGCCCATCGTTAAGCCGTTTACCGCGGCAACCACCGGCTTGTCCATCTGGTCGATGTAGTGAAGAACCTCGGAGTTGCCTGAAGCCAGGGCAAACCCTGCTCGCCTGTCGCCGAAGGTGGCGATGAAGCCGTTAATATCGGCACCGGCGCAGAACGCTTTGGTTCCATAGCCTGTGATTACGAAGCCCTTGACCGAGGGATCATCGGCGCCGCGCTTAAGCTCTTTGAGAAGCTCGGCACAGGTGCCAAGGCCAAGGGCGTTGACCGCCTGCGGCCTTCGTATGGTAAGGATTCTAACTCCATCCTTATCATCAACCAGAAGATCTCTTGGGAAATCCAGATACTCCTCAATCGATCTCTTTGGCTGCGGGAAGCCGGGGCGCTCCTCTTCATATCTTGCTACTATGCGCTCAACCTCTTTTGTGCCGAGGTCAGCCATAAGGTCGAATACGCCCTTTTTGAAACCGAGACCCACGATGCTGCCAAAGTTTAGGTCTCCCCTTGTGCCAATGTTGCGATCCGCAATATCAAAGCACTGCGAAAATACAAGGCCGAGCATGCGGTCGCTTACCCACTCAGCCACGTCCATCGGCACCTCTATCGGGGTGCCCGGCTTCTTTGTCTCCCAGGATTTCACCGAGAGTAGAAGCGGCGAAGGGTCATAGCAGGAGCGCTCGGCCATGCGGCGCGTCTGAGATGAGTAGACAATCGGGTTGCCATTTGACATGTTGAGCACGAAAAATGGTCCAGCGCCTACATACTGCTCTGTCACCGAGTCGATTTGAACCGAGGTGGCGCCTTCAACAAGGTATGCAGCCTCATTGGTCCAGTTCTCAAAGATGCGGTTTAGGAGGAAGGAGTAGACGTTGTCGGTGACTACGGGCGTCTTGCCTGTAGCGGCGAAGAACCATATTAGGTAGTTGAGCACCTCGGGGTCCGCAGACTCCCAGTTGATCACCTCAACCGGCAAGCTCCTCCATGCTGGCGCGAAGAAGTGCGTTATTGTCGTGCGCTCAGGATGCTTCAGGTGGCTGAAGATCTGGTCCGCCGGGATGGAGCTTGTATTTGACGCTAAAATGGCGTCTTCGCCAAGGGTCTCTTCAAGGGTAGTAAAAATCTTCCTCTTGATCCCTAGATCTTCCGTTGCAGCTTCAATTACAAGGCCGCAATTTCGTATCTCATTGTAGTCTGTCGTATAGACGACGCGACCGAGGAGCTTCTCTACCTTTTCCGGCTTCATCTTCCGGCGGTCTACCGCCTTTTGAGCGTATCCAGCAAAGCGCTGCTCGGCTTTTTTAAGCGGATCCTCAACAACATCCACGAGATATATTTTACAGCTCTCCGGGAGGCCGGTTATGAGGTAGTAGGCGATATCGGGTCCGATGGTGCCCGCGCCGACTACGGCAACCTCATCGGGCAGCGGTCGTCCCGGCTCGATGAGGAATGGGTTCTGGTATGATGGGTAAAGCTCTTTATTCGTCTTCATAAGTCAACCTATTAGTCGCAGGAAACTTTGATCACCAGCGCCGCGCCGGTATCACCAGCGGCACAACCGGTGAAAAGACCATAACCTCCACCCTTGCCGACCAACTCCTCAATCAACTCTATGACGCAGCGAGCTACCGTCGGGCCTTGGGGGTGCCCAAAGACTAGGGGGCTGCCGTAGTTGTTGATGTCCATCGCATCGAAGCCCATTTTCTCGCAGAGGTAGAGGTCATTTGCGATAAAGGGGTTGTGCGTTTTTACTGCCTTGACGTCGGCAACGGTAATCCCTGCCTTTTCAAGCGCCATCTCAGCAGCAGGCACCAGCGCCTTGGGCATCATCCCCTTCTCAACCCTGGTCTGCCCGTAGGAGCAAATTTGTATGGTGATGGAGGGGTCAGAGCTAAGCTCTTTGGCGCGCTCTTTGGTGGTGACGATGACGGCAGCGTTGCCGTCAGCGGGGTGTGTCTGGGAGCCGAAGCTGTGCACCGCACCCTCTGCCACGGGCCTTAAACCGGTAAGCGACTCCAAGGTGGTGGGCACGAGACCTTCGTCCTGCTCAATAACGTTGACCTTTTTCCTGCTAACCTTTACCTCTACCGGGAACATGTATCCCTTCTGGAAGGCGCGGTCATCTTTAAGGGCGTCTGCATACTGCTCGTAACGTCTGGCAGCGACCTCGTCACAGCGCTCCTTGGTAAGACCGATCTCCTTGGCCGCATTCTCTGCTGTCTGGACCATAGAGCCGCCTGCATGTGGATCGCGACCGAAGTTTTCCATCATCCAGTTCTCAGAGATAACTTCACCACCCGGGCCGGGAGGGTTGGGCCAAACGACATGGGGACCATTTGAGCACCTGTCAACCATGACATTTATTACATTGGAGAATGTTCCAGCCTCAATGCCTACAGCGGAGTTGTAAAGGCAAGTTGTGGAGGTGGAACAAGCCTGTGTAACGCTACAGCCAGTGGTATTTAAAGCGCCAATCATCCCAGCCATCCAGGGCGCACCGTAGAATGCCTGCTTCTGGTGAATTGTGTAACCGAGATACAGGTAATCGAACTGCATGGGGTCCAAATCCTTCTGTGCCATCCAACGGTTTACCGTCTGGGCACCCAGTTCAAATGAGTGCACGTTGGCGAAGGACATCTGCCACTTTGAGAAGGGGCTAGAGTAATATGCGCGGTAGGGAATGAAAGCCTTTGTAAACATCTCAACAACTCCTCAGTTCAATATTTGCCAGGAAAAAGAACAGGCGAAAAAGAGCTTTCGCCACTTACCATCAAGGCAAAGTTTTTAATATTTAAATTACTATGACCCTGTCAGTTGGTGTCTCTTCATATATCTCAGCTACAATTTCATGCCTGTTTTCAAGGACAGCGCGCTGATTTATATATCCTTTATCTGTGATCTCGCTGGCGTCCAGACTCGGGGGCTCGCTAAGGATCACCATCCTGAGAATCCTTGTAGAGGAGCCCTTTTGCTCCTGGTTGCGCTCCAAAAGCTTTTCGCGTATGGCATTTTTTACCGCTTCTGAGCGGATCAGCTTTTCTGGGTCATCACCACACTCAGGAGCCAGGCAACGGCACTCGTCCAAGTTCGGCCAAACCATAATCCCTATGAAGTCCTGATTGTGACCTGTGATTACCGCATCCTGAATGTATGGCGATGCAGCTTCTATAGCGCTTACCCGGAGGGTGCCCACGCTCACCCATGTACCTGTTGTGAGCTTGAAATCCTCCGTTACCCTGCCGTCGAAAGCAAGACCAATCGCGGGATTATCCGGGTCCGCAAACTTTCCAGCATCACCTATACAGTAAAAGCCCTCTTCGTCGAAAGCCTTTTTGGTGAGCTCAGGCTCTTGATAGTAACCTGGTGTAATATTGGGGCCCTTGACCCGCATCTCCATCTTGCCGGCGTTGGGAGTAAGCTTAATCTCGAAGCCCGGCATCGGCAATCCGATTACCCCTGCCTTCTCGATGGGGTAATGAACCATCGCTATCGTCGGCGATGTTTCCGTCGCACCCCAGCCCGACGCCATAAAAAGTTTCTCCCCTCTGTACTTCTCAGAAAGCTTCTCCAGACGTGTCCAAAGATTCTGGGGAAGGGCCGCTGCAGCGTAAAAGATCATGTCCATATTTTTGAAGAAAGACTCGCTGACAGCGGCGTCACTCTCAAGGTATGGCAACAGCGCATCATAGCCCTTGGGCACGTTAAAGGATACCGTGGGAGATACATCAAGAAGGTTTTTGACTGTAGTCTCTATCGCGCCCGGAACGGGTTTACCTGCATCAATATAAAGGGTGCCGCCATTTCTCAGAATTATATTGAAGCTCTTGTTGCCGCCGAAGGTGTGATTCCAGGGTAGCCAATCGAGAAAGACTGGCGGTTTCTCCTCAAGAAAGGGCCATATCTGAGCTATGGACTGCTGGCTTGAGTTTATCATCCGCTGGGTATTTATAACCCCTTTGGGAGCATTGGTTGAACCTGATGTGAAAAGTATCTTGGCGATGGTATCGGGAGTAACCCTGGAGAAAGCCTCCTCAACAGCCTCGGTCGGAGTAGTTGAAGCCAGCTCTGAGAAGAGTGCCGTATCGCCGGTGGTCGGCGGGTCATTCTCAACCACGACAGTTACACCATCCAGGTTAAGCGCGGCAAGCGCCTTTGAGAAGCGTTTCCCATTGGCTGCATAGACAAGGCCCGGGCGTACTATCCCATAAACATGGCGAAGCTTCTCATGGTCTTGACTGACCAGGGAATAAGCTTGCGAGATAGGCGAAACTGCAACGCCAACATACATAGACGCTAAAATTAGCATCGCTACGTTTATGCTGTTGTCGGAGAGGATCATAACCGGCTTTTCGGCGCTCAGCCCCATATTAAGGAGGGCCTGACCTATCGACCTTACCAGGCCTAGAGCTTGGCTGTATGTAACGCTCTCCCACTCTCCCTCGGAATTACGCTGCGCTATAAAGGTCCTGTCGCCTGCCAGCTCTGCCCACTTCTTGAGATTCTCACAGATGTTAGTTGGATACTCCGCCAACTCCTGGGGAGAGCGAAGTACCATCTCTCCGCCGTCACGATAAGCAACCTCGAGAGCAGCGGGCGCAAGGGTCGGGATGATCCTGCCCTTGGGGTCGGGATTTGTAGTAAAAATCTTGGTTTCAAAATCTTTCATTACCTACCCTCTGAAACAAGAATGCGGAATACACGGGAAAATCATCACCAAAAAAACCTCAGCCGTCCTTAGCTCAATTAGCGCAGGAATAGCTTAGGCAAAAATAACGATATGTCCGGGATATACGTGATCGCAGCCAAACTAGCTAAAAGCAGCAGCAGGAATGGGATTACGGCACGACCGACCACCTCCAGCCTTTCGCCGCTTATTCCCATGGCTACGAATAGGTTGAGCCCGAAGGGTGGCGTAAGCATGCCGAACTCCATATTGAGAATCATGATCACGCCAAAGTGGATTAGGTCTATGTTGTACGCCTGCAAGGTGTTCATAAAGAGCGGAGCAAGAACCATGACCGCGCTTACGCTGTCCATTACGCAACCGAGAAGAAGCAGCAGGATGTTGACCATGAAGAGGAACATCCAGGGGCTGTCTATATGCGATAGGATGAACTGGGCAAGATTCGCTGGAATCTGCTGTGCGGTCAAAAGCCAGTTGAAGGTAAGGGCGCCGGCGAGGAGGATAAGGATTGAGGAGGAGAGAACGCACGCCTCTAAGCACGCATCAGGCAGCTCTCTCAAGGTGCAATCCCTATGTATGAACACCTCGACTAATATTGAATAGACTACGCTTACGGCGGCCGCCTCTGTGGCGGTGAAGACACCCGCATAGATGCCCCCAAGCACAACTACAGGAAGCATAATGGCCCAAAAACCCTCGCGGCCGGTGCGAACCACCTCTGCGATGGAGGGCTTGGTCTTGACTCTCCAATTCTTCTTGTAGCCCAAAAAGAGAGTCCACCCGGCAAGCAAAAGGCCGATAAGAAGGCCGGGCATAATTCCTGCCATGAACATCTCGGCAACAGAGGTGTTCATAACAAGGCAGTAGAGGATCATTGGAATCGATGGAGGTATGACAATGCCGAGGGAACCGGCAGTTGTTAGCAAACCTAGGGAAAATCGTCTGTCATAGCCGGCATCCTTCAGGGCAGGGAGCATTATTCCGCCGATAGCGGCTATAGTGGCCATACCCGAGCCTGATATAGCGGCAAAGAAGACACATGCGCCGACACCTGCAACGGCAAGGCCGCCCGGAACCCAGCCAACCAGGCTGTTGATGAAGGCTATCAGCCTCTTTGCGATGGTCCCCTTGCTCATAATCGATCCGGCAAGGATGAAGAAGGGAACGGCTAGAAGGACAAAGCTGTCAAGCGCGTTGAAGAGCTGTTCGGGGATAATCCTTAAAGGTGTCGATGTGTGCAGCGACACGACAAGGGCGGTAAGCGACATCAGCAGGACCATAATCGGTACACCTGCCAGCATCATAACAACGAAACCTACGACGATAGTGGTAATCATTTAACCACCTCCCCCGCCGCATGGCCGCTGCTCCTGAATTTCTTTATGGCAGTAATATAAAACCTAATTGCGATGACCACGGATAGCGCGGGGATCGGCAGGTAAACCAACCACATCGGAGCGCCAATTGCAGCCGATGAAACTTCAAATCTGTAGTTTCTCTGCACAAGGACGAAGCCGTAATAAGCTACCATCACAAAGCATGAACCACTTAGAAAACCAACAAGAAGAGCAAGCACCCTGGAGACCGGCTTTGGAAGCATGTCTGCCACCAGCTCCATTGTAAAGTGAGTACCCTTGCGCACGCCTATGCCAGCGCCAAGAAAAGTTACAAACACCCCCACATAACGTCCACCTTCCTCAAACCAGTCGAAACTTATTCCCATAAGATATCGAGTACATACCTGGGTGAAAGCAACCACCGCCAACCCAAGGAGGGTCATGGTCAGTGTCACTTCTTCCAACCGGTTGAGCCACTTGATTGCGGCTTTCATTTCACTCTCCAAAAACTAAACTAGATAAGAGAAAGATGGCGATCCGAAGCGGGGAAAACCCACTGCGGACCACCACCCGGTTCTACTTGAAAAAAATTACATTGCGGAGTGTTCTTTAACCTTGGCGACGACAAAATCAACCAGTTCGTTACCGAGTTTTTCGCGATACACATCCCATACAGGGGCAAGAACCTTCTTGAATTCCTCACGCTCTTCAGCGGTCAGCTTCGTAATCTCAACCTTCTGATCTTTGAAGTAATCATCTACGGAGCGCTTGCCGTCCGGGGGCAGATGCGCGGCGACCTTGTCATTCATCTCGCGGTTGTACTTTGTAGCTCTGCCGAAGGCATCTTTGATGAGCTTCTGGTCTTCAGCGCTCAGGGATTCCCACCAGTCAATGTTAGCCACGTTAATGGGCGTGTTCATGTGGAACTCGCTGACCGTGAGGTACTTGGTGACTTCGGGGAACTTCATCATTGTGGAGGCGACATAGGAAGCGTTCACGCCATCCGCAACGCCGGTCTGAAGGGCGCTGTAAACCTCTGGGAAGGGGATACCGACCGGAGAAGCCCCGAGGGCTTTGAAGGTCTCAAGCATTATGGGGGAGTTCATGGTACGGATCTTTAGGCCCTTGAAATCCTCAGGCTTACGGATTGTGCGCTTGGTGTTCCACATCTGACGGAGGCTGTCCTCTGAGAAGCCCAGGCCGACGAAACCCTTCTTACCGAAGTAGGAGAAGAGTTTTTCCTGAAATTCAGGGTCATCTTCCACCGCATGAGCAGTCTTGATATCAGGGAACATGAAGGGCAGGTCAATAACAGCGACCTCTGGGATGAAGTTTTGAAGCACGCTTGTCGTAGCGGAGACCATCTCAAGGGTGCCGGACTGGACCTGGGTGCAGAGGGAGCGCTCATTGCCCAGCTGACCAAGGGGGAAGACCTGCATGTCGATGCGACCTCCGGTCTCCTCGCGAAGCTCGTCGGCAATCTTCATGAGGCTGAGGGTATGGCCATTCTTCGGGGGTGCAATTGAACCGATTTTGATAGTGTCAGCGCTTGCGTTGACGGGCAGCATTCCGACTAGGGCGGCCATGAGTCCTACGTGTAAAAACGATTTGAGCATTTTTCGCATTGCACATTCCTCCTATGATTGTGGTGGACAAAAAAACATGTATGATGCGTGCATGCTTTGTCGCTATGTTTTAAACGCTATTTGTTGTTTGCCACAGTCCTCTGTTTTCCATCCACTAGCTCGACAGCGCGAAGGCCAATCTTCTTGAGCATATCCTTGAGCATCATCTGCTCATCCAGGCTCAACACCTCCATAGTCTCCATCAAGCCATGCGCATGGTTTGGGAATATCTCCATAAAACGCTTTTCGCCCTTGGAGGTGAGGGAAACGGATATCGCCCTTCTATCCTCCTTCAGGGGTGTGCGCTTGACGTAGCCCTTCTTCTCAAGCCTATCTACCAAGTAAGTCACTCCCCCGCTCGATAGTAGGATCTTCCTTTGTATGTCACTGATTAGCATAGTGCCGCAGAAATACAGGGCGTCCATTACTCCGAATTCGCCGCGAGTAATCCCCTCCTGGGTTAGCTCAATCTGCTCTCTTGCAACAACCGAGATATGGGCCCTGGAGAGCGCCACCCAGATCCGAAGCGCCATCCAAATCTCTTTGTCGCCTCCATTGGGCGAATCATCTTGTGAGTGCCCCATGGCCGCTGAAAACTTCCGGGCCATCTCTCTGGTATCCAATAGAGCCTCCCGCAGAGAAATCTCTCTAGTAATTTTCACAGTGCTGAGATATTATTTCATTGCCTGGTGCAAAACAAGAGTTTATTTTCGTGAGCTGTAAAAATCACCATATCACACCTATATTATCAGTACAGTCAATTGGACGCGCATAAAGCACGAAACACTTATGCGACATGTCGTTTTGCGTTCATTTCATAATTTTTTTTGCTTTTTAAAAATCATACGACACGCCTTGTCCACCAATTCCGATGTGCCTTTTTTTTGAAGATGATCTTGGGTTTTCTATTCAAAAAGCATAGGGGCTGGAACTCCTCAGCGTTTAATTTTTAAACGCCAATTTTTTTAGACGTATTTGGATAAACCGAAAAAAATATATTTTTGGGATTTTGGGCGTGCCGTTATCCATCCAATTTATTATGCTTGTCTCATAATCCATTAAGAACAAAGTTCCCCTTACACCCAAAGAGGACGGCACAAAGATGAAAGAGCTAAAACCTGCTGTAATTGGAATCGGTGCGACGGGAACGGTTCTCGCCGCGGCACTTTTAAGGAGCACTCCCGGAGCGGCTCTAGTCGTCCCTGATGCTGAGAAGTTTAAAAGGATCAAAAATGAGGGCCTCACCGTTACCGGTGCGCTGGATTTTAAAGTGCCGGTTGAAAATGTCATCTCCGACCTCTCTGAGCTCAGTGGGTCAGACACCAACCTTATTTTCATCTGCACAAAGGCGTTCGGCCTAAGAGAGTTGGTGGAGAAGCTTGGAGCGGTGCTGCCAAGAGATGAGACACTCGTCGTCAGCTGCCATAACGGCTTGGGTACGGAGGAGACGGTGGCTGAGGTTTTCGGTAAAGAAAACGCATTTCGGATGTCACTTAACTATGGCGCAGCTTCAAGGGGCCCTGGCAACTCCGAAGTGGCCTTTATAAACCCTCCAAACCCAGTAGGAGGGCTGACACAGACTAGTAAAAAAAGAGCCGAAGACATTGCAGCGCTGCTCTCCTCTGGCGACCTGGCAACTGAGGCAGTCGAGGACATTAAACTATCTGTCTGGAAAAAGATGGTGATGAAGTGCACGATGGCTTCAATCTGCGCTATTGCGGATATGACAATAAGAGAGGCGCTGGACTACCCCCCGACGAGGGAGATAGCTGATGCCTGTTTCCAGGAGGTCATGGCGGTAGCCAAAGCGCAGGGGTATGACCTCGGCAACGACTACCTGACCCAGGGAATCGCTTATCTCAGCAAAGTCGGAATACATAAAGATTCGATGTGCCATGACATAGAAGCCGGGCGCCCAACTGAGATTGATGTCCTAGGGGCAAAGGTCGTTGAATACGCAAAAGAAAAGGGGATACCCGTACCCTACTACATCTCAATGAGCAACATGGTTAGAGCGGTTGAAAAACGGGCAATTGAAAAATCATCATCCTAGGATAGGCGGAGATGATTTACGAAAAACTAAGAGGGAGAGCTTAATATAATGAGCGGATGGATACCTGTAGGGAACATTATCAAAGTTCTTGCCAGCCAGGAACCCGACAAGGAAGCGGTGGCCGATCTCTCCCGCTCGCTAACCTTCAGCGAGTGGAATGAGCGGTGCAACCGTTTCGCCAATGCCCTGCTGGGCTTGGGCCTTAAAAAAGGTGACCGTGTCGCGTTCATCGCTCACAACTCCCTTGAATGGATGGAGTTTTACGGCGCTACTGCCAAAGCAGGACTCGTCGCCGTACCAATTATGTTTCGCCTAGCCCCAAAAGAGTACCAATACATCTTGGAAAACTCAGAGACGGCGGCTTTTCTTGTAGCCGATGATTTTATCTCCGGCGCCGATTCGATTCGCGATAAACTTCCGTGCGTCTCAAAGTGGATCCACGTAGGCGAAGGGAAGGCACCTGAGGGATATATAGCTTATGAAGAGCTTATGGAGAACGGCTCCCCCGAAGAGCCGCCCATTGAGGTTTCGCCCGACGATATATGGACTATTACATATACATCAGGGACAACGGGCCGCCCAAAGGGAGCTGTGCGAACCCACGAGGCTTATGTAGCCTTCTTCCTGACCAACTTCATAACTATGGGTTTTTCCAAGAGGGACAGGGGCCTCTTTGTAATGCCCATGTGCCACGTAAACTCCATATATTACGGCTTCACCCTTCTTTACTGCGGCGCAAGCTCGCTTGTTTACAGTGTCGCCTCATTTGACCCGGCGCATTTCTTAAAAACTCTTCAAGATTTCAAAGTCACCTTCACTTCACTGGTCCCTACCCACTACATTATGATTTTAGACCTCCCCGAAGAGGTAAAAACCTCCTTTGACGTCTCTTCCGTTGAGAAGCTCCTCTGCTCCTCTGCTCCCGTCCGCAAAGAGACAAAGATGGAGATACTGGGCTTTTTTAACAAATCAAATTTGTATGAGGCATACGGATCCACAGAGGCGGGCAAGGTGACAGTGCTTCCGCCGGAGATGCAGCTGATTAAGCCAACCTCAATTGGCAGAGAGATACCCGGTACCGAGCTGATCAAAATTCTTGACGAAAACCGAAATGAGCTCCCTGTGGGAGAGGCCGGCGAGCTATTTTCAAGAACCCCATCGTGTTTTAAGGAGTATTGGAAGCTTCCTGAGGAGACGAAAGCGGCATTTCATGGGGAATGGTTCTCAGCTGGTGATATCGCCTACAAAGATGAGGACGGCTACTATTATCTTGTTGATCGAAAGAAAAACATGATCATAACGGGCGGTGAGAACGTCTACCCGACCGAGGTGGAAAAGGCGGTAGGAGAGCATCCATGCGTCAAGGATGTAGCCGTAGTCGGGCTCCCAGATGATAAATGGGGCGAGCGCGTGAGCGCTTTCATAATTTTACGCGGCGGTTTTGAGCCAACCGATGAATTATCGAAGGAGATCCAAGCCTTCCTGAAGGATAAGATAGCCGGCTTTAAACGACCCAAGGATGTAATCTTCATCAATGACGAAGATATGCCCCGCACGGCTACAGGCAAGATCCTACACAGGGAGCTCAGGGACCGATACGGACAGTGAAGAGGTTGACATCAACCTATCTCAAGCAACCCCTTTGCGAGTTCGAATAGCTCCGCTTTGGTGTTTTTTTCAAGCTTATTAAGCCATTTTTTGGGGAGCCCGCGGGCGCCATACCATGCGCCCGCGATCATCCCAGCGACAGTGCCGGTTGTATCAGCGTCCCCACCCTGATTTACGCATTCGACTAGACAATCTTCAAAGTTGTCGGTGTTATAAAAAGAGCTGAACGCGGTAGCGAAAGTCTCTCCTACAAACCCTCCCGCCTTACCATTATAAGGGCGGAACGTGAATTCGGGGTGTATGCGGACAAGCTCGTGGGCAATCTCTAGAAGTTCGAGCAGGGGCCTCCCCTTGAGGGCGCTCTGAATCATCCGCGAGACAGCGATACAGACAGTGTCCGACAGGGGGTGATTGTGGGTTATATGTGCCTGACCTACCGCCCACTCCTCCAGCGAATCGGGGCAATTCAGGGCAGCTATCGCCACCGGGGCGACTCTCATAAGCGCCCCATTGCCTCCATGCCACTGGCTCTCCTTGGCGGCAACCCTTCCCTTTGCTATATACCGCCTCAGCCCCTGAGCTACTGTGGAGCCTATATCAACCGGCCCGGTCCTCATCCATTCCACAAAGGCATCAGCCATATCCACGGCGTTAAAGCCGGAGGACCTGACCAGGCTCCTCGCTACGCAGAGGCTCATCTGGGTATCGTCGGTCACGTACCCTGGCTTTAAATAGAGCCATCCCCCACCAATAATCTTTTTATGAACCCCGTAGCGTGCCTTTATCTCACTACGGCTCATAAACTCAACGGTCGCACCTAGCGCGTCGCCTAGCGCTGCACCCAGGAGGCAACCCCTGGCCCGGTCCAACAAAAGGGATTCAGTACCAGCGGAGCTTGATCTCATAGTCCCCTCCGATGACAAGCACCTCCTCCTCGCCCTGGAGCAGCGCTCCATGCAGGAGGGCTCCATCGAAAAATACCTTTGGAGTAGGCACCCTAACCTCCATCACGCGGGTTCCGAATTCCCAGGCTCTCTCTACATCTCTGGTAAATGAATTTAGGTTGTTAAGTCTTATTTTATAGCGGGTACCGCCGTCTACGGAGAGGATGCGGTGCTCATCGAAATCATGTACGCCGCGAAAGAGGGTTATGTGCGCCGCATCTCCATGGAGTGCTAAAAGCTCGGCCTGTATGAATTCATATAGGAGGTCTAGCTGTTCGTAAATGGCGTTGGTCGCTCCAAGCCCCTTCGCCATCTCCTTCATGTAGGAAAAATAGGCTGGACAGTCCCTTTCACCCAGGGGTTCCTTATGGAAGGTAGGCGCGAGGCCAAAGCGGCTCTCAACCCAACTCTTCAGAACTGCCCCCTCCCTTGAGTTAGAGTCGAATATCCAGCCGAGGAGAAAGCGTACGTAGCTGTTTTTTATCGCTAGGCGCGCACGCTTCACCTCCTCATCACGCCACTGATGCAGGCTGAACGCAACATCCATATAGCCCTGAAAATAGTCGACCCTCTCCTTGCGCTCCGCCAGCTCGCCAAGCGCTTCAAATAACCGCGAGTGGCTCCTGCGCACCCCCTCGATGGCAAGGGGCACCGGTCGCTCATTGTATAGCACTGAGCCCAGAACACCGGGGGGTACGTTGACCCTGTTAAAGAGGGCTGACGCCACCTTTACTTATCCGCAACCGCCGCCATCGCCTCCACAGCCAAACCCCTTGGAGCAGCCGGGTGAACGACGCTTCTTCAACTGCTCAAGTCCCTTGCCCTCAAAGATTGGCTCAAGCGCCATGGATATGAACCCGGAGACTTCAATCGGGGGGACTTTCATGGAGGTAAGGACCGCGTTTGGAGCCTCTCCAAAGCCGCTGACGAGAACCGCCCGGCAATCGGAGAGAAGTTTTCCCAGACTTCGCCACCGGTCTACGCCATCTCCCCTATCTGGTGCCTGGCGGGTCTCCACGAGCTTGAACTCGCCGCCCTCCTTGGCCCATATCTGGAAAGAGTCCGCCTCTCCCAGGTGCTGATTCACGAGGAGCCCTTCGCGGGTAGCTACTGCCACATAAGGTCTTGAGATATCGAGTCCGAGGTCGCTTGAAAAGGCCGTAAGGATAGCGCCGAACTTTTCAGATTGGTCCTGTCCAAGCAGCCCTACCGCATCGGCGCGGCAACGCTGACAATGCTTCATCTGGGGGAGGTACTCCTCCGCAACGCTTCTAACTGCGCGGAGATCCTCATGTCCGGGCTCGGGGAGCTCTCCGAAAGGCGTCCCGGCATTTGGCACTAGCGCCATGACATTCAAGACATCAACGCCGAGGGTTTGCAGCTCCTTTGCAATCGCTTCAATATGGCGGTCATTAACGGTTGGGATGAGGATGGTGTTCACCTTGACTATAACCCCCGCCTCTTTGAGGGCCGAGATGCCCTCGCTATGTCGCTCCCACATAAGTCTGGCGGCGGCCTCTCCACGGTGGATCACCTTGCCGTCGCGCACCCAACCGTAAACCTTAGCACCAATAGTGGGGTCTACGGCATTTACGGTGACGGTGACATGACTTACGCCAAGCTCGACAAGGTCCTTAACATGAGCTGGCAGCGCGAGTCCGTTGGTTGAGAGGCAAAAGAGCATCTCCGGGTGTTCTTCTCGAATAGCGCGCAGGGTCGCAAAAGTCTCTTCAGGGTTTGCCAGAGGGTCACCCGGGCCAGCTATCCCGACAACAGTTATGTCGGAGTTTTCTGATAGCACCGCATCAAGATAACCCACCGCCTGCTCCGGGCGGAGAACGGCGGTAGTTACTCCTGGGCGGGATTCATTAACGCAATCATAGCGGCGATCGCAGTAGTTGCACTTTATATTGCATTTGGGAGCAACGGGCAGGTGAACTCGCCCGCAGATGCCTTTTACATCCTCATTGAAGCAGGGGTGCTTTGACTTATCTATAACTGTATTCATGATTTCATTCCTCTCGCCGCTAGATATATGCGTACCCGATTGGCGAATCTTCCTGCTTTTTGGTTATTACCGCGTTAACTAGATTATCGAAGAGCGAGAGCGCCCCCTCATAACCTAGGTGGAGGGTTCGCTGTCCCCCGAACCTGTCGTGTATTGGAAAGCCCACCCTTATAAGCGGAACTCCCAGCTCTCTTGAAATACGATATCCCTTTGAATTTCCAATCAAGAGGTCTGGCTTTGCCTCAGCGGCGAGGGCTTCAATCTCGCTAAAATCAACGCCATCCACAACCTTCACCTCTTCTAGGACCAATCCTTCGGTGACACCCTTTACCGCATCCTCAAAGTCGGAGTTGGAGGACCCAGTGGCGACTACCACTGGCTGAATGCCAACCTCTGCGATGAATGAAGTCAGGCCAAGGGCAAGCTCCTCATCGCCGTAGATGACCGCCCGCTTGCCTGAGAGGTATTTGTGACCATCTACAAAGGCATCAAGTAAGCGCCCCCGTTGGCTCTTGTAGCGCTCGGGAATACTTTCACCGGAGATTGAACTTAGCGCACTGAAAAAGGCGTCTGTTGCCCTAAGCCCCAGCGGCAATCCGAGCGTATCCAGACGCTGCCAGAAGCGCTCCTTCAATAACTCTCCAGCGCTAAGCTTGCGTGGAAGGAGAGAAGCGAACTCTACGCTGGCCACGGCGCCCCCCATAAGCTTAATCTCCTCAATACCCGTGCCGCCTGGGGAAATTGGCATATACCGATCAAGCGCTGGTCCATCCAAGGTGTCGCTGTAGTCAGGGAGTATCGTCGCTGTGAGACCGAAACCCTCGACTATTTCCCTTAAGGCCCTTAGGTCTGCGGTGGAGACGATACCGGGAAAAAGATTAACGCTCTTTTCATTGACGCCTTCGCTGCTTAGGGCTAACTGGTCCGCCAGCGCCCTTACCGTGGCGTGAAAACCCTCCACGTGGCTACCCTGGTAGCTTGGAGTCGATACGCGCACCAATTGGGGGTGCTCGCCCTTCTTTGCAGCACCCCACTCACGGTCGAACTCGATAAGAATTGAGGCTACATCGTCCCCTATAGTCTCCGTAAGGCAGGTGGTGGCTATTCCTATAACTTCCGGGGAGTATTTGCCTATTACGTTTACGAGCCCCTCTTTGAGGTTGGGGCCGCCACCGAAGACCGCCTGCTTCTCCCCAAGCGCGGAGGAGGCGATATCAATGGGCTCCCTGAAATGGCTGATGATGTAGCGGCGCATGTAGGTAGCACACCCCTGCGAGCCGTGTAGGTATGGAACCGCTCCGCGCACACCCTTGAACGCAAGGCATGCTCCCAGGGGAGTGCATTGACGGCATGCATTGGTCGATGAGACATATTTCGCTGGCTCGCCCATCATTCACCAGAGCTTTCTTCGTTTCGGGGGACGAAGCGCCAGACAGGGCTCATCACCGTACGGTGAATCTCCTCGGCGAAGTTCGCCATCCCTACGAAACCTTCAAGCGCCTCTTTGCGCTCATGGTTGTGATCGCAAAACCCGACCCCCAATTTGTAAGCTATTGGGCGCTCCTTGACGCCCCCGACCAGCACATCAACCTTCTTCTCTTTTATGAACTGGACCAGCTCAAGGGGGTTGGTGTCGTCAACTATTATCGTTCCTTCATCGGTGACGGCGTGGAGCTCCTCATAATCTTCACGGGTACCTGTTTGAGAGCCTGCCATAACAACCTTCATCCCAAGGAGGCGAAAGGCTTTGACCAAAGAGAATGCCTTGAAGGCGCCGCCTACATAGAGCGCCGCCCGCTTGCCGTTAAGGTCTCTCCTGTACCGCTCAAGCTTGGGCATCAGCAATTCAAGCTCTTCGCGTACAAGCGCCGCTGCTCGCTCAACGATGCCGGGATCTTGATCCTTGAAAAAATCAGCAACGTCATAGAGCGCTTGCGCCATATCCTCTACCCCAAAATAGGAAACTCTGAGGGTAGGCGTTCCATACTTGTCATCCATCATTCGGGCAAGGTCCATAGTCGAACCAGAACACTGGACAAGATTCACAGCAGCCCCATGTGCCCGCATCAAATCCCCTACCCGTCCATCGCCGGTAATGTTCGCCACCACCTCGACGCCCATCCGCTCAAGGTACTCGCGGATAATCCATATTTCTCCCGCTAGATTGAAATCACCGAGGATATTAACGGAGACAGGTGATATTGCCGAGGTGTCGCTAGTCCCTACCAGCCTCCCCATTGCGCGGCAGGCGGCGTTGTAACCAGCCCGTTTGTTGCCTTTGAAGCCTTCAGACTGGACGGGAATTACTGGTATCCCATATTTCTCCGAAGCTCTCTTCGCTACCGCCTCAAGGTCGTCGCCGATGATCCCGACTATGCATGTAGAGTAGACAAAAGCGGCTTTTGGAGAGTGCAGCTCAATTAGTTCATTCAGGGCCTGCTCAAGTTTTATTTCACCACCGAAAATAACATCCTTCTCCCTGAGGTCAGTGGAAAAGGAGAGGCGATGGAGCTGCGGGCCAGATGAGAGCGCGCCGCGTATGTCCCATGTGTAGGAGGCGCAGCCTATCGGGCCGTGAACCAGATGAAGAGCATCGGCGATGGGATACAGGACAACCCTTGAGCCACAGAAGACGCACGCGCGCTGGCTGACAGCGCCGGAGAGCGAACCTTTGTCGCACTCTATCTCAAAGGGCTTATCACCCTTCTCGTGTATCTGTCTTTCGCGCCCCTTTAGGAGTCCCGTATCCATCACCATCTCTCTTTCGCGCTTAAATTAAATGCGCCTCTGCTTTGCCGCCCTCTTCCAGGGCATCCAGTATCTCATCTGCGACCTCTTCATCCACCGAGCCGTACCAATCTCCCTGCGGGTAGACAATAAGGACTGGGCCGTGGTCGCAGGCTTTGAGGCAGCTTGTGGAGCTGACCATCGCATCAAGGCCGCGGTCCACTATCTCCGACTCGATGTAGGGCAAAAGACCCAGGGAACTCTTCTGATGGCAGACTCCCTTCGCCTCCGCGCCCCTGAATGAACCGCAAACGAGTATGTGATATTCAGGCTTTTCCATCGTCGTCACCCCTTAGCCGAAGAGACCGTAGTCCATAAGAAGCTGCTCAAGCTCGGCAATCTCAAGGGGCTTGGGAATTACGAACATCTGGTTTTCATCAATCGCCTTTGCGAGGGCGCGGTACTCGTCCGCCTGGGCGTGTTCGGGGGAGAAGTCGATGACCGTCTTCCTGTTGATCTCCGCGCGCTGGACCTGATTGTCTCGGGGGACGAAGTGGATCATCTGGGTGCCGAGCTTGTCGGCGAGGGCCTTTATCATCTCCGCTTCGTTGTCGACCATACGGGAGTTACAGATAAGGCCGCCGAGACGGACGCCGCCGCCCTCAGCGTACTTCTGGATGCCCTTACAGATGTTGTTAGCGGCATACATCGCCATCATCTCGCCGGAGACGACGATGTAAATCTCCTGGGCCTTTCCTTCGCGGATTGGCATAGCAAAACCGCCGCAGACAACGTCACCGAGAACATCGTAAAAAACGTAATCGAGACCCTTATCTTCCTCATAAGCGCCGAGAGCTTCGAGGAGGTTGATGGAGGTGATGATACCGCGGCCTGCGCAGCCGACGCCGGGCTCGGGGCCGCCGGATTCTACACAGACTGAGTCACCGTAACCGGTTTTTGCGACGTCTTCGAGTTCGACGTCCTCACCCTCTTCGCGAAGAGTGTCGAGTACCGACTTCTGCGCGAGGCCGCCAAGAAGGAGGCGGGTTGAGTCTGCCTTGGGGTCGCAACCGACGACCATGACCTTTTTACCCATTTCGACTAGACCGGCTACGGTGTTCTGAGTTGTTGTGGATTTGCCGATGCCGCCTTTACCGTAGATAGCTACTTTACGCATTTTTTCTCTCCGATTATTTTTGAAGTTCACTTCGACCGGGGCATAGGTTGCTTTGTCCACCGGTCTTTCTTAAACAGATCAGGTTTGTCTTTACCCAGCCGGAGTTCGTATAGAACTTCTCAGCGGGTCCATTATCTTTGTCGGCTAGAAGCTGGAGGCGCGTCGCACCCACCGACTCCGCCCATACTTCAACTTCCTTCAAGAGCTGTGCGCCGACTCCGGTACCCCGGAATTGCTTTTCGACGATTAGGTCTTCAACGAGTACGACCTTGCCGCCCTCTGCCGTTGATATTAAGAGTTGCCCTGTGACCATACCCACAACGCCGTCCGCAGCTTCCGCTACAAAAACCCTTGAGTTTGCTCCAGAGGAGATGAGCATATTCAATCCACTCAGCTGCTTCTCCATCTCAGGGGTAAAGTCCCTCTCGATGGAGAAGAGTTCTTCTAGGAGGGCCGCCATTTTGGCAGTGTCCTCCGGGGTTGCGGTTCGGGTCGTTAGGTTCATCGTTCTCTCCTACATCACCAGCTCAAAGGACTCTTCCGAGGAATCACGGTCCTTGCGATCGAGGATTGCGTCGAGGATCTTCTCCACGAGCCTCATGCCGCCCTTGTAACCAACTGTAGGAAAGAGGATGTGACCAATGCGATCAACGATGGGGAAGCCGTGACGGATCAGCGGGATATCTTCATCGCGCGCGATGTATTTGGCATAGGTGTTGCCGATTATGAGGTCAACCGGCTCCTCTTTGATCCACTGGTGTAGCAAGAAGAGGTCGCCACCGGCCTTCACCTTTGTCGGAAGGCCTTCAGTGAGCTCGGCAATGCGCTTTTCAAATTTCTTGCCGGGAGTACCAGTAACCACATAGGCGGGAACCATGCCAAGGGTCACGAGGAACTCGGTGAGGGCTACGAGTTGGTCGGGGTCACCGACGAGGCCAACTCGCTTGCCGTAAAAATACTGCTCCATGTCAGTGATAACGTCTACCAACTGACCGCGCTCGTAGGTGACTATGTCAGGCACATCGATGCCTGCAGTCTCGGCGAGTGCGCTTACAAAGCGGTCCGTAGCTTTGATGCCGATGGGAAGGTCCAGAACCATGGATGGAACAGAGTATTTAGCCTGAAGGGCATCCGCGGCAGGAGCCGCCGCAGTAACACCCAGCGCCAGACTCTTTTTAGCGCCGCCGGTTTTCTTTAGCTCTTCGATGGTAACCCCACCTGCGGGGAACATCTCATGAGTACCGGTTTGGGGTGTATTGAGGACACCAGATGTATCGGGCAGGAGGATGCTTTCAACCCCCATCTGCCCGGCGATTCTCTTTACCTCGGCCATGTCGGCGGGTTCGATGAATCCGCTGACGATATTGACGTATTCACCCTTTTCCTCTGAGGGCTCAGCGAGATACTGGACCATCGCCTTAACCATATTGGCATATCCGGTTACGTGGGAGCCTGCGAAGGAGGGAGTATTTGCGTGGATTACCTTCTTGCCCTCCGGGATAAAGCCCTTCTGCTCGGCCTGATGGACAAATGCGGGAATATCGTCGCCTATGGTCTCTGAGAGGCAGGTGGTGTGGACCGCTATTATCTCAGGGTCATATAGGCTAAAGATATTGTTTATCGCCTGCACCAGATTGGCCTGGCCGCCGAAGACGGAGGCACCCTCGGTGAAGGAGCTGGTACCCGCCATTACAGGCTCTTTGTAGTGCCTGGTGAGCATTGAGCGGTGGTAAGCGCAGCAGCCCTGAGAGCCATGACTTTGGGGGAGGCACCCGTGGATACCCAGCGAAGCGTACATAGCGCCAATGGGCTGGCAGGTCTTGGCCGGGTTTATGGAGAGCACTTCCCTTTCGGAAGGTTCATTTGGTGTGTGTCGTAGTAACATAGTTATTTCCTCGCTTAGGCCGCAGCCGACTCTTCGGCAACTTCGTTTGCTTTTTTCCAGGGGGGCGTGACAAGACCCCAAATCGGAGTCGTGGTCATGCGGGCGATATCGCGGTAAAAGTTGATTGCGCCTTTAAAGCCGGCGTAAGGGCCACCGTAGTCATAGCTGTGCAGCTGCTTTAAAGGTATGCCGTGCTTCTGGACTGCGTATTTCTCTTTAATGCCAGCGCAGAAAATATCTGGCTTGTAGAGGGTGAGAAGGCGCTCGGTCTCATATTGGCTGATATCGTCGATGGTCAGTGTGTCCTGCTCCATGTCGCGCATCATGCCTTCGTACTCGGAGAGGGTGAGTCCACCGGCTTTGAGGTTCTCAATCTGCTCGGGAGTTTTACGCGGGCTGTACTTTACGGGGTCGTTCTCAACTTCCAGCTCTTCGATATTGCGGCTGTCAGCGTCGAGTTTAATAGTCGGTATTACGTTTCGGCCCTCATAGTCGTCGCGATGACCGAACTCGTAACCCGCTGCGACCGTCTTCATGCCTAGTTCGCTGAAGAGCTCCTGATAATGATGGGCGCGGGAGCCGCCAACGAAAAGCATCGCGGTCTTACCCTCTGTAAGGGGACGCGCTTCATCAAGGGCCTCTTTAACTGCGGGCATCTCGGCAGCTATAACTTCCTCAACCTTGGCGATGAGCTCCGGGTCTTCAAAGTACTGGGCAATCTTTCTCAGGGATTTAGCAGTGGCCTCCGCACCAATAAAGTTGACCTTCATCCACGGAATGCCATATTTGGTCTCCATCATCTCCGCCACATAGTTAATTGAACGGTGACACATGATGGTGTTTAGGTCGGCTGTGTGGGCGCTTGCGAACTGGTCATAGGTCGCGTTGCCGGAAAAGGAGGAGACGAGCGTTATACCGCAAGCCTCGAGGATGCGCTCCAGCTCAAAGGCGTCGCCGCCGATGTTGTATTCACCGAGCATATTTATGCGGAACTTACCGGGCTCGCCCTTCTCCTCGGTGCCGACTACGTGGGTGAAGATGCCATTATTTGCAATGTGGTGCCCTGCTGACTGGCTGACGCCCTTGTAGCCCTCGCAAGAAAATGCGAAGACGTTGATCCCGAGCTCCTTCTTCATCTCACGGGCGACCGCGTGCACGTCATCGCCGATGAGACCGACAGGGCAGGTAGAGCAGACTGCAATCGCCTTTGGCTTGAATATCTCATAAGCTTCTCTGATAGCGGACTGAAGCTTCTTCTCGCCGCCAAAGACGATGTCGTGCTCCTGCATGTCGGTTGAGAGGGCGTAGGTCATGAAGTTGGTCCCATCCTCACCGGCATCGGTCTGGTTGCGGCGGGTAAGCCAACTGTAAAAACCACAGCCGATTGGACCATGCGTAATGGTCAGGATATCTCGGACGGGCCCGAGGATGACGCCCTTGCAGCCTGCGTATGAGCAGCCTCGCTGCGTGATGACGCCGGGGATGGTCCTCGCATTGGAGAGGATCTCCGGAGGGTTGCCCGTTTCATCAAGCTTGTTGACTACGATCTGTTTGGCGCGCTTTTTTGCCATCTTGGGGGGGAAGTCCTCAATGAGCTTCTCTTTTAACTCCTGAGGGGTCAGTTTTGATTCTTTAGTGCCGGCCATAACAACTCCTTTGCTCTAGTGGCTTTACGATCCCAGCATGTTGCCTTTGGTAGCGTATAGAGCAATGGCCATGCCAAAAAGAAATTAGAAAAATACAATTATTTATAAGCTATTGATATTACAGGATTATATTGGCACCATACGAGTTTAACGACACTTGAGGTTGATGCTTTTGTCGCCTTTCATAATTGTAAGGTTTTCATTTTTTGTATGTCTGGTTTGTAGGCTTTAGGGTAAAAAAAAAAGGGCTCGCGTCAATGACGCAGAGCCCGGAGGAGCGAATATTTATATTGTTTTTCAGTGGCTTTTATTTCTACCCAGGAAGACCTCCTCCTCCAGGTGAAATTTCTTAATTCTATAGCCAAGCTGTCTTACCGTTATGCCAAGCTCTTTGGCGGCCCTGGACTGAATCCACTTATTTCTCTCAAGCGCATGTATTACTTCTCGTTTCTCAACATCCTCCAAGTGGCAGACCTCCTCAGAGCCCTTACCGCCAGCCTTAACGCGAGAGTTTGCCCCGAATATGTGGGGAGGCAAATCCTCCCTTCCAATCGCTTCACCGCCGCTTATTATAGCCAAACGCTCAATCAGGTTCTCAAGCTCTCGTACGTTGCCGGGCCAATGGTAATCTGATAACGCCTTCTTGGCGGCAGGGCTGAGCAGCATGGGTTGGTTGTACTCTTTTGAGAACTTCCTTACGAAGTGACCGATAAGCTGAGGGAGATCTTCAGCCCTGTCCCTGAGCGGGGGCACCTGGATCGGGAAAACGTTCAACCTGTAAAAAAGGTCCTCTCGAAAAGTTCCATCTGAGACAGCTTCAGTGAGGTCTTTATTCGTAGCCGCTACGATTCTAACGTCAACCCGCCTTGTCTTTGTAGAGCCCAGCCGCTCAAACTCCCTCTCTTGGATAAATCTTAAAAGTTTGGTTTGAAGGAGCAGGGGGAGCTCTCCAACCTCATCCAAAAAGAGCGTGCCCTCATGGGCCTCCTCTATTCGACCGGATTTGGATGTATCAGCCCCTGTAAACGCCCCCTTTTCGTAACCGAAAAGTTCAGATTCGAGCAGATTGTCCGGTAGCGCCCCGCAATTTAGCATAACGAAGGGGCGGTCTTTCCTCGGGCTCATCTCATGCAGGATTTTCGCTATGAGGGTTTTCCCTGTACCGGATTCACCCAAGAGGAGAACGGAGGCGCGGCTGGAGGCCACTTTGGAAACCAGGTGCTGAACATTCCTTATGGATTTGCTGCCTCCAACCATAAAGAAATTATTGTATTTTTCCGTAAGCTCCGCCTTCAATGAGCGGTTGGCCCTCAGAAGCCCCTCCTCCCTAGTGTTAACCTCCCTGTTTAAGCTGACTATTTGGGATATCAGCCCTGCGACTATGGAGAGGAACTCTATGTCCTCCTCTAGGGAGACCTCGTCGCTAAAGAGGCGGTCAACATTGAGGACGCCAATCGGCATTCCCCTAAGCAGAATGGGAACGCCAAGGAAAGAGATGCCACCCTTTTCGACATTACGTGCGCCGGTTTTGTTCAAAAATAGCGGCTCTGCGCTTATATCTTCGACTATGCAGGGTTCTGCAGCTTGAAATATCCGCCCTGTCACACCCTCCCCCACTCGGTAAATGCCCCGCTTTTGCTCCTCGGCAGTGAGCCCGTGTGATGCCTTGATTACAAGGACACCCTCTTTTTCATCTTCGAGCCACACCGTCGCTCTCTTCATGGAGAGGCGGTTCCCCAAAATTTCAAGGATGTTCTGGAGGGTGGACTCCAGCTTCAGGGCCTCGCCAAGGAGCCTGTTTATCTCATATATTGCGGTTAGCTTTTGATGGGCAATTTCAGTATTCATAATCAGCCATGCTCCGGCATATATTCTCCAAATCCAGACAGGTTGCCCGCGACCTCCCCCGACCCCTTTGAAGCAATCAATTTTTTTATAACCGGAAGTGCGTTTCGCGCCTCTTCCGCCCCCAGAAAAACACCTTCATCTTCTAGTTTGTGCCTTAAAGATGCGACTCCTGAATGTTTGCCCAGGAGAATCTTGCGCTCCGCCCCTATAAGCTCAGGGGAAAAAGGTTCGTAAGTAGAGGGGTCCTTAAGAACACCATCAACGTGGATGCCTGATTCATGGGTGAATATCGCCTCTCCAGCGATAGATTTGCCCGGCCCAATAGCTCGGCCCGAAAAGCTCGATACTGCTGCAAAGAGCGGCGCCAGATGAGAAAGCTTTACACCTGTTTTTACTCCATGGAGGCAATTTAAAGCTCCCGCCACCTCCTCCAGAGCCGCATTGCCCGCGCGCTCCCCAATACCCAAGGTGGTTACGCTGAGGTGCGTCGCGCCCCCCCTTGCCGCGGCAAGTGAGTTTGCCGTTGCTAGTCCGAAATCATTATGACCATGG
Source organism: Deltaproteobacteria bacterium (assembly GCA_002869015.1). Classification (GTDB taxonomy): domain Bacteria; phylum Desulfobacterota; class Deferrisomatia; order Deferrisomatales; family BM512; genus BM512. Next base: position 34,304 of record PKTT01000037.1, read on the forward strand.
AACTCGAGGTTAGAATCAATGCGCTTGAATGACTCGAAAAGCTCCATGGTTGTAAAGGGGTCCAGTTGCCCGACAGTATCAGAGAGGCGTATCCGTTTAGCGCCCAGCCATAGTGCCTCCTCTGCCAGCTCAAGCAGGAAGGTCCTATCAGCTCTCGAAGCGTCCTCAAAGGCAACATTAAACTCCAACCCCAGCGCTGACCCATAACGGAGAACTCCACGAAGCTCTTCGATAAGCCAGCTCCTGTCGCGGCGAAGCTTTTTGGTTATATGTAAATCCGATGAGGGTGCCGCTACTGTAACTGTACCAAGTCCGGTGTCGGCGGCTGCATCAAGGTCGCAGCGCTTCATTCTGCACCAGCCTGTGACTTTAGCTTTAAGCGGCAACTTGACTATTTGACCTATTCCAGCCGCCTCTTCGCCGCCGCAAGCAGGAGTTCCTGCCTCTATCTCATCAACTCCAGCCTCATCAAGCAGGTGCGCAAGAGCCACCTTTTGCTCAACTGAAAAGGCAACGCCGGGAGTTTGCTCACCGTCGCGTAAAGTGGTGTCACATATATAAATTCTAGATTTCATCCTGTCGGTATTCCCATTGGCACGTATGGCAATTTACGAGCACCACATAAAAAAAGGTTGCCCTCAAATCATGAGTAAAATGGGCAGGCAGCATATAAATACTCACTGCATGTACAACCATCCACTCGGACATAAGAGCAAGCAATATGCCAACAGCATTTAGTTCCATTATTTCAAGTACTTAAGAATTTGACAAAAAAAAGGAGTTGGCGTTTTGAGACATTTTTGTCTGCAACAGCGCAACTCCTTACATATTTGTTGACATTTTATTGGCGAGTCTTTTGCCTGCAGATGTCAAAGAAGAACTTTTGTTTCTTAAAGAAGTTTCCTCGGGAACAGAAGCCTCCCCAAAAAGCTCTGCCGACTTCTAAAACTCTCCAAATCTTCCCTCGATAGGGACCGTACCATCCTAAGCCCGTCTGCGCCGTCCTCATAATAACTTGGCAGCTCCTTGACAACACGGAAGCCGCCCTCTACATAAATTTTTATTGTATGAAGGTCCGCCTTCCTGACCTCAAGTGAAAGCTCCTCATATTCAAGGGCGGCGGCGACGCCGATAACTCTACAGAGGATCGCCCTCCCAATGCCACGGCTTCTAAAAGCGCTTTTGACTGCTATTGAGTAGAGGCGGGAGCGTTTTGAGGTAACCGGCGTCAATAAAATTGCGTAGCCGATTGCCTTGCCATCAAGCTCCGCAAGGAGTATCCGCGCTTTTCCTTGGTTTATCAGGTACTTAAACTGTCGCTTTGTAATTTTGTCAGATATAAAGGAGAGCTTCTCAAGCTCAACCAGTTCATTTATATCGCGGACAGTGGCCTGCCTTATGAGCGGCTCACTCATCTTTACGACCTCTGTTCTCTAACCTCCTGGCAAACTCCGACATAATCAGCATGTAAAGCTCATCGCCCAAGTAAGCGTCTTCGACCTTGTGCTCAATGCTTGGGTTGTCATTTATCTCTATTACGAAAGCTTTATTTCCCTGTTGTTTGATATCAACGCCATAGAGCCCATTACCGACCACCTTGGCGGCTTTAATTGCAGCTTCGAGAACAACCCTCGGCACCTCAAAGGTCGGCAGGGTTTCATAGCCACCACCAAGGGTCTTCTTCTCTCCATATTTATAGATTTGCCAATGGTTCCTTGCCATGAAATATCGACAGGCGTAGAGGGGCCGGTAATTTAATACACCGATGCGCCAATCGAATTCGGTATACAGATACTCCTGCGCCAGCACGATTGGTGTCTGGGAGAGAAGCTCTCTCAACCTCTCAGAGAGCGCTTTACGGTCATCGACTTTAAAAACTCCCTTGGAAAAAGAGCTCTCGGGAAGCTTTAAAACTATTGGGTATGAAAATGTCTCCTCAAGGTGGTCAAGGGCGCGTTCATCAAAATCGAAGACCGCCTGGCTTTTCAGGGAAGGCACATCGTTGTAGGTAAAAGCATCATGCAAGAAGACCTTATTGCAGCAGCGCAAAATTGAATCGGTATCGTCAATTACGACCATTCCCTCAACCTCGGCCTTCAGAGCAAATCTATATGTATGGTGGTCTATGGCGGTGGTCTCGCGCAAAAATAGCGCATCATATTCGCTCAATTGCGCATAATCAGCGGAGGTGATGAGCTCGGCCAAAATACCCACCTTCGAAGCAGCTCCGATAAGCTTCTTAAGGGCATGGCGATCGCTTGGCGGCTGAAGCTCCTCAGGGTCGTATAAAATAGCCATCTCCCAACGGTGACGCTTTTTCGACCTATGGCGACTCCAAGCTCTTTCGGTAAAGCGTTTAAGCGCATTCCAGAAAGAGATACGTTGCTCTTCATTGAGGTCACTCACGCCGTAGCGCTCGATACCATCTACATACCAGCCCCCTCTCCAAATAAGGGAAACCTTGAGAATCGGAGCGGGGAAAAGGTTGAAAACCTTTTTAGCCAGGGGTTGAAACTCCTCATCGGAGGCGTCCCCGAAGAAGATCAGGAGCTCTTTTTCATCCGCCTCGCACTTTAAAGTGCTTCTCCCGTTGCCCTTAACCATCGTCGAGCCCAGCTTGGCGAGGTAGAGGTGGCTGTTTCGCAGGTCAGTTATCGTGTTAACTGAGGGGAAAACCTTATGCCCGCGTGCTTCGGCAAGCAAAGAGCAGTAATACCCGCTTCCAAGGTGCTGGATAGTGTCGCATATATTAATAACCCTAAGTTTGGGCAGGTCTTTTCTGGGGTGCTCCTCAAGGTACTCCTTGAAGCTCATAGCCATATCCGCCAAATCAGAGCCAGCGATCACCGCAGGGTCATCTACTACTATCAAAGTCGTGAGCAATCTGGGCTCTTTCCGGGCAATGGACAAACTCACAAGCTGCGCCATCAGAAGTAAAACGACCCCTTACTTCCAGTAAGGGGTCAAGGTGATATAAATGTTTGTCTGTTGTTCCCCTATAAGCTTGTAATTGAAAAAATACAAGGCAATTCTTCAACAACGCTATCCGGGGTTTATTAGTTATATCAAACACTTATGGCGCATGATTTTTAGCGCCCTCAAAATAAAATCTTTTTGGAGGTCAAAACTGGGGAATAGGACCGAAAAAGAGCTAATCACTGCCAGAAAGCTACCATTTGATTAGCACAGCGCCCCATGTCAGACCGCCACCAAAAACTGTAAGAAGAACCAAATCACCCTCGCTTATTCGGCCACCGCGAAGAGCCTCATCAAGTGCAAGTGGGATAGTCCCGGCGGAGGTATTGCCATAACGTTCCACATTTACGAAAACCCTATCCATATCTATATCAAGCCGGCCGGCAAGCCCCTCTATAATACGGAGGTTTGCCTGGTGTGGGATGACGAGAGAGATATCTTCTTTTGTAACTCCGCAATCACAAAGTACCTTCACGCAAGCAGATTCCATCGCCTTTAACGCATTTTTAAAGATGGAGCGCCCATCCATGTGAATAGTCTCAAGAACCTGATCGTAATCGTCTGATCTCCTTGGCTTCGCAGAGCCGCCGCCCGGCACATGTAAAAGGTGTCCTAGGTCACCATTTGACCCCATAGTGGTTGCGAGTATTCCGCGCTCCTCACTATCCGAGGCAACTAAAACGGCAGCGCCCCCGCCATCACCAAAGAGCACCGCAGTATTCCTGTTGTCCCAATCAATGCGCTGGCTTATCTGCTCGCCGCCAACTACAAGCACTTTCATAGAGGGGTCTGCTTTGATGAATCTATCGGCGACATTTAAACCATAGATAAAACCAGAGCAGGCTGCCGTAACATCAAAGGCAGCCGCGTTCTTAGCTCCAAGCAAAGACTGTAAGGTGCAGCCGCCAGAGGGCATCATCGTATCCGCTGTCTGGGTACCTACAACTATCATGTCAAGCTCGGAAGCCTCTATGCCGGCATCCTCAAGGGCTTTATTACATGCGGGCAACATAAAATCGGACCACTTCTGTCCAACCTCGGCCATTCTTCGTTCACGGATTCCCGTTCTTTGGACAATCCACTCATCAGAGGTATCCATACGTTCGGCGAAATAGTGGTTGTCAAGCACGCGCTCAGGAGCGTTTGAGCCAGTCCCGATTATTCTGCTTTTAGTCATGGAGATCCTCTTGATGAAATATGTGAAAATTGATTATCGCGTTTTTTACTTCTTTTGACAATCAACCCACTATGTTGGCAATCATCGTGAGCAAAGAGAAAAGCCCCCGACGTTTTGCATCGAGGGCTCTCACATTTCCAGGGGAATTCTATATAAAGCTTGTTAAGTCTTTATAGTCCTTGCGCGGAGGCGAGGATACTTCCCCCTCCGGAAAACCGATTGGCAGGAGACCCATAATCTGAAAACCCTCCGCCATTCCTACCAACTCCGCTAAAACATCTGCTTTGTACATCGTAAACCAGATTGAACCGAGTCCTTTGGCTGCGGCGGCAAGGAGGATATTCTCTATACACGCCGACGCCCCCTTTGTATGTGCTTCCGTCTCGCCTAGATATGCGCCCATACCAATCTTCTTCGGATTAGCGCCAACTATAATGAGGGCACGTGCATCACCAATGTATCCTGCGTCATATTTGGCGACCCAACCCTGCCCTGATTCGGCGGCAAGCCAGTCACGGGTATCGAGGGCGTGCGCTGTAATCTCAGCTATCTTCTCTCTATCCTCAACGACGACAAAACGCCAAGGCTGCTGGTTAAGGGCGCTAGGAGCCATACATCCCGCTTCAAGGAGCTCGCCTATCAGTTCACGGTCTACTGGCTTATCGCTGTATGCCCTGCAACTACCGCGCGCCTTAAAAACCTCCATGATATCCATCAATAGCTCCTTTTATGTGTAGTTTACTCGCCCGTAGCTTTGCGCCGTTCTTCATCTCGTATCGAACGCCTAAGCAGCTTTCCGACCTTGGATTTGGGGAGCATGTCCCTAAACTCAATGTATTGGGGAACTTTGTAGCTGGCGAGGCGTTCTTTACACCAAGTTCTAAGATCGTTACCCGATACGCCCTTGGCATCATGCTTCAAAACGACTATCGCCTTTATGCGTTCGCCCACCTTCTCATCTTCAACGCCTACAGCGCATGCGCCTATTACCGTCGGATGGTCCTGAAGAACCGCCTCTATCTCCGAGGCGCTTACTCGATAGCCTTTGTGCTTTATTACATCCGCCGTGCGCTCCATAAAGCGTATCTGACCACTCTCATCCTGGGCCACGTAATCGCCCATTCGATAGTAGGTCTCTCCATCTACGTCGACAAATGAGAGCGCTGTCTCTTCAGGTTTGTTCCAGTAGGATTTTATATTGAAGTCTGCTGTCACCCAGAGCTCCCCGACCTCGCCGAGGGCAACGGGCATAAGGGTCTCCGGGTCTGTAATTCTAACCTTAAAGGATGGGAGAACATGCCCTATTATATCCGCTTTAGGCTCAATCTCCGGGCGGGTATACGCCACGTGCCCTACCTCGGTGGAGCCGTATACCTGATATATTGGAGAGCCGACAAGCTCCTCCCACCTGTTGAAGACCTCTGCAGGGAGAACGTCACCTCCACAGTAACAATAAGTCATCGAAGACAGGTCATACTGCTCGACCCTGTCGTTCTCAAGGATCATCCTGTAAAGAGCTGGAACACCCAGAAACCAACGCACCTTGTGCCGCTCAACATCTCTCATGAGCGCGTCAATGTGGGGCATCGGCATAATTATTGTCTTACAACCGTAGTTGAGACCAGCGGCGATCATCATCCCCTTTGCCATTATGTGGTATAGGGGATTCACAAGGAGAAAGGCATCATCTCCCTCACGGATATTGCCCTCAAGTACCTCGCTCATAACATCACCGATGTAAGCGACCTCTGTTGCGTGGTTGCCTGGCACCCCCTTTGGGAAGCCGGTAGTGCCACCTGTGTACATGATATATGCGAGGTCTTTGTAAGGATCTATCGCCACCTCGGGATGTATCTCCGGCGCATTTTTAAGGAGATTCATAAAGGAGTGTATATGAAGTCCGTTGGGCACCTTGCCTGTAGGAATCTTATCCAGCATATGCCCCAGAAGTATCTTCCACTTGGGAAGCATCTCGGTTAGATTCGTGACCACTATCTGCTCAAGGCAGGTATCTTCAAAAACCTCCTCAACATAACCGAAATTTGTATCCTGGCAGATAACGGTCTTTACCTCGGCATCGCTGATTAGATACTGGAGTTCATGTGCGGTATATATGGGGGATACCGGCACCACCGCTGCACCGAGCTTCTGTATCGCGAAGTTTGCGATTACCCACTGAGGACAGTTCGACAGGTAGAGCATAACCCTATCGCCCTTACCCACCCCGAGACCCGCTAGCGCAGCAGCGAAGCGGTTTATATCCCTGGCGAGAGCTTTGTACGTGATTTTAAGCCCCAGATAAACTATCGCTACATTATCGGGATAGGTATCGGCCATCTCGAAAAATCGCGTGAAGGTAAATTGACTGTTTTCAGGGTCGCACTTCATCCCCTCAAGAGTATATTTTTCCATCATCTTCTCTATCCGCATCCAAAGTAGGCGGCTTTGATATCCGGGTTTCCAAGTAGCTCTTCGCGGGTACCCTCCATCACCGTGGAGCCGTTCTCTACTATATAGGCATAATCAACGTAGGGAATGACAGGGCGCGCGTATTGTTCGGTTACGATTACCGATATCTCCCGCTCATTTCTGATATGTGGGATCGATTCGACCACTGTGTGCTGAATCGATGGCGCCAGACCAAGCAGGGGCTCATCCAGGAGCAGGAGCTTTGGCTGCGCCATTAGCGCCCTGCCGATTGCGACCATCTGCTGCTCTCCTCCGCTGAGAAAACCCGCCGCACGCCTAGTGAGCTTCTTAAGTGCGGGGAAGAGGTCCATGACAAAGTCGAAGGTCTCCTTCGCCTCTGCCCTGGTAGCCAGATGCCCACCAATTGAGAGGTTCTCCGCCACTGAAGACTCAGGAAAGAGCCTGCGCCGCTCCGGGCACAAGACCAACCCTCGCCTGGCGCGCTGGTGTGCCTTTAGCTTGGTTATATCCTCCCCGTCGTGCACCACCTCTCCAAAGAGAGTAATGCGCTCGCCGCCCCTCATCCTCTCCTTGTGCTGTATGTCCAAAATGATCCCTGAGAGCGCGTACATGAGGGTTGATTTCCCCGCACTATTGGCGCCAAAAACTCCAATGACGCCATCGTCGGGGCAAGTAATGTTGACATTGTTTAAAGCGAGCATGTTCTCGTAAAAGACCATGACCGCGCGTGCTTCAAGCATTAGAAGTCCTCCTCGGAGCCGAGATATGCCTCGCGCACCTTGGGATGATTGATGACTTCGTCGGGTTCACCCTCCGTAACCTTCTCCCCATAGGAGAGAGCCATCACCCGATTGGCGACCCTGAAAAGCTCCGCCAGTCTATGCTCAATCATTATCATCGTTATTCCCTGCCCATTTAGCTTCTCAATTAGCGGGACAAGGCTGGATATCTCACTTGCCGAGAGCCCTGAGAAGACCTCGTCGCAGATAATCAGCTCCGGCCGCAAGGCCAGGCAACGGCCTAGCTCAAGACGCTTCAGATAGCCGGTTGGTAGAGTCCCCGCCATCTTGTAAGGGACGCGGGAGTCCCGTTCGAAGCCCAGCTCTTCAAGGATGTCGACTGCCACTGTATCCCTGTCGCCATGCTTACCGCCCCCGCGCCAGCCACCAACCCTCTTTGCGCGAGGCGAGCTAAGGGGGATGACCAGGTTCTTGTATGCGGGCATAGAAAAGTAGGGGCGCATTATCTGGAATGTGCGGTTGATCCCCATATCAGCTATTTTGTGAGGTTTTTTCCCGGTTATATCTTTGCCGTGAAAGGAGACTGTCCCCTTGGTTGGCTTTAGAAAACCGGTTATGCAATTTATAAGGGTCGTTTTCCCTGATCCGTTCGGACCGATAATCCCCACAACATCGCCGCGATTGACCGTGAGGCTTACATCATCAACCGCCTTCACTCCGCCGAAATGTTTGGAGAGTGAACGGATTTCAAGGATTGGTTCTTTAGTGTGATGTGTGCTCATATCTTCACCCAGCGCTCTACCTGCTGATATTTACGTGTCATGTAATTCATCAATCCCTCGCTCCTGAAAACGACAAAACCGGTCAGAACGAGGGCGTAAACGACAATTCTTAAGGAGCCGAAGTCGCGGAGGAACTCAGACAATGGAACAAGTATCGCCGCGCCGAGGACCGGGCCGACCAATGTCCCCGCGCCGCCGATTATAGTAGCCGCGATGGGCATGATTGAGAGGTCCAGCGCAAAGGATGATATCCCGACGTTGGAGTACATGTGGATGTAGTATGCTCCCGCGAAACAGCCGGTCAAGGAGGCGAGAAATACCGCCTTGGCCTTTGTGCGAGTAACGCTTATCCCAGAGGCTCTAACCGACTGGTCGTTGTCCTTGACCGCCCTTATGACAAGGCCGCCATCCATGTTGACGAAGCGCCTAAGGCCAAAGAGGGCGATGAACATAGCCAAAATTAAACCGTACTGTTCGGTGAAAAAGCCGCTGAAGCCGTCGATTCCCCTGAAGCCCTCCGTTCCGCCGAGGATATCGAAAGCCTCGATGATCCGGGTCATCAGCAGCGGATACATAAGGGTGACGATGGCGAAGTAAATACCCCTAAGGGGCAGGCAGGGGAGGAGCGCAAGGGTGCAGAAACCGGCACCCAATAAAGTCGCAACCGGAATAGAGAGGACCGGCGGCAGTCCGAGTTCTGTGTTGAGTACCGCAGCCATGTAGCCACCTACGCCATAAAAGAATGCGCCACCCAAGCTGACCAGGCCCACGTAGTTAGCTAGAAAATCAAAGGAGATAGAGAGTAGCGCCAAGATACAGACGCTAAGGCCAACTCTTCCCCAGTAGGGCCAGGGAGAGAGGATTAAGGGCATCAGCACAAAGGCCGCAATTAACAGCACTCTGGGTGTTAAGAGGTAGGCGATCTCTTCAAAGGAGTTTAAAGCGTAGAGCGATTCACTCCGCACCTTTATTCCCCTATCGATACGTTCCCTGCGTTTTTGGGTAGTCTCGGTTGTCATATCAGACCCTCTCCTCTAACTGTTTTTGTTTGCCGAAGAAGCCTGAGGGCCGGACAATCAGCGTTGCGATTATAGCCAGAAGCATCACCACCATTTGAAAGTGTGGTTTTCCGTAAGCAACAGTCATGTACTGTGAATAGCCTAGGACAAATGCAGCGATAACGGTGCCCGCCCAGCTACCGAGGCCACCGACAACGCATACCGCTATTGCATAAATCAGAACCTTGTAGCCCTCCTCAACAACCAGCGAGCCGAGCGGGAAGATTATCAGCGCCGCGACCCCAGCAAGCATGGAGCCCAGCGCAACCGCAACTGCGGCCGTTGCATCGGAGTCTATACCCAGCATCATCGCTGCGCGCTCATCCTGAGCCATCCCCTTAAGGGCTCGGCCCATCCTCGTATATTTGGTGAGCAGCCAGATGAGGGCGACCATCGCAAAGCCGAGAATCATAAGCAATACTCGCTGGTGGTCTACAGGCACATCAAAAATGAAGGAAACGCCGTCGGAGGCAACGGGCAGCGTATAGGTCCCCCCGCGAAAACCCGCGTAACGCAAACCTTCCAGGAAGACAAGTCCGATTGCATAGGTGGCTATAACCTCGGAAACCTCCATGCCACGTACACGTCTTAAAATTACGTAGTAAATGAGGACGCCGATACCACCTGATGCAAGGATCGATAGCAGTACCGAGAGCCAATATGGCAACCCTACCGTGTTGAAGAGCGCCCACGCTATAAAGCCGGTAAAGACGTAGATGGCCCCGTGGGCGAAGTTTGGCAGGCGGCTCACTCCGTAGACCAGAGAGAAACCGAAGGCCATAAGAATAAGCGCAGCCGATTGTATGAAACCGTAGACCAATATGTCGTAAAACATTTTAATTCGTCCGGGTAATGTGAGAGGGCGGCGGCATGAAACCGCCACCCTCAATTGGATAAATCTATTCCTTCGCCCACGGGGGGAGCATCAATTCGCCAACAGCCCCGGCGGCCGGCCAGAAGGTCACCCTCTTGCCATCCTGCCACTGAATCATGCCGGTGATTGCGCCCTCATTGGGGTCGGTGGAGGGAATTACCTGGTGGGATTTTTTGTCAAAACGGATTCTTCCGTAGACGCCCATGAGGTCGATGTTTTCAAGTGCGGTGACAACCTTATCGGATTCAAGGGTGCCAGCGCGCTCAATCGCATCTTTCAAAGCGTAGACGGCCATATAGCTTGAGGAGGTGCCGTAACCTTCGGGCTCCTTGTTCCACATCTTCTTGTATGCGTTTACAAACTTCATCGTCCAGGGGGTGATCTCGGCAGGGGCGTTGCCGCCGTTTATCATATCGACAACAGCGTATTCCGCAGCGCCCTTGGAGGCTTCCCAAAAATCAGGCTGCTCGGCAGCTGACATGAAACCGAAGGGGAGGCTCTTTAGTTTAAAGCTCTTCCACTGTTTGAGTAGAATCGCGGTCTCAGGCATATCCATGAAGATGAATAGAACATCGGCGTTTTCCCGGCGTGATTTCAGGAGGCCGGGGGCAAAGTCCGTGTTCCCTGTCGGGTAAATGTCGTGGCTTACGACGGTGAAGCCCGCTTTTGTTAGGAACTTATCAACAACTTCGCCCGACTTTCTGGCATGGGCCACGTCCTGAACCATAATATGAACGCGCTCGAGGCCAAAATCCGCCCGGAACTTTTCAAAGACAGGCATCATCTCCTTTACGATTATGTTGACGATCTCGTTGGAGATACGGAATGCATATTTGTACTTGTCGTAATTTTCAGCGATTGTCTTGTGGTAAGCGGGACTCAAAACGCCCGTAGTAACTATTGAGACCTTTTTGTGCTTGTTTAAAAGGTCGAGGACCGCAAGCGCAGCCTCGGAACGAACCGGGCCACCCACTAAAAAATCAACCTCTTTTTGCAGGATGAGCTTCTCGACGGCCTTAATCGCATCGTCCACGGGGACGCCGGGCTCAAGGTCGCGTGTATCAATTACCTCAACGGAGAATGGGCGCTTTTCGCCACCCACATCGACTCCGCCTGCTGCGTTGATCTCTTCAACGGCCAACTTGATGCCGCGCTCTGCGTCCCATCCATAGAGGAAAGCAGTGGAAAGGGGCGCGCCCAGCTTAATCGGGTCAGCCGCATTTGTTAGCTGTGGAGTGACGCTGAAAAGGAGCGCCAATCCAAGTGCTATGATTACCGAAGTATAATGTCTGATCATCGTGTCCTCCTTGGGCATGAGTGAATAAAACGCTATTTGCAATTGTAGTGCCCTCAATCAATAACTCAACGTTAAATATTGAATCATCATGAAATATATAGTTATTTTTGCATTGAAAAAAATAACGCCGGTTTAGTCAACCGGCGCGATAGATAGATACGTGTAAAAAATTGAGGAGGGCTTGTAAAATTTTGAGCAGCTAATCTTTGGGGAGGTGTATACCGTACTCCTGAATTCTTCTATCAAGCGTCGGGCGGGAAATCTCAAGTATCTCAGCAGCCCTCTTCTTTTCATATCCTGTGTATTTGAGGATATTTTCTATATGCTCCCGCTCAACCTCATGGAGGGAGCGCACAGATAGCGGCAGGTGATCACCCCCAACAGGGCTTTGCAGCTGCAACGTCTCAGGTAAGAGTATATTACCTGGAGAGAGTAATATCGCCCTGCGTAGAGTATTCTCAAGCTCGCGAACATTTCCAGGCCAGCGATACTCCTTGAACTGCTCCATCACTTCACTGGGTACGATGTCAATCTGTTTACCTAGCTCCCGTCCAATTTTGTTAAGAAAATACTTCACCAAGAGAGATAAATCGTCCATTCGGTCACGGAGCGGAGGCAGCTTGATAGTAACCACATTCAGTCGGTAATAGAGATCTCGCCTGAAGGCTCCCTCGGCGACCATCTTCATCAGGTTACGGTTTGTCGCCGCTATTACACGTACATCCGCCTTTATGGACTCCACCGAGCCCACCCGCTCAAACTCCCGCTCCTGAAGAAACCGCAGTAACTTCACCTGCGCGGAGCTGGGAATCTCTGAGATTTCATCAAGGAATAGGGTCCCCCCTTGCGCCTGCTCAAATTTGCCGGTCTTCTTTGAGTGGGCGCCGGTAAAAGAACCACGCTCATGACCAAAAATTTCGCTCTCAATAAGGCTAGGGGCCAGAACCGAGCATGTCACGGGGACAAATGGCTTATCGGCGCGAGGGCTATTCACATGTATCGCTCTAGCCGCCAACTCCTTACCTGTACCGCTTTCACCCTCAAGGAGTACCGTGGCCGGGGAGCTGACAACTGCTCCAATCGCTTTAAAAACCTCTTTCATGGCCAGGCTTTTACCTACAATCATATGGCTGGGATAGCTCATCCCCTCATCGACTGACACCTCATAGCCGCTCTCGGAGAGGCTGTGACTTTCGAAGACTTTGGCTATTGTCTTATCCAACTGCTCCAGATCAAGTGGCTTGCCGAGGTGGTCAGCCGCCCCGAGCTTAATAGCCTCAATAGCTGTCTGCATATCGTCAAAGGCCGTGACGACTACCACTTGCAGCGAGGGCTTAGCCTCTTTAATTCTCCTTAGAACCTCAAAGCCGTCTATCCCCGGAAGCCGAACATCCAGGATCACCATTGAGACGTCCCTGCTAAGCGCCATCTCGACACCCTGCTCGCCATCAACTGCCGAAAGGACTTGGAATCCCTCATTGGCAAGGTGGATCTCCATAGACCGCCGCACAGCGTTGTCGTCTTCCACAAGAAGAATTTTATTTTTCATCGCCCTGCCTCAAAAAAATCGGAATCTTGACAATAAACACGACCCCGCCACCCTCACGATCCCCAAGAGATATATCGCCGCCATGACGACGGATAATGCCCTCCACTATTGAGAGGCCAAGGCCCAAGCCCTTTGCCTTCTCCGTATAGAAAGGCTCAAAAACTCTCCCCCGAGACTCGGAGGGTATCCCCGGACCATTGTCACCGATAGCGAAGATAATGTGCCCCTCTTCCTCTTGCACATTAATGAAAACAATACGAGGTAGCGCTGAGTCCTCAAGCGACTCAAGAGAGTTTAATAAAAGGTTCAAAAGCACCTGATGGATCTGATCGGGGTCGCATTCAAAGGGTGGCAGATCTTCTTCAAAGTCCAGCATTACTTCAGTATTAGAGCTAACCATACGTTGACTGACAAGCTCCAGCACACGCTCCACAAGGTCCCGGGCATTGACCTTGGCTACCTTGAGAGCGCCTGGCCTAGCGTAGGTCATTACGTCTCCGAGGAGCTGGTTAAGCCGTGAAATTTCACCCTCGACTATTGAGAAGTGCTCCCCCACATCAGGGTCACCGGACATCCTCTTCATCAGCATCTGCACATTCATCTTTATCGCAGAGAGGGGATTTCTAATCTCATGCACGAGCCCTAACGACATGTTGCCGACAGCCGCAATCTTTCTTGCAACAATCAGCTCTCCAAAAGTTTCCTTTAATTTGTTGGCGGTCTCCTCCAACTCCAGAGTGCGCTCTCTTACAGCACCGCTAAGAGCCCTGTTCCACCCTAGCAGCAAACCCACAAAGAGCACCGCAGCTGAAAAAACCGCTATGAGCGCGGTCGTTGAAAATATAGATGAGCGCTGCATGTATGAGGCAAGCTGGTCATCAACTTCACGTACAGGGGTGCAGACACCCAGCGTCCAAAGGCGATCCTCAATCTTTACCGGGTAGTATCCCACCAATTTACGCACCGTTTTGGAGGGGTCGGCGGGGTCCTCATAGTCATACCAATCCATGCCCGGCTCTCCATCGGCGCTTGAGAGCAAAAGCGAGTTAAGGCGCGGCCACTTATCCTCAAAGACTTCGGAAAACTTTTTGCCTCCTACCCTTCCATTGGTATCTACTAGGATTGCTTTATTTGAGGTATCTGCAAGCCATGCGTAACCGTCTTTTCCTATACGGATATTTTTGATGTATTTATCCGCCAGCTTATCGAAATTGAGGGTAAACATAGCGACGCCCTTGAAGGTGCCTCTGTTTGTGTAAATACCCTGTGCGACTATCAACGCCTGGTCGCCTCTATTTTGCCCGCCGGCAAGGAGGATTATCGGAGAGAGATACATTCTGCCGGTACGCCCAGGCTGCCTCTTCGCCCAACGGAAGTACCCGCGCCACGCATAGTTTCGGCCAAGCGTATAAGGGTCGTGAGGTGATATGGCGACAACAGTGCCCTCGGAATCGAAGACGACGAGGTCGATTATCAGAGTGTCGCTAATAAGGCCGTAAATTCGATCCAGCGAATCTCCAACCTCATCTCCGCGCTCCCTTGTCACTGGCCCATTTTCAAAAAGGCTGGCGACTATGCCCAGGTTACGCCTCAAAGTGTCGAAAAAGTCCTCGATGTTTTTTGAAGCTTGCTTTGCAAGTAGCAACTGCTGGGTATTGTACTGCTCGTAAAATCTCTCCCTGGCCTCATCCTTCATCACCTGGCTATTGTCCAACAGATACCAGAAGACAAAGAGCGAAGCGGCAAGCGATATCGCCATGAACTTCAGGAGCCAGTTGTTTTTTGAGGTGCCAGGCAAGGAAACTCCATTGGGGCCGGGTTAACGCATCATTTGATGATATATCAATACGCTGTTTTTCTGTAAGTATTTATCCAAGCAACCTTCTCCGCGAGCAACCCAATCTCCCAATCTCTTTACGCTGTGCGGTAAATTTTAGGCGGTTAAAATTTGACGAAAAAAATTCAAAAACCCTGAAATTACTCATTGTTTTACCAACCCACCGGTTGATAAAATATCGTTTGTAAATTTTATAGTGGTTAGCTGTGAGGAGGCTGAGTCATGGAGATTGCAATTGTTGGTGCCGGAGTCCTGGGCTCGATCTTCGGTGTGCTTTTCGCCGAGAAGGGCTTTAACGTAACACTTATCGAGGTTTTGGAAGAGCGTGTGCGCTTAATAGCGCGAGAGGGCCTCTGGATGACCCGCCCTGACGCTGAACGCACTAATACAAAGATATCTATCACCTCCGACCCCTCCTCTGTCGGAGTTAAGGACGTGGTTATGGTATGCGTGAAAGGCTATCACACTCGCTCCGCAATCAAGAGCGCGCTGCCGATGATCGGCAAAGATACAATAGTGCTTTCCGTTCAAAATGGGTTGGGCAATCTCGAAGCCATAGCTGAGGAGGTGGGCGCCGAGCGTGTAATAGGCGGAATAACAGCCCACTCTGGCATGCCCATATCTATGAATGAAGTTCGTTATGTCGGCGGGCTTGGGCCACTCCTTGTAATAGGCCCCTTTGAGGGTGAGCCGTCAGAGAGTTTCAAGAATATGCTGGCGGAGCTCCAAAGCAGGGAACTGGACGTACACACCGCGCCGAATATCAACAATGTAATTTGGAAAAAACTTATCGCCAACGTATCGACCAATGTTGTAGCTGCGCTAACGGGGCTCACCGGGGGGCAGGCTGTTAAACATGAGCCAACAGTAAAGATGATTGAAGGTTTGGCCACTGAGCTTGCCAAGGTAGCCAAGGCAAAGGGCCTCGATTTTCCCGAGCTTGACGATCCTCTTGCCTTCGCCCTTCAAGCCTTTGCCTCTACAAAGGACAACAGGGTTTCCATGTTGCAGGATGTAGAAGCGGGCAGGCCCACCGAAATAGGGAACCTTAATGAGGTAATAGTCTCGGAGGGTAAAAGGTACGGAATTCCTACCCCATTTAACGAGGCGGTCTCCCTCCTTACGCGCGGCTATGAAGAACGCAACCGCCTAAAACCCAAGGGTGAAGACCCGGCCAACCAGCCAGAGGATGTCAAGGCGGCCATACGAGGAGAGGACCTCTCCTCGGTGAAGATGTCAATAGAGGCCTCTCCCCTTGCTAAAGCACTCGGTATCAAATACACGCTCTTTGAGGCAGGGCGGGCGGAGGCAGAGATGCCTGCCGGGCCAACCCTGCCCAACTTTCTTGGCTACTCGCATACCGGCGCTCTATTTACCCTTGCCGAACATGTCATGAGCGCCGCCGCCAACTCCATTGGCAGCCTGGGTTACCCACTAAATTGCGAACTCCAATTTTTAAAGGCGGCTGACCCTGCCCTGCCCGTAAAGGCTTCAGCTAGAGTTATAGACACTCAAGGGCGCATTGCCAGGGTAAAGGTCGAACTTATGCAGGGTGGCGAAGAGATAGCCGACGTAACGGAGATGCTCTATCTGAGGTCGTAACCGAGGGAACATGAAGGGGGTCGAGATAAATTGAGGGCCCCTTTCTACCTCACCCTGTCAGGCTAACATCAGGCCCTATGGCCTTGGCCGGGTATTTGGCTGTTATCGTACGGTAAAACTCACTAATCCGGGCCATATCGGATTGCATATCATCCGTCGGGACTATATGTGGGCCTAGCCCGCCGATTTTGCGCTTATAATCTAAAAAGCCCATGACTATCGGTACTTTGGCGCCTTTGGCGATGTGGTAGAAACCACTCTTCCAACGCTCTGTCCTCTTCCTGGTACCCTCAGGGGCGATGACAAGGTACCTGATTCTCCCGGATACAATCTCGCGTATTGAGGCCTCCACAACATTTTTAGACCTGCTCCTGTCTATCGGGATACCCCCAATCCATCGCATAATCCCACCAAAGCCGCGCTTAAAGAGGGAGTCTTTGCCCATCCACCTGACGGGAAGCCCGATATCGAAAGCCAAGAGTAGGGTAAATACAAAATCCCAGTTGGATGTATGGAACGCTCCAATGACTACTGCTTGAGGAAATTCAGGGATATCACCGACCCTTTTCCATCCCATTATTTTAAGCGCGGCCACCGAAATCGGCCTGAGAAAAAATTTTCTCAAAGATGAATCAAAGATTGACGAACTCAAAACATCCTCCAGTAAGCAGTCAAAAACCACTTAGCATCATCGCATTAAGAAGCCTTACAGAAAAGGACTAAGGAGTTTATCGCCAAAAACCCCTTGAATAACCTTGTCTTAAAGAGACCCGGAGTGATTTAATAAAGCAGTGTTCGCAATTTTTAAAGGAGTTTGACATGTCCGAGAATGGGCCATTGAGAAGACAGAATGGTATTATTGCAGGTGTATGCGGCGGGCTCGGAGAATTTTTCGGGATCAGCGTATTCTGGTTCAGGCTTCTCTTCTTCATCCTTCTCCTGCCGGGGGGGCTACCCGGAATCATTCCATACATAATCCTCTGGGTGGCGATTCCAAAAAAGAGTGAGCTATAGAAGCCCTGAGCTAGTTCTTTTACTGGTAGGAAGCTGCTCCCTCTTCCATGAGAGCCACCCGCCACGCAGAACGCTGACATGGCTAAAGCCCATCTTTAAAAGTTTTTTAGCCACAGTGGCGCTAACCGCTTCATCCTCGGCCGAGCAGTAGAGAACTATCTCTTTATCACGCCCCAGCCCCTTTCCCCACTCATGAGCATTTTTTGGATTTTTACGCTTAGCACCCTTAATCATCTCCCGGCCGACCAACCATTGATCCTCATCCCTAACGTCAAGTAGGAGAACCCCCTCCCTTTCAAGGAGCTGCCTCAATGACTCCGGGGCTATACGCGGTACCTCTACATTTCTTTCACCAAACTTTATTCCAAAGATTAAACCTGGCATATGTCCTCCAACTTTTTCAAAAAATTTACCTTATTACATCTTTCCTTCCAAGAGGATTAGAAAAACTCTTTTTTTTGAAGCAAAAATCCCCTTGCAGCATCTGCTTTTTTCCATTTGTTACATAAATGTATTTTAAGCGAGTTCACTTCCCTCTTTTTTGAGATAAATTTAATACCAATTTGGTTTGATATGCGCCGATTGGCACGTTTAAGTCCATAAGGGCTTTTTTCCTAAAAAGGAGGCAACCATGAGAAAGTTAGCACCCCTGATCATCATCACCATCACCCTTTGCTTCGCCGCCGCTGGAGCTTTGGCGAAGCCCATCTCCGACGCCACCAACGATTGCCTTGAATGCCACAGCAGTACGATGAATGGCGTCGTTACCCAGTGGGCAAAATCAAACCACTACCAGAGCGGGGTTGGCTGTTACGAGTGCCACATGGCCGATAAGGGCGACAAAGACGCCATGGAACACAACGGATACACCATCGCCATTATTGTCTCTCCACGTGACTGCGGCCGCTGCCACCCGGCTGAGACAGAGCAGCAGGAATTAAGCCATCACGCCAAAGCTGGTGATATTCTCAATACCGCTGACGGCCTCCTTGGACAAACAGTGGGCGGCGAACCCGCAGTAGCGGTCGGCTGCCGCCAGTGCCACGGCTCCATAGTCAAAACCCTCGACAATGGAAAGCTTGACCCAACCGATTGGCCCAACACCGGCATCGGCCGCGTAAATCCAGATGGCTCAAAGGGCACCTGTTCAGCGTGTCACACAAGGCACCGCTTCTCCAAAGAGCAGGCAAGAAAACCTGAAGTTTGTGGGAAGTGCCACCTCGGCCCGGACCATCCTCAAAAGGAGGTCTACGAGGAGTCCAAACATGGCATCCTGTATAGTGCTTTTTCTGATGAGCTAAATATGGAGAGGCCAAGGTGGATTCCCGGCGAAGACTACTTCGATGCTCCAACATGTGCTACATGCCACATGAGCGCCACCTCAACTCAGCCCGTTACACATGATGTTGGTGACAGACTCGCCTGGAATCTTCGCGCTCCGATATCAAAACGCACCGAGGGATGGGAGAAGAAGCTCTCCTCCATGCAGGATGTATGCAAGTCATGCCACGGCTCCGATTTCGTAGGCAATTTCTACGACCAGCTCGACCAGTTCGTCGCACTGTACAATGACAAATTCGCCATCCCGGCGAAGGAGATCCGAGACATCCTTCACGACAAAGGCGTCATACCTGCCGGTAACTTCAATGACAAGATCGACTGGATATATTGGGAGTTATGGCACCACGAGGGCCGCAGAGCCCGCCACGGCGCTGCAATGTCAGGGCCCGATTACGCTTGGTGGCATGGCATATACGATGTTGCAAAGCATTTTTACACGGAACTCCTCCCAGAGGCCAAGGAACTTTCAGAGAAAGCGGGTAAACCCGAGGTTTATGAGGAGATCCTTGAGAAGTATATAATTAACAGGCCTGAACATGAGTGGTACGTAAAAGGATTCGACCCCAATCAGGTAGAGAAGATGAAGGCGTATTATCTTGAGCGTTACAAGCAGAAAGTAGATTAAGTTTAGCTACTAGTTAAATTTGGGGCCCCGGCGACTGATCGCCTGGGCCCCTGTTTTTTGCTCAAGTAAATTGAGTTATACTAGCCACCTTCTAAACCTCCGACATACCGACGAGAACAGGACCATGAGCGCAAAGAATCAACTACTACGGCAACTTAATAGTTACCGCCACAGAAGCGTTAAACAACGCAAACTGGTTGGAGGTCAGACGTTCGCTGAGGTGATTCTTTACGCAGATGAATCATCAAAAGATGCTGCGCTCGAAGTGGTGGATAAGTGGTTGGCACTCTATGAAAAAGATGATTTCCTAAAAAAGCTGGCGGAGGTGGAGGCAGGACATAAACGTCACGTCTTCAGAGATATACCCATAGCGGCTAAGGGCAAAACCTTCATACCCAAATATTACCGGCACACCACCTTCTCTCACAAGGCCAAGGCCCTCATCTATCACCAGGTTGGCAGGCGCAACTTCTCTACCCTTTGTCACCTTATGCGTGAGGGGGTAAGGGTCACTACTCCGCTTGCCCTCTTAACCCTCTACCAAAGGGGTCTAATACATTCAGAGGTGCTCTTCACCGAGAAGATTCCTGATAATTTTATCAACTTCAAGGAATTTGCCCCTACCATCTCGGGTATGGATGAGCATACGAGGAGAGCTTTTCTCTTTTCCTTAGCGAGCGAATTGGCAGCGCTTCACGATGCAAGGGCTTACACCGAAGATACAGATAAAAACACCTTCGTCCTAAAAGAGGGGTTGGGGTACACCTTCATCTTCCTGGACTTTGACAACGTCTATCCCTGGCGTCCACCCAATTTCAGACGCAGGGCAAAAAATCTTTCAAAGTTTCTCAATCTCTTCCCGGATGGGGATGTACACTTTATGGCTAAGGAGTACTTAAAGCTTATTGGCAAAGAGAGCTGGAGCGAAAATTTTGTTGATGAGATATTCAAGCGGCGAGGCCCTCTGAAATAAAAAACCCCCAGCCGAGAAGCTGGGGGCTCTCTTGTTGCAAATCTAATATTATTGTTTCACGCTTGTTTCAATCACCGCCTCTATACGCCGGTTCATCTGGCGTCCTTCGGGTGTAGAGTTGTCGGCGACCGGTTTATCCTCGCCATAACCCTTCGCCATTAACCTTGAAGGGTCTATCTCAAAGTTTTTGATTAGGTATTCTCGTACAGCATCAGCGCGACGTTGGCTGAGGGTAATATTGGAAACGCTGGAACCAACGCTATCAGTGTGTCCCTCGATAACCGCCTTGGTGGAGGGATACTTGACCATAAACTCCCCGACTTTATTGACTTCAGGGAAGCTCTCCTCCCTTATTTCAGCCCTCCCGGTATCAAACTCCGCCTCAAGTTTAATTGAAATTTTCTTAATGTTGCAGCCATCACCGTCAACGGGCACTCCACTAGGCGTCGTCGGACACTTATCATCCTCGTCCCATACGCCATCTCCATCCGTGTCAATCCGGCAGCCGCGCGAATTTACACTTACGCCCTTTGGTGTCCCTGAACATTCATCTCTTGAGTCCACGACGCCATCGCCATCTGTGTCTAATTCACACCCCAACGAGTCGACTTTAGCGCCAGTCGTAGTTTTAGGGCACTTGTCTCTGGAATCTAAAACTCCATCGCCATCAGAATCAAGCTCACAACCATTAACGTCCACTTTTGCGCCACCAACTGTTGCTGGGCACTTATCCTTGAAGTCCCATACGCCATCTCCATCCGTGTCTATAGGGCAGCCCTTTTCATCTACGGTTACCCCTGCGGGGGTACCGGAGCAGCGATCCTTGGCGTCCGTCACACCATCATTGTCACTGTCGAGCGGCGCTGGCACAGGCGCTGGCGGTGGTGTGGGTTGCTGAGCTTTCGCCGGAGATGGTTTTTCAACAGGAGTAGTTGATTCCATACCCGAAGTTTCGCCCCCGAAATATAGAGAAAGACCGAGGGTAGCCATAAAATTCCAGTCACTATCGTCAAAGAGGTGGATCTCCCTGATATCTCCACGAATAGCTACATCTTCGGTTACGAAATACCGGATACCGCCCCCTACATTTCCAGTAAATTCATAATCGGCCCCGCCTTCTTGAGGGTCAAATCTCGCTACGCCCAGACCGGCTCCTAGATAGGGTAGCCACTGCCCATAGCCCTGGAAGTTGTAAAGAATATCCAGATCAGAGGAGAAGATATTGACATCATCCCCACCCTTATATTCAGAGCTCACAAAGTATCCCGCAAGCTCTGCCTCCCATTGGTCGCTCAGAAAGTATCCAAAGCGAAGGCCAAAGGTCGGCGCATCATCGATTGAAAGGTCATCATCAAACCATGTGTAGCCCATAAAGGGTGAAAGTTCGACCGTACCCTTTGTGGGTGCAGCATATAGGGGAGCGCTGATAACTAGAATCGCCATTACACTCAATGCCAAAATTGCGCGTCGCATCGGGGCTGCTCCTTTTTTGTTGGGGATAAAGTTCAACTGTCAGCTTAATTAAAGATCGATAAAAGTCAAAAACGTGCTCCTAACAAATATATACGTTGAATTATACATGGGTCCACTCCCCTGCCTGCCTACAAGCATCTCCTTCCTAAAATTTGGATGACGAGCAAAAAAAAACCTCCAAGGTCCATTTGGATTTGATTCGAGGATTGATTTTCAAGTAACATTTGCTCTCGGTTGTTCAGGGTCATTAAAACAACTTTGCCACTATTTGTAGAGGTAATTAGAGAAAGCCCGCTGCTAGGCAGCTGGCAGAATTTACCCGCTATCTGGAGAGATGCGGAGAAAGAGGAGTTAAAATGGCTTACACAATCACTGACGAATGCACCAAGTGTGGTGACTGCGTTGACGAGTGTCCCGTTGAGTGCATCAGCGAGGGCGACGCCAAGATGGTAATCGATGCTGACGAGTGTGTTGACTGCGGTAGCTGTGCCGAGGTTTGCCCCGTTGGCGCTCCGGTGGAGGCTGACTAAGCCACGCCTGGATAATGGAAAGAGAAAAAAGCCGGGGTTTTAGAACCCCGGCTTTTTTTATGATAATGCTATATTTCCTGCTCCATAAGGTTGTCTCCTGTTGCCTCTGACACCTTTGGTGTATAAGGATGATATAGTTTCCCCGATTTTATTTCTTTACTTCAGGAGATATCTTGCTCGAAGGAATCCTTGAGAGCTTTAACCATGCGCTGATGATCACAGGCTTCGTATTTGTGGTCATGCTGCTCATCGAGTACATAAACATAGCCTCTTCTGGCGTGCTGAGAAACCTTCTGGGATGCCGCCCAATCCGCCAGTATATTTTCGCTGCGCTTTTAGGTGCTATACCGGGCTGTTTCGGAACCTTCGCTGTCGCAGCGCTCTACTCACATGGAATGATCACAATAGGAGCGGTAGTTTCCGTTATGGTGGCCACCAGCGGGGATGGAGCATTTATAATGTTGTCGATGATACCCGCTCAAACGCTAGCTATCACAGCTTTTTTGATAGTTCTGGCAATAGCGTCAGGTTTTATCGTAGATAAGCTCTTGAGGGTTACGCCACCTGCTAATTGCAATATTCAACCAGGCTTCATCTTTCATGATGAGGATGAGTGCATAACCTTTTCAGCCACAAGGTTTATTTCCCAGTGGAGGAATTGCACGCCGGCAAGAGGTATTTTGACAGTTGTTTTAAGCCTCTTTCTCGCCGGCATCTTCCTTGGCTGGTTTCATGAACTTGAATGGAACTGGATTGGAGTCTCCGTTACTATAAGCGTTTCAGCAGCCCTTTTGATGGTGGTTACGGTCCCGGATCATTTTCTGGACGAGCACCTGTGGAACCACGTGGCTAAGGTCCATATAAAAAAGATCTTCATGTGGACCTTCGGTGCGTTATTAGTAATGCACCTGTTGCTTGACAATCTGGCCCTTGAGAAACTTATAAGTGAAAATCACTTTTTAGTGCTCTTGCTGGCTCTCCTAATAAGCCTCATTCCAGACTCTGGCCCTCAACTGATCTTCATAACCCTATACGCGTCAGGGGCGCTGCCGCTCTCAATTCTCCTCGCGAACTCAGTATCTCAAGACGGACATGGCATGCTCCCCATTCTTGCTGAATCTAGGCGTGATTTTTTCAAGATTAAGGCTATTAACTTCACCCTTGGTCTTTTAACCGGGCTGGCTGCGCTGGCATTTGGTTTTTGATATTTATGATATAATTTGTAAGTTCCTATTGTTGGCGCCAATCTTAAAGGAGCAAGATGCCAGGACCATTAACCTCCATAAAGGTTGTTGAATTTGCAGGACTTGGGCCCGCTCCCTTTTGCGCAATGATGCTCTCGGACATGGGCGCGGATGTGGTCCGGATTGAAAACCCCTCAAGCGATTTGCCCCTTCCTGGCCCAACCGGCCCACGCGCTCTCCTAAAGAGAGGGCGTAAGGTTATCAAGCTAAATCTGAAAGAACCCACCGAGGTAAAAAAAGCCCTCAATTTAATTGCTGCTGCCGATGCACTCATCGAAGGGTTCAGACCTGGCGTCATGGAAAGATTGGGCCTCGGCCCTGAGATATGCCTGGCCCGTAACCCTCGCCTTGCATACGGACGTATGACAGGCTGGGGGCAAGAGGGCCCACTTTCAAAACACGCCGGGCACGACATTAACTACATTGCCCTAAGCGGCGCACTCTCAGCAATAGGCCCAAAGGGGGGGAAACCAGCGATCCCACTCAACCTCATAGGCGATTTTGGTGGAGGTTGTATGCTGTTGGCATTCGGATTGCTCTGCGCGGTGATAGAAGCGGGCAAGAGCGGCCATGGGCAGGTTATTGACGCCGCCATGGTTGATGGGGCCGCACTTCTTACAACTATGGTCCGGAGCTTTTTGGAGGAGGGGCTGTGGCTGGAAAAAAGAGGGGCTAACCTGCTTGATGGCGGGGCACATTTTTACAACACCTACGAATGCGCCGATGGAGAGTATATTTCCTTAGGCGCTATTGAACCCTCATTTTACAACACTCTCTTGGAAAAGCTGGGCATTTGCGAAAATGAATGTGCCTCTCAACACCCGGAGGACTGGCACAATATGGGCAAGCGTCTAACGGCTATATTTAAAAGCAAAACAAGGGCTCAATGGGAAAATATCCTTGACGGGGAAAATCTCTGTTTCGCCCCGGTGCTCTCCTTAGCTGAAGCCCCTGAACATCACCACAATAAAGAGCGGCAAACATTTATAAAAGTTGATGGGGTTAGCCAGCCTGCGCCTGCCCCGAGATTCAGCAGAACAACCCCTGACATGCCCCTTCCAAGCGGCAGCTATACGTCGCCGGAGGAGGTATTGGATCGGTGGGGGTTTTAAAGCAAAGTATAGCTGCCTAAAATATATCTTTTAAGGAGAGGCGTTTTGTCAAAAGAGAGAGTAGCCGTATTAGGCGCAAGCCCAAAGAGTGAAAGATATTCAAATAAGGCAATAAAGGCTTTGGAGGCAAGAGGACATCAGGTCTTCCCGGTCAACCCCGCCTACGAGGAGATAGATGGCAAGAGAGTTTACCAAGACCTGTCATCACTTCCGGATAAGATCGACACCCTAACCATATATGTATCACCGCAAAAAATCAGCGGTTATATGGAAGAGATAATCAAGCTTGCGCCCGGTCGGATAATCATTAACCCTGGGACGGAATCTGAAGAGTTGTCGAGGGAGCTTGATAAGGCCGGGATAACGCATCTGGAGGCTTGCACTCTGGTGATGCTCTCAACGAAACAGTTCTAACTTGGCAGGAGCGCTTTCTTGACTGTCTCGCTGAGATTGTCGAAGCGAACAGCCATTCCCCGCTCATCTTTACGCCAGACCATACCCCATTCACTGTGGTGCTGACCGCGCGGCAATGCCATCTTTATCATCACTCGCGTACCTACTGGCAGGGGGGTATCCGTGTTTATATAGACCCCACCGGCGCTTACGTCTTTCGTACAAAGTATGTGACCGGAGAGCGGTGTTTTCGACCCTGAATCAAGGGCCACAAGAACCTTTACATTCCTTCTCTCTGCACGTCTTAAGCCGATGCCGGCCTTCTTTACCATTAAAAAAATCCCCATTTAGAGGTGGGTCACATTTCAGCAAAACAAGCTTTTTAAATCCAAGGTTGAAATGTACCTGCCCTCATTGCTCCATGCAAACAATTAATAATCATTGAAAGCGGAAGGAAAAGTCTACCTGGCTTAGCCCAGGACATTCCTTAATATTTGAAAAAAACCTATATACCACTTATCGGTTATTAAACCAAAAACCTTCGCATGAAACGTTTATCGATAAATTCCTTTATCAACATAGCCACTTTGCCTGCAAAGACATAACGGCCCCATACAGCAACCCCCCTGCCATCCCCAAGGTTTATAATTTGAAGATAACGCCATTGGGGCTTAAAAGCCTTAAGGGCGCCTCCGGCAAGAAGCGCCTTCATATTCCTCAAAATAAACGGACCCTCCCTCACCGCAAAAACTCCAACCTTTGGAAGGGCTTTCCCTCGGATTGAGATACAATCACCTCCACCAAATATCTCCGGGTAGTCAACAGATTGCAAAAATTCATTCACCAGCATTCCGCCATCAGGGCCACACTTTAACCCTGATCTTCCAAAATGCTGGTGCGGAACCAAACCCGTACCTATAACCACAATGTCGTAAGGAATGCTTTCGCGATTAAAACACTCAATCGCACCCACCCCAATCTTGGAAACCTTGTACTTTGTCAACAAGAACCCACCACGGTCCTCAAGTGATTTTGCTGCGATTTTTTCAGCGCGTTTGGGCATTGAGCTAAGTATTCGCCCTCTCTCTTCGACAAGTGTCAACGAAATGTTAGATCCACCTTTCTTTGCGAGAGAGAATACCGCCCCGGCTATACCCACAGCAGTGGGACCACCGCCAACTACCGCTACTTTTAGGTGGTTATCCCCGCTGCTCGCAGTGATTATTTCTTTTAGGCGTAAAAGGTTTTCAAAGGGTTTGGCTGTGAGCGCATCACCGGTCTCGTCAATTAATTCAGAGGGAACACGGCTTCCGGTATTGAAAGATATGAGGTCGTAACTAAGGGTTGAACCGCTTGCTAAATGGACAATCTTATTTATAGGATCAACTTTATAAAAATCATCTTCAACAAATTTGACCCCTTTGGCAGCGGAAAGACGGCGCAGGTCTACCCGGCATTCTTCCTTCGAATACAGGCCGGAGATCATTCCCGGGGCCATTCCTGAATAGTAGTGAAAGGG
Source organism: Deltaproteobacteria bacterium (assembly GCA_002869015.1). Classification (GTDB taxonomy): domain Bacteria; phylum Desulfobacterota; class Deferrisomatia; order Deferrisomatales; family BM512; genus BM512. The sequence continues at coordinate 60,850 of PKTT01000037.1, forward strand.
GGAGCTGGAGATCATTGTCATCTCGGCGCCAGCGCTTACCAAAGCATTGGCGCGCATAACCAGATGAAGATTTGAATGTCCCCCGCCTACCAGCAGCAGCTTCCTTTTCTTAGCTATATTAGTTCTCCTCCTCCATCATTATTGCTAAAAAGCAGAAGAGGGCGCTCAAAAGCGCCCTCTTTTTTAAAGTGCTATCGTTTTGATGGTCATGGAGTTACCGGAACAAGTGTCCAGGTGCCAGAAGCACTGCACTGTGTAGCTGGCAAAGGAACCCATTGGTAGCTTTGAAGGTAAGTTCCCTCCCATCCGCCTGGGAGCAGCCCGGTAATTGTGAACTCAGGCCATTTCGTTGTATTAGCCCAACCAGTCGGCCTTATGGTAAAAGTGCCGGCTGTGGAGTCACCCTCAAGTATCCACTCCGCCGGACGTTCCGCACTAATCAGGCCGTCATTAAAGTAAAGGGTGGGCATAACAAATGTTCCGTATAGATAGCCCGCGTTATCTGTAAGGTTGAAATAGATATCCTTGGGGGGACTTAAGCTAACGCCATCACCTAAGCAATCATTCGCTACTTCAGTTATAGTGAGAACCCAGCCATCCTCAGCTCCGTCAACATTGTCAACACCGTCCCCGTCGTTGTCTATGCCGTCGTTGGGGATATCGCCTCCATAGCCTCGCATGAATGGCGCCAATGGATCATTTGGGTCATCATTAATATCTTGAAACTTGCCGGGCACATAGTAGTAGCCATCGCCGTCGCGATCGTATTTTGCCGATTTAAAAGCTTCTGCCCTGTCAAAGCAGGTCATCGGGAAGTTGAAAAAGTCATCAACATAGTAATCTGTCATGTTGGTGGTCTCATAAATCATATCAAGCTCACCGGGAACACCTGCCCAGTTTTTCACCTCCATGTGTAGCTCACCGTCAGCGGCGCCATCTCTCAATGACGAGCAGTAAAGTAGCTGATAGTACTGCTGTGTGGAGAGCGCCAGTGAGTCGGCAATTTCGACAAAAGCCTCTGAGAGGGTCATTACCGACTGACGAAGCACATCGGCGAGAGAGTGGATATCGCTGCCGTTTATCAACATCCTTAAGGAGTTTCCACCATCCGTAGCGCTCTCAGATGCGCCTGAGACTAGCAAAGCACCACCAGCAAAGAGCCACTGGCTCACGGCCTCGATCTCGTTATCAGTAAGTGGTGCTAATCTGTTATGTATTATCAGAACTCCGTAGCTGGACAGGAGGGTCTGATCGAGTGGGAGGCTGGTTTCAGTTACAGTACCTGAAAAACCGCTACTAAAATCAGTGAGCGAGTTCGTAAGGACGTTCGTGGAGAGATCGCCGTCATCAACGAGGATATTTGTCGATGGGCTGAGCCAGGCAAGGGTTTCATTGACAAATGCAGCGGTATCCGCATCGCCGTAATTTTCTAAGATAGCCTCCGTGCCGAAAATAGCGCTCCTTGCGCTTGTGACGGGATCCTCGAACCCGGCTGCTGCCACGGCGCCGCTATTCGCGTAGGCAAATCTAGCGCCACCCACAGTCAAGGTAAAAGGTATTTGTGTACCCAACGTAAACGACCCGACGCTGTAAGGGATATGCCCTGAATCTGTATAGAGTTGATCGGCTGCGGTAATAACGGTTCCGAATGAAAAGACGCCATCGTCTACGGGTTGGCTGCCTGCTTCACCGCCGGAAAAGAGAATTCCCTTTCCGCCGCGAGCCCAGTTAACGATTGAGTCAACTTCTGCCGGAGATAAAAGGCCCCTAAAGTCGTGGAAGACTAGGACATCAACATTTTCAAGGTAGGAGTCAGTAATTGGCCTCACAACATCATCAAGGGGGATTGAAGTCTCAGCGCCGACCATCTGCCCAAACTCCACTGCACCTGAGGACCTAATGATTTTTACATTCAACTGCTCCACGGTGCCGTTGTCGCCACCTAGCCAATCAAGCACCTGAAGGGCAAAGAGCGCATTGTCATTTGTTGCCGTTGAAGTATTTTCATCGTAATTCATGAGCTCTAGCACGGCCGGCGAGCCAACAAGCAGAAACCTTCCTCCATTCGGGTCAAGGTAGCTTGCAGCGCCAACCCTACCGCTCACTGAATCACTGGCAAGCGAGTCGCCTCCAATGACAGGGTAAAAATATCCAGCCACACCTAAGTCTAACGAAGTAAGTCCAGAGACAATCTGATGGTCAGGATCCAGGGTATCAAGGGCATTTGCAGCTACCAAGGGCATCTCGAAGGTCATATCTGACCCGGATATTTTGAGACCACCATCCTCAACCACTGAAGAGAGTTCGTCGCGACCCTCCTGGGAAGAGTTAGCTGAGTCAAATAAAACTGCATATATCTCCTGATCGCTCTTATCAAGCGCCGCGTAAACATCGTCGACGGTGCAATTTCCGGCGCTATTGTAACCATCTGTAAAGAGAACCAATGCTCCATCCCAGGCCTCTTCCATCCTTATGATAGAAGATGATGAAGACGCTACAGTGTAATTATTCTCAAAAAAGTGTTCCTCTTTAGCACGCAGATCTTCAAGTTCATCAACAATCGTACATAGTAGCGGGCTTGATGAATTTGGAACTACCTGGTCGGCAATGGTCTGATTCCTCACAGCTTCGTCACCCAGCAAAAGGCCCAGCGAAGAGTTGTCTATCACGACATCGCCATCCACGAAGCCTTTGACAATTTTAAAATCTATCACTACATCGTAGGAACCATACTGTTCATAAATCGTTCTTACAAAATCCTCGGCTCCGTCAAGGATATCGCCAAGGGGCGAGTCTGGGGAAAATGGGTCCCCAACAACGCTTGCAGATATGTCGAGAACCAAATTCACATCCAACCTATGGTCATCAAGCGGGGCATGGAAAAACTCGTAATAAGCTATACTATCTGGCCCAGCCGAAGCTTCTGGGGGTACTTCACGGCCGTTTTCAAATATTTTTACTGACCCGTAGGGGAGCATCCCCAGGGTGGTCTCCGGCAACCTGTTATTGTCAAGCGCTGAGAGTAGGATGAAGCCATTTGCAGGCACATCGACAGCGCCTTCCTCCTTGGCAAACTTAAAATCCACGCCATTTATTACTAGAGACCTGTTTGGAGACCATAATCCCGGTAGGAGGGGGTTATCCGTTAGCGCCCTGACCCTCCAGTAAAAGGTACCAACCTTATCTGCTCTATCGATATCTATTGTATAGGTGGTGGTGTCGCCTACTGTCGGCGGGTCAAAAGATAGGGTAAATTCGATATCAGCGAAAAAAGGGTCCCTAGCCAACTGTAGCTCATAGGAGGTGACTTCGGGGTAAGGCGCCAGGGTATCCGGGTCAATGGACTGGTCCCAGGAAAATTCTACTGAAGGCGCATAAAATTCCTCTCGTTGAGCGGGATAATTAAGGGTCGGCGCAGCAACCTGTGCTACCGTAGTAGGAGGAGTTGTAGTGCCTCCACCTCCACCTCCGCCGGCGGTCAATTCATCAGTGCTTGTAGCGCCACAGCCACAGAGCATAGCCGCTATGAAGAGAGAAATAACAACCGCTTTCCAGTTGCGGTAAAAGATTCGACCCATCTCACCCTTCCTTTAACATTACCGGAGCCAGCCTCACGGAAAAAAGTATCCGGCTATGGCCTCCAGCTTAAAATTAAAACAAAAAATACCGCGACTATAATAGCCTTACATTGGCAAAAACTGCTGAAAAAGTTTAAAAATAACTCAACTTCAAAAGCCCCACATGTATAGATATTTCACATTACGAACTACACAAGCTCCAAAGCATGGAAACCGTATCTGTGAAATGTGAATATCTTTACGAATGTTAACGGAAAGGGGCTGGAGAGGTCAAGCACTGCCACTCCGGCGAAATGTTAATTTTAATTGTTAAAAGCCTCTTATTCCGGCAGTTTTCCGCCCATCGTAGCACTAACAGAGGCAACGCCTCTATGCATCATTCTCTCAGTGTATATTCGGAACTTTCCACCGCAGCCTTTAGGCATCTCACTGCAAACAGGCCAAAACTGTTGATACGCGGCTCAATAAACGCCAGAATGCAATGGCTGAAGCAATCCTTTTTTACTCTGCAAGGACATTTAGAATGGGAAAAGAGCAATCCTGGACAATAAGTCAGCTAGCCAAAGAGTTTGAGATTACGGCTCGCTCCATACGATTTTATGAAGAAAAGGGACTCCTAAACCCATCCCGCACTGAGGGCTCGCACCGCCTCTTTGACAAGAAGGACCGGACGAGGCTTAAGCTCATCCTTAGGGGTAAACGTTTTGGGCTTTCTCTTGATGAAATATCCGAGATACTCGGTAGCGCCACCGCCGACATGAATGAAGCGGAGCAGGTAGCCACAGCCCTCCGGCACTTCAAAACTGTTCTAAAGGATCTGGAAGCGAGAAAGATCGAGATAGAAAAGCTGCAAAGCGAGCTCCTGCTATATGTGGGTGGGCTAAAAACAAGATTGGCGCAGCTTGAGGAGCGTGCTGAAGACCGCCCCTACTAATTCTTCTCTCTCTTGGGCCCGGGGTCACCATCGCCTGAGAGGAGCACCGCTATTGGGCGCGTCCTTGGAAATTCGGCGAAAATAATCATGGCTATGACGGTGAATGGCACGCAGAGGAACATCCCCACTACCCCCCATAGTTTACCCCATAGCGCCAGAGAGAAGAGGACCACCAACGCGCTCA
>PKTT01000021.1 GCA_002869015.1 Deltaproteobacteria bacterium
TTTTCCCGATGAGCACCAGATGAAGCAGATAGTCGAGGTTCACCACCCGGGCCTCGACCGGGTCCTGATGGAGCGCGCCATAACCCTCTTTTATCAGCTGCGGGAAGTTCCCGGCATGAGGAAGCGCCCCTCGACATCGGAGCTCGTCGACTGGATACGGGTCCTCCTCGCGAGCGGGGTAACCCTGCCGCCGGAGGCCTCTGTCACCCCCGAGTCAGTGCCCTTCCTCGGTGCGCTGGTAAAGCTGCGTGAGGATATCGACACCCTTGACCGCCACTCTAAGCCGACGAGGTGGAGGTAGCCCTTGTTCCTCGACTTTTTCTACGCTTTAAAGCGAAATGAGGTGCCAGTCTCCCTCACCGAGTGGATGACCCTGATGGAGGCTATGAAGCAGGGCCTCCACGGCGACAGCTTGGATGGCTTTTACAACCTCGCGCGTATGGTGGTGGTGAAGGATGTCGCCAAGTATGACGGCTTTGACCTGGCCTTTGCGGAGACCTTCAAGGGGATGGTCCCCGCCGGGGCAACCGCCGAGGAGCTGCTCGATTGGCTAGAGGACTCCATTGAAAACCTCCACCTCACCGAGGAGGAGATGGAGCACCTAAAGCGCCTCACCCCCGAGGAGCTTATGGCGGCCTTTGAGGAGATATTGAAGAAGCAGAAGGAGCGCCATAACGGAGGCTCGCACTGGATCGGCACCGGCGGCACGAGCCCCTATGGAAAGGGCGGCTCCCACCCCACCGGCATCTCCCTCGGAGAGAATGGCCGCGGCACCGCGATGATGAAGGCTATGGGGCGTGGTTACAAGGGCTTTAGAAGTGACCGCACTCTGGACGTCAGGCAGATGACCGTGGCGCTTAAAAAGCTCCGCGCGCTGCGCCGCGAGGGCGAGGAGGTGCTGGACCTCGATGAGACGATTGACAAAACCTGCCGCGACGCAGGGGAGATATCACTCGTCTTCGGGCGTGAGCGCGAAAATCAGGTGCGCCTCATCCTGGCGATGGACACAGGCGGCTCCATGGAGCCCTTCCGCCGCCTCGTCGAGCAGCTTTTTTCAGCCGCCTCAGCGCTCAACCACTTTAAGGAGTTCAAACCCTTCTACTTCCACAACTGCGTCTACGAGAACCTCTATACCGACGTCAGGGAGTATAAGTACGAGAAGGTAGATGACCTTATTCGCCAGTCGAGCGGGGAGCACTACAGGCTCGTCATGGTGGGTGACGCGGCGATGGCCCCCTTTGAGCTGATGATCCCAAATGGTTACCTTGAGCGTAAGCGCACCTCCAACATAAAGGGAATCGACAGGCTTAGGATGCTCGCAAAACGTTTCCCCAAGCGCGTCTGGCTAAACCCGATGGATGAGCGGGAGTGGCGCTACAATACGACGGTGGAGCAGATCGCCGAGATATTCCCCATGTTCCCGCTGACCCTCTCGGGCCTCGACGCGGCGATTAAAGAGTTGAGGTAACCCTTGATACCCATCCGCGACCTGAACCCCACGCGTAGAAAGCCGGTGGCGGTTTACACAATCATCGCGCTTAACGTCATCGTCTTCTGGGTGGAGGCGCAGCTTGGGATATTCTCATCCTCGCCGCCGAGAGAGTTCCTCATCTTTCTCTATAAGTACGGCCTCGTCCCCGCGCGCTACTCCGTGCCGCGCTTTGGAGAATCATTCACTACCCTGGAGCAGATAATCCCCTTTATCTCATCGCTATTCATCCACGGCTCCCTCTTTCACATAATCGGCAACATGTGGATGCTCTGGATATTTGGAGACAATATTGAGGATTGGCTCGGGCCGGTTGGCTTTACCCTCTTCTACATCTACGCCGGCATAGTAGCGGGGGCGCTCCACCTGGCCTTCAACTGGAGCTCGCAGATGCCGACAGTGGGGGCCTCAGGGGCAATCGCAGGGGTTATGGGGGCTTATATGCTCCTTTATCCGAGGGCGAGGGTTGTCGCGCTTATTCCCATATTTATTTTCTTCTTCCCGGTGATACAGCTTCCGGCGGTGGTCTTTCTCGGCCTCTGGTTTATGCTCCAGTTGGTGCAGGGGAGCGCGGGCGCGATGGGAAATGTCGCCTGGTGGGCGCACGTGGGCGGCTTCGCCGCAGGCGCCGCCGTTGTAATCTTCGCCGGCAGGAGCAGGCTCTTTACGATCTGGAGGGGCCGATGAAGGGCCAAAGGCGCGCCGCGCTCCTCGTCGCCGATCAGGATGGGAATATCTTTGAGCACCCCGACCTTGAGATGGTGGGGCAGAGCGGAGACTCCTTTGAGCCGGTGGATACCTCGGAGCTTACGCTGGTGCCGGAGGGGACAAAGCTATTCTATCTGCCCGGCTCCATGGCGGTTGGGTGGAATCCAAAGGAGCGGCAGCTTGAGGTCGAGCCGGAGCTCCGCGCCGTTACCGCTATGCTACAGGCGGGGTACACGCGCTCACATCTCCCGGCGGCGGATTATCCTGAGGGCCCCCCTGAGTATGGCGGCCATGAATATCTTCCGCTTTGGGCCTACGCTGCCGTGGGGTGGCTTGATGGGGATGTCGTAGCTTCCGCCTTCAGGGTGGACCCGATGACCCACTCGGAGACCTGCCACTATGACGACCGGGAGATCGCCCCCCGCGTCAAGGCCAAGGTGGATTCAAACCCCGGCAACCGACTGATAAAGCACCTCTCACGCTGCGCCCTTGAATACCACTGCTTCGCCGCCAAGAACTTCTTTATGGAGCGCTGGGAGGCGCCGCTGCCCACCGCCACCTCCTGTAACGCCAGGTGCGTCGGGTGCATAAGCCTACAGCCGGCGGACTGCTGCCCCGCCGCGCAGGAGCGCATCACCTTCGTTCCAACCGTGGAGGAGCTATGCGGCGTGGCCGTGGGGCACCTTGAAAGGGTGGAGCGGGCGATAGTCTCATTCGGGCAGGGGTGCGAGGGCGAGCCGCTCCTCCAAAGCGAAACTATAGCGGCGGCGGTCAGCGCCTTTCGCAGGGAGACCGAAAAGGGGACGATACACCTTAACACCAACGGCTCCCTGCCGGAGCGCCTGGTTGAGGTGGCGCGCTCGGGACTCGACTCTGTGCGCATATCTATGAACTCGCCGCTTGAGGCAACCTACAACGCCTACTACAGGCCCAAGGGCTATCGCCACGCTGATGTGGTGGAGTCGATAAGCCGCGCCGTTGATGAGGGGCTCGTCACCACCCTGAACCTCCTCGTCTTTCCGGGAGTTACCGACCTTGAGGGGGAGCTTGAGGCGCTTGAGAGCCTTGTGGCAAAGACGGGGCTCCACATGGTCCACTTCCGTAACCTCTCCATCGACCCGCGCATGTACCTTGAGGCGCTGCCGGAGAACTTCTTCGAGGAGGGGGGAGCGCCCATCGGGATGAAGGCGGCGGCGAAGAGGCTGAAGCTCCGCTTCCCAAACCTTGATATAGGCTACTTCAACCGCCCCAAAGAGACCTTCGGCGCTCCGCTCACGACGCTGGAGTTTCTGGAGAGGGGTGCTCTTGCCTGAGGAACAGGCCTTAGCTGCTAATGAGAGGATTTATGCAACCCTTCTTTCGCAGCTTGGCGCTTCAGACCTTGGAGAGCTTGCCGCCAGAAAAGAGCTCTCCCTAAAGAGCGGCGGGGTTGTGGAGGTGCTCTCTTTCGGGCGTCTCTACCATGCAAGCCAAGGTGGTGTGGTAAAAGCGGATGGGGGTGAGGCTGGCTTTAAAGAGCGCTTTGCGATTGTGAATTACCTGCTCTCCGAAGGCAGCGGCGAACCCTCGGGGGAGTTCATTCCATTTGGCAGCCTTGGAGGCTTCAACATCGGGCGGCAGCGCCATGAAGACCGGAGCCTGAAGGGGCCGATACTTGCCAGGTTCGCCGATGACTACCCCGCGCTCGCTGCCGCAGCCGAGTCCATTGGAGGCGTTGAGGAGCGCGGTGACTCCTCATCCGAGCACCGCTGGCGCTTTAGCGTATTCCCTCAGCTGCCTATTTCACTTACCTTCTACGAGCGCGATATGGATTTTCCACCGGATGCGACAATCCTCTTCGATTCCCGCGCCCTTGACTTCCTCGGCCTTAGCTGCCTCGGCTTCCTCCCGGATTATTTCACAAGCACCCTGCTGGAAGCTGCGGCTGAAAATTAAAAAAGCCCCGCTTTCAAGCGGGGCTTTTGGTTCAGGTCGCGTGACCGGGCTTTTTGCCGGAGCCTTTGGTCGATGGTTTATCCACCCCCTTGGACTCCTCGGAGGCGGCTCTCTGCTCAGCTTCGGGAGATTCTTCCTTCTCAGGTTTCTCCTCCGGCTTGCCCCTCTTCTTATTCTGCTCCGGGGGCAGCTCCTTGCCCTCCGTAAGGAGCGTCACCTCTTCGCCCGTAATCTCCTCACGTTCGAGGAGGGCGTCGGCTATTCTATCCAGCGCGTCGCGGTGCTCCTTTATGAGTATTAGGGCGGTCTTCTCCGCCTCCTTGACAAAGTTCTCTATCTCCTGATCGATGAGCCAACCAGTCTCCTCCGACCAAGTTTTATCCTGCGCCAGCTTTTTGCCGAGGAAGACGTGCTCCTCACCTCTGCTGAAGGTAACGGGGCCAATCTTCTCGCTCATACCCCACTGGCAGACCATCTTTTCAGCAAGGTCGGTGGATGATTTAAGGTCGGACTGCGCCCCCGTTGAGGTGTCCTCGAAGACAACCATCTCCGCGGCCCGCCCGCCCATGTTTACCGCGAGCTTACCCATGAGGAACTTTTTGGGGTAATAGTGGCGGTCCTTCTCCGGGACCAGCTGGGTTACACCAAGTGCGTTGCCGCGTGGGAGGATGGTGACTTTGTGTACGGGGTCCATACCCTCCAAAAGCTCGGCAACGAGGGCGTGGCCCCCCTCATGATAAGCGGTTATCCTCCGCTCCTCCTCCGAGGTCAGGCCGGGGCGCTCTACCCACATGAGGACCTTATCCTTGGCGAGGTCGAAGTGCTCCATGTTGACGATGCTCGCCCCCTCTCTAGCCGCAAAGAGCGCCGCCTCGTTGCAGAGGTTTTCAAGGTCCGCACCGCTCATCCCCGGCGTCGAGCGCGCTATTACCCTAAGGTCCACATCTTCCCCGATTGGGATTCGCCTGACGTGAACTTTGAGGATTGCCTCCCGGTCATCAAGGGTCGGCATATCGATAACCACCTGCCTGTCGAAGCGACCAGGGCGCATAAGCGCCGAGTCGAGTACGTCCGGGCGGTTGGTGGCGGCGATGACGATAACCTGCTCATGGCCCTCGAAGCCGTCCATCTCGCCGAGGAGCTGGTTAAGGGTCTGCTCCCGCTCGTCGTGGCCTCCGCCGAGCCCCGCGCCCCTGTGGCGGCCCACAGCGTCGATCTCATCGATGAAAATTATTGAGGGCGCTCTTTTCCTGGCGTTTTCAAAGAGGTCCCTTACGCGGGAGGCGCCGACGCCTACGAACATCTCAATGAATTCAGAGGCCGAGGTGGAGAAGAAGGGAACCCCGGCTTCTCCCGCAACCGCCCTCGCGAGGAGTGTCTTGCCGGTGCCGGGAGGGCCCATGAGGAGTATCCCCTTTGGCACCCTGCCTCCGATCGCCTGATATTTACCAGGGCTCTCAAGGAAGTCGACGATCTCGGTAAGCTCACGTTTTTGGGTAGCCATACCCGCGACGTCACGGAATTTTACCTTTGGAACTTTCTCATCGTAGAGTTTGGCGTTTACTTTTCCGAAGTTGCCGAAGGGCCCCGCCTGATTCTTTTGGGTGCGTTTGCTCATCCATACCCAAAAGAGGATTATCAGGGCGAAGGGGAGGAGATTTATGAGGAAGACGAGGATGCCGGAGAGCTCCTGCTCCCGGTCAGCCGTTACCACAACCCCCTGGTCCGAGAGTATCTTCGATAGCTCCGGGTCATCGTAGGGGGGGAGCTGCGTCCTGAAACCGCTCGCGGGTATCTGCCCATCCGGTTGATTTTTAGGGGTGAGAAAGGTGCCTGTGGCGCTCGTCTCTCCAAAGGTAACCGTGCGGACGTTGCCGGCCTTCACCTCCGCCTTGAACTCGGAGTAGGGGATTGAGACCGTCTGCCCGCCTGAAAAGAGGCCCCCGCCGCTTGAGCCTCCAGAGGGGGATTTCCCCAGGTCGCTCAGGGAGGATAATGATATAACCAGCGCTAAAATAAAGAAGGCTCGCGCCCACGGGAATTTCTTCATATCGTCAGATACTCCGTAGAGGTTTGACTACGAGGTTACCCTTACGCTCGGGTACCGTCAAATTTACTATATATTCTACTAAATTGCGGCTTAAAGTCATTGACCGGAGGGTGCCCCTTTGACTAGCATTGATGATTCCAAATTTTTTAGTGGGTACATCCCCACAGGAGTTTATAAGCATGTTGATTGACGAAAGCAAATTTCACAGAATCCAGCGACTTCCTCCCTACGTCTTCAAGGAGGTCGATGCGCTCAAGATGGCCGCAAGGCAGAGCGGTGAAGATATAATAGACCTGGGCATGGGCAACCCCGATATGCCCACTCCCCAGTTCATTGTGGACAAGCTCATCGAGGCCTCTACCAAGCCAAAGAACCACCGCTACTCGGTCTCCCGCGGCATACCCAAGCTGCGCGCGGCGATCGCCAACTGGTACAAGCGCCGCTACGACGTGGATATCGACCCCGAGACGGAGGCTTGCGCCACCCTTGGCGCCAAGGAGGGGCTCGCGCACCTTGCGATGGCGGTGCTCGCTCCCGGCGACGTCGTCTTCGTTCCCTCGCCAAACTACCCCATCCACGCCTACTCGGTAGTGCTGGCGGACGCGGACCTTCGCACCATACGGGTGGGTTCCGGCGGAGAGGACTTCTTCGAGCGCCTTGAGCAGGGGGTCAAGTCCTCCTGGCCCAAGCCCAAGATGCTAGTGCTCAACTTCCCGCAAAACCCCACCACCATGACGGTGGAGCTGCCCTTCTTCGAGAAGGTTGTGGCGTTTTGCCGCGAGAACAACATCATGCTCGTCCACGACCTCGCCTACGCGGATATTTGCTTCGACGGCTATAAGGCGCCAAGCGTATTACAAGTGCCCGGCGCAAAGGATATCGCGGTTGAGTTCTTCAGCCTCTCCAAGTCTTACAACATGGCGGGGTGGCGAGTAGGTTTTTGCGTGGGCAATCCCAAGCTGGTGAACGCGCTTGTGAGGATCAAATCCTATCTGGACTACGGGATGTTCCAGCCGGTGCAGATAGCTTCCATCATCGCCCTTGATTCTCCCCCGGAGGTCTCCCGCGAGATATGTGACGTTTACCAGGCGCGTAGAGACAAGTTCATACAGGGGCTCTCACGCGCAGGTTGGGAGATCGACCCGCCCAAGGCGACCATGTTTGCGTGGGCGAAGATACCTGAACCCTTCGCGCACATGGGCTCCATCGAGTTTGCCAAGCACATGCTCCGCACCGCGAAGGTCGCGGTGAGCCCTGGAATAGGTTTCGGCCACGACGGCGAGGGGTTTGTACGTTTTGCGCTAGTAGAGAATGAACACCGCATCCAGCAGGCAACTGCGGGTATCCGCGAAATGATGAAGGACGTCTAAGCGGCGATTGCTTCCTATAGGAAGGCTGGTATTTGAAGATGAAACGAATAGGTGTGGGAGTCATCGGCTTCGGCACGATAGGCGCGGGGGTAGTAGACCTCCTACAGAAAAACGGCGATGAGATAACCCGCAGGCTGGGCGCCGAGCTTGAGCTTGTCAAGGTCGCGGACCTCGATATAGAGAGAGACAGGGGCGTCGAGATAGAGCGCGCCAAGCTCTCAACGGATGTTGCTGACGTCCTGGAGAACCCTGAGGTTGATCTGGTGGTCGAGCTGGTGGGCGGCTATGAGCCCGCCAGGACCTTTGTCAAGCGGGCGCTCGCCAATGGCAAATCGGTTGTTACAGCAAACAAGGCGCTCCTCGCCGTCCATGGTGAGGAGATCATCACCGCCGCCGAGGAGGCCGGGTGCGATATCCTCTTCGAAGCGGCGGTAGGCGGGGGAATCCCTATTATTCGCGCCATAAGGGAGGGGCTCGCCGCCAACCGCGTAAGGACGATATACGGCATCCTGAACGGCACGACGAACTATATCCTGACGGAGATGCAGGAAAAGGGCGAATCCTTTGAGCGCGTCTTGAAGGAGGCGCAGAGGTTGGGCTACGCCGAGGCGGACCCCACCTTTGACGTGGAGGGGGTAGACGCAGCACATAAGCTTACCCTCCTTGCGACTATGGCCTTTGGCAGGAAGGTCTCCTTTGAGGATGTAATCACCGAGGGGATTTCCCAGATAACTCCACAGGATATAGAGTACGCCCACGATTTCGGCTATGAGGTAAAGCTCCTTGGCGTGGCGAAGTTCGACGGCGACAGGGTGGAGGTGCGCGTACACCCGACTATGATCCCCAAAAATCACCTCCTCTCAGCGGTTCGAGGCGTCTATAACGCAATCTACGTCGATGCCGACTTCCTTGGCCCATCTCTCTACTATGGGCAGGGCGCAGGGCGTGAAGCTACCGCTTCAGCGGTTGTCGGTGACCTTATCGAGCTGGCCCGCGACAGGATGAACGGCGTCAAGGGCCGCGTCGCGCCGCTCTCTTTCCCGCTGTCAAAGATGGCTGAGGCGAAGATCAAACCTAGAGGCGATATCCGCTGCCGTTACTACGTCAGGCTAACGGCGGTCGATGAACCCGGCGTGCTCTCCCGCATCTCCGGCGCCCTTGGTAAATACGATATCTCCATTGAGTCGGTCGTTCAGAAGGGGCGCGATGAGGGGCAGGCGGTGCCGCTGGTCCTTATGATTCATGAGGCTAAAGAGGCCGACATCATGGCTGCCCTAAATGAGATAATGGAGATGAAGGTCTGCCTCGGCGACCCCGTCGTCATAAGGGTGGAGCGCTGATATGAAGATTGCGGTCCTCCTGGGTGATGGCATGAGCGGCCTCCCTCTTGAGGAGCTGGGGGGCAGGACTACGCTGGAGGCGGCATCCACCCCAAATATGGACAGGCTGGCAAGGGAGGGCGTCCTCGGTATGGCGAAGACCGTACCCGACGGATACCCTGCCGGGAGCGATGTGGCTAACCTCTCAGTCTTTGGCTTTGACCCAGCGGAGTGCTATACGGGCCGCGCGCCGATAGAGGCCGCCGCCATGGGGGTAGACCTCGGCCCCGATGACGTCGCCTATCGCATGAACCTTGTCACGCTTCTGATGGGGCAGAGCCAGGTCTACATGCATGATTTTACCGCCGACCACATCTCCAACGAGGAGGCGGCGGCAGTTGTAAAGACCCTCTCCGAGGAGCTGTCTGAGGATGGCTTGGAGTTCTACCCCGGGGTAGGGTACCGGAACCTCATGGTTTGGCGCGGCGGGGAGGATGGCGCAAAGACAACCCCGCCCCATGATATAACGGGCCAGCCGATTCACGAGCACTTCCCCCAAGGCGCCGGCGCGGATAAGCTCCTTGACCTCATGCTCTCCTCGCAGATGGTTTTGAAGCGTCACCCGGTAAATCAAGCCCGGCGCGAAGAGGGGCGGCTGGAGGTCAACTCCTCGTGGCTCTGGGGGCAGGGCAAGCGCCCTCGGGTGGAGCGTTACGATGAAAAGTTCGGCCTGACGGGCACGGTTATATCAGCCGTTGACCTCTTGAAGGGGATAGGAATCCTCGCGGGGCTCGACGCCCCCGATATAGAGGGCGCCACGGGCTACATTGACACCAATTACGAGAACAAGGTGAATGCAGCTCTGGAGGGCCTTGGGCGCGGCGACTTCGTCTACGTGCACATTGAGGCCCCGGACGAGACTGGACACCAGGGCGATATGGAGAAAAAGCTGGGCGCTATAGAGGCGTTCGACGAGAAGGTCGTCGGCCCAATCGTCTCGGCTCTTGAAAACTCGGGAGAGGAGTTTCGCGTTATCATAATGCCCGACCACCCGACCCCGATAGCGCACCGCACCCATATTTCCGATGCGGTGCCCTTCATTCTCTACGGCACAGGGGTGGAGGGGCCATCCGGAGAGGGCTACAACGAGAAGCTCGGCGCAGCGACGGGGCTCTACCTGCCTGAGGCGCATAAGCTGATGGCGCATGTTACGGGGCAGGTGAAGCTATGGTGATCCCTTTTAGCTACAGGGTCATATATGGCGACACCGACCAGATGGGGGTGATGTACTACGCCAACTACCTGCGGCTCTTTGAGGCGGGGCGCTGCGAATATATGCAGGTTAAGGGGTGCCCATATTCGGAGGTCGAAAAGCGGGGTGTGCTCCTGCCCATCTCCGAGGCTCATGTGAATTACATAAAGCCAGCCCTCTTTGACGAGACGATTACGGTCCACACCAAGGTCGACCTCGTGAAGGGGGCAAGGGTCAACTTCTCCTACGAGGTGACCAAAGCGCAGGGCGACCTCCTGGCGACAGGCTTCACCAACCACGCCGCGCTGGACTCGGATCGCCGCGTTATAAGGGTTCCGGCAGACCTGATTGAGCTACTCTCCCCGGAAAATTGTTGATGGGCGCACCCATTGTTTTGGAGCTAGATCCGGTAACCCTCTCGGGAACCCTTAACGACACCGCCGCCGCGAAAGAGCTAGAGCTTCAGCTCCCCATTTACATAACAATGACGAGGTGGGGTGAGGAGTATTACGGCACCCTTCTGCCACCCCTTGGAGAGGTAGTTGGCGATGAGCGGGAGGTCCTTGAGGTCGGAGAGCTGGCTTATTGGCACCCGGGGGATGCCCTATGCCTCTTTTTCGGCCCCACCCCCGCCTCGGAGGGTGATGAGCCGCGCGCTGCCTCTCCTGTTGTACCCCTCGGTAAAGTATCGGGAGATTGGGGTTCTCTAAGCTTGCTCGGCGCCAAGGTGGAGGCTTGCATCGCCCTCGAAGAGGGGGCCGGTTGACCTTGGGGGCTGAATCCTGCGATAATTGATTTATTGCCTCTTACAGGTATTTTTTTTAAAAGCGGTGATGTCCGCTTTATAAAGCAGGCTTTACAGGGAAGATGGCAAATGACTAGTGCTTCCGCCGAGGCAACCGATCTTCGCGTCCTTCTGGTTGAACCCAAGGTCGTAGAGGTAGAGAGAATATGTGAGATTCTTGCCGGTGCAAGCTTTTTTGCGCCGCAAGTAAAAGCGGTGCGCACATTCGACGAGGCCGTTGAAATCCTCGAAGACAATGAACTCTCCTACGACGTTATGCTGGTCGATATTTCAACACCCTTCTCCGGCGCCGTTGAAGCCCTTGAAGAGGGGCTGGCGACAATCCTCGATATTCCCATAATAGCCCTCTCCGCAATCGTTGGAGAGGAACACTGCTTTAAAATCGTTGCAAGGGGCGCGCAAGAGTGCATACCTTTAGCGCTCCTACAGCCCTCCAACCTTGAGCGCGTTATACGCTATGCCATTGAGCGCCACCGGTTGGTATCCACCCTTAGAGAGCTCTCTCTGGTTGACCCGCTGACATGCCTTTATAACCGCCGCGCCTTCTTCACCCTTGGGAAGCGCCAGCTAAAGCTCGCCTTAAGGACGCAAACCTCAGTCACCCTCTATTTCATCGATATGGATGGCCTCAAAAAGATAAACGATGAGCGGGGCCATGCTGTCGGCGATAAATATTTGCTTGGTGCGGCTGAGGTTTTCAAGGAGACTTTCCGGGAATCGGACCTTGTTGCCCGCATTGGGGGAGATGAGTTCGCCGCCCTAGCAGTCGAGGCTGAGGAGGAGGGTGAGGGCTCAATTGAAAGCAGGCTGGTTGAGAGGGTAAAGAAATACAATAGCACCCACTCAAAAGATGGCGGCTCGCTCTCCCTCTCGGTGGGAAAAGCGATCTGCACCGCTGGAAATACCTGTACCCTGGAAGCGCTTCTCTCCGCTGCGGATAGAAAGATGTATGAGGTGAAGAAGGCCAAGAAAGCCTCTCAAGGTTAAATTGTTTCGCCACTTTTAACCGCCTTCTGACTTCAATTTGCACCCCTGAAAAAATTTCCTCCTTTTCTTTTCCCTCCAAGTCACGATAATTTGTACAAGTTGGCACAATCTTTTTGCCTTCTAAAGGGGGAACGCTATGAATTCAGGAACCTTCGCCAAGAAGCTACTTGGAGAGCTGCCGAGGCTCGTTTCCGAAGGCGTTTTAAATGAGGAGTATTCCCTAAGGCTAAAGAAGCATTATGAGGCCAAAGCCCTTAATGGGGCGAACCTCACCGTGCTTATCTTTGCCGTGCTCGGTGCGCTCCTTGTAGGTGGTGGGGTAATACTCCTTGTGGCGCACAACTGGGAGGAGCTTGGCCGCCATGCCCGCGCGGGGCTTTCGCTTCTGCCCCTCCTTATCTGTCAATTGTTGGCGATATGGGTAGTTTTGACGGGGCGTAGAGAGGGTGCGTGGGGCGAGGGAGTGGGGGTAGGCTGGCACCTTGCCACGGGGGCGGCAATAGCACTTATTTCCCAGACGTACCATATCGGCGGTACTGCGACGGAGTATCTCTTTGGCTGGGCTCTTTTAACGCTTCCCCTTACATATCTCCTCGGAAGCACAGCCTCTTTCGCGCTGTGGGTCTTTACCTGGTCGGCGTGGGCAATTTCATCAATTGATTATCAGTGGGAGAGGGTTTGGCTCTTCTGGCCGGTTGCGCTTCTCTTTTTGCCATACATTTTGAAAGTATATAGGAAGAACCGTTATGGAGGCCGCGCCGGGCTGGTTTCCATTGGAATTGCCGCTCTTGTCGGAGCCGGGTGCCTATCCGCGCATTTATTCGTGAAAGCGCCAATGCTCTCCTGGCTTGCTCCCCTTGCCGCATCAATTCTTTACCTGATGGGGCTAAGCTATTTCTCCAAAGCGGAGACGCTTAGGCAGAACACCCTCCTCTCCCTCGGCGCGCTGGCGCTTGCCATAGTTATTTTGGTTTACTCCTATGGGGACATCTGGCGGTTCGTCATGCGAGATAACTTTAACAACTACAAAAATTTGCAAGGAATGTGGCACTATTACGGCTACGCCAACTTTGCCCTCTTTGCCCTTGGATGGGCACTCCTCCTGGCTGTTGCGGTTAGGAAACGTGGGCTCTTTTCTCTTGCCTTTGGCCTCTTTCCGGCGGTGATGCTCTTCTCGTGGGTGATAAATACAATTCTCGGGGTCTATATGCCGGGTATGGTCATAGTCAATTTGTATGGACTCCTGGTCGGCGTGCTCATGGTCATAAGGGCGGCTAAGGCAACCAGCGTCGGCGGAATGAATCGCGCCATGATATTTCTCTCGGCGTTGATAGCGCTGCGCTTTTTCGACTCCGATCTTTCGATACTTACAAAGGGGCTGGCGTTCATCATAATCGGAGCGCTCTTTTTCGCCGCAAATTTCAAGATGACTAGAAAGGCAAAGGTGACGACATGAAACGCCTTATCGTCATATTGATAGCGCTCTTCTCACTCATCCAGCTTGGGACTCTGGGCAAAAAGATTTACGCCCTTGAGGATACGCTGGCAACCGGAGAACTACACCTTTTCAAGGCGGCGCCGATTGACCCCTATGACCCCTTCAGGGGTCGTTATGTGGCGCTCTCCCAGGAGAACCTGAACCTTGAAGTCGGGGATGGCCAGGTATTAAGAAGGGGCGATAGAGTCTGGGTAAAGGTCGTAAAGGGTGAGGACGGCTACTCCAAATTTGCAGGGTTGACCGATGAGGAGGAGAGGGCGTCCAAGGTGCAGGCGAGGGTGCGTTACTCAAATAACTCGACCATAACAATTGAGCCGCCCTTCTCACGCTTTTACATGAATGACAAGAAAGCCCCTGAGGCGGAGCGCGCCTATCGCACGAGAGCCCGCACCGAAGAGCGCGACGCATATATCGCGGTGCGCCTTAAGGGTGGAATTGGCGTAATCGAAGACCTTTACATCGATGGCAAAGAGATTGACGAGTATCTGCGCGATGAGAAGGCAGACAACGACTAGCAGGTAAGCGATTAAGGCTACCCCTTCTGTATGAGGAAGAGGCTTATGAGCATTCCCGCTGAGCCTATTATGCGGGGGAGGTTTATCACCTTTATCGGCATCCCCATGAGGCCGAAGTGGTCGAATATCACCGAGACGATTATGCTCCCCGCTATGGAGGCGGTGAGGGTGTTGGCGATGCCTATCTTTGGAGCGACGGTGATAATCATCGTAACGTAAGCGGCCCCAAGGAGCCCGCCGACAAAGAGGTGCCAGGGCTGCGAGCGTATAAGCGCGGGGGAGGGGAACTCCGGCCTTATAAGGGTCAAGACTGCGAGCAGGCCTATCGTCCCCCCTAAAAATGATATGAAGGAGGCTTGAAGCGGGTGGCTGAGGACTTGCCCAAGTCTTGAGTTGATCGCGCTCTGGAGGGGAAGGACGCCACCGACGAGCAGCGCGATAGCCATAAGGGTCAAGGTCTTCATAATCGGAACTCCCTATCTGTTTTTAAGCTGAGGTCAAAATGATACGTCAAGGAGTTTGTAAAGGCCAATTAACCTTTCGTTTCTGGCTGCGACGATGCCATTGACTTTGCAAATGGAGCCGATTTGGGAGAGAATTTGATGCCTTGCGATTCAATGACTTGGGGAGGTCTATTTATATGGAACGTGTAGAGCGGGCGGTTTTCGCAAAACTTAACGGCTATAATTGCGCGGAGTCTGTGGTCACAGCGTTTGCGGAGGATTTCGGGATAGAACATTGACAGGCGATGAAGATTGCCTGCGGACTAGGCGGAGGGCTCGGCGGGCAGGGACTGGCGTGCGGGGCGCTCACCGGCGCGACGATACTCTTGGGGCTGATACACGGCAGGACGAAGCCTGAGGATACCGAAGCCAAAATGAAGACCTATGCCAGGGTTCATGCCGTAGCCGAGGAGTTCAGGGCTATCCACGGCAATGTGAATTGCGTCTCCCTCCTTGGCGGCTCAATGGATGGGGCGGTTGCATCGGGACTAATTAAAACCCTCTGTCCACAGCTTGTCCGAACCGCATGCGAGCTGGTCCTGCGGGAGCTTGAGGAGTATGGGAAAGCTTGACCTGGAGGGCACTATCCCTCAGCCCCGGTACATCGAAAATTAAAAAAGGGCCGCCCTAGTGGGTGGCCCTTAATTGCTTTATGAAGCGCGCTTTATTCTTTACCCATGTTTAGCTTTGAGCGGTCAACCTTGCGCTTCTTGTGGAGGAGGAGAAGGTCATGGAGGGCCTCCTCAAGCTCCGCCTTTTTGGCGTCATCAAGGGATTCCATGGCTGCGGCCTCTTTAAACTGTTTCTGAAGGGCGTCGAGGTCTTCAGGCTTTTCCATCATGCCCCAATCGCTCTGCTCAAAGGCGAGGTTCGCCGAATCGAGGCCCTTTTTGAAATCGCCATCCTTCATTGCAAAGAAGGCGTCGCCAAGGAGTGCGCGGGGGATGGTCGGGTCGAGCGTTAGGGCGTGGGCGAAGGCTTCACGTGCGGCTTTGTCGGTCTCGGCGTCCTGCTTCTTGTCGGTTACATAGAGCGCACCTTTATAGGCGAAGCCGTCGGCGAATTTCTCCTCTGTGGAGAGGATGCCGTCAATATCCTTCAGCGCTCGCGAGACCCTGCCGCGCTCTGCGCTTCTGGTGATCATGCCGAAGCGGAGGGTGATATGTTTCTCCGGGCGGTAGCGATTAGAAGCCGCCTCTACGTGCTTTTTGTTTTTCTCTTCCTCGTGCTTGATGCCGAGCTTCTTCTCCACGTGCTCTACAATGTCATCGCTATAGGCGGTCGGCGCGCCCGCGAGGGTGTGCACTACCTTTAGCTCATTGTCGAGGATAAAGGTTGTGGGCATCGCCTTGATCTCCCAGGACCTGTAGGTGGAGAGCCCCTCGTCGATGAGGACGGTGTAGGTAATTTTGTTTTTCTCTATGTATTGGGCGAGGGTCGATTTGAAGTTTGCGTCAACAGACTCTGACTCTGAGTTTACCCCTACGACGGCTACACCCTGCTCTTCAAATTTGTCCGCAATCTTCTGTAAAGCCGTTAAAGCTTTTTCAGATTTCGGGTTCCATGTTGCGAAAAAGACGACCACGGAGACGGGGAAGTTCTTTAAAAGCTCCATATTAACCGGCTCCCCGCCCATCGTGTTCATGGTAAAGGTCGGGAGGGGGTCAGGGTGGGCTTCCGAGGAAATTGCCGCCGTTGTGGCAAAAAGTGTGAGGCAAACCGCGAGGGCAATTATAAAAATACGCCTGGCGAGCTCATGAGGTGTTGCCATTTTAACTCCTTCAAGACGTTCAAGATTATTCCCATGGTGCCGCGTCAGAAATTTCACGAGCGCACATTATACACACTTATCGGGTTTCTTTCAAAACGCTTTAGCCCGACAAAGAATTAATTTCATGGTAGAGAATTAAAATATAAACCACTAAAAATAATGGGAAATAAGAGATTCATCTTCCTGGCGCGTCCTAACGTTGCGGGTGGACCTTTGAGGGTACTTTTCTTGACCCTCCATCGGGGTGCGCGTATCATTTAACGTCCGCGATTAAATAGACCCTTGGAGGGACTTTAAAAGCATGAAGAAAGTAGTTGTTATCGGGGGCGGGCTCTCAGGGCTAAGCGCCGCCAGGGCGGTGAAGGCCGCCGCAGAAAAAAAGGGCGTTGAGCTTGAGGTTACCCTGCTTGAGAAGGACGATCTGCCGGGCGGAAAAATCCGATCGGTTAGGGAGGCGGGTTACCTTTGCGAGAGCGGGCCAAACGGCTTTCTCGACAATAAACCATCTACCATGGCGCTCACACGGGAGATGGGGATTGAGGGCCTCCTCTATAAATCGGACGACAACGCAAGGAAGCGTTTTATCTTTACCGGGGGCAAACTTGAGCAGCTCCCGGAAGACCCGATCTCCTTCATCATGTCGGAGGTGCTCTCTATTCGCGGCAAGCTGCGCCTCGCCGCCGACTTCTTCCTGCCGCAGGGAGAGCCGGGTAAAGATGAGACCGTCGCAGAGTTTGTCCGCCGGAGGATCGGCGAGGAAGCGCTGGACAAACTTATTGACCCGATGAGCGCCGGAATCTATGCCGGCGACCCCGCGGTAATGTCCATCATAGCGTGCTTTCCCAAGGTCAAGATGATTGAGGACCAGTTCGGGGGCCTTCTTAAAGGCATGCTTGCCATGCAGAAGATGGCTAAGGCCAGGGGGCAGCAGGGTCCACAGTCGGCTGGTCCCGGCGGCACCCTCTGGTCCTACGATGAGGGCGCTGGAGTCCTGCCGATGCTTTTGGCAAAGGAGCTTGGCGAAAGCGTAAAAACCGGTGTGGAGGCAACGGCCCTCGAACGCAAGGGCTCCGGCTGGACCGTCCTGACTGACGGCGGAGAATATGAAGCCGATGAGGTAGTCCTTGCGACACCTGCATACGCTGCGTCGAAGCTCCTCGCGCCTCACTCCGAGGAGGCGTCGCGCCTCATGGGGAACATTCCCTACGTGAAGATGGCGGTGGTCTGCTTGGGCTACGACAATGGTGATATTCCGCATCCCCTTGATGGCTTCGGCTTCCTCATCCCCAAGAAGGAGGGGCGTAAGATTTTAGGCTCCCTCTGGTCTAGCTCCATATTCCCCAACCGCGCCCCCGAGGGCAAAGCACTCTTCACCCTGATGATGGGCGGCGCGCGGAGCCCAGAGCTGGCTACCCTCCCAGAGGATGAGCTCCTTGCCACCTGCCGCGCTGAGATGGCGGCGACCTTGGGCGCGACCAAGGAGCCTGAGTTCGTCAAGGTAGCGAGGTGGGACAAGGCGATACCTCAGTACCTAGTCGGGCACCTCGACCGGGTTAAGGTTATTGAGCGTGAGATAGCCGCCCTTGGCGGGCTAACCCTCGGCGGCAACGCTTACTACGGCATCGGAATAAACGACTGCACCACCCGCGCCGAGCTTATCGGCCCGATGGTGGCGGATAAACTTACAAATACCGGAGGCGCATAGATGTATGACTTCGACGCCATCGTAATAGGCGCGGGCCCCTCCGGCATCAGCGCGGCGCTTACAATGGCGCGCGGCGGCCTTAAGGTCTCGGTGCTTGAGCGGGGCCCCTATCCGGGCTCCAAGTCCCTCATGGGCGGGATACTTTACACGAACGTGCTGGCCTCCCTCCTCCCGGACTTCCTTGAGCGCGGCGCGCCCCTTGAAAGGTATATCTCGCGCAAGGGGCTTTCGATGCTCTCCCGCGAGGCGGAGATAGCTTTCTCCTTTGCGACGACGAACTGGGACGCCCCGCCCCACAACCACTCCTGGACGGTGCTGCGCGCCAAGTTCGACAGGTGGTTCGCTGCCGAAGCGGAGAGGGAGGGCGTAGAGATAATCTCCGGCGTTGTCGTGGACTCCCTTTTAAAGGACGCCGACGGCAGGGTGACCGGCGTAAGGAGCCGCGTTGGAGAGGGGCAGGGAGCGGGTGAGGGCGACCTCAAAGCGCCCGTGGTAATCGTCGCCGAGGGGGCCAACTCCCTCATCGCTGAGCAGGAGGGGTTAAAGCCCCAGCTTGATGATTCGATGGTGGCGATCTCCGCAAAGGAGACCCTGAAGCTATCCCGCGAAACCATTGAGGAGCGCTTCGGCGTCGAGGGCGACGCCGGGGTTGCGATTGAGTTTATCGGCGAGGCGACGGCGGGGCTTCCGGGGGCAGGCTTCATCTACACCAACGGCGACACCCTCTCCGTGGGCGTAGTTGTATACCTTGAGGAGCTTAAAGCCAGCGGGCTCACACCTGAGGAGCTTATAGTCCGCTTCAAGGCCCACCCATCCGTGAAACCCAGGGTGAAGGGCGGCGAGGTTATCGAGTATGGGGCGCACCTCATCCCGGAGACAGGCTTTAATAATCTGCCCCTTCTGATGAAGGATGGCCTCCTCCTAGTCGGCGACTCTGCGGGGCTTGTCTCCACATCGCCGAGACATGAGGGCTCCAACTATGCGATGGCCTCCGGCGTCTTTGCAGGGGAGACAGTCTTGGCGGCCAAAGCTTCCGGGGACTATACGACCTCAGCCCTTAGCGGCTACAAGAAACGCTTGGAAGAGTCCTTCGTGCTAAAGAACATGGAGCGCTACCGCGATTGGCCTGGGTTCGTCAAAACAGCGCCCCACCTCTTCGCGGCCTGGCCCTCGGCCTTTGCCGCCCTCGCGGAGGCATCCCTTGAGGTCGGCGGCGATGACGCGGCGGTTGAGGGAAGGCTCTGGGATATATTCCAGCGGCGCATCGGGCTCCTGCCCTTCGGCATGACCGCGATGAAGATGCGAAACGCCCTCAAGGTGCTTGGTTACGGCAAGTCCGGGGGGATAATTGATTACCTCTCCCGCAACTGGTGATAGACTTAGCCGGGCGGGGTCTTTAAAGAGAGCTTTTATGAGCGATAAGAAATTAACCCTTGAGGAGCGCCTCTACGCCAATGAGTACCGTACGGCCAAGGAGAGCCACCTTGAGATTTCAGATGAGAAAAAGTGCCTCACGTGCGAGGGCAGGCCATGCACCACCATCTGCCCCGCTGGCACCTATACCTGGAGCGATGAATCCTCACGGATTCTCGTAAGTTTCGAGAACTGCCTCGAATGCGGGGGCTGCCGCGCGGTCTGCCCTTCGAGGATAATCTCCTGGCGCTACCCAATGGGCGGCGCGGGGATATGTTACCGCTACGGCTAGGCCGGGCGCTATATTCAGGAGCGAGAAGATGCAATTCCCAGAATTACGCCTCCGCAGGCTTCGCAGGACCGACACCCTGAGGAGGATGGTGCGCGAGACGCACCTTACACCCGATGACTTCATCTACCCACTCTTCGTGAGAGAGGGAGAGGGGATAAGGCACCCCATAAATTCGATGCCGGGGCAGTTTCAGCTCTCCATAGACGAAACCGTTAAGGAGGCGAAAAACGCCTGGGATCTCGGCGTGCCCTCCGTCATCCTCTTCGGCATACCCGACCACAAGGACGCGGTAGGCTCCAGCGGCTTTGACTCCGACGGCATCGTTCAGCGCGCGATAAAGGCGATCAAGGATGCTGTGCCGGAGATGTGCGTAATCACTGACGTTTGCATGTGCGAGTATACCGACCACGGTCACTGCGGCGCTATCGTGGACGGAGACGTGGACAACGACTCCACCCTTGAGCTTCTCAGAAAAGAGGCGCTGACCCACGCTGAGGCGGGGGCGGACATGGTAGCCCCCTCCGATATGATGGACGGCCGCGTGGGCGCCATACGTGATATCCTTGACGAGAACGGCTTTACCAACATCCCCGTCATGGCCTACGCCGCGAAGTACGCTTCGACCTTCTACGGGCCCTTCCGCGACGCCGCCGAGTCCCCACCGCAGTTTGGCGACAGAAGAAGTTACCAGATGGATCCGCCCAACGCCCTTGAGGCGCTCCGCGAAGTCGAGCTGGACATCATGGAGGGTGCGGATATAGTGATGGTTAAGCCCGCGCTCCCCTACCTTGACATCATCCGTATGATCAAGGACCGCTTCGGCCTCCCCACCGCCGCCTACAACGTCTCGGGCGAATACTCGATGGTGAAGGCGATGGAGCGGCTTGACTGGGGTGACGGGCGCGGCCTCATGATGGAGATGCTTATGAGCATCAAGCGCTCCGGCGCGGATATGATCCTCACCTACTTCGCCCCTGAAGCGGCGAAGGTCTTGCAGGATTAGGGTTTGAGCGCCGAAGAGACTGAATACAGGGTTGTCGAGACCTCCTCCGTCACGGAGGAGGAACTCACCCGTCTCCTCAACGAATATGCAGGGCGAGGCGGGTGGACCTTTGACGGCTTTCACTTTGCCATGAGGGAGGGCTCGCACAGGCCGTCGATGGCCTTCGCCCTCTTTCACAGAAAGCTAAAAAGCGAAGAGGGAGGTGAAATGTGTTGATAAAGAGGTTGGCCTTAACCGGGCTTTTACTAACCGTCGCTGTAGCCATTTCATCTCCGGCCCTCTCTGCAACTTCGGTCTCACGCTCCGCCTTCGCCAGGGAGATAGTCGCCCGCGAACCGGCCGAGTCCGCCAGCGAGTTCCCCTCAAACATTGGCGAGGTATATTTCTTTACCCAGGTCCTTGATGCCGGTGAAAATGGGGAGATAACCCACCTGTGGAGCTACAACGGCGAGACTGTCGCCGAGGTCTCACTCCACGTAGAGGGGCCCAGCTGGCGCACATGGTCCTCAAAGAAGATAATGCCGCACCAGCTGGGGGAGTGGAGCGTCTCAGTCATTACGGCCGAGGGTGATACCATCGAAACCGCAAGCTTCACAATCACAAAGTAGATGAAGCGCGTCTACCTCCTTGACGGGACCAACCTCCTCTACCGCGCATACCATGCGATAAGACCCTTCACCACCGCATCGGGGCTCACAACACATGCGGTCTACGGCATCATATCGATGGTTTTGAAGCTTGAGCGAGAGGAGCGCCCCGACCTCGTCGCCGCTGTCTTCGACCCCCGCGGTCCCACCCTAAAACATGAGCTCTACGAAGATTACAAAGCCAACCGTGAGCGGACCCCGGAGGATCTGGTCGAACAGATACCCTACGTCCACAAAGTCTTAAAGGCTATGGGGTTGCCGGTCCTGGTTGTCGATGGGGTTGAGGCCGATGACGTAATAGGCACATTGGCGACGAAGCTATCCGAAGAGGGGGATGAGGTAACGATCGTCACCGGCGACAAGGATTTCTGTCAGCTGGTGAGTGAACGCATACGCCTCCTCGATACCATGAAGGACCGCTTTACTAAGGTTGAGGACGTCCCCGAGCGGATGGGTGTAAGCGCCGAGCGCGTCATAGACCTCCTCGCCATAATGGGCGACAAGGTGGACAACCTCCCCGGGGTGCCCGGCATCGGCCCCAAGGGGGCGGCAAAGCTGCTTGCGGATTATGGTTCGATTGAGGGGATCATCGAACACGCGGATGAGGTTAAGGGCAAACGCGGCGAGGCGCTGCGTGAACATATCGACCGCATACGCAAGAATGTACCCCTCGTGACCATAGAGCGCGAGCTTGATCTGCCTATCGCTGAGAAAGACCTGACCCCGCGTGAAAGAAACCGCGAGGCGATGGCGGCGCTATTTCGGGAGCTTGAGTTCAAGCGCTTCCTAAGGGAGCTTGACCTTGAGAATGTTAAGCCCTCTACGCATGAAAAAGAGCAAGCACTGGCCCGCGCATCCTCCGGGACAAACCCCTCTCTTCCGCTTGGTGAGATTGAGGAGTCGAGCGCGGCCAAGATACCAGCTGACTGGATCGCTGCCGTTGAAGGGGAGGGGGGAATAATCCTTCTCAACGCAAATGGAGCGAGCGCTGCTCCGCTGAAAGCTGGCGCGACCATCGTAGGGCATGGGCTGAAGGGGCTAAGGGAGTCTTGGGCGACGGCGGGTATTCCCTATTCGGGTCCCTTCTTCGACACCCGAGTTGCCGCCTACCTTCTGAATCCGGGGCAGCGTGATTATGAATTGGAGGACCTTGCCCGCGACCGTGGTATCGAGCTGGGCGGTGGCGAGGGGGTTCTAACGCTGGCAGCGGCCATGAAAGCAGAGCTCGACATTGCGGGCATGGGGAAGCTGTCCGAGGAGATTGAGATGCCCCTCGTCGGGGCGCTGGCGCGTATGGAGGCGCAGGGTGTCCTCGTCGACTCCGGGAAGCTCGCCGAGCTCTCCAGTGAGTATGAGGGGCGCATCGAAGACCTTGCGGAGAAGATGTACAGCCTCGCGGGCGGGGAGTTCAACCCGAACAGCCCAAAGCAGCTCTCAGAGATACTATTTGAAAAGCGCGGGCTCACCCCGTTAAGAAAGACGGCTACGGGGGCCTGGTCCACAGACGCTTCGGTTCTTGAGGAGCTGGCGCTGGTTGATGAGCTCCCCGCGTTAGTCATAGATTACCGGGGGCTTACCAAGCTCAAAAACTCATTCATCGATACCCTCCCAAAGCTGGTGGATGAACGCGACGGGCGCATCCACGCGACCTTTCACCAGATAATCGCCGCGACGGGCAGACTCTCCTCCTCAAACCCAAATCTCCAGAACATACCGGTGAGGGGGGAGGAGGGGCGCCGCATACGCGAGGCGTTCATCGCGCCGGAGGGGTACACCCTCCTCTCCGCGGACTACTCCCAGGTGGAGCTGAGGCTAGTCGCCCACATGAGCGCCGACCCGACCCTCCTTGAGCTCTTTGCCTCGGGGAGAGACATCCACTCCGAGACCGCAGCGCGCCTCTTTGATGTCGGCCCCCTAGGCGTTACGAGCGAGATGCGGCGTCAGGCAAAAACCGTAAACTTTGGAATTATTTACGGAATCAGCCCCTTTGGCCTTGCCCGGCAGCTTGGCGTGCCGCAGCAGGAGGCCAAGCGCATGATAGATACCTACTTCAAACGTTTCCCCGGGGTCAGGTCTTTAACGGAGCGCTTCGTCGAAGAGGGTAGCAGCCTTGGCTATTCCCTCACCCTCTTCGGCAGGAGAAGGCCCCTCAGGGAGTTGGCTTCCAGGAACCGCAACGAGCGGGAATTTGGAAAGAGGATGGCTTTTAATTCGCCGATTCAGGGCACCGCGGCGGATATCATAAAGCGCGCGATGCTTGATGCGGTAGCGGCGATGGATAATGCCGATCTTGACGCAGAGCTCATTTTACAGGTACACGACGAGTTGGTATTCGAGGTTAGGGACGAGGCCCTTGAAGAGGCGCGCGCGCTGCTCGTAGAGGCGATGGAGTCGGCGGCTGAGCTTCGCGTTCCGCTGCTCGTCGAGGCGGGTGATGGAAAGGACTGGTTCAGCGCCCACGGCGGGTGAGCGCAAAGAGCCCCTAAATATTTGAATTCACGGGACACCTGACGCCTCCCGGCACCTCTAAACAGGGGGCCTGAGGACGCTATTGACCCTTGACTTAAAGCCCTTCGCCGATTAGGATTGAGGGTAAAGCATGGAGAAGTCTATGCACCTGGAAAAACTGGATCTTCTGGAGAAAGAGCTGAGCCGTTTTATTGAGCAGTACGAACGGCTTAGGGAGGAGAATGAGCTCCTCAGACAACGTCTTGAGAGTGACACAAAAGAGTTGAGCGAACTGAAAGATCAGATCGTGGCGCAAGAGAGCCGCAAAAGGACGGCGCTGGAAGTGCTCGGTCGAATAGGTGGGGTGGTCGAAAAGCTCGAAGCATTGCAGAATAAAGATGGCGGAGAGGGTTCTTGAAAGTTTGTGAAGTAGAGATATTTGGAGATAAATACGCGCTAAGAGCGGATATGGACGATGAAAAGGTCCTCGCCCTTGCACGGATGGTAGACACGCGCATGCGCGATGTCGCCAAGGCCTCTCCGACCGCATCATCGCTGCAAATAGCCGTGCTCGCCGCATTGGATTTGGCGAGCGAAGGTGGCGTAGCCGCCCAAGCTGAAGAAAAATATCAGGAGAGGCTTGAGGGAGTGACCCTTGAGGTGAAGGAGAGGGCCGAGAGGATGCTCGGCATGCTCTCGGGGAGCCTTGCCTGACACTCAACTTTTAAATTGGGGATTTGCCCCTGCTGTGTACGTGATCAGACGGAAGCTGTTGAGCCAATGAAATCGTAACGGGAGTTCTTACCTACCGTGGACGGCATGCCCCCTAATCGGGGATCCGATAAGCGGCACAAGGACGCCCACCTTTCCGGGAAAGGTTCAACGAGAACCTCAACCGACACGGCATGAGCGGGGGCATCTTTTCGGGGCCTCACGCGCCTGACCCAATTGCCGTAGCACCCGGAACTCTCATTTCGCCCTTTCTCCCGAAGAGGACCAGGTCCAAACCGATATTCGGACCCCTCAGGTCCTTTGATGAAGGGAGAGTCCCACTTGGATTTAACTATAACGATCATCGCCGTGGCCGTAGCAGCCGTGGCAGTGGCGCTTTTATGGCTGATACTGACCCTCAAAGGTAAGCATACGGCAGCCGGGAATGCCCACGACGCGACCTCCTCGCTCCTCGACGAAGCGCGTAAGGAAGCGGCGATTATCCGTAAGGAAGCCGAAATATCGGCTAAAGAGGCCCTCCTCGCGCAGCGCGCACGCCTTGATAAGGAGATTGAGGAGAGAAAGGGCGAGCTCGCCCAGCAGGAGAAGCGCCTTTCGGGCCGCGAAGAGTCGATTGACCGCAAAGAGGCCAACCTTGAAAAGCGCGATGAGAAGCTGGCCGAGGTGGAAAAACGCCTTAACTCCCGCCAGAGCGACCTAGATAAGAAGCAAAACAAGGTCGATGCCCTGGAAAAAGAGGTGCTATCGAACCTTGAGCGCGTCGCCGGGATGAGCGCCGAGGAGGCGAAGGCGGAGCTCAAGGAGAGCCTCCTTAGCGAAGCGCGTCACGAGTCCGCGAAGTATATCCGTGAGATTGAGGATGACTCCAAAAAAATAGCCGACAAAAAGGCCAAGGAGTATATAAGCCTCGCCATACAGCGCTACGCAGGCGACTATGTAGCCGAGCGCACGGTGACCTCGGTGCAGCTCCCCAATGAGGAGATGAAGGGCCGAATCATAGGCCGTGAGGGGCGTAATATTCGCGCAATCGAGGCGGCAACCGGCATCGACCTCATAGTCGACGACACCCCCGAGACCGTGCTCCTCTCAGGCTACAACCCCGTTAGGCGCGAGGTGGCGCGAGTGGCCCTTGAGCGGCTCATCACCGACGGGCGCATACACCCGGCGCGAATCGAAGAGGTCGTCACAAAGGCCGCCGCAGACGTGGAGCGTGAGATTCAGGAGGCCGGCGAGCAGGCCACCTTCGACGTAGGCGTACACGGCATCAATTCCGAGCTCATCAAGACCCTTGGGCGGCTGAAGTTCCGCACATCCTTTGCCCAGAACGTCCTGGAGCACTCCATCGAGGTCGCCTTTCTCTGCGGGATAATGGCTGCGGAGCTGGGGCTCGACGTCAAGATGGCTAAGCGCGCAGGGCTCCTGCATGATATAGGCAAAGCCGTAGACCACGAAATTGAAGGTTCCCACGCAATAATCGGAGCCGACCTCGCCAGAAAATACCGCGAACCCAAGGATATCGTAAACGCAATCGCGAGCCACCACGGCGACGTCAAGCAGGAGACCCTCCTAGACATCCTCGTGCAGTCAGCCGACGCGCTCTCCGCAGCGAGGCCCGGCGCGCGTCGCGAGATGCTTGAGACCTACGTCAAGCGCCTTGAAGACCTTGAGCGCATAGCCAACGACTTCGAGGGCGTCGCCAAATCCTTCGCTATCCAGGCGGGACGCGAGCTTCGCATAATGGTCATGAGCGACCAGGTCGATGACGATACCTCCGTGCTGCTCTCAAAGGATATCGCGCGAAAGGTTGAGCAGGAGCTCAGCTATCCGGGGCAGATCAAAATTACGGTAATCCGTGAAACGCGGGCGGTGGACTACGCCAAGTAATGCGTATCCTCTTTATCGGCGACATTGTCGCTGAAGCGGGGCTAAGAACCCTTCATGCGGTGCTCCCCACCCTGAAAAAGAGGCTCGCCCCTGATATTACGATCGCCAACGGTGAGAACGTCTCAAGGGGCTTCGGGATGGCGCCGCCCCATATAAAGGGGATATTCTCCGCCGGGGTGGACGTCATAACCACGGGCAACCACGTCTGGGACAAGCGAGAGGGCTTTGAGGTTATCGGGCGTGACGAGAGAATTCTTCGCCCCGCGAACTTCGCGCCGGGGGTGCCCGGCAGGGGTTGGGCGCTCTACGATAGGGGCGGCTGGCGCGTTGGGGTTTTGAACCTCGCAGGGCGCATATTTATGAACCCTGCCGAAAACCCTTTCATAATCGCCGAAGAGGCGGTTGAAGCACTTAAAAGCGCGGGCGCCAAAGCTATCTTCGTCGATTTTCACGCAGAGGCGACCAGCGAGAAGGCGGCGATGGGCCACCACCTTGACGGCAGGGTGGCAGTTGTCGCGGGAACCCATACCCATGTTCCCACAGCTGATGGGAGAGTTCTCCCGGGCGGCACCGGTTTTATCTCCGATGTGGGGATGACAGGGGTACGGGACTCGGTAATCGGAGTGGAGAAGGTTCCCTCGGTAAAGCGTTTCAAGACGGGGATGCCCTACATGACCCCCAGCGCAGAGGGCAAGGGCACTCTGATGGGGGCGCTCTTTGAGGTTGATGAGCGCGGCCTTTGCGTCAACGTGGCGAGGGTCGAGGAGAATGAACCCTGAGCCGCCCTTCGGGGGATGAGAATACAGCGGGGCCCGATTGGGAAGCTCAGTGCGCTTGGCGCTCCGGCTCATCGGGCCTTTTAAATATTTAACCAGAACGGGATGACAGGATGGATACGAGATACGACAACCCCCTCATAAAGCAGCGCCTTGAAAAAGCCGAAGGTATGCGCGAAGAGGGGCTTAACCCATACCCCAACGACTTCAAGCCGGCTCACACCTCCGCAAAGATACGCAAGGATATGGAGGGGCTTACGAGCGAAGAGGTGGAGGCCAAGGGCAAACGCTACTCGGTGGCTGGGCGGATAATCTCCATGAGGGTAATGGGCAAGAACACCTTTTTGAAGCTCCGCGACCGCTCCGGCGACATGCAGCTTTTCGTCCAGCGCGACGTAATCGGGCGGGAGCTCTACGGCAAATTTAAAAAGTACGATATCGGCGACTTTCTGGGGGCAAAGGGCACGGCTTTCATTACCAAGACCGGGGAGCTCTCCATAAAGGCCAAATCCATCTACATGCTCACAAAATCCCTTAGGCCGCTGCCGGAGAAGTTCCACGGGCTTACCGACAAAGAGACCCGCTATCGCCAGCGGTACGTAGACCTCGCGATAAACCCCGATGTTCAGAGCACCTTCATCACCCGCACCAAGGTTGTAGCTTTCATCCGCAAGTACTTTCAATCGAAGGACTTCCTTGAAGTAGAGACGCCGATGCTTCAGACGATCCCCGGCGGCGCGACGGCGAAGCCCTTTGAAACTTTCCATAACGCCCTCTCCGTTAAGATGTACATGCGCATCGCCCCCGAGCTTTACCTCAAACGTTTACTGGTGGGCGGCATGGAGAGGGTCTTCGAGATAAACCGAAATTTCAGGAACGAGGGCCTATCTAACCAGCACAACCCCGAGTTCACGATGCTGGAGTTCTACCAGGCGTACGCGACCTATGAAGATATGATGGCCCACACCGAGGCACTCTTTTCCAAGATGGCTAAGGAGCTTACCGGTGGCTATGTCATAACCTATCAGGAGCAGGAGATTGACTTTGCGCCAAAGTTCAATCGCCTCACGATGCAAGAAGCGGTCGAGCGCTACTCAAAAGGCGAGCTTAGCGTTGCCGATACCGAGGATGAGAAGAAGCTACTAGCCTTTGCAGGCAAGCTGGGAATAGCTGACGCAGCTAAGATGAGCTGGGGCAAGCTCCTCGCTGAGGTCTTCGAGACGGTCGCCGAGCCGCACCTTATCCAGCCCACTTTTATTACTCAGTATCCGGTAGACGTCAGCCCCCTCTCCAGGAGGAATGAAAAGGATCCCCGCTTCACGGACCGCTTTGAGTTTTATATAGCCGGGCGCGAGATAGCCAACGGCTTCTCCGAGCTCAATGACCCGGTTGACCAGCTTGAGCGCTTTAAGGCCCAGTCCGTAGAGCGTGACAAGGGTGATGAGGAGGCGCACTGGATTGATGAGGATTACGTCCGCGCCCTTGAATACGGCATGCCGCCCGCCGGCGGAGAGGGTATAGGGATTGACCGCACAGTGATGATATTCACCGATGCGCCCTCAATACGTGACGTCATCTTCTTCCCGCATATGCGCCCGGAGCGCACCGAGGGATAGATGGCGGACCCCAGGGGTTTCGAGCTCTGGATTGCGCTTAGATACCTTAGGGTCAGGGGCGGGGAGGGGTTCGTCCGCCTCATTACATGGATCAGCGTTGGCGGCGTCGCCGTTGGGGTTATGGCGCTGATAGTGGTCCTCTCCGTTATGAGCGGCTTCGAGGGTGACCTGCGTGACAAAATAGTCGGCTCCACGCCGCATATTCGAGTAACGTCGGATGGAGGCGACTTAAGCGGCGCAGGTGATGTTACGGAGAAACTCCTTGGGACCGAGGGGGTAAAGAGCGCTTCGCCCTACGTCGAGAAGAAGATGATGCTCTCACGCGAGGGCCAGTCGAGGGGGATACTCTTCATGGGCCTCGCCGCCAGCGGAGCAAAGGAGCTCGGAGAGCTTGGCGCCGCCTACAAAAAGCTCCTTGAGAGCGATGCGCCCTCGCCGATTATCATAGGCAGCGAGCTTGCGCGCACCCTCTCTTTGACTATCGGAGACAAGGTGCGCGTCTTCAGCCCGGGAGGGCAGAGCACACCGGCGGGTTTTTTGCCCCGTTTTCGCTCCTTTACCGTTGTGGGGCGTTTCTCGACGGGGATGTACGAGTATGACACCACCTGGGCTGTTACCACCCTTGGGGAGGCCCAGAATTTTCTCCGGCTTGGGGATCGCGTCACCGGGGTAGAGGCTAGGGTTCTGGACCCGGAAAACGCGCCCGAGGTGGCGGCCAGTGTGGAGAAGAAGTTGGGCGGAGGGCTTTTTGTTAGGGATTGGACGCTGCTAAATAGCTCGCTCTTTGGAGCGATGAAGCTGGAGAAGGTGGCAATGTTCTTTATCCTCACCCTCATAATTTTGGTGGCGGCCTTCAACATTGCCTCCACCCTCATAATGGTCGTATTGGGCAAAAGAAGAGAGATTGGGGTTTTAAAATCGATGGGCGCATCCTCCTCCTCGGTGATGAAGATTTTCATGGTGGAGGGTACGATGATAGGGCTCTTCGGGACGGTCCTTGGAGTTGTATCCGGGGTGGCGCTATGCCTCCTCCTGGGCTATACCGATTTGGTGCGCCTGCCCAGCGATGTCTACTACGTTGATAAGGTGCCGGTGCTGATGGAACCTGCTACAATCGCGATAATCGCGGTGAGTTCAGTCGTAATCTCGCTAATCTCCACCACATATCCGGCGCGCACGGCAGCGCGCCTCGATCCGGTGGAGACTATCAGGTACGAGTAGAGGTCAATCATGGCTATCTTCAAAAAGAGCGCTCCACCGAAAGCTATGCATACCGAGGAGGAGAAGGAGCTTTCCTCCACCCTTGAGGCGATGAACCTCAAAATGATAAATGCGGTATGCGAAAAGTACGCCGACCCCTCACAGCTTAACCGCCCTCTGTCTCTCTACCGTCCGCTCCTCAGGATGGAGGAGGGTTCGCTCTTTTACGGCTCGGACCTCGAACCCATAGATGAGGGAGTGGGCAGCTCCGGCGGTGAAGGTTCCGAGACAATCTCCGACTTCGTAGAGCTTTTCGAGGTCGGTAAGCGTGAAGGCGCCTCCGCTCTCTTTAAACCGCGCACCTATTCCATGGGTCAGATCGTCTATGGTGAAGGCGAGGAGGGCAGCGAGTTCTTCTTTTTGACACGCGGAAAGGTCGCCTCCTTTATGCTCGACCAGAGCAGCGGCGAGGAGATTGAGCTTGAAACGGTAAAGCCCGGTGAGTTTTTCGGCGAGGAGGCTGTGCTCGCCGAGGCAACGCGCCCAGCGACTGTGCGGGTTATAGAAAATGCGCTGCTCATGGTTGCAAACGCCGCCGAGCTGGCGAAGCTAACCGGAGAAAACCCCAGATTCAAGGCGAAGCTTGAGGAGGTCAGGCAGCTCAGGGTTTCTGAGGCGATTAAAAAAGTCATCAGGAGATCGATTTGACGGCGCCCCTGCTTGAAGCGACCTCGCTGGGCAAGTCCTACGCCCAGCCAAAGGGCTCCCTTGAGGTGCTAAAGGGGATTTCGCTAACTGTAAAAAGCGGCGAGAGGGTAGCTATTGTCGGCCCATCGGGCGCGGGCAAGTCCACCCTGCTCCATCTTCTCGGCGCCCTTGACAGGCCCACCTCGGGTTCCTTGACCTTTGAGGGTGAGGATATCTTCAAACGAGCGGATTCGGAGCTTGCCAAATTTCGAAATAGCAGAATTGGCTTTGTCTTCCAATTTCATCATCTGCTCCCCGAGTTCACCGCGGAGGAGAATGTTGCCATCCCCGCGATGATTGGCGGAATCGCCAGAGGTAAGGCGCTGGAGGGTGCCAGGGAGCTTTTGGACGCGGTGGGTCTCTCCGAGCGTTTGACACACAGACCGGCGGAGCTCTCAGGGGGGGAGCAGCAACGCGTCTCCCTTGCGCGAGCGCTCTCGATGAAGCCGGGGCTACTTCTGGCGGATGAGCCGACGGGCAACCTTGACTTTCGTAACGGAGAGCTGGTCCATAAACTTCTCCTTGAGATGAACAGGCGCTACGGGGTTACCCTCATTGTCGCGACGCACAACCCGGAGCTCGCCGCAGCCACAGACAGAACGATAACCATCGAAGATGGTCTGATAGTGAAAGAGGAAGATAATTGAAGTTTAAAAAGGCGCTGGCGCTTCTTGCGCTCCTCTTGGCAATCCCCGCGTTGGCGTACTCCTACATGGTGAACGTCGTGGAGGTGCGCGGTAACCTTCGCACCCCCGAAGGGGCGATTTTTAAAGAGATAAAGACCGCGGCGGGCAATGAGTATGATGAAGAGACGGTTAGAAGAGATATCAAAGCTCTCTATGCCACAGGACTCTTCTCAGAGGTTGCCGTAGCTAGGGATGATGGCGGAGTTGTCACCTTCCTCGTCAGGGAGAACCCGGCCCTCAACAGGTGGACAATCGAGGGGGATGACAAATTTTCCGCCGAAGACCTTTCTGAGGAGATGCCTCTAAAGAGCGAGGAGATCATCCGTGAGGGCCAGCTCCTCAAGGCATCNAGGCATCGGAGGTCATTAGAGGCAAGTACCATGAGGATGGTTACTTCCTGGCCCGGGTCACCCCCGAGGAGACCCCCGTAGACGACGGCAAGAACCGCGTCGATGTAACCTTCAAGGTAACCCGCGGCGAAAAGGTCCGCATCCACAAAATCAACATCCCCGGCGTGGATGACCCCGCAGAGCGTGAGGACCTCCTTGGTGGCTTCAACTCTTCCGAGAAGGGCTTTTGGTCATGGCTCACCGACTCCGGCGCTTATAATCCCGATGAGATTCAGCGGGACGCCGAGTTTATCAACTACTACTATCTTGAACATGGCCACGCGCTTGTAGCCGTTGAAAAGCCCCTGGTCAATCTTACCCCCGATATGTCCAAGGTCCGCGTTGATATACCGGTTGAGCCCGGCCCTGTCTTCACCTTCGGCCCCGTTCGCTTTTCAGGCGACAGCGACTATACGGTCGAAGAGATGGCTGAAGCGGTTAAGATTGAGGAGGGTGACACCTTCTCCACCTCGGCCTTGCGAGAGGGTGTCAGGAAGCTAAAGGAACTCCTCGGCGACAGAGGCTATGCCTTTGCGGAGGTTCGCCCCCTCACCAACGTGAACCGTGATGCCAGGGTCATAGACCTCGACTTCCTTGTGGAGAAGGGCGACCCTGCGACAATCGGGCGCGTTGAGATTGTGGGCAACACCACCACCCGCGACAGGGTGGTCAGGCGCGATATCTACCTCGTTGAGGGCGATCTTTACAACGGCACCAATATGACCCGCTCCAAACGCAAGATAAATAAGACCGGCCTCTTCGAAAAGGCGGACTTCGACCTGCGCCGACGTCCGGGCACCTCTATAGTAGACCTGGATGTAAAGGTGACGGAGACTACAAACGGCTCCTTTAGCGTTGGCGGCGGCTACTCCTCGCTGGATGGGCTCATAGGCATGGTGAGCCTAAGTCACCGCAACGTATTCGGCTATGGATATCAGCTCTCCTTGGACGGCTCCTTCGGTACCTCCCAGGAGACCTACTCACTCAACTTCAACAACCCGCGCCTCTTTGACTCGGACGTATATTTCGGCATTTCGCTATATAAATCCTTTACCGAGTACAGCGAGTATTCCCGCTCCTCGCAAGGCTTTTCAGTGAAGACCGGCCTTGCCCTGAATGACGACTGGTCAACCAGGCTCACCTACGCCTTCGATGATTCCAATGTATACGATGTGTGTACGGATGAAGACGTAGCCAACGGCTCCTGCTTCGACGCGGCGTCGATAACCGTGCAGGAGCAGGAGGGGCAGATAGTCACTGCATCGCTCACGCCGATGATAACCTACGACACGAGAAACAATCAGTGGGACGCATCGGAGGGCGCGAGGGTCATCGCGTCCATGACTCTGGCCGGCGGGCCGCTGGGGCAGGATGCCCAGTACATGCAGTACAAGATCAAAGGCAAAAAGTACATATCACTGCCCTGGGAGACAATCTTCACCGCATCAGCTGATTTCTCCTTTATCGAGGGGATAAATGGCGAGCCTGTTCCCATCTATGAGCTTTACGCCCTTGGCGGCATCTATACGATGCGCGGCTTCGGGTGGCGGGACATCGGCCCAAAGGATGAGGGCGAGGTGGACCCGGTAACGGGGGATGTTATAAGGGAGCCCTCTGGCGAGGTGGTTGGCGGTGACAAATACGCGCTCTTTAACTTCGAGTACCTTGTCCCGATCATCAAAGAGGCGAAGCTGAAGGCGGTCTTCTTTCTGGACGCCGGCAATGTATGGGATGTTGGGGAGGACCTCTTTTCGTCGGAGCTTAGGTACAGCGTAGGCACCGGCATCCGCTGGTTCTCGCCCCTTGGCCCGCTTCGCTTAGAGTATGGTTACATTCTGGATCCGAAGGAGGGTGAGGATACGGACGGAAGGTGGGAATTCAGTATTGGCGGGTTCTTTTAATAACATTACAAAACAAATACTTATATCTAATTGTTAAAGTAACGCATTAATGGAGTTTGAGATGAAGAACAATATCCTTAAAGCAGTAATCATATTGACCACCCTCTTTGCTTTTGTGGCAACGGCCAGCGCCGCGCCCACTGGCAAGACCGCTGTCGTAGACCTACAAAAGTGCATCTCCAAGTCAAAGAAGGGGGAGCGCCTTGGCAGCAAATTCAGAGCTGAGCGCGACGGGCTCAAGGACTTCCTGAAAGAGCGTGAAGAAGAACTCAAAAAGATGATGGAAGACTTTGAAAAGCAGGCCCCGGTTCTAAATGAAGAGGCCCGCCAGGCCAAGCGTCGTGAGTTCGAGGAGAAGAAGGCGGCTTTCCAAAAGGAGATCGAGGCGGAGGAGCAAAAGATACGCGCCAAGGGCGATGAGCTGACCTCCATAGTGTTAAAAGACCTCGAAATCATTGTCAGGGAGGTTGCCGAGAAGAACGGCTACGATATGATCCTCAACAAGGCCGGCGTCTGGCTACTATACGCTGATGACTCAATGGATATTACCGACGAAGTAATCAGAATCTACGATGAAAGGTCGGCGAAGGAGTAATATAGTGGCTTCCTATACCCTCGGCGAGCTTGCGGAGCGCTATAACGCGACTGTTAAGGGCGACCCCACCGTGGTGCTGACGGGAGTTACGACCCTTGAGGCCGGGGGCGCGGGAAAAATCGCCTTCCTCTCAAATGTTAAATACCGCCCGCTGCTCAAAACCACCACCGCCGAAGCGGTGATCGTCGGTTCTGAAGACCTTGCGGATGGCCTTAACCTGCTCGTCGCAAAGGACCCTTACCGGACCTTCGCCCTGATATCGCAGCTCTTTAACCCCACAAGCCACCCCCGCGAAGGGATCGACCCTCGCGCCTATCTAGGCGAGGAGGTCGTCCTTGGCGAAGGGGTGACTATCATGGCCGGTGCCTATGTGGAGGATGGAGCTGATATCGGCGCGCGCGCGGTCATCTATCCCGGCGTGTACCTGGGTAGGGACGTGAGCGTTGGCGAAGATACGGTGATTTACCCCAACGTTACCGTCAGGGAAGGGTGCAAAATAGGCGCGAGGGTTATCCTTCAGGCCAACTGCGTAATTGGCTCCGATGGCTTCGGCTTCGCGCCCGGCGCCGACGGGCATGTAAAGATACCCCAGGTTGGAATAGTCCGCATAGAGGACGACGTCGAGATAGGCGCGCTTACCTCGATAGACCGGGCCGCAATGGGCGAAACGGTGGTCGGCGAGGGAACAAAAATAGACAATTTGGTGCAATTGGCACACAATGTTAAAGTTGGCAGGCATTGCTTTTTAGTCTCCCAGGCAGGGGTTGCGGGCTCAACCGAGATAGGCGACTTCGTCATAATTGCAGCGCAGGGAGGAGTCGGCGGACACCTCAAGGTGGGCGACGGCGCGCGAATCGCCGCCAGAGCCGGGGTTGCGCAGTCGCTTGAGGCGGGCCGCCAGGTTGCTGGTTTTCCCGCAATCGAGCACCGGGAGTGGCTAAAGTCCGTGATGGCTTTTTCGAGGACACCTGAACTTAGGAGGAGCGTCAAGGCGATGGAGCGGCGCATAAAAGAGCTTGAGGCCGCGCTTTTGACGGCAGAGAAAAGGGGAGCTGGGAATGATTGACATTAAACAGATAATGGAGCTGATACCGCACAGGTACCCGCTTTTACTGGTTGACCGTGTCCTAGAAATAGACCCGGGTAAATCCATCCGCGCGATAAAGTGCGTGACGATAAATGAGTCCTTTTTCAATGGGCACTTCCCGGGTGAGCCGATAATGCCCGGCGTCCTGATAATAGAGGCGTTGGCGCAGGCAGGCGGCATCCTCGCCCTCTACTCTGAGGAGAAGGCGCCCTCCAAGAACCGACTCTTGCTCTTTAGAGGGATTGAGAAGGCCAAGTTCAGGCGCACGGTAGTTCCCGGCGACCGCCTTGAGCTACACGCAACTATGCTGAAAAAGAAGCGTAACTTCGTCACCCTTGCAACAAAGGCGATTGTGGATGGCGAGATTGCTACCGAGGCGGAAGTGTCGGCCTTTGTATCGGAAGAGTAGAGGGGCATCAACGAATGATTGACTCAAGGGCGGTTGTCGATGAGAAGGCGCAGATACACCCCTCGGTGAAGATTGCGCCCTACGCTGTTATCGGCCCCGACGTAGAGCTTAAAGCAGGTGTGACGGTAGGCGCCCATGCTGTTATAGACGGGCACACCACCATCGGTGAGGATGCGCGCATCTTCCCCCATGCGGCGGTGGGCTTTCAGCCGCAGGACCTGAAATACAAAGGCGAGCCCACGACCCTGGAGGTCGGGGCGAGGACGATGGTGCGTGAATTCGCCACCCTGCACATCGGCACAGAGGGCGGCGGCGGCGCGACCAAGGTCGGCAGTGATTGCCTCATAATGGCTTACGCCCACGTTGCACACGACTGCATCGTAGGAAATGGCGTCATCCTTGCTAACTCTGCGACCCTCGCGGGCCACGTCACCCTGGAAGATCATGTCATCGTCGGAGGGCTGACCGGCATCCATCAGTTTGTAAGGGTAGGGGAGCATGCGATTGTCGGCGGCGGCGCGGTGGTCCTTATGGATATCCCGCCCTTCGTCACCGCGGGACGAAATCCCGCCCGCCTTGCGGGGCTGAACCTCGTTGGCCTTAAGCGGCGTGGCTTTGACCGCCCAAAGATTAAGGCAATACGCTCAGCGTACCGTGCCCTCTTCCAGTCCAAGGACAACCTCTCCACGGCGGTGAAGAACCTAATGGAGATGGAAGAGTACCAGATAGATGAGGTCAAGAAGATGGTCTCCTTCATAGAGGCCAGCGAAAGGGGCGTGACACGCACATGAGCAAAGTCGGCATCATCGCCGGAGCAGGCGAATTCCCGATAATCCTCGTAAGAAAGTGTCTCCAAAAGGGCCTCGACCCCGTGGTTGTGGCGATTTCGGAGGAGGCGAGTCCGGTCCTGGATGA
Source organism: Deltaproteobacteria bacterium (assembly GCA_002869015.1). Classification (GTDB taxonomy): domain Bacteria; phylum Desulfobacterota; class Deferrisomatia; order Deferrisomatales; family BM512; genus BM512. The sequence continues at coordinate 36,648 of PKTT01000021.1, forward strand.
GATCGTTGATGGCGTCTTTTGGCAATCGGTGGGCAAGGTCGGCAAGATATTCAAGCACCTCAGAAAAGAGGGTGTAAATGAAGCTATCGTCGCGGGCAAAGTTCACAAGATGCGCATATTCCGCGATTTTCAGCCCGATTTGACCGCCATGCGTCTTCTCTGGTCGCTTAGGAACAGGAAGGACGACACGATCATGAACAAGGTCGCTGACGCCCTCGCCGAGGAGGGCATCACCCTCATCCCGCAGACGACCTTCATGGAGGACTACATACCGAAGGCCAAGGTCTTCACCAAGCGCAAACCCTCAGATGATGAGCGGGTCGATATAGATTTCGGCGCCAGCGTGGCAACCGAGATGGGCCGCCTGGATATAGGTCAGACGGTCGTTGTAAAGCGGGGCGCGGTGATGGCTATTGAGGCTATCGAGGGGACCGACCAGGCTATTTTACGCGGCGGAAGCCTGGGTAATCGCGACGTTGTGGTGGTGAAGGTCGCAAAGCCAGAGCAGGATCAGCGCTTTGATATCCCCGCGATAGGGCTCGGCACCGTTAAGGCATGCCTCGACGGCGGCGCGCGCGTATTAGCCTTTGAGGCGGGCAAGACCTTCTTCTTCCAGCAGGAGGAGGCTGTGGAGATGGCCGATAGAAACGACATGAGCATTGTCGCTTTCTAGGGGAGATTAAAAAGAGCTTTATGGCCCAGATAGCCGTAGTGGCCGGTGAAACATCCGGCGATATACACGCGGGAAACCTTGTGTCGGCGATACTGAGCAGAGCGCCGGGCACCTCCATCTGGGGTATCGGCGGTGAGCGGATTGCCGCCGCCGGAGGGAGGCTGCTCCTCGACTACTCCTCCATCTCCGCGATGGGCTTCGTGGAGGCGCTTTCAAATATCTCCGCGCTAAAGAGCGCCCGCCGAATGATGGTGGAGGAGTTCAAAGCAAACCCGCCCGACCTATTCATACCAGTCGATTTTGGAGGTTTCAACCTGCCCCTCGCCGAGATCGCGGCGAAGATGGGTATACCCGTAATCTACTTCATCCCTCCCAAGGCCTGGGCCTGGCGGAGGTCAAGGGTGAAGAGGGTGCGCAGGACCGCTGAGCGCTTGATGACTATACTTCCCTTCGAGGAGAGCTTCTGGCGGGAAAACGGAGTGCCCTGCGATTATGTGGGTTCCCCCATCCTGGACCACCTTGACCCCGTAACACACGCCGAGGAGCCAGACCTGGTTGGCCTCCTTCCCGGCAGCCGCCGCTCAGAGGTCACGCGCCTTTGGCCCCTTATGGTCGAGGCGGCGCGGATAATGTCAAAAACGAAAAAGCTGCGTTTTGTTGCACCAAGAGCGGAGGGGCTTGACCCCGAGCTTCTATCTGCGCCACCCGACATCGATATCGAGATACTCCCGGGAAGCTCGCAGGAGGTGATGGAGCGCGCCAGGGTATTGATTATTGCCTCCGGCACCGCCACCCTTGAGTGCTCCCTCATCGGTAAGCCTATGGTGGTCGTATACCGCTTCAGCCCCCTAAGCCTTTTCCTGGTAAAAAGGCTGGTTAAGATTGACTACATGGCCCTGCCGAATCTTATCGCCGGCGAGAAGATAGTCCCTGAGCTTTTGCAGGCAAAACCTGAAGAGGCTGCGTCCCTGGCCCTTAAGCTGCTCGAAGATGGCCCAACCAGAAGCACCATGGTGAAGGACCTCCAAGCGGTCAGGGAGAGCATGGGTGAGCGGGGCGCTTCGGCTAGAGCGGCCTCAATAGTCTGCGGCTTTCTGGAGGAGAGGGGGCTTTTGGATGCTTAAGCGCATAAGCAGCTACTTCAAGCCCTACGTCTCATCATTGGTCAGCGCTTTGATATGCAGCCTGCTTGTGGGTGGCGTCACCGCCGCTACCGCAAAGCTTGTAGAGCCGATCCTAGACGATGTCTTCATAAAGCACGACGAGATGATGCTTAAGGTGATCCCGATAGTCGTCGTGCTCCTCTTTCTGATAAAAGGTGTTGCCCGCTACGCCCAGCAAGTGATTCTGGTGCGCGTCGGGGAGACGGTGGTCATCAAGATAAGAAACGACCTCATGAGCGCCATCCAATACAGGGAGATGCGCTTTTTTGAGGAGAACGCCACCGGCGCACTCCTGGCGAGGATGCTCACAGACGTCGCCGCGATGCAGGGCGCGATACCCTCCGTAGTCGATTTTATCAGGCACGTATTCGCGGCGATTGGCCTTGTAACGGTCCTCTTTATGCAGGATTGGAAGCTGGCGATTATCGCACTCTTCGTCATGCCGCTGGCGATATACCCCGTCAAGCGGGTGAGCCACCTCATAAAGAACTACACAAAGAGGGTGCAGACGCGGCTGGGCCTTCTCTCCAAGATACTAGTGGAGGCGTTTTCAGGCATTGAGGTCGTAAAGTCCTTCGGCACCGAGGAGCGGGAGATCGGCCGCTTCCTCGACGAGTCGGACAATGTCCTGCGGCAGATTTTAAAGCGTGCCCGCGTTAACGCCGCGACCTCCCCCTTTTTGGAGCTTCTGGGGGCCGTTGGCGCCGCGCTTATCATTGGCTACGGCGGCCATCAGGTGCTGAAGGGCACGATGACGCCCGGCAACTTCTTTAGCTTCCTTACCGCGCTCCTCCTCCTCTCAGAGCCGGTAAAGAAGCTCGGCTCCGTAAATAACCGCATCCAGCAGGCGATAGGCGCAGCTGAGCGTGTCTTCGGCATCATGGATGAGGAGCGTGCCCCCATGGAGACGGTGGGTAAAATACCTCTTGAGGGAGACGTAACCGAGGTTTCCTTTGAGGACGTTCATTTCTCCTACGCCAAGGGCGAGGAGGTCCTTAAGGGTATCTCCTTCACGGCGAAGAAGGGTGAGATGGTCGCCTTCGTAGGTGACTCCGGCGCAGGTAAATCTACCATATTGCGGCTGCTCCCGCGTTTTTACATGCCGCAGGCGGGTTTTATCAGGATAAACGGTCGGGATATAAAAGAGTACGAGGTCGCCTCGCTCCGGCGCTCGATAGCGATGGTAAACCAGAACACCTTCCTCTTCGACGACACCATATACAACAACATCCTCCTGGGAAGACCCGGCGCCACAGCAGCGGAGGTCAGGGCCGCCGCCGAGGCCGCAAACGCCATCTGCTTCATCGAGGAGGCCGATGAGGGGATGGATACGTTTGTCGGTGAGCGCGGCGACATGCTCTCGGGTGGGCAGAAGCAGCGTATATCAATTGCCCGCGCAATATTGCGCGATGCGCCCATCCTCATCCTCGACGAGGCGACAAGCGCCCTCGATTCAGAGTCGGAGCAGGCTATACAAAATGCCCTCGCGGGGCTCATGGAGGGGCGGACAACCTTCGTTATAGCCCACCGCCTCTCGACTGTGCGGCATGCCGACAAGATCATCTTCCTTAAGGATGGGGTGGTGATTGAAGAGGGCCGCCATGAGGAGCTTATAGCTAAAAATGGCGAATACGCCCGCGTTTGCTCGATTCAGTTCGGGGAGGGGTGAGCATGTCGAAACTCCTCGTCTCATTGGTTCCCCCCATCACAACCCTCTACCTGCGAGTTTTAAGGGCAACCCTCTCAATAAGTGAGGAGGGGCGTGAAAATATTGATGCGGAGGGCTCAAAGCTCCTCGCCGTGTGGCACAACCGGCTGTTCGCCCCGATAATGCAATTGGGAGACCTTGGTATCGGCGTTGTTGTCAGCCAATCCGAAGATGGGGAGATGATAACGAGGGTAATCGAAAAGCTGGGCTTTATCGGGATTCGCGGCTCATCATCAAGGGGCGGCTCAAACGCTCTAAGGGGAATTCTCCGCCATGCTAAAAGCGGCAACAATATAGCCTTTACCCCCGACGGTCCAAGGGGGCCGCGCTACAAAGTTAAGCCCGGGATAGCCTTCGCGGCGCAGCGGACGGGGCTGCCCTTCATACCCATCGGCGTCTCGGCATCCCGAAAGAAGGTCTTCGCCTCCTGGGATCGCTTCCAGCTACCCCACCCCTTTTCCAATGTGCAGTTCATCTACGGCGAACCGCTTATCTTTGACAAAAATGATGATATTGATGATGTTATTGGGCGGATAGAGGCTGCGCTCGTCGAGGTCAATGAGCGCGCTGACGCCATGCTGGGTGTCACCTCGCCATGAAGTGGCTCATCTACATCATCTACCAACTTATCTTTAATGTGGTCTGCGTGCCGCTCCTCCTCCTCTGGCCTCTCTACTCACTCTTCAACCCCCGCGCGAGGGTGCGCTGGAGTGAACGCTTTGGCCTTTGGGGAGAGGTTCCAAGCGGGGCGATCCTACTCCACGGCGCTTCGCTGGGGGAGGTGCGCGCCATAAAGCCGCTGGCAGAGAGTATAGGGAAGAGCGGCAACTCTATTATCGTTACCTCTACCTCCGATACAGGAATTAAAGAGGCGCAGATATTGTCAGGAGCCTTTGGAGAAAGGGGCTCCGCGAGGCTGCTGCCCCTGGATTTTTTCTGGAGCGTAGGAAGCGCCCTTACCTCGGCCAGGCCAAAGGCAATAGTTATAGGTGAGACGGAGCTCTGGCCCGGCCTTTTCTTTGAGGCGGCCCGGAGAAAAATCCCAACCTACATAGTGAGCGGGCGGGTGTCTGATTTATCCTATCCCGGTTACCGCAGATTGGCGCCACTTTTCAGAGCGTTTCTACCCCTTGTGGAGCGTATACAGTGCCAGAGCCTCCGAGATATGGATCGCTTCGTAGAGCTTGGGGCAGCGCCATCAAAGACATCCGTTACCGGCAATCTTAAATTCGATGTAGCCCCACCAGGCTACGAGACCCCGGGAGGTTCGCTCCTAAAGCGCCTTGGCGAGGATGGATTCAAGGTTATTGTCGCCGGCTCCACAAGACCGACGGAGGAGCGGATAGTAACCTCAGCCTTTAACTTGACCTCGAAAGAGGTAGAGAAGGCGGCCCTGATAATCGTCCCCAGGCACCTCGACCGGCTGGATGAAGCGGTAAAGGAGGTTGAGAGCGGCGGTAGAGAGGTTAAGCTCTGGAGTGAGATCGAGGGGAACTATGGAGTTCTGAAAGCTGCGGTAGAGAGCGGGCAGGTTGTAATCGTTGATGAGATGTTCATCCTTAGCGGCCTCTACTCCGGCGCGGATTTGGCTTTTGTCGGAGGGTCGTTGCCTCCATTAGGCGGGCACTCATTGCTGGAGCCCTTGCTGGTTGGAGTCCCCGTGCTCTTCGGGCCCCACATGGAGAGCCAGAGGTTTATGCGCGATGAGGCGATCGCAAGGGGGCTCGGCTGGGAGGTCTCCGATGCCAACGGATTGGCGAAGTTAGCCATAGGCATCTTGACGGATGAAGCCCTCAGGGAGGGGGTGAAAAGGTCCGCCCGAAAGCTTTTTGATGAAAACTCAGGGGCTTTGGAGTGCGCCCTTAACCTCCTCAGGGAGGAAGGGCACCTGGAGGGCGAGAGATGATAAACCTCCACTTCAGGGTAAAAGAGCTCCTCGGCAGGAGGGCAAAGGGTAAATTCGGCGCACTCCTCCTCGCCCCGGTGACGCTCCTTTCCGGGATATATGCGCTCATACAGTATGTTCGCAGGAACCTCTACCGGAGGGGGTTTTTGAAGAGCAGCCATGCAGGTGTGCCGACGGTATGTGTAGGTAACATTACCCTTGGAGGAACAGGTAAGACCCCCTGCGTAGAGACCATTTGCCGTCTATTTATCAGGATGGGCAAAAAGCCGGTGATAATTGCGCGTGGCTACGGCGGTTCGCTTGAGGGGGATGTGGTGGTCGTCTCCGACGGAAAGGAGATTATGTGCTCCGCCGCAGAGGTGGGCGATGAGCCGCTGCTCCTCTCAGAGCGGCTCCTTGAGATTGGCGTGCCGGTGGTAATCGGAGCGAAGCGCATTGATGCTGCGAGGCTCGCCGTTGGGAAGCTTGGCGCGGAAGCGATAGTGATGGATGACGGCTTCCAGCACCTCGCGATAAAGCGCGACCTGAACATCGTGGTTATAGATGCCTCCCGCCCCTTTGGAAATTATCTTTGTCTGCCTAGGTGAGTGCTGCGAGAGCCCCTCTCCGCGCTTCGGGATGCGAACCTCTTTCTTTTGACCCGCGCAGAGGGTGTGGGGGATATATCGATGAACGCCCTCAAGGAGCGCCTCTGCGCTATCAACCCAAAAGCTCCTGTAATTACGGCATCGCACACACCTGATTGCTTCAGGGAGTCGCATCAAAATGAGCGCTACCCACTCTCGTGGGTGGATAGCCGCAAGGTGCTTGCCTTTGCCGGTATCGGCAACCCCGGAGCCTTCTTCCTGAACCTTGAGGAGCTTGGCGCGCAGCTCCTGGACTCCACCCCCTTTCCCGACCACCATGCCTATACTTCGGCGGAGCTTGGGCAGCTGGATAAGTGGGCGCGCCTCTCCTCTGCCTCGGCGCTGGTAACCACCGAGAAGGACCTTGTAAGGATTGAGGGGCTTATAAAGCCGGAGATTCCAATAATGGCCCTGCTAATCAAGATGAGCTTCGTTGAGGATGGTGAAAGGGTTTTGGAGGAGCAGCTTAAGGGTATTATTCAGCCCTGATTCTGGCCCCGTGAAAGAATCTCGGCTATCTTTTTGGCGTGGGTAGAGGCTTTAGGTATCCATCTCTCAAGCAGGGAGGAGCGTTCATAGGGAGAAAGTAGAGCTCTTTCTCCAAGCTCCCTCCTCATCCTCGTGCTTAGGGAGTAGAGGCTTATCGCAGCGGCGACGGAGATGTTGAAGGATTGGACGAAGCCATGCATGGGGATAGTATATGCTCCATCGCAAAGCCTCTGGGCCTCTTCGCTGACCCCTGCATGTTCATTGCCCAGCACGAGGGCTATAGGGCGCATGGCGGGGACCTCATCTAGGGCGACCGCGTCATCGACCAAGAGGGCGGCGTAAAGGTCGAACCCGGCCTCCTTCAGCTCCTTTGCGCAGGGGGTGAAGGAGTCATAGTAATGGATATCGAGCCACTTGTGGCTCCCCTTGGTTATGCCGCGGCTCAACTTGAACTCGCCCTTTGAGTCGACGACGTGGAGGTGCTGGACGCCAAAAGCCTCGCAGGAGCGCACCACCGCAGACATATTGTGCGGATCATGGAGGTTCTCCACCACTAGGCGGAGCGAGCCCAAGCGCCCCTCAAGGACTGAAATAAGGCGCTCCATGCGCCTCGGCGTCATAATGCCGGTTAGGATATCCCTCAACGTTTCCATCGGTGGAAGATAGCAGAAAATATCTTTGAAACGAAACTTTGGAGAAAAATAAAGTGAAGCTCCTGTTGCACGCCTGCTGCGGCCCCTGTTCAATAGCCCCCTTGCGGTTACTCGGCGAGGAGGGTATAGAAGCGTTCACATTTTATTTTAACCCCAATATCCACCCCTACCGCGAATGGGCCAAAAGGCGGGAGGCGCTGACGGAGCACGTAAGCCGCGTCGGCGTGAGGGAGCTGCCCGCCCCTGAGTATGAGGTTCGCGGATGGTTTAGAGAGGTCGTCTACCGCGAGGAGCGCCGCTGCCGCCTCTGTTACAGGATGCGCCTCTTCGAGACCGCGCGGCGGGCAAAGAAGGGCCGCTTTGACGGCTTTACCACTACACTCCTCTACTCTCGCTACCAGAACCATGAAGCGGTGATAGAGGCTGGTGAGAGCGTAGCCGAGGAGCTTGATATACCCTTTATCTATCGCGATTGGCGCGAAAATTGGGAGGAGGGGGTTGAGAGGTCGCGGGAGCTTGGGATCTACCGGCAGGAATATTGCGGTTGCCTCTACAGCGAGGTTGAACGCTTCCGCCCAAGGGCGGTGAAGGGAAGCGGATAATGACGGAAGCGCCGCTCGCGCCCTCAAATGCGCGGGTAAAATATTTAAAGAGGTTACTTTCCGACCCCAAAGTGCGTCGAAGCGAGGGGGTATGGATAGCGGAGGGTGTCCGCCTCGTCGAGGAGGTCATCTCAAGCGGGGTGAATATCCGCACGGCGTTCTTTGCGGAGGACTTCACCGGGGAGCGCCATGAGGCACTTAGGAGCAATATCAGGGAGCGCGCCGCCGAGACGTGGATCCTCTCCAAGGGGGCGATGCGGCAGGTGTCGGATACGCAATCACCGCAGGGCGTGGGCGTCGTAATCGACCCTCCGCCCTTTGAGGAGAAGGGGCTTTTAGCGACCCCGAAGCCGATTGTGATTCTGGACAGGCTCCGTGACCCCGGAAACCTCGGGACGATAGCCCGCTCGGCGCTCGCTGCGGGCGCCGGCGCGATAATCCTGACGGCGGACTCGGTGGATGCGGGCAATCCAAAGGCGCTTCGCGCATCGGCGGGGGCGCTCTTGCGGCTCCCTGTAATGCGCGCAAGCTCTAAGGAGTGGCTACGGCGAGAGCTTCAAAGGCCTATCTACGCCACGACGGGGGAGGGCGGCACGCTGCCGGAGGAGCGCGATTTGGCGGCGCCCTTCGCCCTGGTCATGGGGCAGGAGGCGTCTGGGCTTGACCCAGCGTGGGAGGCGCTCGTTGACGGCTTCATAACAATCCCGATGGAGGGTGAGGTGGAGTCTCTCAATGTAGCCACGGCCACCGGGGTGATCCTCTTTGAGGCTGCAAGGCAACGTCGAAGCAGAGGGTGAAATATGTACCCCTCCAACCCTCGCCGTGTTAAAATTTAAGTTTACTGTAAGCTAGGCATCTTTATCACATTCAGGGAAAGGATCGAGCCATGGAACTTTATCAGGCTATAAAAGAGCGCCGCTCCGTAAGGCGCTACAAAGAGACCCCCGTTCCCTCAGAGGTCCTCGACCGAATCATCGAAGCGGCTCAGTGGGCTCCAAGCTGGGCTCATTCGCAGTGTGTTGAGGTCGTTATCGTGGATGACCCTGCGAAAAAGAGCGCGCTCCAAGCGACCCTGCCAGAGACCAACCCCGCCTACAAGGCGATGGTCAACGCCCCCTTGGCGGTGGCGTTTTGCGCTAAATTAAAACGCGCCGGTTTTAAAAAGGGTGAGCCCGCGACCCCACGTGGAAATGGCTGGGCGCTCTTTGATACGGCGCTTTGTATGCAAAACTTTATGCTTGCCGCTCACGCCGAGGGGCTTGCCACGGTATGCGTTGGACTTTTTGACAGCGAAAAGGCGGGCGCAGCCCTTAACGTACCGGAGGGTAAAGAGGTTGTAGCCCTTACTCCGCTCGGTTACCCCGACCAGGAGCCGAACCTTCCGCCGCGTAAAGATAAATATGAATTCGTTAAGAAAAACGGATATTAAGGACTGAAAGTTAAAGTAATGTACGACTTACACACGCACACAATATTCTCCGATGGAGTGCTCGTGCCCTCGGAGCTCATAAGGCGCGCCCAGATGAAGGGCCTCGCAGGGATCGCGCTAACCGACCACGCCGACGCCTCTAACCTCGATTACATAGTCCCGAGGATTGTGGAGGTATGCCGTGAGAACAACCGGGAGCGCTCCATCAGGGCGATCCCCGGCGTCGAGATAACGCATGCGCCGCCGGCCCAGATTCCAGCCTTAATTGAAAAGGCGAGGGACCTCGGCGCCCGCATTGTCGTCGTGCATGGCGAGTCTCCGGTCGAGCCGGTTGAAGAGGGGACCAACAAGGCTGCAATCGAGGGTCGCTGCGATATCCTTGCGCACCCCGGCCTTATTCCCCTTGAGCTAGCCCAGCTGGCCTCAGTGAATGGAGTTACCCTTGAGATCACCGCAAGGAGGGGCCACTCCCTCACCAACGGTCATGTCGTTCAAGTAGCGGCAAAGAGCGGCGCGCTCCTCGCGCTGAATACCGACGCGCATACACCTGGCGACCTGATTACCTCCGAATTCGCCAAGGTTGTAGCGCGCGGCGCGGGGCTCTCCGAGGACAGCTATCAGGCGCTTAAATCAAATATGGCGCGCCTCGCCGCCCTGGGGGTTGATTGAGAATGCTCCGCTCTCTTTTAATATTTCTTGCAGCTGTGCTTTTAATGGCGGGATGCGCCTCTTCGCCGCAGACACCTAAGGCAATGGAGCAGCCGCCAGCCCCTCAGTATACTCTCTCGGAGGGGTTTAACGCCCAAAACACTAACGCTCTCGATGTTGGACAAAAGCGCGAATGGAGCGCCATGAAGCGCCGCTTTATCCGCTTGGGAGACCATCCGGGCACCTTCGGAGAGTACGCCGGACCCATAGCGATTGATGGCAAAGTTTACGTCGGGAACGCCGATGGGCGCTTCCTCTGCCTTGATCGCGAGTCGGGCAAGGTGCTCTGGGAGGTAGCTTTCAAGGGCGGCATCTACGGAACCCCCGCTTATGACGGCGGGCTCCTCTACATAGCTGATGACCACGGAGAGGTCGCGGCGATAGACCTCACCGGCAAAAAGGTGTGGAGCTTCAAGCACATATCGCCCGTAATCTCCTCAATGATTGCAGAGGTCGGCGTACTCTACCTGGTAAGCGCCGACCAGCAGCTCTTTGCCCTTGAAGCGGCTAGCGGCACCCCTATCTGGCAGTTCGCAAGGAAGCCCGGCAAGGGTAACCATATATGGCGTTCACAGAAAATCGCCCTTGAGGGGGAGACCTTATACGCAGGCTTTAACGATGGGTATCTGTTGGCGCTTGATGCCAGGGCCGGCGCGGTGAAGTGGCGGGCGAGGGTATCGGATGAAGAGCTCATCCTGGATATCACCGCTGGCCCCACAATCGGTGAGGAGAGCGTCTTCGCCGCCTCCGAAAACGGCGTGGTTGCGGCGTATTCAAAGGCAACGGGAGTCGAGCTGTGGAGGGCCCCCGGCGGGGCCGTCAACGGCTTCGCGCTGGGCGAAGGAAAGCTATACCTATCGAGGCTCTCCGGTGAAGTATCCTGCCTGGATGCGGCCACTGGTTCGCTCCTATGGAGCACCTCCGTTTTGGAGGGCGCCATCGGCGGCAACCCGGTCCTCGCGGGAGAGGAAGTTATAGTGGCGATGAGCCAGGGCAGCGTGTGGGGGCTTGACGCCTCTACAGGCAAGGTGAGGAGAAGCTCCCACATAGGCTCAGGGGCTCAGGCGCCTCTATGGGTCGACGAGCGGGGAATGGTTATCCACTCCCAAGCGGGGGCGATAAACTTCGTAGATTTCAGGGCGCCGTAAGAGCGCCCTTTTTCGTAGATATACAAGGCGGCGAATCCTTGACAGGTACTGCCTTTTTAAAGTAGTTTCGCCGTTTTTCAAATGTCCTAAACATCAAGGCCCCGGAGGCACCATGCTCGACGATAAAGTTAAACACGGCCTAACCTTTGACGACGTCCTACTCATGCCCGCCGAGTCGGATATCTTGCCGGATCAAGCGGATCTCTCCACCATGCTGACCAGCAAGATCAAGCTGAACGTACCGCTCCTTAGCGCAGCTATGGACACCGTCACCGAAGCCCCCGCCGCCATCGCCATGGCGCAGGAGGGCGGAATAGGCATAGTCCATAGAAACCTCACAATCGAGGATCAGGCGCAGGAGATTGAGAAGGTCAAAAAGAGTGAAGCGGGGATGATAGTGGACCCCATCACCGTCGGCCCCGATGAACGGGTCGAGCAGGCGCTGGCGTTCATGTCTCGTTATCGCATCTCCGGAGTACCGGTCGTCGACGGCTCAGGAAAGCTAGTGGGCATTCTGACCAACCGCGACCTCCGCTTCGAGAAGGACTTTACACAGAAGGTCCGTAAGGTTATGACCTCCGAGAATCTGGTGACAGTGCCCCCCGGCACGACCCTGGAAGAGGCAAAGGACCTACTGCACAAGCACAGGATTGAGAAGCTGCCGGTGGTGGATGAGAACTACAAGCTCACCGGCCTCATAACCATCAAAGACATTGAGAAAGCCCGTAAGTACCCTAGCGCCTGTAAGGATGAGATGGGCAGGCTCCGCGTCGGCGCAGCGGTCGGCGTAGGCGTAGGCCGCGACGAGCGCGTGGAGGCGCTGATGAAGGCAGGGTGTGACGTGATCGCAGTCGATACGGCTCACGGGCACTCGAAGATGGTCATCGACGCCGTCAAGGCGATAAAGAGCCAATGGCCCGATATCCAGATAATCGCGGGCAATGTCGCCACCGCCGCAGCGACTGAAGCGCTCATTAAAGCAGGCGCCGATGCGGTCAAGGTTGGCGTTGGGCCCGGCTCAATATGCACGACGCGAGTAGTGGCGGGCGCGGGCGTTCCCCAGATTACGGCGGTTGCCGAGGCTTCCGCTGTGGGTGACAAGTACGGCATCCCAGTGATCGCCGACGGCGGCATCAAATACTCAGGGGACGTTACAAAAGCGATAGCGGCAGGCGCTTCCGTGGTTATGATTGGCAGCCTGCTGGCCGGTACGGAGGAGTCCCCCGGCGAGCTCATCCTCTATCAAGGCCGCTCCTACAAAGTCTATCGCGGGATGGGTTCGCTCGGCGCGATGAAGATGGGCAGCCGCGACAGGTATTTCCAGGGAGTGCGTGACGAGACCGAACTCGTGCCGGAGGGCATCGAGGGGCGCGTACCCTTCAGAGGGCCTCTTGCGAAGGTTATCTACCAGATGCTTGGCGGGCTCCGCGCGGGTATGGGTTACACCGGCTGCGCCACCATCGAAGAGCTCCGCAAGAACTCACACTTTGTGCGAATAAGCCCGGCAGGGCTCCGCGAGAGCCACGTCCACGATGTTATCATCACCAAAGAGGCACCGAATTACCGGGTCGAGCCCGCGTAGGAGAGGTAAATGTACGACATCCATGACGAGAAGGTCCTGATCCTCGACTTCGGGTCCCAGTACACACAACTTATCGCGCGCCGTATCCGCGAAAGCCGCGTTTACTGTGAGATTCATCCTTGCACCGTCGATATGGAGTTCATAAGGGATTTCGGCGCCAGGGGTATAATTCTCTCCGGCAGCCCCTTCTCGGTCCATGACGAGGGCGCGCCCTCTATTCCCCTTGAGATATTCGAGCTTGGGCTCCCCGTGCTTGGGATCTGCTATGGAATGCAGCTGATGTGCCACCTCCTCGGCGGCAGCGTCGAGCATGGCGACGAGCGTGAATATGGCCTCTCACACATTGACGTAACCGACTCAGCGGCGATCCTCGCCGGCTTCGGCCCCGAGGACCACTCTCCGGTCTGGATGAGCCACGGGGACCGCCTTGAGAAGCTCCCCTCGGGCTTTTCAGTGATGGCGACCTCAGAGAACTCGCCCTTCGCGGCGATGCGCCATGAGGATAAGCCCTTCTACGGCGTGCAGTTCCACCCGGAGGTCGTACACACGCCACGGGGGCGGGAGATACTGGATAATTTCCTCTTCGACGTCTGCGGTCTTGAGCCCAAATGGACGATGGGATCCTTTATCGCTTCAACGATAGAGGATGTAAAAAAACAGGTCGGCGACGGCAAAGTCATCTGCGGGCTCTCAGGCGGTGTCGACTCCTCGGTGGTTGCGCTGCTCTTGCATAAAGCCCTCGGCGACAAGCTCACCTGCATCTTCGTCGACAACGGAGTCCTCAGAAAGGGCGAGGCGCAGTCTGTAGTCCGCACCTTTCGCGACCATTACCACATGAATCTGGTTCACGTGGATGCCTCCGAGCTTTTTTTGGAGAAGCTCGCCGGGGTGACCGACCCTGAGACAAAGCGCAAGATAATAGGCAACGAGTTCATCTACCTCTTTGAGCGTGAAGCGGAGAAGCTTGGCGGCGACGTTGACTTTCTGGCGCAGGGGACCCTCTACCCCGATGTTATAGAGTCAGTCTCCTTCAAGGGGCCCTCTGCGACTATAAAGAGCCACCATAACGTCGGCGGCCTCCCCGATAAGATGAACCTGAAGCTGGTCGAGCCTCTGCGTGAGCTCTTCAAAGATGAGGTGCGCGAGGTTGGCCGGGAACTGGGCCTTGTCGAAGAGATACTTGAGCGCCACCCCTTTCCGGGGCCGGGGCTTGCAATACGCATCATCGGAGAGGTAACAAAGGAGCGCCTTGACATCCTACGCGAGGCGGACGCCATTGTTCGTGAGGAGATCGCCGCTGGTGGCCTACAGAACGTGGTATGGCAGGTGCTCTGTGTGCTGCTCCCCGTAAAGAGCGTCGGCGTCATGGGCGATGAGCGCACCTACGAGAACGTTGCGGCGGTACGCTCGGTAAACTCTCTTGATGGCATGACCGCCGACTGGTCCAAGATTCCATATGAGATACTTGGGCGTATCTCCAACCGCATAATAAACGAGGTGAGGGGAATCAACCGGGTAGTCTACGATATCTCCTCCAAACCCCCCGCCACAATTGAGTGGGAGTGATGTCAAAGGGGCTGCTCTTTATAATTTCGGCGCCCTCCGGCGCGGGCAAGTCCACCCTCATCGAGCGGGTCAGGGAGAAAATAGGAGGCCTTGGCTTTTCCGTCTCCCATACTACCCGTGCTCCGCGGGTGGGTGAGGTGGATGGTGTACACTACCACTTCGTAGGCGTGGATGAATTTAAGGGGATGGCTGACCGGGGAGAGTTCGCCGAGTGGGCGATGGTGCACTCAAACCTATATGGTACATCTCATGCGGCGCTCGATGCTGTGAGGAGCGAGGGCAAGGATGTCATCCTAGATATAGATGTGGTCGGCGCCATTAATTTAAAGGAGCAGCGTATACCCGGCTCGGTCTTTATCTTTATCGAGCCGCCCTCACTTGATGAACTTGAAAAGAGGCTCAAGGCGAGGAATAAAGATGACGATGAGATAATTCGCCGAAGGCTCAAAAATGCAAGGCAGGAGTTGGAAAAAGCTCCTCTTTATGATTATATAGTTATTAACGACGACCTCGAAGAGGCGTCGGCAAAGCTCACTTCGATTATCGAGAATGAACGCCTCAGGGCCAACGAGCCGGAGGCAATGGAAAGCGAGTAAAGATGGCACGAGTAACGGTTGAAGACTGCCTGGAACTTATTCCAAATCGCTTCGCGCTGGCTATGGTCGCCGCGCAGCGCGCAAAGCAGCTCCTCAAAGGGGCTCCCGCAATGGTCCAGACGAAAAACAAGTTTGTGGTAACCGCGCTTCGTGAAGTCGCGGAGGGTAAAATTACCGTCAAAGAGCGTAAATCCATCCCCAGCCTCTAGTCCGAAGACAATCCGGCGTACCCCGAGGAGCCCAAAATGAGCGCCCTGGACCCGATTGTCGAAAAAGTTCTTTCGCGCGACCCCAAAGCGCGCGTTGACCTGATAAGGCGTGCGTACGACTTCGCCGTTGAGATACACGGCGAGGATACACGCCTTTCAGGCCGCCCCCTCACGGTACACCTCTGTGAAGTCTCCGAAATCCTGGCCGACATGAACATGGATGAGGAGACAATCGCCGCAGGGCTCCTCCACGAAGCTATGGAGAAGGTAGGAACCCAGGTGGTGAAGGAAAAGTTCGGAGAGGAGATTGCGACCCTCGCCGATTCCTTCCATAGGGTAGTGTCGATTCGCTACTCCTCCTCAACCGCCGACCATGCCGAGAAGTTCAGGCGGCTGCTCCTCTCTATGGCGCGTGACGTGCGCGTCGTGATAATCAAGCTGGCCGACCAACTCCACAATATGCGCACCCTGGAGTTCATCCGCCCCGAGAAGCGGGAGGGTTATGCGTGCGAAACCCTCGACATCTACGCACCCCTTGCCAATCGCCTCGGTATATACCGCGTAAAGAGCGAGCTTGAGGACCTGGGCTTTAAGTACACTGAGCCGGAGGTCTGGGATGAGCTAGTCTCAAAGCAGGAGGAGGGGAAGCGCGAGATGCAGGGCTATATCGAGGAGGTGAAGGGCATCCTCTCCGGCATAGTAGATGAGAATAGGGTGGACGGTAAGGTATATGGCAGAGTCAAGCACCTATATTCCATATACCTTAAAATGATAGACCAGGGGATCCCCTTCGAGAAGGTCTATGACCGAGTCGCCTTCAGAATTATATGCGGCGAGCTCTCCGAGTGCTATGCACTCCTGGGTGCTGTCCACGCCAGGTGGAAGCCAGTACCGGGCCGCTTCAAGGATTACGTCGCCCTCCCTAAAAAGAACCTCTATCAGTCACTCCATACGACTGTTATAGGGCCACGCGGTATCCCGATGGAGGTGCAGATAAGGACACGTGAGATGCACGCCGTTGCGGAGGAGGGCATCGCGGCGCATTGGCGGTATAAGGAGCGCGGCTCCTCAAGCGGGAAGGCTGAATCCGTCTTCAGCTGGCTCAGACAGGTTGTGGAGGCCAATCAGGAGGTTGCCGACGCAAGCGAGTTTGTGGACCACGTCAAAGGAGACCTCTTCCCCGATGTTGTCTACGTATTTACCCCAACAGGGCAAGTTATGGAGCTGCCGCGCGGCGCAACGCCAATAGATTTTGCCTACGCCATACACAGCCAGGTAGGCAACCGCTGCGTCGGCGCGAAGGTCAACGACAGGATGGTGACCCTCGGCACCGAGCTTAAAAATGGCGACCGGGTTGAGATTGTCACCTCCAAGAACCAGACCCCCAGCTCGGACTGGCTAGAGTTTGCAAAGTCATCCCGCGCCAAGAACCGCATCCGCCAATGGATACGAAACGAGCAGCGTGAGCGTTCGATAGCTTTGGGCCGTGACATCCTGGACCGGGAGTTTCGCAAGGTCTCCAAATCCCTCTCAAAGGCGCTCAAGGAGGGAATGATAGAGGAGGTGGCGGACCGCTTTGGCGTCAATAAAGGTGAAGAGGTCCTTGAGGCGGTAGGCTATGGGAAGGTTCAGGCGAGGCAGGTCTTAGAGAAGGTCTACCCTGAGTTTGAGCGCGTTCAGGAGGAGGCTCCCAAGCGAAAGGGCCCTCAGAAGAAGACCAAGCAGGGGATTGTCATTAAGGGGGTAGGGGATGTAATGGTGCGCTACGCTAAGTGCTGTAGCCCGCTCCCCGGAGAGCCCGTGGTGGGCTTCATAACCCGAGGCCACGGAATGACTGTGCATGCAGCCAACTGCCCCAACCTAAAACGCTCAGACGAGAGCCGCAGGATAGATGTAGAGTGGGGTCTTGAGGACTCAGGGGCGCATCCCGTGCGATTGAGGGTTCAGGGCATTGACAAGGCAACGATGCTTCCAAACATAACCACCGCCCTTGCGGGGTTCGGGGTGCAGGTTGTCTCGGCGCAGGTGAAACCACTTATGCCTGGCAAATCGGAGTACCAGTTCGCCCTCCTCGTCCCGGATCTCGACAAGTTGCAGAAGATAATCAAGTCTGTCCGCGATCTCAAAGCGGTTGAGAGCGTCATAAGAGTGAGAAGTTAGGAGATATTTTGAGCGAGATAATTTCAACAAAGAGCGCTCCCGCTGCGGTTGGACCCTACAGTCAGGGCGTTGTCTCGGGAGGGCTCATCTGGGTGTCGATGCAGCTCCCCATCTTTCCAGCCACCGGTGACCTTGTCGAGGGCGACGCAGCGGAGCTTGCCCGGCGGATAATACGTAACGGCGTAGCCATAATCGAGGCCGGGGGAGGCTTTATCGGGGATGTGGTGAAGGTTACCATTTACTTCACCGACCTTGGGGATTTCGCGGCGGTCAACGAGGTCTTCGCTGAATTCTTCGGAGAGAACCCGCCGTCGCGCGCAGCCCTTGAGGTTTCTGCGCTTCCCAAAGGGGCGTCACTTGCGATGGACTTCGTCGCATCCGTTAATTAACTACTAGAGCTTTATCGGTAAAAGCCCTGTAGCCTCAACACCTTTTTCGCTAACCTCCGTAGAGAGCGCGTATACCTCTACGCCTGCGCTATGCGCCTCCCGCAGCTTTTTCCCGTAAAGGGGGTCGATGTCGTCGGCTGGTTTAAATGAATATCCATCGCCGCGCTGGATTACGTAAACCATCGCCGCGCGTTCCCCCTCGCCGACCTTCTTCATAAGTTCCCCAAGATGTTTGAGCCCACTCGTAGTCACAGCGTCGGGGAAGCGCGCAACGCCATCCTCCACAAGGGTGACGTTCTTGACCTCCACATAGCAGTCCTTTGCCTCTCCATCCGTCAGGTAGATATCTATTCTGCTCTCATCGGATATTTTGCGCTCCCGCTGGATGGTAGCGTAGCCTGCGAGGGGGCCGATGAAGCCCATGGAGATTGCCTCGGCTACTAGTGCGTTAGGCAGCGAGGTGTCTATCCCAATCCATGTATTGTCCAATTGAATGGCTTTCCAGCTGAGTGTATATTTGCGCTTGGGGTTTTTGCTATCCCACATAAGCGTTGGCGCTCCCTCCCTGAGTGAGCCCCGCATGGAGCCTGTGTTGGCGCAGTGCGCGATGACGCGCGCTCCGCTCTCCATCTCCATGTGCGCGAGAAAGCGCTTCTCTCTTTTTATGAATCTTCCCCTTAAGATGGGCGTCGGGAAGGGAATGAATGGGCAGAGGGTAGCTGTATCGATCATTTCTTTCACTTTTATAGCGAGGATTAAAAAATGCGTCTTGTTGGTCTTTTACTAGTGTTGGGCGTAATCTTCTACTTCATCTATGCGGTTGGCGGTGATGTCTTCAGCGCAAAAACCGGAGAGGGCGAAGTCAAGGGAGACGTCATGCACCGCTCGATGGAGGCAACTGAGGGTATGGTGGACAAGATGGAGCAGATGAAGGAGCAGATAGATAACATGAAGTAATTTTTCATTTGCCATCAATGAGGTTGATGATAACCCTGTCAATCCGTTTTACGCCCTCATCAACCTCAAGTGCCAAATGGCCCGTGAGCCGAATCCCGGGTAGCTCGCCCACTGCCGTAAGGTTGTATTCGCCCGGCGGCAGCTCCATGCGGAAGGTGCCGTGATAGGTGCTTTTGAACTCCTCCTTGAAGCCATCTCCACCTGCCAGGATGCGCACCTCCTCCACGCCCATCCCCTTGTAGGCGGTCTTGCCTGTAACCAGCACCATTTCGCCCGCCGCTGAAAAGCCGAAAAAGAGAAGCAGCGCGGCGAGCGCTGTCAAAATCTTCATCTTCGCCTCCACCTTAAAGATACATGAAGCTACCATCGTTTTGCTGAATTTCATCTAGATGTATTGTGTACCCCCATTTATCGGGGTACCTTAGGTGGGAACGCTTAATGGGAGAGTGCTATGTGGAATACCCGTATAACTGAGCTTTTCGGGGTAAAATACCCAATAATCTCCGGTGGCATGATGTGGCTCTCCCTAAGCGGGATTGCCGCCGCCGTCGCAGAGGCGGGCGGAATAGCTTTTATGACTGCGCTGAGCCACCCGACCGCCGAAGCTTTTCGCGCCGAGATTAAAAAGTGCCGCGAGCTTACCGATAAACCCTTCGGGGTTAATCTCACCTTTCTTCCCTCGCTTAGACCGATTGACTACCCCGCCTATTTAAAGGTTTGCGCCGAGGAGGGGGTGAGGTTTATCGAAACCGCAGGGCGCAGCCCCGAGCCATATATGGAGCACCTGAAGGGCGCCGGGATGAAGGTGATACACAAATGCACTTCGATACGCCATGCCCTAAAAGCCCAGGAGATAGGCTGCGACGCAATCTCCATAGATGGTTTTGAGTGCGCGGGGCATCCCGGCGAGGATGACGTCACCTCGCTGATTCTGATTCCACGCGCCGCTGAAGAGCTTGAAATACCGGTGGTCGCCTCCGGTGGTTTTGGCGACGGGCGGGGCGTAGCCGCCGCGCTGGCCCTCGGCGCAGAGGGCGTGAATATGGGGACCCGCTTCTTCGTGACAAAGGAGACCCTCGTCAATGAGCGGGTAAAGGAGTTTGTTGTCAACTCAAAGGAGGTTGATACACGCCTTATCATGCGTACGCTTGGCAACTCGGAGCGCGTACTCTCATCGCCGACCGTTGAAAAGATTCTTGAGATTGAGGGGCGTGGAGACGCGACCATTGAGGACCTTATCCCCTTCGTCTCAGGCAAGGATATAAAGCGTGAGGTGCTTGAGGGCGGAAACCTTGAGCGGGCAGTGGTCGCAGCGGGACAGGTCGCCGGGCTCATCAATGATATCCCATCGGTTTCCGAGCTGATGGCACGCATCGTGCGAGAAGCCGAGGAGATAATAACCAAAAAGCTGCCGAAGGCAATCGGCGTTCAGGAGGGCTAAATGGAATCCACATCCTTTCTCTATAAGCTGCGTGTCGAGGGAGTCCTCGACGAAGAGTTGATCTCACCCC
Source organism: Deltaproteobacteria bacterium (assembly GCA_002869015.1). Lineage (GTDB taxonomy): Bacteria > Desulfobacterota > Deferrisomatia > Deferrisomatales > BM512 > BM512. The sequence continues at coordinate 56,723 of PKTT01000021.1, forward strand.
TTGAGCCGGTACCGGTTGACGATGACACAAAAGCGCTCATTGAAGCCTTTGGCGAGGTGACGAAGAAGTATCCGCCGAAGGAGCTCGACAAGCTTGGCGCGGTGCCTGAAGAGGGGCTTGAGATGATGCGCAAGGCGGGCTTTTTCGGGATGACGATTCCCAAGGAGTATGGCGGCGCAGGGCTCACTTTCAGAAGCTACCTTGCGCTGGTCGAGCAGGTGGCCGCCAAGGATATTGCCCTTGCCCTTGTCTCACTGGCGCATCTCTCCATCGGCCTTGAGGGGATAATTCTCTTCGGCACCAAGGAGCAGAAGGAGCGCTATCTCAGGCCCGCCGCATCTGGTGAGATGATCTTCGCCTATGCCCTCACCGAGCCGGATACCGGCTCCGACGCCCAGCATATAAACACCAGCGTCACCCTCTCCGAGGACGGCGGACACTACATCCTTAATGGCAGAAAGACCTACATAACCAACGGCAACTACGCCGGAGGGTACACCGTCTTCGCCAAAGTTGAGGGCGGCAAAGAGGGCGAGATGGTCGCCCTCATCGTTGAGCGTGGCTGGGAGGGGGTGGAGGTCGGCGCCGACCTAGACAAGATGGGCATAAAGGCCTCTTCGACGACGCCCATCAAGTTCGATAACGTTAAGGTTCCAGTTGAGAACCTCCTGGGTAAAGAGGGGGAGGGCTTCAAAATTGCGATGACAATCCTAAACTATGGGCGGCTCGCGGTGGCCTCTGCGGGGGTGGGGCTTATGAAGCGCTCAATAGAGGATATGCGCGCCCGCGCTTCGAAGCGTATTCAGTTTGGGGTGCCGATAATCGACTTTGAGCTCATCAAAGAAAAGATTGCAAAGGCCCGTGTGCATTCATTTGCAGCAGAATCCATGGTGTGGGCAACCGCCGGGCAGCTCGACCGAGACCCTACCGCCAACGCCGCGATGGAGACGAGCCACTGTAAGCTCTACTCCACGACGAAGACATGGGAGACCCTCTACGACGCACAGCAGGTTGCAGGGGGCTCGGGCTATCTGGCTACCGCGCCCTATGAGCGGCGGCTCAGGGATTGGCGCGTCGCGACTATCTTTGAGGGCACGACGGAGATACACTCAATTTACCCTGCGCTCTTCGCCGCGCGCGCTGTCTCGCGGGAGCTTCCGAAGGGCAAGTGGGAGGCGCTAAAATATCTACTCCTCCACGCATTCAGATACCCGAAGGAGGGCAGCTGGCCCAGCCACCCGGCCCTTAAAAGGACTTTATTGACTGCAAAAACGCTTGGGCGGCGCTTTCGCTTCGGCTTTTACTATGCCCTGATGCGCCACGGTAAAAAGCTCCCGATGAAGGAGATATATCTTAGAAAGCTCGCCTGGCTCTCCCTCGGTGAATTCGCCATTCGCACAGCGCTCATTCGCGCCGGTAAAAATCCTACCCGCGAGGAGATAGATTTAATCACATATCTCAGAGAAGACGCGGTGGCCGAGACGAGCTGCCTCGCCGCTGATAAGCGCGAAAAGCTATTGCATCGCCTAGGTAAATAATCCTAGAGGTCACGGCTCTCTTCTAGCTGGTATATTCGTTAGGCGCTCTTCGTGGTATGAGGCTCTTTAGCATGGCGGAATATTTTACCTTCAAATATGCGGCGCTATGACCTGAAATGCGGGGCACCTATGTGGCCCACAATGAGTTCATTCCGGCGGCAAGCCTCCAGCGCTTTAGGTCGTAAAGTTTGACCCTATCCCAGAGGGCTGCGGAAGATTCGGTGAAGCATTCTGTAATGTTTGCAAACCTGAAAAGGTGAAGAGTTGAGCGAAAAGCTAAACAGGCTGGCGGCGGAGAAAAGCCCATATCTTAAGTCACACGCGACCAACCCCGTTGATTGGTACCCCTGGTGCGAGGATGCCTTTGCCCGCGCGCGCGAGCTTGTGAGGCCGATCTTTCTTTCAATAGGCTATTCGACCTGCCACTGGTGTCACGTGATGGAGCGCGAGTCCTTTGAAGATGAGACCATCGCTGAAATCCTCAATAAAAACTATGTCGCTATAAAGGTAGACCGCGAAGAGCGCCCGGATATCGACCGGGTCTACATGCGCGTCTGCCAGTCGCTGACGGGCAGGGGCGGCTGGCCCCTGACTATCCTCATGACCCCGGAGGGGAACCCCTTCTTCGCCGCTACCTACCTGCCAAAGGAGAACCGTGGTCAGGCTACCGGCCTCATCGGCCTCTTGGTCAGCGCAGCGGACCTCTGGCGACAGGAACCTGAACGGGTTGTTGAATCGGCGCAAAAGCTAATCGATGGGCTACAGAGCGCCATTGAGGGGCAGTACGGAGGGGAGTCGCCGGAGATAAATCCGCACCTCTTCGAGGTTGCGTGCCGACACGCCGAGACAACCTTCGATGCAAAATATGGGGGCTTCGGCGATGCGCCAAAATTCCCCGCGACCCACCAGCTTTCATATTTGCTCTCTCGTTACAGGCGCACTTTAAAGCCGCACCTGCTCAATATGGTAACCACCACCCTTGAGGGTATGAGGGCAGGCGGCATCTGGGACCACGTGGGCGGAGGCTTTCACCGTTACTCAACAGACAGGAAGTGGCTCACCCCGCACTTTGAGAAGATGCTCTACGATCAGGCGGGGCTTGCCTCAATATATTTAGATGCATACCTAGCCACCGGGCGCGAGGAGTATGCCCTTACCTTCAGCCAGATATTTGAATATGTAGAGCGTGACCTTGGCTCGACCGAGGGTGGCTTTTGCTGCGGGGAGGATGCTGACTCGGAGGGTGAGGAGGGGCTCTTCTATACATGGACGGCTGGGGAAATTGAAACAATCCTCGGCGCTGAGGCTGAGGGCTTTATGGAGAGCTTTGGCGTACTGCCGGAGGGCAACTTCTTTGAAGAGGGCACTGGAACCCGCAGCGGCAGAAATATCCTCCATGTTCCGCTGCCTGATCAGTTCGGCTTGCAAAGCGGTGTTGAGAAACCCACCGAACGCGAGGCGTGGCACAAAACCTCCCTTGAAAAGCTCTTTGAAGCCAGGGGGAAACGGGTGCGCCCGCTGCTCGACGACAAAGTGCTGACAGGTTGGTCAGCCTTTGCGGCAGGGGTGTTCATACGCGCCGGGGCCGCCCTTGGTGAAGAGCGCTATCTGAAGCGCGGCAAAAGGTGCGTCGACTTCCTCCTCTCGACGATGGGTGAGGGCGGAACCCTCTACAGACGCCATAAGGAGGGGGAGTCATCAATTGAGGGCTTTTCAGAGGACTACGCCTTCCTGGGGTGCGCTGCCCTTGAGCTTTATAGCGCGACCTTTGAGGGGCATTACCTTGAGCGTGCGGCGGCGCTGGCGACCACCCTCGCAGAGCGCTTCATGGTTGAGGGCGGAGCGCTCTCCGATACCGGCGAAGATGGCGAAGCGCTTGTCCTTGAGTTCTCCGACGCAACGGATACGGCTATGCCCTCGGCGACCTCCGTTGCCTTTGAGCTCTTCATGGGGCTATGGCTCATCACCGGAGACCAGAGCTGGGAGGAGCGTGGGAGGAGGCTTCTTGAGGCCAACGCCGCGCTGCTCACCAGGTATCCCGAGGCATTCACCCACCTTTTGACATCTCTATCGATTGAACTTGAGAGCGCCAGGCGCATAGAGATGGTGGGGCAGCTCGATGCCGAGGAGCTTGCGCGGGGCCGCGCCATGTTGGCAGGGCGTTACATGCCGGAGAGTTATATCGCCTTCACGGAGTCTGCGCAAAGCGAGCTAGCTGTGCGTATATGCTCAAAAACTGCCTGTCACACCGAGCTTAAAGGTTTGGACGAGCTTGAGGCGTGGCTGAAACGAGAAAGAAGTGAATAGGAGGCAAAAATGAGAATATTAGCTTTTGTAACGGCGCTCTTTATAGCGCTTTCAGGGCAGTCAGGCTTTTCTTCCGAGAGAGGAGAGGTCGATTTCGGGGATTTCACCCTCTCGCCCCTTACCCATGCCTCCTTCGTTCTCTATGCTGCCGGTAAAACCATCTACGTAGACCCGGTGGGTGAGGCCGCGCTTTATTCCAAATACCCGGAGCCCGACCTCATCCTCATCACGCACATCCACGGTGACCACCTTGCCCCAGAGCTTGTCGCCGCCATCAAGAGCGATGAGACGAGAATTATCGGCGCGCCTACGGTGGTTGAGAAGCTGGGCTATGGCGAAGCAGTATCAAATGGCGAGTCAAAGGAGTTCAGCAATATTTCCATTGAGGCTATCCCCGCCTATAACACGACCCCTGAGCGGGAAAATTTCCATCCCAAGGGGCGGGACAATGGCTACCTCCTCTCCTACGGTAAAACCCGCTTCTACATATCGGGGGATACAGAGGGAACTCCTGAGATGCTTGCGCTCAAGGATATAGATTATGCTCTGCTCTGCATGAATCTTCCCTACACGATGGATGTCGAGGCTGCCGCCAAGGCTGTGCTCACCTTCAAGCCAAAGGTAGTCATGCCCTATCACTATCGCGGCAAGGGTGGAATGAGCGATATATCAAAGTTCAAGGAGCTGGTGGAGAAGGGTGAGGGTATAGAGGCGCGCCTTTACGACTGGTACAAGTAGTCAGGCGCGGGCTCATTGCTTTGAGAGCTTGGCCGTGCGCTCCACCTTTGAGAGAAATCCCCTAAGGATTCTGACATCACGCTCGTCGGGGAGCCTGCGGGAGAAGATGCGGCGCATGGCGTTCATCATCCTCGCCGGGTTCTCCTCCTGTATGAAACCTATGAGGTCCAGTACCTCCTCAAGGTGTGTGTAAAAGCCCTCAAGCTGGGCGACGGGGGCCACCTTCCTCGTCTCCTCATAGTCGAGGGGTTCCTCGCTGCTTGCTTTGAAGAGCTCCCAGGCGAAGAGGCAGACCGCCTGTGAAAGGTTGAGGCTTGAGAGGGCGGGGGCGGTCGGTATCCTCACAAGCCAGTGGCACTTCTCCAGGTCTTCATTTGACAGCCCTTTGTCCTCACTGCCGAAGACCCCCGCCACCGAAGCCCTAGGCACTTCATCAAGCAGCGACTCCATGGCAGGGCCGAGGTCTATTCCGTCGCACCGCTTTTTCCCCAGGCGGGTGGTGAAGCCCATCGCCAGCTCCACCTCTGCCAAAGCCTCAGAGAGGTCATCCACCACCACGATCCCATCTATTATATGGCTTGCCTGACCCCTTGCCATGGGGGCGAGCATCTTGTCCTCCAGGAGCCCCTCGGCGGGCCTCACCAGCATCAGCTTCTCAAGGCCGAAGTTCGCCATCGCGCGGGCCACGGAACCTACATTGCCCCCATATAAAGGGTCGACCAGAACTATCGTAACTTCGCCTTTGAATGCCATTAAATAAACCTCAGGGTAGCCATTAAGGTCAACGGGAAGAAGTTTAACTTGAGGAGGCGCCGTGATGCAAATACCGGATATCCCAAGGGAAGCAAAGTATGGAAAAATTATTGCGGCGCACTCATTCCAACACTCAGGTACCCTTGAAAGGTGAGAAATTCGAGCTAAAATTTAATGAATATGGCTATTGGTATTTAACTTAAACGAAGGATATAAGGAGTATCTCTATGAAGCTTAAAAGAGCTAAATATCTCATATATGCTGTTGCCGCATTTATGATGACCATGCCCCTGGCCGGGTGCGGTTCCTCTTCATCCTCTTCGACTGGCACTATCTCCCTCTCCATCACCGATGCCCCGGTTGACGATGCGATGGAGGTTTACCTTACCTTTACCTCCTTTACCCTCCTTGGCGTTGAAGGCACTGCGGATGCGGGGCCCTATGAGATACCGCTTCAATACCAGGGCGTAAACCTGATGGATTATCAGGGTAACGACCACGCGGCGCTAGTCACAGGCCTTGAGGTTCCCGTCGGCAATTATAAAGTGAGGCTCGATGCGGACCTGACCTTTACCCCCGATAGCCAGATGTCGTGGATATCCTTCGATGCAGCATCCCAGCGCTGCACCGAGGCTCCCGTTGGTGAAGTAGTCTTCGATGAGGCGAGCGGAACCTGCCGCTTTCCCCTCGTAATCCCCAGCGAAGAAGAGTCGTGGTTCAAACCCAAGGGCGACGTAACCATAACCGCAGGTGGGTCGAGCGCCTTTACCATCGAGTTTGACCTCAGGAAAAATGTCGTCGACCCGAGCAATGAGGATGTCGCCTTCAAGCTGAAACCCACCGGGCTCAGGCTTGTAAATGATACGGTAGTCGGTTCGATTGAAGGCGCTGTAGATACAGCGCTTCTAGAGACAGAGTGCGCGGAGGCAACACCGGTCGTATATCTCTATGGTAGGGCTGGAGCCGTCGACGAGTTTATCCCCGACGACATTCACCCGGACAACCTCTCTTACATAACAAGCGTCCCCGTCCTTATGGACTCACCAACCACCTATGGATACAAGGTCGGCTTTGTCCTCCCAGGCGAATATGGAGTTGCGCTCCTTTGCGCCGAAGACGACCCCGAGACGGATGAGGATTTGACCTTCCTTGCCGCCGTTGACGGAGTCACAGTTATCGCCAATAAGGTTACTTATCAGGATTTGCCGCCGGCAAGTAATTAGGAGGTCAACTCCAGTAAAGCGCTACATTTAGCTCCAGCCAGAAATAAAAAAGGGAGGCCATCAGGCCTCCCTTTTTATATCTCTTTAACGCTTGCTATTAATCTTTCTTCTCAGGGGGCATGATGCCGAGCCGCTTCGCGGAGTGGTCGCGTCCCATGAAGAAGTTGAGCCATGAGGCTGTCCACCTGAGGTCGAAGTCGATCGGGGGTACCTGGTAGTCCCCAAGTACGTCCTCGGCGCCATGGCTCTTGAGGCGGTCGTAGGCGCGCACATAGATGCACTTCTTCTTGTTCTCGTAGACTTCGCACCAGCCGTTGTAGGAGCCGCCGCAGGGGCCGTTACGCTGGTTCTTAACGCACTGGCTCATGGGGCAGAGGTAGGCGAGATCGAAGAGGGCGCAGTCGCCGCAGTGCATGCACTCGTTGGTCATGACCTTCATGAAGTGCTCGACGCGGGTGAAGAAGTGCTCCATGCCGGAGCCGTCTATGGCGCGGGAGATTGCGCGCATGGGGCCGAAGAGGAAGCCCTTTTTCTCAAACATCGAATGGTGGAGCACCTTAAATGTCTTGTAGCCGAGGCCCGCTGAGGGCTTGTCGGAGCGGTCGGTGGGGGTTGTGGTGTTGAGGCCGGTAGCCTCATCCTTCTCAAAGTAGTACCAGCCGTTTGGCTGCGAGAAGTCGAACTCTTTTACGAACTCGTCAACCTTGGGCAGTAGCTCCTCGCCCATCTGGATGATAACTTCGACATCGTCATACTTCATGCCGTGGCCGCCGATGTGAACGCCAGCGAAGCCCTGTGTCTTCATGAAGGCGTACATCTTTGCGGCGCGCTCAAGGCGTTTGCCCTTACCCTTATCCTCTGCCTCCGCTTCCTTAGCGATGACATCGACAAGCTCGTTGGTGACGACGCAGCCGGGCAGCCCGTTTCTGTTCATCAGCCTCGCGGCGCCAAGGGGGAGGAGGTAGATGTTGCCGACGATCGGCACGTTGCCGTAGCCGAGGGTCTCCATCATCATCTTCGCTTCCTGAATCTTGCGGAAGTCGTAGCCGAGCTGGGTGACGATGAACTGCGCGCCGGCGTCGAGCTTCTTCTTGAGCTTGTAGTACTGGCCCATCTGCTCCGATTCGACAGCCTTGAAGGGGCTGACCGCAGCGCCGGCGAAGAAGTGAGTGGGCTTCAATGTGGCGGTGCCCTTGAAGGTCGGCACCACGAGCCCCTGGTTCATCTCGGTGATGAGCGAGAGCAGCTGCGCGGGGTCAAGGTCAAAGACGGGCTTGGAGCGGCCGCGAAAGCCCGAGTAGGTGTAGTCGCCGGTCATTACGAGCAGATTGCGAACGTTCTCGCGCTCCATGCCGTAGAGGAGGCTCTCAAGCTGGTTGCGGTTCTTGTCCTTACAGGTGAAGTGGACAAGGGGCTCGATCCCCATCTTGATAATCTCCGCGCCGAGCATCTCGGAGGAGATAGCGGGGTTGCCGCCGGGGTTGTCGGTGATGGTGAGGGCATGCACCTTGCCGCCCTTCACCGCCTCCTCGGCTGATGAGAAGACTACCTCCTGCGCGACCTCGAATGAGCCGCGGCCCGGGACCAACTCCCAGGTGATGCTGAAGGTGTCTTTGTCGAGAAGCGATTCCTGGAATTTGCTGTAAAATTCAGTCACTTTAAACCTCCACCCAATTCATACGTGGAATATAGGGAAACGGAAACAAGGCGGATTATAGGGGGCGGCGGAGCGTCAAGTCAATCCTTCATGTGGGTTTTCATCCTTGATTTTGCTACTATTTCCCGCGATGGGCAGCATCGCTGGGCCGACGCGCCCCAATAGCCGATAAAAAAGGGTTTAAAAATGAAAAAGTTAGATTGGGTTAGTTCAGATTTTCACACCGGAGAGCTCCTAATAGAGGGAGAAATAGCCCTCCCTGAGGGAGCGCCCAAAGGGCCGCCAATACTCCTCTTGCATCCTCACCCGCAGCGCGGCGGCGATATGCACAACCCGCTACTTATGGTGGTTGCGGGCGCGCTCTTGGAGCTGGGCCGTCCGATGATGCGCTTTAATTTCCGAGGCACTGGGAGAAGCGCGGGGGTTTATGACGGTGAGAACGAGTTTGAGGAGGTAAAGAGCGCCATCGACCATTTGATGGAGCGTTACCCCGACCTTGGTGGGGTGACCATAGTGGGCTACAGCTTCGGCGGCTGGATGGGGCTAAAGGCTTCCGTTGGCGAGGAGCGGGTCAGCTCCTTTGTCTATATCGCACCGCCCTTCGCGATTTTTGAGCCGGTTGTGGGAGTGGGAGAGATTCCGCTGCTAATCGTGCACGGCGAGAGTGATGATTTCGCTTCCCCGGAGGGGCTTGAGAGGTGGAGAAACGCTCTCCCTAAAAGCGCCGAATGGAGAGGTATTCCCAACTGCGACCACTTCTTTGCGGGCCATGCTAGAGAGACCGCAGGCATCGTGCTAGAATATTTATCAAAACATGGCTCCTAATCACAGCAGATATGTCTCAATACCTATTCAAAACCGTTATGGTTTGGTATAGTTATTGATGATATTGGAGAGTCGTTATGGCGTATGTGGAGAAAAGTATGGCGACCAAGAAAAAACTTGGCGAGGTGTTGGTAGAAGCTGGAATTATCAACGATATGCAGCTTTCCGTCGCGCTTCAGAGTCAGAAGACGTGGGGGGGCAAGCTCGCCTCCACCCTTGTCAGGATGGGCTTTGCCAGAGAGGATGAGCTTCTCTCTATACTCTCCAAGCAGATGGGCTTTCCGGCTGTTGATTTTTCAACGGTTAAAATCTCTCCCAAGACTGTGCGGGCCCTGCCGGTAAGGCTTGCAGAAAAATACAACGTCTTTCCCGTCGCCATCCGTGAAGCACATGGTAAGAAGCAGCTGGTCCTGGTGATGAGCGACCCCACCAATATTGAGGTTATTGGAGAGATAGAATTCCAGACGGGCTACTCCGTATATCCCGCCGTTTCAACCGAGTCGGCGATAGTCCACGCCATCGAATTCTACTACCACGGCAACAAGCAGAGCCCCGGCACCGCGCGCCCAACCTCGGTGAAATTATCGGAGGTCACCAAAGAGGATGAGATGGTGATCATCGAGCGCGAGGATGCCGCCTACGACATATCCTCGCCCCTCGATAGCCTCAAGGCTGAGGAGGTCCTCAGGATTATGGTGAAGATTCTGATGAAGAAGGGCTTCATTACCAAGACCGATATAACAGCAGAGCTTAGAAAAAAGAAGCGCAGCTAAGGCCGCGATAACCCTATCTGCGCTACATCCAACCCCTCCCATTCGGAGGCCAAGTGTCGGAAAATCTCCTTGAAATTAGAGACCTCTCCATAGCTTTTCCCGCAGCGGATGGCGAAGCGCTGGGGGTCCGCGCCCTTTCCCTTGAGGTGCGTGAAGGGGAGGCGCTTGCGGTGGTTGGTGAGTCAGGGTGCGGCAAAACCCTGACCGCCCTGGCGCCGCTCGCGCTTGTTCCGAAACCGGGGCGCTTAGCGGGCGGTGAGGTTCTCTATGGGGGCCGCCGGGTGTCGGAGCTTGAGGGGGCGGAGCTCAGGCGCTTTCGCGGGCGCGAGGTGGCTATGGTCTTTCAGGAGCCGATGACCAGCCTTAACCCTACATTCTCGGTCGGCTACCAATTGGGCGAGGCGGTGGACCCTGAGGGCAAATTGCCAAAAAGGGTGAGAGCTGAACGCTCCGTAGCTCTCCTCAGGGAGGTCGGGGTGCCGGAGCCGGAGAAGAGGTTGGGGGTATATCCACACCAACTCTCGGGGGGGCTTAGGCAGCGGGTGATGATCGCCGCCGCCCTGGCTGGAGAGCCTCGCCTCTTAATCGCCGACGAGCCGACCACCGCCCTCGATGTAACCGTCGAAGCGCAGATAATGGACCTCCTTGAAAAGCTTCGCCGTGAGCGAGGCATGGCGCTGATGCTTATTACTCACGACCTTGGTGTGGTTGCCCAATACGCCGAAAGAGTCGTTGTCATGTATGGCGGAATGGTCGTTGAGGAGGCTTCGGTAAAGGAGATATTCAATGCGCCGCTGCATCCCTATACGGAGGGGCTCCTCGGCTCTTTGCCGAAGCGGGGGAGGGCGCTAAGGCCCATCCCCGGCAACGTCCCCTCGCTCGGTAACTTTCCCTCCGGCTGCCCCTTTCGGGGCCGCTGCTCCCGTGAGGTGGAGCGCTGCGCTCAGGGGTTGCCGGAGCTTGCCGCCGCCAAGAACCGTAAAGTGCGCTGCATAAGGGTTGGCGAAGATGGTTGAAGCTCTCTCGGTCGAGAAACGCTACAGGGTAGGCAAGGGTGAGTTGTGGGCGCTGGACTCTGTCGACCTCTCCTTAGAGCGGGGTAAAACGCTCGCGCTGGTAGGAGAGTCCGGGTGCGGCAAATCCACCCTTGCGCGACTATTCTCCCTCCTTGAAGAGCCGACCGGAGGAAAAATTCTCTTTGAAGGGCGTGAACTGAACAAATTATCTCGCCCAGAGCTGGCGCGCTTCCGGCGCTCGGTGCAGATGATCTTTCAGGACCCCTACTCCTCTCTCAACCCTAGAATGAGGGTAGGGGAGATTATCGGGGAGCCCCTAGACATACATAAGCTTGCGGCGGGCAATAAGCGCGGCGAGAGGATAGCAGAGCTTCTGGACCTTGTCGGGCTGCCAAAAGAAGCGGCGATGCGCTACCCACGAGAGTTCTCCGGTGGACAGCGCCAGAGAATATCCATCGCCCGCGCCCTTGCAGTAGAGCCGGAGGTGATCATTGCAGACGAGCCACTCTCCGCCCTCGACGTATCGGTGCAGGCGCAGATAATAACCCTCCTCAAAAAATTGCAGGAGGAGAGGGGGCTTACATACCTCTTCATTAGTCACGACCTCAGGGTCGTGGAGTACCTGGCCGATGAGGTGGCGGTTATGTACCTGGGCGAGCTAGTCGAGAGAGCGGGTGGCGAGGATCTTTTTAGTGCCCCCCTCCACCCGTACACCAGCGCGCTGATTGCCTCATCGGCAAAGCCTGACCCCGGTGAGCCCCGCGGTGATGGGGGCGTGCGGGGCGAAGCGCCAAGTCCCCTTGAGCGCCCGGAGGGCTGCTTTTTTCATCCCAGATGTCCAAAAGCGTTCGATACGTGTTACCATGTAAGACCTGAGCCGTTGACACTCGCTGGGGGCCGAATGGTCCGCTGCCATCTTTACTCGCAGGGTTGAATCGTGGAAGTTGTTAGAACAGGCCTTAGCCGCTCGGAGTGGATGAAATTTTTTTTCGCCGTCATGGTGAGCCTGGCTGTGCACCTAGTCCTCATAATGGCGGTGATGCCCTCCTCAGCGCTTAAAGAGATGGAGTCCGGGCGTACTGGGGAGAGCGATATCGCCAAACGCTACGCCGACGGCATAAACCGCGCGCTTCCCCTAGATGCCCAAGCCCTGGCCTCCCTGGAGGGCGTAGTAGCCCGTATAAGCGGAGAGGATTGGTCCAGGCAAAGCTTCCCGGGTACATTCCTTGCGGCGGCTAAAGAGGCGGGGCTGCCGGCTAAAGAGGTGGAGCTGGTCCCGGCCCTCGACTCAGACCGCTCCAAGCAGGGCCGCCTTGATATAATCGTAAAGACTAAGTGGCCTGAGGAGAGGGGCATCTCCGACCTGCTAATCTACGGCTTCCTCGCCGGTGAGGGCACACTCAAATCAAACTTCTCTTCACACCGCCTGTGGGTTTATCTAGACGCCGAGGATGAGGGCAGCGGCCGCGCGGCCTTCGAGACCATGGACTGCCGCTACTTCAGAAACGGCAAGACCTCCCCCTCGGGCTTCCTTTACAATTCGACCTGGAGCGAGTAGTAACCCCGCTCTCCTTGCGCTGCGTCTCACCAGTGGTTAGCTTCTAAAAAAGGCGCAAGGGTGCGCCTTGAAAACAACCATAAACGGAGAACAACTTGTATCCGATATTCGACCCGCTATATATGCTCTTCTGGCTCCCTGGCCTCTTGCTGGCCCTTGGTGCGCAGTTCATGGTGAAAACCGCCTTCGCCCGATACGCCAAGGTGCCAAACAGGCGCAACATGACCGGCGCGGAAGCGGCCCGCCGTATACTGGATGCAAATGGCCTTCAAAGCGTTAGCATTGAGGGCGCGCGCGGCACTCTGGGAGACCACTACGACCCAAGAAGCAAGGTTTTGAGGCTCTCCGATGAGGTCTACCGGGGACGCTCACTGGCCTCCGTCGGCGTCGCAGCCCATGAAGCGGGCCACGCCCTCCAGGATCAGGTTGGCTACGCACCGATGCGTTGGCGCGCCGGGCTTGTGCCGATAGTCAATATCGGCTCGCAGCTAGCCTTTCCCCTCCTTTTATTCGGGATGATAATCAAAGCTGCAGGGCTGATGAAGCTGGGTGTGCTTCTCTTCGGCGGGGTCGTCTTATTTCAGCTGGTTACGCTGCCGGTTGAATTCAACGCCTCAAGCCGCGCCATGGCGCTTCTTGGCAACACCGGCATCCTCTCAAGGGACGAAATGGGTGGAGTAAAGAGCGTCCTTACCGCCGCCGCGCTCACCTATGTAGCGGCTGCGATCTCATCAATTCTACAGCTGCTTTACTTCATGCTACGCTCGGGTATGCTTGGCGTCAGCTCCGACGACTAGCGTGAAAATGAGGCCATCCTTAGGGTGCTGATGGAAGTAGCGCTACGGCTAAAAATAAAAAAAGCCCTGTCTAGATGACAGGGCTTTTTTGATCTTAAAAACTCTCAGGCTAGAGGGCGTGCTTGAAGAGGTCCATGAAGTAGCCGGGCAGGGAGCCGACCAGCAGTATCGCAAGGATGAAGGCTACGCCGAGCGCTTTGCCCAGCATGGATAAGTCCACCTTTGGGGCTGATTCCGCTGCATCGTCGGGTGCGTAAGCCGCGCGTACCATCTTCAGGTAGTAGTAGATGGATATCGCGGTGTTCGCAGCGCCGATTATGACGAGCCACATGTGTTGCGATTTAAAGGCGCTGGTAAGCACGAAGAGCTTTCCGGCGAATCCTGCGGTAGGCGGAATGCCAGCTAGTCCGAAGGCGCCAACCGCCAGGGTGAAGGCGAGGAGCGGCGAGCGGGAGTGGAGCCCTTTAAGGTCATCGACGGTTACGTTCTCGCTATCGGTGGAGATGTTATAGATTACGAAGAAGATGGCGAGATTCATAAGCAGGTAGCCGCCTACGTAATATATGGCGGAGGCGCTACCGGTGATGGTGTTGGTGAGTATCCCCGTCATCATGTAGCCGGCGTGGGAGATTGATGAGAAGGCGAGCAGCCTCTTTACGTCTGTCTGCACAAGCGCGGCAAAGTTACCGAAGGTCATGGATAGCGCCGCCAGCACAACCAGCAGGGTAGTGAAGTCAGAGCCCATGCCGGCCATCCCCGTGAGGCGAATCAGTACGGCAACCGCGCCGATTTTTGGCAGCGTCGCGATGATTGCGCTCGTCTCGTTTGCCGCGCCCTCGTATACGTCCGGGGTCCAGACGTGGAAGGGGAAGATGGCGAGCTTGAAGAAGAAGGAGGCGAACATCATCGAGAGGGCAACGAGCCCCATCGGCTCTGCCATTATCGCCGGGTAGGTCTTCACCAGCGTAGCTATATCGGTGGTGTGGGCGAGGCCGAATACGTAGGAGATGCCAAAGAGGCTTACGCCGGAGGCGGCCGCGCCGAAGAGGATGTACTTTATCGCAGCTTCTACTTGCGGCGAGCCGTCCCCGCGCCTAAGCGGCACAAGGATGTAGAGGGCGTAGGAGGCTACCTCAAGGGCTATGTATAGGGTAAGGAGGTTCATCGCGCTGGTGAGCAGGGTTAGCCCGAGCACCGAGATGGAGAGGAAGAGGTAGTATTCAGCCTCATGCTCCGTCTCGTAGCTCTTAAGCCCGTCGCCCAGGGCTACGACTATGAAGAACCCCAGCGAGATGAGCACTTTGAAGGTCTGTGAGAAGGCATCGACCCTGTAGGTGGCGCCAAAGAGGTCGCCATGCGCGCCGAAGGCCCAGAGGGCCGAAAGCACTGCGCCTGCCGAGAGGAGCAGCGCGAAGCGGCGCGGCGTACCCCGTCCCGTCTCCGCAAGGGTCAGGATGAAGAAGACTACCGCCGCCAGCGCGACGTATATTTCGTGTGCGAACGCCATTTATTAGGACTCCCGATAAGTTTTTTCTCTAATGTCCCGAGCTTTCGCCGTGGCTGCTTTCGCCGCCGTGCGTAGAGGGCGCTTCATGCCCCCCGGCTTCGCCCCCAGCCTCCATGCCATGACCACTCTCACCATGCCCTGACTCCTCGCCGTGGTGACCGTCGCCGGCGCCCATCGCCTTCATGAAGCCACTCCAGCCGGGTTCGGGCAAGAGCGCCGAGGCTTCGGTTGCCGTTGTCTGCGAGATAACCTTGGAAATAGAGGTGGTCATCTTCTCTATGAAGGGCTTTGGCGCTAGGCCAATCCAAACTACGAAGACGGCAAGGAAGGTTAGCGTACCGAACTCCCTTAGATTTAGATCGAAGAAATGATGCTCGTGTCCGCCGTCGCCGTGGTGGCCGTGTCCGTCGTCCTTGTCCCAGATGATCTTCTGGAGGAGCCTGAGCATATATGTGGCGGCGAGAAGCGCGCCGGGTATTGCGAAGGCCCCAATCAGCTTATTCTTCTCAAAGGCCCCGATGAGCACCAGCAGCTCCCCTACAAAGGAGTTGGTGCCGGGGAAGCCAAGGGATGAGAGCGAAAATAATCCCAGGAAGGCTACGTAAACCGGCATAAAGGCGCCAATAGCCGAGTTGTCCGCGATGAGGCGCGAGTGGCTTCGCTCGTAAATTATCCCGATACAGATAAAGAGCGCGCCGGTTGTTATGCCGTGGTTTACCATCTGTAGAATCGCGCCCTCGACCCCCTGCATATTTATCAGAAAAATGCCGAGGGTGACGAACCCCATGTGTCCAACGGAGGAGTAGGCGACGAGCTTTTTGATGTCCTTTTGCCCAAGGGCGACGAAGCCACCGTAGAGGATTGAGATTATCGAAATCCAAAGGAGAATCGGCGCCAGGTAGAGGGTCGCCGTCGGGGTTATCGGCAGGCAGAACCTGAGGAAGCCGTAGGTGCCCATCTTTAGGAGCACGGAGGCGAGGATTACTGAGCCTGGGGTCGGTGCTTCGACGTGCGCCGCCGGGAGCCATGTGTGGAAGGGGAACATCGGCACCTTGATCGCGAAGGCCAGCGCGAAGGCCAGGAAGACCCAGAACTGGAAGGCGAAGGTATAGCCGTGCTCCATCAGCGTCGGTACGAAGAAGGTCCCGGTGGAGAAGTAGAGGGCGATAATTGCGACCAGCAGCATCACCGAACCCGCCAGGGTATAGAGGAAGAACTTTAGCGATGCGTAAGCCTTGTTGTCGCCGCCCCAAACTGCTATCAGCAGGTACATCGGGATGAGCATCGCCTCCCAGAAGACATAGAAGAGGATGAGGTCAAGGGAGAGGAAGACCCCGATCATCGCCGTCTCCATGACGAGGAGCGCGAAGACGAACTCGTTGATGCGCTTGTCGATGTACTTCCATGAGCAGAGCACGCAAAGCGGCATGACGAAGGTTGTGAGCATAACCAGAAGGAGGCTTATCCCGTCTACGCCCAGGGTGTAGTTGATATCGAAGGCGTTTACCCAGGGGATGAACTCCGCGAACTGGAACTTCGCCGTAGCCCCGTCGAAGTTTGTGTAGATTGGGATAGAGAGGAGCGCCTCGGCCACCATCACAAGGAAAGCGAAACCCTTGAGCACCTTGTCGCCGCGTAAAAAGAGCGACACGACCGCCCCGGCGAGGGGGAGGAAGACAAGGTAGCTCAGTATCGGATAGCTGAAGCTGTCATTTAAGGCAAAGAACTCGCTCATATCGATACCGGTCCTTTATATATTCGCCACGAGGAGCACTAGGAGGAAGAAGGCGCTTATCGCTATAGCGATGTACTGTTGCAGCTTGCCCGTCTGGGCATGGCGCACATAATCGCCGGTTTCGCGCACCTTATGCGCGACGCCGTCCACAACTCCGTCGATGATTGAAACGTCAAAGCGCGATGCTATCGCCGCAGCGCCAAGGGCGATGCGGTAGCCGACCACGCGGTAAAGTTCGCTCACCCACTCGTTGACGGGGGAGATCGGGTTTCTCGCGAAGGCCATGAAGCCGTCAAGGGCTCGCCTGTAGAAGATGTCGAGGTCGAGGTTGAGCTTCTCCTTGGGGACCATCTTCTTTCTTAGCACGTAAAAGCCTAGCGCGGTAAAGCCGAGCAGCTGGAAGGTCTCGGAGAGATGGTACGCGCTGTAGGGTTGGTAATCGACGGCGAAGGGGAGCATCTTGTAGAGCCACCCCGGCACGACGCCGATGAAGATGCAGAAAAAGCCCGCAATTCCCATCGCTACGACCATGTTCCAGGGAAGCTTTTTCTTGGGCTCTACCCCGGAATCCTTCCCGAACCAGATGAAGTAGGGGAGCTTTATGCCGACGGAGAGGAAGGTTCCGACGGCGGCGAGGGTCAGCATAAGCATAAGGCCGATCTCGTGGGCGTTGCCGGCTCCCGCTATCACCATCGACTTTGAGACAAAACCAGAGGTCAGAGGGAAGCCGGAGATTGCTATGCCGCCGATGATGGTGAAGACCATCGCCACCGGCATCCGCTTGTAGAGCCCGCCCAGCTTGGAGAGGTCTGCGGTGCCAGCCATCTCCAGAACCGCGCCTACGCCCATGAAGAGGAGCGCCTTGTAGAGGATGTGCGCGTAGGCGTGGGCTACCGCGCCGTTTACAGCCATCTCCGTACCTATGCCGATGCCGCAGACCATGTACCCAACCTGGCTAATAATGTGGTAGGCGAGGATGCGGCGGGCGTTATTTTCAATGACGGCGTAGCCGACCCCGTAGAGGGTCATCACCGCGCCCATTATGGCGAGGAGCTCAAAGCCCGCGAAGCCGCGCGCGAGGACGTAGACGGCGGTCTTGGTGGTAAACGCGCACATGAAGACCGCGCCGGTTACTGTGGCCTCCGGGTAGGCGTCTGGCAGCCAGGCGTGGAGCGGGACCATCGCAGCGTTAAGCGCGAAACCGAGGAGGATGAGGTATTCGGCTACCCCGGCGTGTTCGGGGAGCATCGCGGTGAACTCCATCGACCCCACCTCGTGGTAGCGGAGGAAGATGCCTGCGAGGAGCACGAGGCCGCCGAAGGTGTGCATCAGGAGGTAGCGGTACCCAGCCGCTATGGACCGCTTCTCCCGGCGCGCCCATACGAGGAAGGTCGAGGCGACCGCCATCAGCTCCCAGAAGACGAAGAGGGTGAGGTAATCGCCTGCGAGGGTCGTGCCAAGTGACCCCGCTACGTAGAGGAACCCTGCCGTGTGCTGGGAGGAGTCCTCGACGTGCAGCGCGTAGACCGCGCCGATTATAGCCATCAGGGTGAAGACGTGGAGGAAGACCAGCGCCAGCTTGTCGATGCGCGAGGTGATGAGCTCAAAACCAAGGTAGTTCATCACGCCGTAGTCGCCGGGGGTCATGGAGTACATCGTGGTAACGATGTAAAAGGCTATGACCGGAGTGGCGACCATCACGCACTTTCTCACGACCCCCTTTGTCAGGGGGGCGAGGAGGGCGCCGATAATCATAATAAGAGCGGGGTGGACGTACATCATCGGTTATTCCTCCCCCTCTTTTTTATCGTCATAGAAGTCAAGGGGCCTTATCAGCACCTCATGGGCGAACCACTTCATGAATTTGGTCATGATTATCGTTCCGCCAAAGCCGAAGATAGCCCAGAAGCCGACCACCCTGTCTCCCGCGAAGTGCGCGCCGTGGCGTGTCGCGAAGGCGTCGAAGAGGACAAAAACGCCGAGCATGAGGGTGAAGAGCCCCATCAGGAGGTTCGGTTTTGACCTCAGGTATGAGATGAGGTTTACGAGCGCGCTCATTTGACCACCTCAATCAGCTTGAGCCAGATATCGGGGTAAAAGCCGAAGACGACCGACATTACTGCGGTTAGAAAGAGTGGCACCACCATGAAGGGGGAGGCCTCCGCCATCTTGACCCTCTTCGCCACGCCGCCTTTGGGGAAGAAGGCGCGGATGAAGATTGGCACGAAATAACCTGCATTTAGAAGCGAACTGGCAAGGAGAACCACTAAAAGCCCGATCGAGCTCATCTCCATCGAGCCAAGGGCGAGATACCACTTTGATACGAACCCCGCCACCGGCGGCACGCCTATCATCGAGAGGGAGGCGAGGCCAAAGGCCGCCATCGTGAAGGGCATCTTGTAGCCGATGCCGTCCAGGTCGGGGATCTCCTTTTTGTTGTGGGCGACGAAGATTGCGCCCGCCGCGAAAAAGAGGGTGATCTTTGAAAAGGCGTGGTTCGGTATGTGTATAAGCCCGCCGGTCACTGCGCTTGGCGTCAACATCGCCACGCCGAGGATTATGTAGGAGAGCTGGGAGATCGTCGAGTAGGCGAGCCTGGCTTTCAGGTTGGTCTTAGTAAGCGCGATGATCGAGCCCATCAAGATGGTGAAGGAGGCTATGTAGGCGCTTGTTATGCCCAGCCCGGTTCGGCCCAGGAGGTCGATGCCGAATACGAAGAGCATCACCCGGCAGACCGAGAAGACGCCGACCTTGACGACTGCGACAGCGTGCAGCAGTGCGGAGACCGGCGTCGGTGCGACCATCGCTGAGGGGAGCCAGTTGTGCAGCGGCATGATGCCCGCCTTGGCGTACCCGAAGAAGCTCAGGAAGTAGACTACTGCTATTATCGTCTGGTTGACGTCGGGTGAGAAGATGCCCGTGGTCATGTTGCCCGCAAAGTCCAGCGTCCCGGTAAGGACGTAGATTATCGCCAGCGCGGGGAGCAGCATCACCTTTGAGGTGAGCATAAGGTAACTGATGTATTTACGGCTGCCGTCGTAAGCCTCCGCGTCCTGATGGTGCATGACGAGGGGGTAGGTGAAGATTGAGACCAACTCATAAAAGAGGTAGAGCGAGATAAGTGAGCCTGAGAAGGCTACGCCCATCGCGCCGAAAATCGTTGCCGAGTAGCAGACGTAAAAGCGTGTCTGCGCATGCTCGTTTAGCCCCCTCATGTAACCGACGCAGTAAAAAGAGGCGAGAATCCAGAGGAAGGAGGAGACGAGCGCGAAGATCATGCTCATCCCGTCAACCCTCAGTATTACGTTGATCCCCTCATATATGTTGAAGAGGTTGAGGGAGTAGGTCCCCCCTGAGAGTATGTGGGGGAGCATCTTCGCCACCGCGAGGAAGGTAGCGACGGACCCTATAACGGAGAAGGAGTCCCGCACATTCTCGGACTTGCCCGTGACAAGGTTCATTATTGCCGTCAGGAGGGGCAGGAGGAGCGGCAGGAGGATATAGGAGGTCTGGATATCGTTCATCATAGCCCCCTAATCTTTCATGCCGGAGAGGTTGTCGGCGGTGATGAGCCTGAACCTCCGGTATATCGCCACGGCGATGGAGAGGGTGATGGCGGCCTCAGCTGCGGCGAGGCCCATAACGAAGAGGGTAAAGGTCGCTCCCTCTGTCTTGTCAGGCGCGATAAAGGTATTAAACGCCATAAAGTTCAGCCCCGCGCCGTTCAATATCAGCTCGACCGAGATGAGCATCGAGATTAGCCCCGGTCGGCTTATGAGGCCGTAGAGCCCGAAGCTGAGGAGGATTAGGGCAACCAGGAGGTAGACCTCAAGGTTGCCGAAGAAGGTAGGATGAATCATATCTCTTCTCCTCCAACACTCGTGCCGGTGCCGCGCCCGCGCTTGGCGATGACGACGGAGCCTATTATCGCTATGAGCAGCACGAGGGAGATTAACTCAAAAGCCAGGACGTTATGGGTGAGGAGGCCGACGCCGATCTCAACCGGGGTATCGCCCTTTGTCACCTTTGCCGCCTCGCTCCAGTGCTGTGCGAATACAGCCGAGCCCACAGTCGCCGCCGTGAAGAGGCCGACTATGACGCCAAGGGCTATCTTAGTCGCGAGCCGCATCGACTTTTGCTTCACCTCCGCCGGCGGTCTGGCGAGCATGACCGCGAAGACCATGGAGATGGAGACCGCGCCGACGTAGATGAGTATCTGCATCGAGGCGATGAAGTAGTTGCCTAGGAAGGCATAGAGCCCGGCGACGCCGATCAGGCAGAGGATGAGGCCCAGGACGGCGTGTATGAGCTGCTTTGCCAATATTGCGACTAGGCCGCCCGCCAAGGTCATCGCGATGAAGGCGATGAAGGTGACGTCGGCAATCGCTACATAGGCCGAGAAATCGGAGCTGAAGGTTATATCCATAGTCGATTACCCGTCTCAGGCGCCGGCGGGGGAGGGTGACTCACCGCCCTCGGCCTGGGGTTCCTTGGGTTCCTTCGGTTTCTCCACCGGCTCCGTCCACTCTATACCCATCTCTTCCGCCGCCTTCATGGCGCGGTCGAGTAGGTCGAAGTGGAAATCGTGCCGGGAAGTACCGACGAGATAGTAGTCGTTTGAGTATTTTATTGCGTTGGTGGGGCAGGTCTCCACGCAGTTGCCGCAGAGCGAGCATTTGGTGAAGTCTAGGGTGTAGCCCGTGAGCTTTTTCTTCTTGGCACCCTCAGGCTTCACCGAATCAAGGGTAATGCAGCCGGAGGGGCATGCGCGCTCGCACATCCCGCAGGTGATGCACTTGTGGTAACCCTTCTTCGTCACGACGAGGTCGATGTGGCCCCGGAAGTTGAGGGTTACGGGAATTTTCTCAAAGGGATAGTGGGCGGTTATCGTCCTCTTGGTGCCGTAAAAGGCGGTCACCTTCATCCCGATGAGGAGGCTCTTTATGCCGACGAAGATCTCTTTAAAGTAATTTAGCATTCTCTCAGCCTCCCACCGCTTTTATCCAGATCGCCGCAGCGGCGAGGTTTACGAGGGAGAAGGGGATAAGCACCTTCCAGCAGAGGTTGAGGAGCTGGTCGAAGCGCACGCGGGGGAATGTCCACCGCATCCAGATCATCACGAATATGAGAAAGTATGCTTTGGCAAGGAAGATGAGCACTCTTATCAGCTCCCAGAGCACGCCCTCGCCGTTCAGGGTGACGAAGGGCAGGTTGTAGCCGCCGAGAAAGAGGCTCGTCGCAATAGCCGAGACGAGGATCATGTTGGTGTATTCGCCGAGGAAGAAGAGGCCGAAGCCCATCCCCGAATACTCGGTGTGAAAGCCTGCGGTCAGTTCAGATTCAGCTTCGGGCAGGTCGAAGGGGGCGCGGTTGGTCTCAGCCATGCCGGTGACAAAGTAGATGAGGAAGGCGACAAAGCCGAAAGGTGTGAAGACAAACCAGAAGCCGCCCTGCGCATCGACTAGCTCACCGAGGTTGAGGGTCCCCATCCAGAGCACCGCCGTGAGGAGGCTGAGGAGCAGGGGGATCTCATAGGCGATGTTTTGCGCAACCGAGCGCACCGCGCCAAAGAGCGAGTATTTGTTGGCGCTAGCCCACCCCGCGATGAGGATTGCTAGGACGTTAAGCGCCGCAAGGGAGAGTATGAAGAGTATCCCGATATCCAGATTCTGGACCTGCACGACCTTGCCGAAGGGCACGGTGAGGAGCGC
Organism: Deltaproteobacteria bacterium; assembly: GCA_002869015.1. Taxonomy (GTDB): domain Bacteria; phylum Desulfobacterota; class Deferrisomatia; order Deferrisomatales; family BM512; genus BM512. The sequence continues at coordinate 78,861 of PKTT01000021.1, forward strand.
CGCGATAGGCGGCACGAAGGAGAGGACCGGCGCCAGCATAAAGAGGCGCTTGTCCGCCTTGCCCGGAATAATAAGCTGCTTCGCCATCAGCTTAAGGCCGTCGATGGCGGTCTGAAGTAGGCCGAAGGGGCCGACCTCGAAGGGGCCTGGCCTACGCTGGATGTGGGCGGAGACCTTTCGCTCCACCCAGACGAGGACCGCCGAATTGGTGAAGACGTAAAGCACCATCACTACCGCCGCCACCACGATCAGGAGAATGTTAGGGCTTTCAATCTGCATGTCGCTCACCTAGCGGTCTATTTCCGGGATGACCAGGTCGAAAGACCCCATTACGGCCACCAGATCGGAGAGTAGGATTCCGCGCGTCAGTTCTTTCAGAATCGACAGGTTGGAGTAGGAGGGCACCCTTATCTTCATACGGTAGGGGCTTGTCGAGCCGTCGCAGGCGATATAGTAGCCGAGGGAGCCGCGCGCGGCCTCCACGGCCTGGTAGACCTCGCCCTTCGCCTTAATCACCTTCGGCACCTTCTCAGCCATTACCGGCCCCTCGGGGAGCTTGGCGATCGCCTGCTCGATGATTCTTAGAGATTGCTCTATCTCCGCCCACCTTACGTCGTAGCGGCCCATGCAGTCGCAGCGCTCGGAGGTCGGGATATCGAAATCCAGCTCGGGGTATATTGAGTAGGGCTCCGAGCGGCGCACATCGTAGGGGATGCCGCTGCCGCGTATAACCGGGCCAGTGCAGCCGTATTTTAGCGCCATGTCGCGGGTTATGAGGCCTACGTCCTCGACGCGCTTTCTGAAGATGATGTTGCCGGAGACGAGCTTGTGGTACATGGGGATGCGGTCTCTCATCCTCTTTACGAAGGCGAGTACACCGTCGCACCAATCCTTGTCTACGTCAGCACAGACGCCGCCGACGCGCATATAGCTGAAGGTCAGCCGAGCGCCGGTTACGTGCTCAAGCAGATCCAGAATCGCCTCTCTGTCATCGAAGGAGTAGAGGATGGGGGTGAATGCGCCGAGGTCGAGAAGAAATGCGCCGAACCATAAAAGGTGGCTCGCCACCCGGTTTAGCTCGGTGGTTATGACGCGAAGGTATTCGGCGCGCTCAGGCACCTCAAGGTCGGGGAGCATCCGCTCCACCGCGAGGATATGGCCGTGACCGAAGGAGAGCGCCCCGCCGTAGTCCATCCTGCCGACGTTGGCGTAAAAGCCGCGGTGGTCGCGCACCTCGCCGATGAGCTCATGCATCCGGTGCCCGTAGCCAATGACCGGCTCCGCGTCCAGCACGTACTCGCCGTCGCAATGTAGCACTACCCTCAAAACGCCGTGCGTTGAGGGGTGCTGCGGTCCCATGTTGAGGACAAGGGTCTCCTGGGTCGGATCGGGCTTTTGAATCATTCCGACACCTCACCTTCATTGGCAGACGCTTCCTCCGCCTTCTCCTCGACGAAGCGGTCAAAGACCTCGGAGAGAATTTTGATTTTATTCTCCTTTTTCAGGAGCGGATGAAAATCGACCTGATCTTCTGGGAGAATCAGCGGGGTCATGTCGGGGTGGTCCTCAAAGACTATGCCGAAGAAGTCCCTTACCTCGCGCTCGTGCCAATTTGCGCCGGGGTAGATATCAGAGATGGTGGGGCAGCGCTTTACCGAGCGCTCCACAAGAACGCGGGCGGCTACTCGGCATAATTCGTCCGGGTGGGTGAAGTGGTAGAGGACCATCATGTTTGGCTCTGCGTCCACCGCGGTAACCGACTCGATGAGGAAATCCTCCTCCCTGATGAGGGAGGCGAAGGTGCGCACCCAGGTAAGCCCCATGAGAACGTCAACATGGACGCCTGTTGAGGGGTAATCGGAGGCGATAGCCTCTACGCCCTCTAGCTCTTTTAGCCTGTCGAGAATCTTCATTATGATATCCCCGTGGGCTTCTCGCGTTTAGGGGCTAGCGCGCCGCCAAGCTGCGGGAGGGGGTTTCGCTTGCCGGTGATCAGCTCCTGGAGCTTCAATACACCCTCTATGACCGCTTCGGGGCGGGGAGGGCAGCCGGGGATGTATATGTCGACGGGGACGAGCCTGTCGACGCCCTCAATGACGTTGTAGTTTTCCTCGATGCAGAAGGGGCCGCCGGAGATGGCGCAGTTGCCCATCGCAATGACCCACTTGGGGGAGGGCATCTGCTCGTAGAGGCGCATGACGACCGGCGCCATCTTCTTGTTGACGGTGCCCGCGAAGATCATGAGGTCACACTGCCTGGGCGAGGGCCTGAATACTTCGGAGCCGAAGCGGGATATATCTACTCGTGCCATACCCGCCGCCATCATTTCGAGGGCGCAGCATGCGAGGCCGAAGGTCATGGGCCAGATGGAGTTGGCGCGGCAGAAATCGACGAGCATCTGCACCGCGCCGAGCATCGGCGGAACCTCGGCGGTTGTCTGGTAGCCTGGGCCGGGCTCGATGGAGGGGCAGGAGTCGCACCCGTCCATCAGGATCGGCTTCGCTATTTTCTTCGTGTCCAAGTGAAGACTCCCTTGCGCCATGCGTAAGCTATGGCGAGCGCCAGTATGGCGATGAAAAGAACGACCTCGACCGCTACGCCTATTCCCGGCACCTGACGGTACGCGAGGGAGGCGGGGAAGAGGTAGAGCACGTCCACGTCAAAGGCGAGGAACATGAGGGCATACAAGTAATATAGAACGCCGTAACGAATCCAAGCCGGTCCGATTGGGTCCATGCCGCATTCGTATGTCTCTAAAGTCTTTTCATGAAATGTCTTGGGAGCCAGGAGGGCGACGATACCGAAGGGGAGCATTGCAGCGAGTGTTCCTACCACAATGAAGATGACTACATAGGCGTGGTCTATCAGCCAGGTCTCTGTCATGGTGATGCCCCTTTTGAAATGTTGGTATCAGGTACTCAACGCGTCGGAAGATACGGCATAGGCCCGCTTTATGTCAACCGCTTCGCTATCACGGTTTGCCCGTGAGCGCACTTTGAGGCTTAAATGGGTGCGCTTGTGTAGAATGTGACAAGGATCAAAAGAGGTAAGATAAAACAATGTTTTATTAAAATATGGTCCGCCAGGAGTGGGATTGCGCGGTTCTTATGCGGGAATTATCCGCGACTGAAAACTTCGTTTGATGTGGAGAAAAAAATTGTTATCTTTTAGTGAAATTTAAAAAATTTTATCGGGGGGGCATTAATCGACCGGGCTTATATCGCGAGGGCCTTAAGTGATTCATCGCCGGTGTCGAGGGCGCCCGCGCAAGAGGAGCCGCTGCCCGCTGTGCAGCCAAAGCAATGCTCCCCGGTGGAGATCTTGCGCCCCTCGATTTTCTTCCAATCTACTTCACTTATATGTTTTGGAGCGTCCCCAGAGGTCGGAATCGAGAGAGCATGGTTGAAGTCGCAATCACGCAGCGCTCCGTCCCAATTTATACATATCTGATGGCGGCACATGAGCGCGTCGATGTTACGGGGGTTGAATGAATCCACCAAAAGTTTTTTGTAGCTGGCAGCCTCCCCGGTGCTCTCCAGCTCTTCCATGAAGCGCCCGATGGGCATGTTGGTAATAGTGAGGAGCGAGGTGAAGGTGATGCCGAAACGCTCAAAGAGCTCACTTTTATAGGCCTCTTCCAGAGCTGACTGTGAGGGCGGGAGGAAGGGCCCCCCGGGGTTATAGACCAGATTTAGAGGCAGCCTTTCGCCATAGCCGCTATCATTCAATGATTGAAGGGCAGAGATTGAGGCATCGTAAGCGCCCTCTCCACGCTGCGCGGTTATATTCGCCTCTAGGTAGCAGGGCAGGGAGGCGACCAGATTTACATCGTTTTCGCTATAGAACTTTATCAGGTGGATGTAGTCAGGGCTGGTCAAAATTGTCAGGTTGGTTCTCACCTGTACGCGGTGGCCCAGGGATTTTAAAGCGGTGATTAGCTCCATCAGGCGTGGGTGCAGCTCAGGCGCGCCGCCGGTGATGTCAAAAAGGAGGCCTTTTCGCTTTGAAGCAAGGGAGATGACACCATCGACTACCTCATCAGCCATTATCTCTTCGCGGCCCGGGCCCGCCTCCAGGTGGCAGTGGCGGCAACTCATGTTGCACTTAAGGCCAAGGTTAAGCTGAACTGTGGTTATCTCTCCGGCGTGGAGAGGGCCCCCCGTGGATGCCTTTACTGCATGGTCAAAAGAGTTCATTTAGCTGGTTTATCCGATATTCGTGATAGGTCATAAAATATGTAAGGGTTGATTTTGCAATGTTAAAGATAAATCTTCAATGCTTATTGTACCTGATTCCTTGCGGCGACATGCGGGCGCTGATAAATTCATCTTTCCCCGAGGAGGATTGATGAGCGTCAAAATAACGCGCCAACAGTGGGCATGGGCATTTTACGATTGGGCTAATTCCGCATTTGCCACAACGGTGATGGCGGGCTTTTTCCCTGTCTTCTTTAAGGAGTATTGGTCCGCCTCGGCCGATGTTACCCTTTCGACCCTCCGCCTCGGCGCGACAAACTCCATAGCCTCGTTAATCATGGCTGTAATGGCCCCCATATTGGGTGCGATAGCGGATAGGGGAGGGGCGCGAAAACTCTATCTCATTTTCTTCGCAATGGCAGCGATAATCGCGACTACCGCCTTACCCTTCGTTGAGCGACAGGAGTGGTTTTTAGCGGCGCTGCTTTACGGGGTCGGGATCCTCGGCTTCATGGGCGGAAACCTTTTTTATGACTCTCTTATCATCGGCGTTGCGCCAAAAAGCCGCTTTGACTGTATTTCCGCCCTCGGCTTCTCGCTGGGATATCTGGGAGGTGGAGCGCTCTTTGCTCTCAACGTGGTGATGGTGTTAAAGCCGGCGCTCTTCGGTTTAGCGGATGCGGCAGCGGCGGTTAAGGCATCAATTCTATCGGTCGCCATTTGGTGGGCGCTCTTTACTCTCCCCCTTCTGCTTTGGGTGAAGGAGCCCCCCTCCTTCGGGGTAGCTAGGGGGCACAGCATAAGGCGCGGCTTCTCGGACCTTAAGGAGTCCTTCACCCACATAAGGCAGCTAAGGCACATCTTTACTTTTCTCATCGCCTACTTTCTATACATAGATGGCGTGCACACCATAATTCGGATGGCGGTGGACTACGGTATGAGCCTAGGCTTTGAATCCTCCTCACTAATGACCGCCCTCCTCGTGACACAGTTTGTCGGTTTCCCCGCAACCCTCCTCTTCGGAAAGCTCGCCGGGCGCATTGGGGTCAAGCGCGGCCTATACCTTGGCATAGCTGTTTACTGCGTCGTCGTCATCTGGGGCTACCTGATGGATTCGGTGGCAGAGTTTTACGCCATCGCTATTCTTGTAGGGCTGGCGCAGGGCGGGGTGCAGGCGCTCTCGCGATCCTTCTTCGCGGCGCTCATACCGGAAGGGCACTCGGCGCAGTTCTTCGGCTTTTACAACATGCTCGGCAAGTTCGCCACTGTGCTTGGGCCGGTGCTGATGGGCGCAGTGGCCTATCTTAGCGGGAGTCCACGCGCCTCCATACTTTCGGTGCTGATCCTCATTATCGGAGGAGGCTGCCTCCTGGCCCGCGTGAAGCGCCCGCCCGTTGATGGCAACGTGGCGGCGGGGGTATGATTCAGAGATGTTAAAGCGCCGGCTTCTGACCCTCATACCTACCCTTTTCGGGGTTGTTACTCTCGTCTTCGCCTTCATCCACCTCGTCCCCGGCGACCCTGTGGATGTAATGCTGGGGGAGACGGCGCGGGCTGCGGACAAAGCTGCTTTAAGGGCTCAGCTTGGCCTTGACGAGCCGCTAATTACACAGTTCGCAAACTACCTTTCCGGGATACTACAGGGTGACCTCGGCTCCTCCTTCGCTTATCACAAGCCGGTTGCAGAGGTTGTCTTCTCCCGGCTCCCGGCGACCCTTGAGCTTGCTGCGTGGTCGCTGGCGGCGGCGCTCCTTATCGCCCTACCCCTAGGAGTGCTGGCGGCGGTGAGAAGGGGCAAGCGCGCCGACCGGGTAACCCTCCTCGCGAGCCTTATCGGGGTTTAGATGCCAAACTTCTGGCTGGGCCCGCTACTAGTCATACTCTTCTCCGTAAAGCTTGGGTGGCTGCCGGTCTCCGGCAGGAGCGGGTTTGCCTCGGTGATACTCCCCGCGATAACTCTGGGCACTGCGCTCGCTGCCATTCTCTCACGCATGGTCCGCTCCTCACTCGTCGATGTTCTAGATATGGAGTATCTACAGGCGGCGCGGGCGAGGGGGGTAAGCGAGGCGAAGGTCATTTGGGTGCACGCACTCAGGAACGCCGCCTTGCCGGTTATAACGGTTTTGGGCTTGCAGCTGGGGGCGCTCCTCTCAGGCGCTGTCATAACGGAGGCGGTCTTCGCGTGGCCCGGCATAGGGACGCTGCTCCTTCAGGCGATTCAGGGGCGGGACTACCCGGTGGTGCAGGGGTGCGTCCTGGTGATAAGCGCGGGGTATGTCTTCGCCAACCTTCTCGCCGATCTGGCACACCGCTGGGCCGATCCGCGGCTGAGGGGGGGGCGATGAAAATCAGCGCCCGCGGGGTTCCATTCTTTGGAGAATCGCTCTTCGTGACACTCTCCGCAGCGATACTCATAATCCTCTTTGCAGGGGCGCTCTTCGCGCCGCTTTTAGCGCCTGCCGGGCCGGAGGTGCTGGACCTTACCGGCGGCCTTGAGCCCCCCTCTATCTCGCACCCCTTAGGTCAGGACAAGCTTGGACGTGACGTTCTCTCGGGGATCCTCTACGGGGGGAGGGTGAGCCTGATGGTGGGGGTCGTGGTGGTGGGAATATCCCTCGTAATCGGGAGCGCGGTGGGGTTTATCTCGGGGTATATAGGCGGCTGGGTGGATGAGCTATTCATGCGGGTGGTTGATATTTTGCTGGCCTTCCCAGGCATACTCCTCGCAATAGCCCTAGCCGGGGTGCTCGGCCCGAGCCTGGGCAACGTTATCTTCGCCCTCTCCATACTTGGATGGGTTGGGTTTGCAAGGCTGACGCGCGGCGAGGTGATGGCGCTTAAGGAGCGTGAGTTCGTCAAGGCGGCCATTGTAGTCGGCGCGGGGCCTCTGCGCATCGCCCTAAAGCATATCCTGCCGAACCTCATAGGCCCACTCGGCGTACAGGCGACCTTCTCGGTAGCCGCTACGATACTCGCCGAATCCAGCCTCTCCTTCCTCGGCCTCGGCCCGCAGGAGGTGCCGACCTGGGGAGCAATCCTGAGTCAAGGGGTGGATTACCTCCTCTTCGCCCCCCATCTGGCGTTCTTCCCCGGCCTTGCGATAATGCTTACGGTGCTCGGCATAAACGTATTGGGAGATGAGCTAAGGCTGCGCTTCGACCCGCTCGGCAGAAGAGGGGAGGGTGGGCGTTGATCCTCCCCTGGGCCAGGCAGGTACCCTCGGAACACTTCGAGGAGCGGTGTGGCGAGGAGGTTGAGTGCGTAGTGATACACCACATCTCGCTGCCGCCAGGTGAGTTTGGCACCGGCTGCGTGGCGGCGCTCTTCACCGGGACTCTCGACACGACTGCCCATAAGTTTTTAGTGGAGCTTGAAGGGCTTCGAGTATCGGCGCATTTTCTGATAGAGAGGGATGGGGTAGTCACCCAATTCGTCGATACGGCAAAGGCGGCGTGGCATGCGGGGGAGTCCAGTTGGCGTGGGCGGCGAGGGGTCAACCTCTTCTCAATCGGCATCGAACTTGAGGGCGACGAGGTCTCCCCATACACCGAGGAGCAGTACCGGGCGCTAAGGCTCCTCTTAAATGACCTCGAACTTGCCCACCCAAAGCTCAAGGGCGACTACCTCACAGGGCATGATGAGATTGCGCCGGGGAGGAAGCGCGACCCCGGCCCGCTCTTTGAGTGGGGGCGTTTTCGTAACTTCTCCTAAGGAGCCTTTTATCCGTCGGAGCTATTTTGCTTTTGATGTAAGGGTGACGCCGGAGATGACGAAGGCTGCGCCCGCCAGCTTAGCGGCGGTCAAAGATTCCCCCAACATAAGCCATGAGGAGATAAAGGCGAAGAGGGGGATGAGGTATATGAATATTGATGCGCGGGCGGCGCCAAGAAGGGCAACCCCCTTGAAGAAGAGGAGGAATGCAACCCCCGACGCGCCGATGCCCATATAGACCACACCCAGCCAGGCATCCGTTGAGACGTCGAGGGAGGGGCCGAGGGTTCCCTCTAAGGCTGAGACTATCAGAAACATCGGCAGCGCGACGATGAACCCCGCCGTTGTGGCGGCGAGGGGGGATATGGTCTCCATCACCCGCTTCCCAAGGACTGCGTAGAGCGACCAGAGCACTACCGCGCCGATTAGGAGGAAGCCGCCATCGCCAAAATCCAGCGTCAGTATGCGCATCACATCGCCGTTGCTGAGAACGACCAACGCACCGAATGCGGCGAGGGCGAAACCGAGCCACCTGCGCCAGCTAAGCTTCTCGCCCAAGAGGAGCGCAGAGAGCAGGGCGGTGAGCGCAGGGTTGGAGGTTATTACGATGGACGCCGCGCCGGGCTCCGATAATTTCAGCCCCGCGAAAAAGAGCCAGTGGTAGAGAAAAATCCCGATGAAGCCCAGAATGAAGAGGTTACGCCACTGCCGCCGCTCGCGGAGAATAGATAAGAGCTCCTTCGCCGCAAAGGGGCCAAGCGCCGCCACAGCGATGAGGTAGCGCCAGAAAGCCGCGGGGAGGGGGGCCATCTCGGCGAGGGTAGTCTTCGCCGCGACGAAGTTGCAGCCCCAGACGATGGACATAATGGTGAGAAATACGTAAGGATATCTGTTCATAAACAACCACGGCTAAATAGGATAGGGGCACTCTAAACCCATCCGCCCGCCGCGACAAGGAGAGAAAAATGAGCGTTCCCACAAGAGCAGAGGCTTGGAGCCTCCTCACTGAACATATGAAAAATGAAAATCTCCTTCGACACTCCCTCGCCGTTGAGGGGGTCATGCGCTACATGGCGAGAAAAGCAGGTGAAGATGAGGAGCTTTGGGGTGTAGTCGGGCTTCTCCACGACATAGATTATGAGAAATACCCCGAAGAGCACCTCTCCCACGCAGGCGAAATGCTCCGCGAGGCGGGGGTCGATGAAGTCGTCGTGCGGGCAGTCTTGAGCCACGGCTGGGGCATATGCTCTGAGGTCGAGCCGGAGACGAAGATGGAGAAAACCCTCTTCACCATAGATGAACTGACGGGCCTGGTTGCCGCAGCAGCGCTGGTGCGCCCGACAAAATCGGTCCTCGACATGGCGCCCAAATCGGTCAAAAAGAAATGGAAAGACAAAGCCTTCGCCGCAGGCGTCGACAGGAGCATAATCGACAAAGGCATCGAAATGCTTGGAGCCGAACGCGGCGAAATCATCGAAGACACAATAGAAGGAATGAAACTCGTAGCCGAAGAAATAGGCCTAAAAGGAACGGTTGATTAGAGAGATTTACCCCTGTGATTCTTGCTGCCATCCGAAGGCCAGGTTTTCTGGTACTTTTTTGAAAAATTGCTAGCGAGGGGTTGAGGGGGCGCGAAGCCCCTTTAATATGGTTAATCGTTGGGAGATGCCTACCCTACAAAACTCATTTATAAGTAAAATTATCAGGGAGGCGCATATCGCTTCAACTTGCGGTAGTATTATTGACGATATGCACTCACCATCCAACGCCACCCCCGGAGGACAAAAATGAAAGACCTTCATCCAGTTTTTACCAAATTCAAAGATGAGTACCCGGAGATTTATGAGAAGCACGCGGAGTTGGGCCGCGCTGTCCACGGTGAGGGTGGGCCTCTGGATGAGAAGAGCCGTTGGCTTATAAAGGTCGCAATATCAGCAGCCAGCGGCCACGAGAGGGCGCTCCAGACGCATATAGCCAAAGCCAGGGAGGCCGGCGTAAGCGATGGTGAGCTGGTCCATGCGCTGATGTTAATTATCCCCAGCTTGGGTTTTCCGGCCTTTATGGAGGCTTACTCTATTTTCACAGGTATTAAGTAGCGATTACACCTGAGCACTACCCATAGTGATTTCTTCTGGTATAATCGAGAAAACGATTTTACCGGAGGGGAACCAAGATGTCGGGCATTGCTGATGGTATAGCGGAGAACCTTCGGGGTAAGCGTTTCATAGTTACCCCGTTACGCTTATATGGAGAGCTTTTAAAGGGCCACCTGGAGAGCATTCCTAATACCGAGTGTGTAGTTGTATCCTCTACGATTTCCGAGGAGAACATACGCGAACTCTCAATAGAGTGTGACTGTGTGGCGCTTTTGGACTGTTCCAGGACGGCGGTGTCGGAGGTCCCGGATACGGTCTCCAGGCAAGTCGAGAAGTTCGGCAGCGATTGCCGCTTGGTCGTGCTCGATGCGGAGCGTGGCAGGAATATTGAAAATGATGCTCTGGCGGCAGGGGCGCGAGGGGTTTTTTACGAGGCGGATTCGCCGGATACTCTGCTAAAGGGAATTAAGGCGGTTATGGCTGGTGAGTTATGGTATCCGCGCCGTTTCCTCTCCGATCAGATTACCTCAAACAGAAAGCGCGCCAAGAGGTTTACCTCCTCTCCTCAATTGAAAAACCTGACGCAGCGGGAGCTTGATATTCTCACTGTTTTGGGGACGGGTATGCGTAATGAGGAGATAGCGGATAAGCTTAACATCAGCGCCCATACGGTTAAGGCTCACCTTTACAACATCTATAGAAAAATTGGCGTAAATAGCCGATCACAGGCACTTCTTTGGGCATCGCGCAACTTCCCCCAGTAGTATAAACTTCTTAGTAAATCCACTACTATAATAGAAGAATAGTATATATATACTACTTAATGACCACCCCAAAATAGGAAAAAAAATAACCTTTTGGCGCAATGCGCCTTTTCTTGCTTCGGGAATACTTTAAACAAGTATCCGATTATTGAACAACCGAGCAAGGAGGGGAACTATGTTGTCGTCATGGACGGGCAAGAGCCTGAGGTGTCTTATTTTTTCCGTTACGGGATTGCTGGCTTTTACTCTGCTGGCCCCAAGCTCCGCATTCGCGGTTGATGATCCAAACCAGATTTCATTTACTCTTGAGGGTTGCCGCCTGGAGACTAAGGGGGCAAATTTCGATGAGTACACAGTTACCTGCGCCGACCCCGGCTATACGACGGGTAATCTGGGCAAGCTTTGGGCGGAGCTGGACCTCGTCCCGCACAGGGTTACCTTGGTCAATGGCGGCGGCGACCAGACCTACCGCTTCGTCGTCGGCGGCGATCAGGTAAGGACCGACGGGCAGCCCGCCATCGGTTGGGATTATATCTCCCCCCTGACCCTGAATACCTCACTTAGTGACGCCTCCTGTCAGGAGTTCCCCGATATGGGGCCACAGATAATCCATCAGCCCGACGGCTTCGGCGGCGCGGATTTTCTCATCTCAAGGACTGTTGATTTAACTCAGCTGGACAAAACCACCTGTGTTTATGACTACTATCAGAGGATTGCGGTTGGTGGAACGCTGTACAGCGGCTCCTCCCTCCAGTCAAACCTTTACAACCAGCTATACAGCAGCGGCGGCATTGGTCTAAAGCGCATCCAGCTACAGCTCTCCGACCTCTACCAGCAGGTAGACAAGGATATGACCGCTACGCAGGACTCAAGCTTCGTTTGGAATATCACCAAAGGCGCCACACCTGTTTCGGTAGGTTTCGGCGACACCTGCGACCCGGCGAATCCGCTTGAGCTGCCCGTTGAGGTGACAATCAAC
>PKTT01000030.1:0-42361 GCA_002869015.1 Deltaproteobacteria bacterium
GCCCTTTTTCCAAAGCCCCGGAGGCCCCGCACAAACTCACTCCCCTCATGCGGAGTGCGGTTTATACCCGACCCCTCAAACGCATGTCAACACCTTTTTAGGGCATTATCATCTTTTATTTAAAAGTGGCTGAAATAGACCTCAATATCAGCCCATGAGGGAGAGGTACCAATCTATGAGCTCTGGCCCCCTAAAGAGGTACGCGAGCGCACCGAGGACTATGAAGGGGCCATATGGTATCTCGTAGTCGCGCCCTTCACCCATTAGCTTTAAGGCTACAACACCGACCACGGAGCCGGTGACCGATGAGACGAATATCGTGAAGAGGACCGATTGCCATCCAAGAAAGGCACCGATTGCGCCGAGGAGCTTTACGTCGCCCATCCCCATCCCCTCTTTTCCGGTTATTATGTGATATCCCCAGGCTACGAGGAAGAGGCTCCCTGCTCCGGCTACGATTCCTATCAGGCTGTCGACCCACCCCACCGGAGTGAAGAAGGATGCTGCGAAGCCAAGGACGATACCGCCCAGGCTGATGGAGTCGGGGATTATTTTGTGGTCAATGTCTATAAAGACCACGGCTACCATCGCAGCCATAAATATAAAGTATATTCCAAAGAGAAGGGGGTCCTCTCCAAACCGTAGCCATAGTAGAGCCGTCAAAACACTCGTCAGCGCTTCGACAAGGGGATAACGGATGGATATCGGCTCACGGCACTTTGCGCAGCGCCCCCGCAGGAGGATGTAGCTTACCACCGGTATATTTTGTAAGGCAGAGATGCGAGTATCGCAACGCGGGCAGCTGGAGGGGGGCGATACTATGGAGAGGCCCAGCGGCAAGCGGTAGATGACTACATTCAGGAAACTTCCAACCGCCGCGCCAAGGAGGGCGGCTGCGACAGTAAAGATGGTCGGCATTTAAATACCATTCGCTAAGGTTGTCGGGGTGGCAAGTTTAACACAGCCCATTTGCGATTGACACCTGTCGCCGCGCCCAATATCTTCATGCAGAGGTTTTCACTTTCGCTTTTATAAATCGGAGTTAATACGATGTTCAACGGTTCCGAGTCGATTCTTTCAATGGCGTTCTCCTCCGGCCTGGTGGTCGGCGGGGTTCTTTTAATACTCTCCTTGAGCTCCGTGGGCTGCTGGGCGGTGATAATCTTTAAGTTTTCGGTCATCCGCACAGCTACCAAGCAGAGCCGCCAGTTTCATGAGATTTTCTGGAACACCGCGAGCTTTCAGGACGCGAAGGAGGAGACCGCGCACCTAACCCACTCCCCCCTTAGCTACATCTTTAAAGAGGGTTACCGCGAGTGGAAGAAAGCGCGGCTCTCCCAGCCCTCCACGCCCCACGGTGACCTCACAGTCTCCGCAGGAGGCATTGAGGCCGTTGAGCGTTCGCTAAAGCGCGCTCAGGAGACCGAGACCGCAAGGCTCCAATCATTTCTTATTTTTCTCGCCACGGTAGCCAGCGCGGCCCCATTCATCGGCCTCTTCGGCACCGTTTGGGGAATTATGGAGTCCTTCAGGGATATTGGAGCTACGGGCACCGCCAACCTTGCAGTCGTCGCGCCGGGCATCTCCGAGGCGCTCATCGCTACTGCGACGGGGCTTGCAGCGGCGATACCTGCGGTAGTCGCATATAACTATTTCAACAATACTATAAGGGTGCTCCACACGGAGATGGACTCCTTCAGCTCCGAATTCCTTAACATAGTAGCCCACCACGAGAGCGGGCAAGGTGGGAGCTGATGGCCTCCAACCCCTTTGGCAAAGATGGCGCGCTGGCGGAGATCAACGTAACCCCGCTGGTTGACGTAATGCTGGTGCTCCTCATCATCTTCATGGTGGCTGCCCCGATGATTCAACAGGGCGTCGATGTAAACCTCCCCCAGGTCGTCACCACCGATCTGCCTGCGGAGACCGACCTCTTGGTAGTAACTGTTAATCGCACAGGCGATATCTTCGTAGGCAAGACGAGGGTCGCGCTGGGGTCGCTCTCAGAGAAGCTCGCCGCGATATATGAGCGAAAGAGCAGCAAGGAAGCTTTTTTACGTGCCGACAAGGATGTCCCTTATGGAGTGGTCGTAAGCGTGATGGCGCAGATGAAGGCCGCCGGCATCGAGAGGTTGGGGATGGTAACGGAGATGCCGGACAAACTTTGATGACTAATATAAGAGAGAGGCGGGTCGGGAGAGGCAACGCAAGGTTTCGCACCGCCCTCATCGTCTCCCTTATCCTGCATGTATCCGCTATTATCCTCCTGGCATTCTACCAGGGAGGGAGTAAGGTTGAGCGCAAATTCTACGCGCCCCTCCATATGGTAGAGCTCTCCCAGCCACTGCCATCGCCCCCCGCGCCGGTTAAGCCAAAAGCGACGGCGCCTAAACCTGTGGTCAAAAAACAGCCCCCCCCTAAAGCTGCCCCAAAGAAAGCATCAAAGCCCAAGAAGTCTGCGGCTCCCGCCAAGAAAGTGGTAAAACGAGCCGATAAGACACCGGTAATCCCCGACAAGCCTGAAAAGATTGTCGAGAAGCGCACTGAGAGCGACGTTGCCGAGCGGATACGAAAGATGCGCGAGGCACTTGAGAGTGAGATAGATAATGAAGCCGAAGAGGAGACGGGCGATGTCTCCTCAGCCGTCGACCGCTTGAGAGAGAAATATGGGGACATAGCCTCTACCCCCCAGAGCCCCACGAGAGTGGACCCGCGCACCAAGGATATACCACGCATAGGAGAGGGCGGCGGCGCACCCTCCTTTGGCGCGGGGAAGAACGTCATGCAGCAGATGCGCGCCGCAGCTTACTATAATCGCGTCTGGGCTCAGGTGCTGAACAATTGGCTGGTGCCCCCCTCACTCAACACGCGCGGGCTGACTGCGATAATCTCCGTTGTGGTCAACCGCGATGGTGAGATACTTGAGTCATATGTTGAGGAGTCTTCGGGCAACGAGATCTTCGACGACTCGGCGCTAAAGGCGCTGATCAGAGCGACCCCCCTCCCCTCCATTCCCTCCGACATGCCGGAGGACATAATGGAGCTGGGCTTTCGCTTCAGCAAGGAGTAGCGCTGATGAGGCCAAAAATAGCTAAAATCACTCTTTTGTTAATCGCGACCATGATCTTCGGCTGCGCCACCGCGCCGCCCCCTCCGGGAAGCTACCGAATTGAGGGCAAGACCTACCGCCCGCTTACGGAATCCTCAGGCTTCAGCGAGACGGGCTACGCCTCATGGTACGGCTCAAAATTCCACGGCAGAAAGACGGCAAGCGGCGAGCTTTACGACATGTATGGCCGCACTGCCGCCCACAAGACCCTACCCCTTGGGACTATGGTGGAGATTACGAGGCTCGACAACGGCAGCAGGGTAACCGCAAGGGTCAATGACCGGGGGCCATTTGTAGATGGACGAATCGTGGACCTCTCTTACACGCTCGCACGGGAGCTGGGGATGGTGGAAGATGGCACCGCCAAGGTCAGGCTCGTCGCCCTTGACAGCGGCGGCAGAGAGGTCACAAGCCCTGTTAGGGGCGCTCTGACCTGGCAGGTGGGCGCCTTCGCCGATCTTTCTAACGCCAAACGCCTTGCAGCCGACCTGGAAGGTAAATTTGACGACGTAAGGATAGCCGTGGTCAATATTAAAGGTAACACCTTCCATCGTGTATATGTTGGGAGGTATAATTCAACGGATGAAGCCGACGGCGCTTACGCCAGACTCCTAGCAATGGGGCTGCCCGTAATACCGGCCAGAATAGCCAAGTAAACTCTCCGGGAGGCAAAAAAGATGAACTTCAACACGCAGGAATTTGGAGACAAGGTAATTGAATTTCTCTCTACTTACGGTATGAGCGCCCTTGGCGCCATTATTATCCTCATCCTTGGTATCTTCTTTTCGCGTCTCGCCAAGAAGATGACAACGAGGGTGATGGACAAGGCAAAGATGGATCCCGCACTTACCGGATTCGTCTCAAACCTCATCAAATACGCTATTTTGGCGTTTGCGGTGGTAGCTTCACTTGCCAAATTCGGAATTCAGACCACCTCCTTTGTGGCAATTTTGGGCGCCGCCGGTTTGGCGGTCGGCCTTGCGCTACAGGGTTCGCTCTCAAACTTTGCGGCGGGCGTCCTTATCTTGATCTTCCGCCCCTTCAACCTTGGCGACTTCGTCACAGCGGGTGGAAACAGCGGCACCGTCGAGGAGATAGGCATCTTCTCCACAAAGATTGTCACCCCGGACAACAAGCTCATCATCATCCCCAACTCCCAGGTCACCGACAACCCGATAGTAAACGTCACCGCCAAACCCAAGCGCAGGGTTGACCTAATCGCCAGCATCAGCTACGGCGACGACATGGGCAAGGCGACCGAGGTGCTTGAGGCGATGCTGGCAAAGAGCTCCTACGTCCTAGACGACCCGGCGCCGGTAGTCAGAGTGCTTGAGCTCGCCGACTCCTCCGTAAATCTGGTAGTCAGGCCCTGGGTCAAAACCGAGGACTACTGGGATGCATACTTTTCCCTCACCCGCTCCATCAAAGAGGAGCTTGAAGGTGCAGGGCTCTCCATCCCCTTCCCGCAGCGCGACGTCCATCTCTTCAACGAGAAGGAATAAGGCCGCCTAAAACATCTTCGCCACAAAAAAAGGAGGCTCCCAATGGGGCCTCCTTTTTCATTATAAACTCTTCTGCTCAGGCGTTATCGACTTCCACCGCGCTCTTAAGTGTTTCCAGAACGCCGGGTACGGCGTCAATGACGCGGTTCCACTCCGGTATCTGCGGGGTCCCAAGTGCGGAGACCATGAAGGATTCGCCCGCCTCGCGGAGTTGGTTCTGAAAGGCCTCCGCAAGCATATCCTCCCTGTGAAGGTCGTAATTGAGGCCATTAATCCTCGCAAGGTCAGCGTAGCGGGAGATGAACTCCTGAGCTTTTCTCAGATATAGCGCCCTCAGGGTATTGAAGAAGGGTTCATCGAGCACCACGCCCTCAAGCGACAACGCGGTGAAGAGCGCCAGCGCTACCTCCCGGCACATACGCATAAGCCCGCCGGAGGGTTCCCCAATAGATGGCTCCTGATGTTTATGTTCATAGTAGATTTCAAGGTCTACCTGGCAGACGCCGTTGGAGGAGGCGTTTCTGTAGACCTCCGCGAGGGTGCCGACCTCAAGGCCCCAATCGCCGGGAGTTTTATTGACGCGGGCCAGCCCCGTTGTCATGGCGAACTCACCCGCCAGCGGATACCTGAAAGAGTCAAGATACTCAAGGAAGGAGCAACCCTTGACCAACTCCTTAAGAGCCCGGACCAAAGGGGTGACGAAGACGCGGGTTACCCGGCCATGCAGGCGGTCAGTTACCCTTGCGTAGTAGCCCTTTGCGAATTGGTAATGCATCGCCGGGTTGACCAGCGGGTATACGAGGCGGTGAAGCAGCACCGGTTCGTAGGTCTCAATGTCGCAGTCGTGCAGGGCTATGACCCTTGCGTTTGAGGAGGAGATTATGTAGCCGTAGGCGAACCATGCGGCAAGCCCCTTGCCCGGTTCTCCGAGGGCCAGCTTCGCCTCTCCCATCTCGCCCTTGATTGCGCCGATCCTGGGGCCGTCATTCCAGACAACCCTGGTCTTTTGGGGAAGCTGTGAAAAATACTCCTTGGCGTGGGCAAACTCCTCGGCCTCCGCGACGCCGAGGCTCACTACGATACTGTCGAGATAACTCACCGTGGAGAGCTTTTCGACTATACGCGGGAGCGCCGTACCCTTCAGCTCGGAGTAAAGGCATGGCAAAACGAGCGCTACAGGGCGGCTTTTTGCATGAAAAGCAATCTCCTCCTGAAGGTCATCCGCGTCTCGGTTTCCCAGCGCGTGAAGGGTCGTAATAGCGCCATTTTGAAAAAAATCACTCATTTTTTCTCCTTGAGTTCATCGAGCCAGAGCAAGACCTCCCGCGCCCACCGCTTAGGCCCGCGATCATCTTCATCCATTAAAATACCCTTATCCACCGCGGCAAGCATGCCCATATCGTTGGGCGCATCCCCAAGCGCAAGGGTCGGGGTGCCGGGGGCGAAGAGGTTCTTCTTCATCCAGCGTACCGCGACCGACTTATCGCAGCCACCCATCAGATGCCAAAAGCGCCCGCCGCGCGTCATAACTAAACCATGCTCAGCAAAGTGCATCGACACCTCGGAAAGCTCCTCGGGATCCGGCTCAGGTTCCCAGAGAAATGGTTCGTCAAAATCACGCTCGGCCGCCAACTGCGCCTCATTTTCCGGCAACCCTGTGTGTTCGATAATCTCTTGAAGGTCCATCTGACCGAAATTTATCAGCTTTCCGGGTATCCTGGAGCGAAGCTCCTCTATCGCTGCGCGCACCTTTTGAATTGGCACGCAAAAGACCTTCGCAGCCTCACAGCCCAGCTCATCGGTGAAGAGCTCTCTGCCATCAGTTAAAGTTCCGGGGAAGGCTCCCGCGCCATTTTCAGAGATAATCGGAGCCTGTAGAGATAGCTTTTTAAGCCAGAGCATAAGCTCGGCGCGAGTCTTTGAGGAGGTAGGCACCACAACAACCCCCTCCCTCTCGCAGCGCTTTAGCGCCCCCTTGGCGGGGGCCCAGCTATAGTCGGCGTGGTCGAGGAGGGTGCCGTCCATATCGGTAAAAATTACAGCTCTCACTGAGAGCAAAGCTCATCTCCTCTCTACATTTGCAAGCGAGGTGTACTCCCCGCCGGGATAGGGCACGAAACCTTCGACGCTTTCACTCAGCACTATCACATTATCGGGCCACCAGAGGCTGACATATACCATGTCTCGCACAACTCCCTCCTGAACCCTGCGATAGAGCTCCGCGCGCTTCTCAAGGTCAAACTCCACGCGGCTTGCGTCAAGCCACCCATCGACCTCCCCATTGGAGTAGCGGCCCCTATTTGCCCCTCCGGGCGGGGTGGAGGTGGAGTGGAATATGTAATAGAGCACATCCGGGTCGCTGATTCCAACCCAGCGGAGGCTCATCAGCTGGAAGTTTCCTTTTTTCACATCGCTAAAGAAGGTGCCCCACTCAAAGGAGCGCACCTCAACACCTATCCCTACTTTGGAGAGTTGGTCCGCGATGACCCGCGCCGCTTCATTCGCTGTCTTATCCGTAGAGGTCTTGTAAGAGAGCGTCACCCTCATGAGGGGGCCCTCTCCATCCGGGTCGCTTAATCCCGCCTCATCGAGCAGCCTCTTAGAAAGGTCCGGGTCATAGACATAGCCGGGGGCTTTATCGGTATGCGCCCAATGCTCCGGCGGAAAGAAGGAGTCGGCGGGGCGCGCTTGCCCCTGCATTACGTAGGCTATAAGGGTCTCCCTGTCTATAGCGTGGGCGATTGCGCGGCGCACCCTTATATCGGAGAGGATGGGGTCCTCAAGGTTAAAGCCAAGGTACTGGTAGGAAGCGCCCGGTGCGCGAAGGGTCTTGAGCCCCTCTTCCCGGTCAAGGAACTTTAGAGAGTATGGAGGCACGGCGTTCTGGAGCAGATCGAGCCCGCCTGAGCGCACCTCAAGGAGCCTCGTCGTCGCGTTGGTAAGTATGCGAAAGCGGACGCTCTCACACTTCGGCGCGCCGCCGAAGTGCTCTTTGTACCCCTTAAGGAGTATCTCCTCCCCCGCTTTAAAGGTTATGAGCCTGAAGGGGCCTGTGCCTATAAGGCGCTCTCCCAGAGCCTTCTCCCCCGCTAGCTCAGAGGGCAGGATGCCCAGCCTAAGCTGAAAGGGGAATGAAACGTAGGGGCTTTTAAGTTTGAAGAGAACGGTTTGAGGGTCTGGCGCCTCCACCGACTCAAGGGTTTTTAGGGAGCCGGAGATTGGGCAACCATTTTGAGGGTCCATAGCAAAGTGGTAAGTCGCGACCACGTCCCCCGCGTCGAGTTCGCTGCCATCGTGAAAGGTGACCCCCTTCCGTAAGGTCAACCTGTGGGTGAGGGCATCCGGTTGCTCCCACTTTTCAGCGAGGTCATTCACCAGGGAGCCGGAAAGGTCCATTTTGAGGAGGCCGTTGAAGATGAGCGGCGCTATGCGCACGCCATAGGCGTCGGAAGCATAGCGGGGGTCGAGGGTTGAAGGGTTGCCCTCCAGCCCCACAACCAGAGTTTCCAACGGGCGACCTCCTCCACCATCACCCGTGCATGCGGTGAGGAGGGTTATGATAGCGATGATGAGATAAAGAAACCGCCGGTGCTTTGACATATCTTCAATCTAGGTCAAACGCATCCGGCGGTCAATGGCAAGCGGGATATTGGACAATCAAATTACATGTAGCATACATCCCTGTTCATCGGCACGAGGATCACCGTCACGGGGCTCTGCTCAGCGACCCTGTGGGAAGCCGAACCAAGCCATGCCTCCACAATGCCGTGTTTGCCTGTTGTCCCCATAACGATGCAGCCGGCGTCATTGTCCGCCTGACAGCCGAGGGTCTCCGTTACGGTGTTGCCTGCGAAGATATTGGCCTTGGCCACGACGCCGAGGGTGCTTAGCTCACCCACCATATCGTGCATCTTGGTCATAGCCTCAGACTCCTCCATGGCTATCTCCTGCTTTGTGAACTTCCTGAAGTCACGCTCGCTAAGGACATTCATGATATTGACCTGCTTCACTACCCCCTTCATCCCCTTGACCAGCTCGTAAGCGCATCTGGCGGGGTCGGAGAAGTCCGTGGGCAGCACTACTCGCTCAAAGGAGGGCGGCTTGAAGGACTCCATCCTCTCATTGTGCAAGCTGGATTTATAGATCATCACCGGAATCGCCGTGCGCCTAAGGACTCCCATGGTGGTGCCGCTGAGATATATCGCGTCCGTCGCCATCGGGCGGCGGCGTCCCGCCACTATAAGGTCCACATTCTCCCGACAGGAGACCTCAAGAATCTTACCCTCCGGGGAGCCGATCTCAATAACATGCGACGCCTTAAGTCCCGCCTCTTGAACCCGCTCCTCCCATTCAAGGAAACGCAACCGCGCAGACTCACTAAGCTCATCCGCGTACTCTTTATCAAAACCCCTTAGGAGGTTGAAGGAGACCTCGTCGCGGTCGATCACAAAGAGGAAGACGATCTCTTCAAGGCCTGCCTCTTTTAGCACAAATAGCTCCTCTACGATCTTCAGGGAGAGGTGTTCAAAGTTTGTTGGAAAGAGAATTTTCTTTATCTGCATGGTCAAAGCCCTTTCTATTTACAGTCCCAAAGCCTAGAGGAGGAAGACGAAGGTTATAACGAGGAATGAGGGAACAAGGAAGACCAGGGAGAATTTGAGAACGTATCCGAAAAAGCTGGGCATCGAAACTCCCCCCTCCTCAGCGATTGAGCGAACCATGAAGTTGGGCGCGTTGCCAATGTAGCTGTTGGCTCCCATAAAAACCGCGCCCATGGAGATCGCCTCCAGATAAATTTCGTTGTTAGCGATGAGCTCCCTGACCGCCGCAGCCTCATCCATGCCGGGGCTGAAAGTGCCAAGAGCCGTGTTAAAGAAGACAAGGTATGTCGGCGCGTTGTCCAGAAAGCTTGAGAGCGCTCCGGTAACCCAGAAGTAATGCAGCGGCTCCTTTACCGAGTCGATGATAAAGGCCATCGCCCCATGGGAGCCCGCCTTTAAAATGAGTAGCACAGGAATCATCGTAACGAAGATGCCCGCGAAGAGATAGGCGACCTCCATAATTGGGAACCAGCTGAATTCATTCTTCTCCCTGAGCGCCTTTCTTGTCGTCTGTAGGGAGAGAAAGCCCATCAGGATAAGGAAGGCGTCGCGCAGAAGGTCCGCGACCGGGCGGTGTATACCAAAGATGCTCACCTCTCCGAGGTGCAGAAGACCGCTGGCTAAAACTGCGCCGATAATGCCGCCCAAGAAGATGAGGTTGTGAAGCCCTTCAAGTTTAAATTTTTCTTCGCCCGCTTCAGGGGCATTACCCTTTTCTTTCTTGTAATAGTAGCTGTCGATGACAAAGAAGATCGCCAGCAGTATCGCCGATAGAAGCACCATCGGTAAAAACATTTTCAGGGTCCAGAAGAAGGGAACCTTGTGGAGAAAACCGAGGAATAGCGGCGGATCGCCAAGCGGCGTCAACGCGCCACCGATATTGCAGACTAAAAAGATGAAGAAGACAACCTGGTAGGTCTGTTTCTCCCTCCACTTGTTTGCTTTTAGAAATGGGCGAATCAGTAGCATGGCGGCCCCTGTCGTCCCGACCCAAGACGCTATTGCCGTACCAATCAGTAGCATGATGGTATTTACCAGCGGTGAGCCTGAGAGGCTGCCAGAGATCACTATGCCCCCGGCAACAGTATATAGAGCCCAAAGCAGGATTATGAAGGGTATGTAATCGGCGAGATAAATGTGACCTATCTCGTATACTGCCTGCCCCTTGTAGGCAAAGAGAAAGGGCACTGCGAGGCAGAGGCCCCAGAATGCCGAGATCTTGCCGAAGTGGTTATGCCAAAAGTGGGGGGCAAAGAGTGGGAAGAGCGCGATTGAGAGTAATATCCCCGCAAAAGGGATACCCGTAAAGAGCTTCAACTCCTCACCCAGGTTGGTGCCGTGGCCCGCCAAAGCGTCGGGTACGGCGCCGGCGAATAGGAGTAGGGTAATCAACGCCAGGGTCTTTAAAAACCTGTTGGTAGCCATTAAACAACTCCCTCTGGAGAAACATCAATTAAGCGCTAGAAAAGGGCCTTTACGAACTCCCCCGCGATAAAGGGGCGGAGGTCATCGACCTGTTCCCCAATGCCGATAAATTTTACAGGTATTTCAAGCTCGTCACAAATCCCCACAATCACCCCGCCCTTTGCGGTGCCGTCCAGCTTGGTGAGCGCGATTGAATCAACGCCTATGGATTCTTTGAACTGCTTGGCCTGATTTATTGCGTTCTGCCCCGTTGTCGCATCGAGGACGAGAATAGTCTCATGGGGCGCTCCGGCCACCGCTTTGCCCAGAACGCGGTGAATCTTCTCCATCTCGGCCATCAGGTTGGCCTTATTGTGGAGGCGGCCTGCGGTGTCTATGATGACGACATCCGCGCCGCGCGCCTTTGCGGCCTCAAGGCTATCGTAAGCGACGGCGGCGGGGTCCGAGCCCTGCTCATGCTTTACAACCTTTGCGCCGACCCGCTCACCCCAGACTGCCAGCTGCTCTATAGCGGCAGCGCGAAAGGTATCGGCAGCGCCGACGACTACCTTCTTGCCCTCACCCACATAGCGGGCAGCCATCTTGCCGATCGTCGTGGTCTTACCCACTCCATTTACCCCTACGACCAATATTACATGGGGGCGCGTACCGCCAACCTCAAAGTGCGCCGTCCCCTCGCGCAGTATCTCGCCGATCCGCTCGCGAAGGTAGCTGCGAAGGACTTCCGGGTCTGTCAGCTCTTTACGCTTTACCCTTTCGGTCACCTCCTCGACCAGCTTCATCGAGGTCGCTACCCCTATGTCAGCTGTGACCAGCGCCTCCTCCAGCTCCTCAAGAGTTTCCTCATCCACGACCTTTTTGCCAAAGAGAGCCCTGTCCAGCGAGGAGACCAATCCGCCCCTCGTCTTTGAGAGCCCCGCGCGGAGCCTGCCGAAGAGACCCGCGCCCTCCTTCATGGGATTTTGAGGTTCACCCTCCCCGGCCTCGTCTTCAGTAATTTGCTCCTCATTCAGCTCACTCTTTACTTCCGGCGCTTCCGGTGAGGGCTCCTCCACGGACGAGGTATCTGCATCTATCTCTTGCTCCTCCTTGACGCTTATAACTTCAGCCGGGGCTACCTGCTCATCAGGCCCTGCTTCGCCGGGAGAATCTTCTGCTTCGGCGCTGCCCTCTAAGGCGGAATCCCCCTCCGGCTCCTCCTCGCGGGAGGAGAAGAGGCGCTTGAAAAAACCTTTTTTCTTTACTTCCTCGGACAATTTATCTCTCTTTTCCAGCTAATCTAATTGGTTGAAAGCGCGGCGAGGGTATCCCAAAACTCCGGGTACGAGACCGAGGCTGCCTCCGCGCCCTCTATAGCGCCGCCGCCGGGGATGGCTAGGCTGAGTACCGCCATCGACATTGCCAGCCGATGGTCGCCATGGGAGGCGAAGGTGGCTGGCGTAAGCTTTGCTCCGCCGGTGATAGCCATGCCATCCTCAAAGGTTTCGACCTTTATGCCGGCCTTTCTCAGCTCTCCGGCGAGCGCTTCAATCCTGTCGGACTCCTTGAAGCGGAGCTCCTCTGCGCCCCGGATAATTGTCTCCCCCCGTGCCAGCGCGGCAACCGCGCCGAAGACAGGAAACTCATCGATAGCGGCGGGGACCTCCTCCGGGAGCACCTCAATCGCCTCCAGAGCCGAGTAGCGCACACGTACATCGCCGACCGGCTCACCGGCGGCAGTATGGGTGGCGTTGACCTCAACCTCGGCGCCCATTCGTTTAAGAAGGCTGAAGAAGCCTGTGCGGCCCTCGTTTAAACAGATATTTTTTACGGTTATCTCGGAGCCGGGCACCATAAGCGCCGCGCCGGCCCAGAAGGCCGCTGAGGATGGGTCTCCGGGCACAGCCATCTCTATTGGGCTTAGCTTGCCGCCACCCTTTATCCCGACGCGGTTGCCCTCCTCATAGAAAACCTCCGCGCCCATCCCGCCAAGCATCCGCTCGGTGTGGTCGCGTGTGGGCTTAGGCTCAGCAACCCAGGTCACGCCGCGCGCGTGTAGCCCTGCGAGCAGAATCGCAGACTTAACCTGCGCTGAGGCCACCGGGCTCTCCCAGGTAAGCGAGCGCAGCGAACCGCCTCTAAATACGAGGGGGGCGAGAGTATCCTCCCGGCGCCCAAGGGCCAGCGCCCCCATCTCACGGAGGGGGTCCAGTACACGCGCCATAGGCCTCTTTATAAGGTGTTCATCGCCGGTCAAAACAGAGAGAAAGGGGTGCCCCGCCAAGACCCCCGACATCAACCGCATTGTCGTGCCGGAGTTGGCGCAGTCAAGGATCTCCTCGGGTTCAGATAAGCCGCCGATGCCACGCCCCTCAATGTAAAGCGCTCCAGCCTCCTCGCGGAAGAGTACACCCAGCTTGGTCAGGCAATCGCGGGTTGCGCGGACATCTAGCCCACCCTGTAGGCCGGTGACCTTAGAGGTGCCCTCGGCCAGCGAGGGAAAGAGGAGCGCGCGGTGCGAGAGGGACTTGTCACCCGGAACACGCACCTCTCCTTTTAGCGGGCCTGCGGCCTTTACTTCACGTTTCGCCATTACTCATCCCCTCCATTCAGACGGGGGTAGACCCTCCTGAAGGCATCCATGAAAATATCCAGCTCCTCAGGGAGCCCGATGGTGACCCTTATCCAACCCGGCGCTCCGAAGGAGGCAGCCGAGCGGACGATTACACCCTCATCAAGCATAGCCTCAAAGAGGGCATCGCCGTCACCAACGAGGGCGAGTATGAAGTTGGCATCGGAGGGGACGTATTGTATCCCCTCTTCGTCGAAGAATTCATAAAGCTTCCTGCGGCCCTCGGCATTTACTGCTAACGCCCGCGCAAGGTGAGCTTCATCCGCTATCGCCGCCTTAGCCGCCGCCTGCGCTGCGCCGTTGGCGTTGAAGGGCAGCCGGAGGCGGTTCATATAATCCACGAGCTCTGGGTGGGCGAAGCCGTAACCGATTCTTAACGCGGCCAATCCGTATGCTTTTGAGAAAGTGCGCGCCACAACCACCGGCTTATCGGCGGCTATATATTCGATACCGTTAACGGCGTCCGGGCTCTCCGAATATTCCGCGTAAGCCTCATCGAGGAGAACTACAACCCCCTCAGGCAGCGCGGCTAGAAAATCCTCCCACTCACCCTTTACCAGCGAGGTGCCGGTGGGATTGTTGGGGTTGCCTATGATAACGAGAGAGGTATCCGTCCTGATGGAGGCAAGTATCCCGCCAAGGTCTACGCCGTGGCCGTCAAGGGGCACATCGATGACATTCGCGCCCTGGGCGATTGCCGCAAGCTTGTAGATTGAAAAGGAGGGGTTTGCCAGAACAACGCTGCCGCCCGGCCTCACGAAGAGGCGGACGCACATCTCTATTATCTCGCTAGAGCCGTTGCCAAGGACTATTGAGTCCATCCCGACCCCCCACTTTTCTGAGATGGCTACTTTAAGCTCATAGCCATAGCCGTCGGGGTAGATATTCATCTTCGGCGCGAACCCATTAAGCGCGCTAACCGCCAGTGGGGAGGGGCCGACGGGGGATTCATTTGAGGCCAGCTTTACAACCCGCTCGATGCCCCGCTCACGCTTTAGCTCCTCGATGGGCTTGCCGGGCTTATAGGGTGTAAGCTCAAGTATCTGTGGCGCAACCAAGCCGCTGAATTTTCCTTTGGAGGTCATTCGCCACCCTTCAGCCCTTCGGCGGCGGGGTATGAGCCGAGAACCTTGACGAACTGGCAGACCTCCTCAAGGCCTTTTATCGCCAGCTGTAAGGACTCCTCGCTCACGTGCCCTTCACAGTCCAGGAAGAAGACATACTCCCAGGCTTTTTTACGCATTGGGCGCGACTCGATCTTGGTGAGGTTGACGTTGTTGTCATAGAAGGGACGGAGCATGTGGTAGAGCGCCCCGGCCTGGTCCTTTACCGCGAAAAGCAGCGAGGTCTTGTTGACCTTCCCCGGCTCTGGTATCTCACGGCCAATAACCAAAAAGCGCGTGTAGTTATTGGGGTTGTCCTCAATCTTCGCCTCCACGGTCTCAAGGCCGTAAAGCTCCCCGGCGAGGGCGCCTGCGACCGCTGCGGCGGAGTCGTCATCGGCGGCGATGCGCGCAGCCTGCGCCGTTGAGGAAGCCTCAAGGGCTGGGATGCCGGGGAGGTTTGCCTCAAGCCATTCACGGCACTGCGGCAGCGCGTGTGGATGGGAATAGACCTTTGTGATGCTCGCCTTGGAGCCGCTTTTGTTGAGGAGGTTCAGCGAGATTCGCAAAAGCACCTCGCCAACTATTTTGCTTTGAGAGTCTAAAAAATTGTCGAGGGTGTTTGAGACTACCCCCTCGGTGGTGTTCTCCACCGGTATGACCCCGAAGTCCGCTTTGCCCTTATCGACGTAATCGAAGACCTCGGAGATTGAGGTCACCGGCACGTACCGCGCCGATAGTCCGAACTGTTTTCTGCACGCCTGATGCGTGAAGGTGGCGTTTGGACCCAGGTATGCTACGTTTAGCGGCTCCTCAAGGGAGAGAGATGCGGAGATGATCTCCTTCCAGACAGGGCGTATCGCCGCGCCGGGGAAGGGGCCGGTGTTAAGCTCCTTTAGACGCCTTACCAGGTCCTCCTCACGAGAGGGTACGTAGAAGGTCTTGGCCTCCTTTGCCCTCTTTATCGCGCCCACCTCAATCGCCAGCTTGGCGCGCTCATTGAGGAGGTCAAGTATCTTCCCGTCAAGGGAATCGATACCCTCCCTTAGCCCCTTTAATTTATCCTGCATATCATCTTTAGCTGACACGCCTAATCCTCCAGGCCGGGTTCCCTATCTAGGGCCCCTGCGCCCCTTATTTGTCTTTACCTTGGCAGCCTCGCCGCGCAACCTCTGGAGTTCGCGCCGGGAGAGGTGCCGCCAGCCCCCCTCAGGGAGTTCACCAATTTCAATGCCACCGAAGGAGAAGCGGTAGAGGTCATGCACGTGGCCACCAAGCGCCTGCACCATCCTGCGTATCTGACGCTTTTTCCCCTCCTTGATGGTTATATCGAAGCGCACCTTTTGCCCCTCGATGCGAACATCCACGACCTTGGCGGGGGCGGTAGTTCCATCTTCGAGCTCAACGCCGGTGGTCATACGCTCAATCTCCCGCTGCCCCATCTTTCCCCTGGCCCATACGCGGTAGCTCTTTTCAACGCCGTGGCTTGGGTGGGTAAGCATATAGGCCAAATCACCATCATCTGTAAGCAGAAGAAGGCCGCGAGATTCCCGGTCGAGCCTGCCGACGGGGTAGATTCGCCGACCCTCAAGGTCCACAAGCTCCATCACCGTGTGCTCCGCATGTGGGTCGCTAACTGTTGTGGTGTATCCTGCGGGCTTATTCAGTATAACGACTACTGGGTCTCCCTTAACCTTGCCTACCACTACGCCGTCGACCTCTATCATATCCCTGTCAGGATCGACCTTGACCCCCATCTCCTTCACTACCTCGCCATTGACGCGCACGCGCCCCTTGGCGATAAGCTCTTCCGAGCCTCTTCGGGAGGCGACGCCGCGCGCCGCCAGCACCTTTTGCAATCTCTCTTCAGCCATCTTCATCCAGTGGGAGCTCCGGCAGCTCCATAGGTCGGTTCGGTGTTTCGGGGAGGCGCTGCTGCAAGGGAAGGTTTTCGGCCACGGGCTCCTCGCCCTCCTCACCCTCTTCCGAGGGCATCACCAGCTCTTCAATCTCTTTTAACGTAGGCAAGTCGGTTAATGACGACAGTCCAAAGAGCTCTAAAAATTTCTTCGTTGTCCCGTAAAGCATGGGCCTGCCGGGGACATCTTTTTTGCCTACGATTTTCACGAGCCCTTTCTCATGGAGGGTTCGCATAACCGCACCGCAATCAACGCCGCGCACCTCCTCGGCGTCAGCCCTTGTAACAGGCTGCCTGTAGGCCACTATCGCCAGCGTCTCCATGGCGGCCTGCGATAGCCGCGCAGGGCGGGGCATTTCAAGGCGTGAGATAAAGTGGGCAACCTCATCGCTTGTCCTGAACTGTAGCCCTCCGCCTACCTCCTTAAGCTCTACGCCCCTGCCCATGAAATCACGCTTAAGCGCGTCAACGGCCTCCTTGACCTCGGCTGGCTCAACGCCCTCCTCCTCGAAGAGCTGCGCGAGCCTGTTCATGGGTATTGGCTCCGAGGAGACGAAGAGGACTGCCTCAAGGGCTCTTATCAAAGTGGTACGGTCCATACGCTAATCTTCCTCCGCAGGGGTAGCCACGATTATTATCTCACCAAAAGCGACGGGCTGCTCAACCTTGATCGCGCGCATCCTCACCAGCTCAAGGAGCCCCATGAAGAGGGCTATAAGCCTGTCCTTGGTCTTGGCCCCCGTAAAGAGGCTCCTGAAGCTTACACGGTCGCCCTTTTCAGCGCCGCTAAAGCGCTCCAAAAGCTCGGTCATCGCCTCCTGGGTCGTCATACGGTGCCTTGATACTTCGTGGATGAACTCCTCAGACGCCTCCTTTAGCACCTCTTTAAAGGCCAAAAGAAGGTTGAAGAGGTCCGCCTCGATCTTCTGCTCAGGGCGCTCTATCTCCTGCCCCTCTGGCGGGCCTGAACGGGTAAATACATCCCTTCCCAGGCGTGGGGTGTCGGAGAGGCTCTTTGCCGCCTCCCTGAACCGCTCATACTCAAGCAGCCGCCTCACAAGCTCCGCGCGCGGGTCCTCGCCCTCCTCGGCCTCCTCCTCAAGATGCTTTGGAATGAGCATTCGAGATTTTATCTGCGCCAAGGTTGCGGCCATCACCAGGAACTCCCCGGCGAGGTCTATATCTACCTTTTGAATCTCCTCAATTACCCCAAGGTACTCTTTGAGTATCGCGGCTATTGGGATGTCATAGATATCGTACTTATGTTTTCTGATGAGCAGGAGCAAAAGCTCAAGCGGCCCCTCAAACCCTTCAAGGCGCACGAGGTAGGTGTTGTCCTCCCCGAAGAGGAGCAGCTGCCTTTCGTCCTGTTCGCTCATCAGCCCAGCATCACCCCGACTACGCCATCTATCAATGGGAAGAGCACCCTGCCGATAATCCCGGTGAAGAAGAGCGCCAGCAGTATCAATATTCCGTAAGGCGCTATTCGCCTGTAGCTCATCGCCATGTGCGGAGGCAGAATCGACATTAATATCCCCGAGCCATCCAGCGGAGGCACCGGGATGAGGTTGAAAAAGGCCAGCCCCACGTTGAGCCAGACAGAGATATAGGCGACCTTGGTCGCGAAAAAGAGTGCGGTGGGGGTATCGGCAGCGTGGCCCATCGGCGGGGACAACAGAAGAAGTCCCTTCAGGATGAAGGCCATTATAAGGGCTGTGACGATATTCGACGCGGGCCCGGCAGCGCTGACGAGGAAATCGTCGCGCCGGGGCTTTCTAAAGTATGCGGGATTAATCGGCACAGGTTTCGCCCAGCCAATCCTGGCGATTACAAACATTATCGCCCCTATAGGATCAATATGCGCGATTGGGTTTAACGTCAGCCGGCCCGCGTTTCTTGGCGTAGGGTCGCCCAGCCTGTCCGCCATCCACGCATGTGACGCCTCATGTATGGTGATAGCGATAAGTATCGCGAATATCCAGATAATCGCCTCTTGGGGCGACCTTAAAATTCCCATCTATCAAGACCATTCCGTTCTGAGGTTAAGAGGAAGCATTGTTAGCAAAACTGCGGTCATTCGGTCAAGGAAAGGCTCCATCGGGGCAATAAAAACCCTCCCGGCAAAACCATTTCTGGCAGCGCTCATTCAAAGAAACGTCTAAGCGCCCAGTCTGCGGCGATGAGAAGAAGCGCTAGAATGAGAAATAGAGGGCTGGCCCAGGGCTCGTCAACCTTCCTGCCGACAACTTCAACCTCTCCCTCGCCTCGCGCCGCGAGCATATCGAAGATGGTCTCATCGTTGGCTTCGTAGACCCTGCCCCCGCTCCTTAGGGCGAGCTCACCGAGGTAATCAGCGTTCAAGCCAAGGCGCAGCCCCTCGCGCCCCGCCCGCCCAACCGGGAATGAGAGCTGATCCCGGCCAAGGAGGCCTCCCTCTCCGAGCCCCTCTACCTCCAGATGGTATATGCCATCGGAGGGGAGCTTGACCGGCGCCGACTCATACTCGCCGCCGCCCTGGTCGGCCCACTTAAGCTTGACTGCCGTCCCCCCTCCAACTGAAAGGGTGCCCTTTAATGTTGCGCCCTTTGCCGGGGCGTAGCTCCTATCGAAGACACGCGCCCTGAAGGATACCTCCTCCCCCGCCGAAATACCTGAGGGAGGAGAGGAGAGGCGGACAAGCTCCATATCCGGGTCATGCATCAGCCAGCGCAAGGTCCTAGACCAGAAGTCTCGGTAAACTTCACCGTCGCCGCCCCTGCCCTCATTTGTCAGGCCCCACTTCCAAAGTGAATCGGTGAGCACCGCCATCGTTCTCCCGGAGCCGAACTCACCGAGCGCTATTACCGGGGCTGGGCCATACTCGTTTTTCGCTGCCGGGTCCTCTGCGAGGACAACCGCTCCGG
This sequence comes from Deltaproteobacteria bacterium, assembly GCA_002869015.1. Taxonomy (GTDB): domain Bacteria; phylum Desulfobacterota; class Deferrisomatia; order Deferrisomatales; family BM512; genus BM512. The sequence goes on from PKTT01000030.1 coordinate 19,173, forward strand.
GTGAAACTCTAAGCGCCCAGTTCAGCCCGCTGAGCTCCGGGAATGAGGAAAAGAGCGCCTCATTCTCGACAGCCTCTCCACGCCACTTAAAGATCGGGTGCGAGGCGCCCGCTTCAGTAAGCCTCGGCCTGAAAGCTGACGGGTTGTACCCTCTGCCGGGAAGCGCACCCGATATCTCGACGGGGAGAATCTGAGTTATCGGCGACCCTTCATAGCCCCCCCGTGAAAATGAGCGGTCACCACCCAGCATGGCGAAGCCCCCACCCGCCTCGGTAACAAACTTTACGATATTTTCAAGGTATTGGCCCGGCACGAAGGGTGAGTAGTTGAAGTTTGCGAATATCACGGCGTCGAAGGAGTCAAGCTCCTCCTCGAACAGCTCGCGCGTCGGGAAGGGGATAAGCGATAGCTCATCCTCCGGGACTATGGACAGGTCGCTCGGCGTCCTAAGGATGAGGAAGGTAATCAGGTCAACCGCCGGGTCCTGCCGCAGCCTCCGGCGCAATGACTTCACATCCCAGGTCGGGGTACCCGCGACTAGCAGCACGCGGGTCTTATCCCTTATAACGCTAAGAGAGAAGGAAGCTGCGTTGTTGTCCAGGGAGCTCTCCCCCGCCCTTGGAGACAGTGTAAGCGAGTAGGCTTTGCGACCGGTCCTCCTTGGGGTAAATAGAAGATCGACTTCGTTGGCGCCCTCCTGGGTCTTTATGTCAAGGGATTCGACGGGCGTTTCCCCCTCAAAGAGCGTTAGGGTGGAGCTGCCCTCACCCATACCCTCGGAGCGTATGGATACCCTTATCTCGACGGGGGTTCTGATGAAGCCTACTGGTGGGGTCTTAACCTCCTCTATCCAGATATCCTCAACCTCACCGCCCTCAAGGCTGATGGGGTAGACAGCGATAGGAAGGGAGGGCGGTCCCTCGCCGGGGCGCTCTGTATCCTGCCCATCGGTTAGGAGGATTATCCCCGCGAGGTCAGGGTTTAACCTCGCTATCTCCTCAAGGGAAGCGCCAAGGGGGGTCGATGTGCGGGAAAATTCCTCCGGCGTCCCTGCCTCCACCCTTACCGGGGGCTCACCGATGCGCCACTCCTCCACACGGTAATATTCCCCAAGGCCCTTCAACCTGGAGGCAACACTCTCTCTCCACCTGCCCGCTGAGGCTGAAAGCGGCGACGCTCCTGTGGACATTGAGGAGGAATCATCAACAACGACTGCGATGGGCGGATAGTTTCGCTTCGTTAGATCGACACTCTGGGCGGGCCTTAGTATGGCAACCGCTACAGCCGCCACCGCCAGCAGCCTTATGAGGATGAGGAGGTATCTGAGCGGCCCTCCTACCCCTCGCCCTGAGGTTAAGGAGGAGAAGAGCGCAATGAGGAAAATTGCGACTACGGCGATAATCCAAGTCGGGGAGGAGTTGATGAGCTCCCAGCTTCCTGGCGCGTTCATCTTTTCCTCCTCTTCAGGATGAAGGGGATATGTACTTGATCCTTCTTATAATTACCGGTGAGGGCATAGAGGATGATATTTACCCCCATGCGGATCGAGAGCTCCCTTTGGCGCTCACCGCCGGGGAACTCCGGGTGTGTATAGCCCCCAAGCCTGTCTCCGTCCAGCGCCCCCATAAGGTCGTTGTGGCAAAATAGCACCGGGGTTAGGTCCTCTCTTTCAATACCTGTAAAGATGGGCCTGACCACCCTCCTGCCGGGGACGGACTTTAAAAGGTAGAAGGACTGAAATAGGGCGCTCTCCGAGGATACCGGCGCGAGCGCTTCCCCCGGGAAGGCCTCCGCGAGAAAGGAGTTTACTCCGCGCGAAAAACCGGAGCCGTCGCTGCCGGTCGCGTCGTCAATAAAGATAAACCCTCCCGCTTCAACGTAACGCCTTAGCCACCTCGCCGCCTCCCTGCCGAGGTCTGGGAAATCGCCTCGCCCGGAGATGTAAAGAAATGGATACTCGTAAAGAGCCGGATCACCTGGGGCTATCTCCCTGACCCTTACGCCGCACTCCACCGAGGTGCGTCTCCTTACCTCCGATAGAAGCCTTGAGGCTGCGTTGGGGTTTGGGTTCCACGCACCGGGGTACTTAAGTTGCGCCCAGTTGAAGTATGGAGTGCCGCCGACCATCGGTCTGCCGTTCATCCCCGCGAAGGCGAGCACGGTCCCCCCCATGGAGAAGAGGAAGCGTCTTCTTGTGATCATCTCATCGCTCACGGCTAAAGACCCCCTTCACATCCATCGATGGCGACCCCTTCATTCGGCTCCACCTGCCGGATAAGAGCGCTTCAGCAAGGACCGCTACAATCAACAAGAGCGCAAGTAGCGAGGAGAGGTCCCGTCTGCCGCTCCCCGGGGAGGAGCCGAGAGGGGAGAAGGTGACTCCGCTCTTTTCTCCCAGCGCCTTAAGCTCCTCACTGAAGAGGCGCGTTAGGTTGGATTCGCCTGGGTCAAAGCGCGCCACAAAGCCGCCCGCCCAGCGGCCGGAGCTAATGAGGCGGTGGGCTCCTGCCTCCACTGGCTTGAATGGTGGTGAATCGGGGCGCAGCGTTACGCTAAGGCCCGAGGGAGCTTCCACATCAAACACCTCAACTGAGGGCTTTAATTCATCCAGGCCTATCACCATATAGGGCAGCGCCTCGCTCCTCAGGTTGCCAGTAACGTAAAGCAGCGCCCGCTCGATTAGGGGGAGGAAGGAGGGCCTTAAGCAGAGGTCGGACCAATCTCTGTCTATAGTGGTCGTCAAAAGCATGAGCCTACCGCTACCGGTGCGCCGCTCCACGAGGAGCGGGGCCTGGTTGGAGAAGCGCGCCAATACCCTGACCCCCTCGGAGAGTGCCGAGTCAGTCAGCCAGTAACCCCTCGTCCTTGCTTCACCCACCAGCGCCAGCTCACCCTTTGAAAAATCCTCAAATGGCGCGGCAAAGCTCTGGAGGTCAACTTCTTCATATGGCGCTCTGGTAACATCCTCTCCCCCAAGGATGACGCTGTCACGCAGGGGGGCGGCTAGAAGCTTGGCCAGCGCGCCCGTCCCACCCTCAGGGTCCAGATTTTCTCCGGCGGATATGATGAGGCCCATCCCCTCCTCCACCCGCTTTAATATCGCATTCGCGAGTGATACTTCCATATCGCCGGGGTTGGCAAGCCATACCACATCTGCTTTCCCTATATCGTCGGAGGATAGCGAGGAGAGGCGCACCGTACGCGTCGCAAATCTGCTCTGAACACGCCCCCCCGAGGAGAGCAACTGCCTTAGGAAGAGGGTCTCATCCATAAGCCTGAACTCGCTCGGATCGCCATTTACGAGGAGCAGATTTATAACGGGGTCAGCTGAAGCCAGAAATTCAAGGGTATCATCTTCCTCCAGGGCCCCGCCGGGGTCGACGTTGATATTCAATATGGAGAGGGGAGCATCCATTGAGGGGGTGAAATTCACCTCTCCGCGCTCAGAAAATGAGGTGAGGGTCTCTTTGCCGGGGTTCGTAAGGGTGACCATAACCTCATCAAACAGATCCCCACCGGAGGCTCCGAGGGTGACGCGAATGCGCTCACCCTGCTGTGCAACCGAGGCGACCCAGCGATTCAATCCCCCTCCTCCTACGTCAACAAGCTTTACAGGGTATGGGGCCTCACGGAGGCTCTCGACGGCACGCCATGAATTTTTCTGCATGTCGGTTACGACTATAATCTCTCCCCCGCCCTCGGAGGAGAGGAGCGCCGAGGCCCTCTCAATTGCGGGGACAATACCGGCGTCATCTGCCTCCGTATCCAGCTCCATAAGGAGGCCGGCAGCAACTCCCGGGGAGAGGAAGACCTCTTCGCCTGGGCTGTCTTTCGCGGTGGTTATCAGCGCAATAAGGCTCCCCTCCGGTAATGCCTCAAGATAATCACCGACCAGCGCCTTCCCCCTCTTTACCCCTCTTTCGCCCTCGATAACCTGCCCCATGGATGGTGAGGTATCGAAGAGAACGACGCGCTTTACGAGCCCCCCCGCTGATTCAACGACAATGCCAGGCCCGGCGAAGAGCGCCACAAGAAAGAGAAGCGAGAGGAGTCTGGCAAGGAGCAGCATAAATCGGCGGAGCCGCCATTTAGCCGCTGCGCGCGCCCTTGCCCGCTCAATAAAGCGCAGGGTGCCGACGTGAACCACTCTCCTTCTCCTGCTCCCGAGGAGGTGAATGAGGATGGGCAGGGAGAGTGCCGCGAGCCCCCAAAGAAGTGAGGGTCTTAAAAAATCCACTACCTTCCCTCCCTGGATAGCAGGAGGAGCGGCAGTTCAGCGCCAGCCTCGACAACATCGCGCATAAAAGCATAGGGGAGTCCCGAGGAGTAAGCCGTGGAGGCCAATCCCTCTACAAACTCCTTTATCTCTTCAAAGTAGGCGCTCCGAATCGCATCCGGGTCTACCACAAGCTCTGCGGGCGATTCAAGGTCGCGAAAGCGCGTGGAGCCATCGAATGGGAGGTTCACCTCATCATGGTGGAGCAGATGTATCAATTTGGGTGAAAGCCGCCTGGCCCTCAGTAGAGAGAGCTCACTCAACCCCTCCAACTCTTCATCAAGGAAATCGCTCACAACATAAAGTGTTGCGGGGGCGCCTACACGCTCCCTTAGGGTGGTCAGCCGCTCTCCGAGGCGAGCTTTTCCCGCAGGGCGCGCGGCTAGGAGCAGCTCTATGATCGCCTCCAATTGGGCCGCTCCTCCTCGGGGAGCCAAGAGAGCCTCCCCCTCTCCAAAGGTTGCCAGCCCCACGGCATCACCCTGTCTGAGGAGCGCAGAGGCTAGCGCAACGGCGACCTTTGCGGCGAGTTGATACTTTGACCCCTCAAGGGACTCTTCGTCGCCGCCATAGGCCATTGAAGCTGAAGTGTCGACCAGTATGAGCGCGCGCTGGAGGCGCTCGTCCTCAAAGCGCCTTACGAAGTAACGGTCCGATTTGCCGTAGACCTTCCAGTCCAGATTCCTCAAATCATCGCCGGGGACGTACTCCGTGTGCTCGGAGAACTCCAAGCTCGCCCCGCGCCGGGCTGAGGTATGGACACCCCGCTGGGGAAAGTTGGTTGGCACCCCCGCGATGGTCGAGCCGCCAAGGCGCGCTACGAGCGCGTCGTCATATATGTGTGAGCGCTCAAGCAACCCTTATCTTCTCCGCCACCTCGCCAATTATCTCATCTACCCCTACGCGCTGCGCCTCAGCCCTGAAGTTGGGGACGACGCGGTGCTTCAATACGGGGAGCATAAGCGCCTTTACGTCCTCCGGGCCCGCCGCGAAGCGGCCATCAAGGAGGGCGCGGGCTTTTGCGCCTAATACCAGATGCTGCGCCGCGCGGGGCCCCGCGCCCCACGCCACCCATTCACTCACAGCTTTAAGCGCGCCAGCGCCGGGGCGAGTCGCGCGTACCAGGTCCACCGCATACTTTACCGCCACGTCGGCGACGGGGACCTTGGGCACCGCCCTTTGAAAGGAGAGAATCTCCTCGGGGCCCAGCACCTTTGCTACGGGCTCCGGGTCTCCTGATGTTGTACGCGATACTATCTCCATCTCCTCCTCCGCATCTGGGTAGCCGACCTCTATGGAGAACATGAAGCGGTCCAGCTGCGCCTCGGGTAGAGGGTACGTGCCCTCCTGCTCGATTGGATTCTGGGTAGCATAGACGAGAAAGGGCTGTGCAAGGGCGTGGTCCGTACCCCCAGCGCTAACCTTGTACTCCTGCATCGCTTGAAGCAGCGCTGCCTGCGTTTTGGGGGAGGTACGGTTGATCTCGTCGGCCAGGAGGATGTTGGTGAAGATAGGCCCCTTAACGAAGTTGAAAACTCGCTTCCCGGAGGTTGGGTCCTCCTCAAGGATCTCCGTACCGGTGATATCCGAGGGCATAAGGTCGGGGGTGAACTGAACGCGGGAGAAGTTCATGTCAAGGGCGTCGGCGAGGGTGTGGACCAAAAGGGTCTTCGCGAGCCCCGGTACGCCGATAAAGAGGCCATGCCCCCTGGAGAAGAGGGAGACCAGAAGCAGCTCCACGACCTTGCCCTGGCCGACGATGACCCTTGAAATCTCCTTGGTTATCCTGCTCCTCGCCTCTACGGCCGAGGCCACGAGCTCTTTACCGCTTAATGAATCAATATTGCCGCTCATATCTAAAAATCCTCCTTAAGGGTGCGCGCCGCCTGGCGCGCCTCCAGTGATCAGCTCCAAATCTTTCATTGCGCGCTTGAACTCCTCCTCGCGCCCGCTACCCTCCAGCGACCTTACAAGACCTGCACGGCCGGGCTCATCGAAGGGGTTTATCTCCATCAGCTCGCTGAAGGCCGACGCCGCCTCATCATACCGCTCAAGGGCAAGGAGCGCCTCCCCCTTTCTCATCCAGAGGGAGCCTCTATCCTCATAAAGAGATATGACAGGTTCGATTGCGTCAAGCGCCGCCTGGTACTGCCCCAGATATATCCTTCCCATAGCATACTTTGATACAACCGCAGGATTTTCGGGCAGCAGCAAGAAGCCCTTCTCGTACTCCACCGAGGCGGCCTCCATGCGGCCTCGCGCGCGTAACATATCCCCAAGCCGCGTATAATCCTTAGCCTCAGGGTCAGGTATTTTACCCGCCTCCGGCTCGCCGCCGGAGTCCTTCAGCGAGATGCCCATAACCTCCAAATCCTCAGAGGGAACTTCGAGCGTCTCAACCCAGCTACGCCACTCATCCTCAAAGGAGGAGAAGGTCCCCCCCCAAACTTTAGCGAAGGCATCCCTGTCTCCCAACCCCTCGGCGAGCAGCTTAAGGAGTTTTCTGGGGGCATCTCCGCCCTTATGCTCAATGAGGTAGGAAACCATAGTGCCCACCTCGGCAAACGCCAGGGAAGTATCCTCTGCCGATGGAAGCTTCGCCACCGAGGGGCTCATCTTGTCTAGGGGTATGAGGGTATCCTCACTAAAACGCTTTGCTAAGAGGTTGAGCGCAAAGGGCGTCACCCTTCCGCTCCGCCCACGCCATGACCCCTCGAAGTAACGCGCTAGCCCCTCATGAATCCAGATCGGCGCATTACCGCCGCTCAACCGGAAAACGGCGAGGTGCGCAAACTCATGGCAGAGGGTGTCGCGCCACCGGTAGCCGAAGAAGGTCACCCTGGGGCTGGTAATCATAAGCCTGTTGAATTTGCAGAGCCCTATGGTGCCGGAGGTTTCCACCTCTTCGCGGGTGAGAGTTGAGACAGCGGTAAAATCAGCCACCGTGGGGTATATCTCCACCCGCACCCTGTTCTCGGGTCGAAAGCCTAGGAGTTTCGAGAGCTCATTGTATGAGGCCTCAAGGCCCTCCAAGGCAGGGCCTGCCAGCACCTCATCCTTGGGGTTCTCCCAAAAGACCTCGAAATGTTCACTTTGGCGGGATTTAAACCCCTCTGAGATCTCCGAGGTGACCTTGACGAGTTCCCTGAATGAGCCGGTAACCCCGGCTCCGTCGAGCCTTTCCAACGCCCCCTTGTAATCGCCCTCGAAGAAGCGGACGTGCCCGTCAAGGAGAAGGGTGGCGGTGTCCTCAGGCGCCCTCTTTATTAGGTCATCAACCAGCGAACGCGCCTCCGGTATGCGCCACTCCTCTAGGAGGGCGTTTCCGGTATAAAAATCAACGGTGCCGGAGGATAGCCCGTAAATCTCCCGCGCCGATGCGGCCCCGGCAAAGAGCAGCGTCAAGGCAATGGCGACGATAGCTAAACCCTTAAAGCACCTCATTTGATAAGCCTCTTGTAATAGCGCTCCACCTCTTCCTCGTAGTTCTTCGGGTAGTTGCCCTCCCGCATCCTTTTAAGCACATCCTCCCTGAAGGCTCGCCACTGCTTAGCCTCCTCCTCGGCGGGCAACTTTACCCTTGAGCGGTCAAGCCCATCCTGTCCATGCGGGCGGTTTCCTCCCCCACTGCTTCCCGCGCCCTGTTTGGCGCCATTGGAAGCATCCTCCATCCCCTTTGCCAGCTCGGAGAGCTTTTGTATTGTCATCCCCTGCCCCGGCAGCGAGGCGAAGGGTGCGCCGCCCCCCATCAACTTACCTGCCTCACCCGCGCTCTTTCCCGCTTCCCCGGCTTTTTTCGCGAGGTCGTCAGGGATAAATGGGCTTTTGCCGGAGAGGGACTGAAGCGCCTCCTCTATATCTCCAATACCCTGCTTCAACCTCTCTTCATCTTCGGCGAGGGATTTTAACGCTTCCAGGGCAGCCGGCTTCAGATAATCCTCCCTCATCTCAAGGAGCTCTTCGAGGTCTTTTATTATCTCCTCCATTGCCAACCCTGCGTCCTGATGAAGCTCCCCGTAGCGCTTTTTGGCATCCTCATCGGTCATCTTTGGAGGCTGCGCGACAACGTGCTCATCCGTCAGCTTTGTGACTTCACCCAGCGCATCTGGGTATGATTTCGCCCTTGCCAATGCGCCGCCGAGGTCATTTCTAAGCTCCTCCCTGAGGGCTCGGCCCGTATCAAAGAAGTGCTTTCGAGCGGACAGGTAGTTGTCCTTCAACTGCTGGTCAACCTCCTTGCCGTGTATGGCCTCTCGGTCTACCAGCCGCTCCATATCCCGAAAGTTGTTCTCAATCAGCGCTATTCTCTTATTCTGCTTGGCGAGCCAATCTTCCTCACGCTCTTTAAAGTCGCGTAACGCTTCAAGGGCGGCTTCATCGGTTAACTTACGAGTCTCGCCAAGGATTCTCTCCTGCTCCGCCATCTGCTCCATGACTCTGCCCATAAGTGCCTGAAGCTCCTTCATCTCTGGAGATATCTCACTATCCAGAGACTCTTTGGCAGCCCCCTCAAGCTTCTGGAGCCATTCGTTCAGAGTCTCCATAAGCTCCTCGGCTAGCTTCGCCGCCCTCTCCCGGTCGCCCTTCTCAAGGGCCTCTTTAAGCTCATCCAGCAGCGAGCTCATCTTATCGTCTGGGCGATCCTTAACTGCGTCGGAGTTGGCGAAGGAGTCCGGCATCTCCCCCTCCTGAGAGGAGATTTTTTTGAAAATCTCCTGGAGCATATTTTCTATCTGCTCCACCGCTTCCATGAGGGCCTTGGTGTCCTCACCCATCATCATCCGCTCAAAGAGGTCCGTTTGCAGTGCGGAGAGCTCATCGCCCAGGGTCAACGCCTCCTCCATGCGGAGATTTTTTATCAGGTCATCAATAAAGAGTATGTCCCGCTCAAGCTCGCCGACCAGCGGCTGTGCATTTTTGCTATCGGAGAGGTAGAGATCGACGGCGCGGCGCAAGGAGACCTCAATGGTCGTTATCGCGCTCATGCCGAAAACCCCCTCATCCAGCCCCGCCGCAGCCCGCTCAGTCAATGCGTCAAGGAGGGTGAGGAGCTTTTTGCCGCTCTCTCTCAGGGCATCTTGCCAAGCCGTATCGGGGGCGGGATTTTCCAGATGGTCGCCTAGGTAGGAGAGCATCGCCTCAAACAAGCGCTCCTCCAAAGCTTCAAGGTCCGCCCTCAGCTTACGCTGGCTTAAAAAGGATATATATATGGATTTGGACACCCCGCTCTTTGGCCCGTTAACATCATCTGAGTCGAAGAGCTCCACCTTCAGGTAAGCCCCATCCCCCAGCGCGGGATAAGCGATGGGCAGGAAGGTGCGGCGCCCCTCCACCTCCGGCCCCGGCTTTATCTCAAGGGGAATTCGCACCTCCTCGGCGCCGGAAAGCACCAACTCGCCTCGGCTGACTGCGAAGTCGTCGGAGCCGCTCCACGAAATCTCCACCTCCACCTCCGCCGGGACCTCCAGGTCTGCTTCGGGGCGGATTAGCGATACCCTTGGCCTCTCATCTTGCAGGAGAGAGATAGTCTTTGCGGTGAAGTTCGCCGGGGCGTCTTTGCCCGCTTTTTCAAAGGAAAGATGGTAGTTGCCGGATTTAGCGAGAATCCAGGAAACGCTGAAGCGATTCTCGGAGATAGTCAGTGGGATCGCCACTCCCTCCGGCCCCTCCCAAAGGCCCCCATCCACCGGATAGCCGAGGCGCCCCTCAAGGGTGACGCTGCTTCCGGGATAGCCCTCCACATCACCGCTCACACCATCGAAGCGCTCACCGGGCAGGCCTGTATACGCCGGGGGATTTACCGTCAGGCTTAAGTTGCCAACTGTAAGGGGAGGGTTTGGCCCCTCGCCTGAGAGGGCCATAATGGCTCGTTCATATCCGCCGGGAGAGACGAGAATAACCGCCGCAGCAAAAGATAACGCCAGCGCCCCCCTTATGAAAGAGCCTATAAGCTGCGATGCGGGGTAAGCCGTCGACAGCGATAGCGCCGAGGCGCGCTCCTCAGCCAAGGCGATTTGCGCCGCTACCAGGGCGCTATCCGCCCCGCGAACGTCTGCGCCGCGCGCTCCCCACCCGGCAAGGTCGCTGCCGGTGACAATCAACTCGACAAGAGCATCATCTCTTCCAAGTAAAGTTGCAACTTCCACTTGGGAGCGCAGGGGCCTTATCCTCCGCCAGCTCCACCTTAGGGTCAAAGCCGTCAAAACAATTGATAGGAATGCCGCTCCCGAAAGTAGCTCCAGTGGATGCTCGGGAAAGATTGGAAAGAGCCCTGAGAGGAGAATAAAGGGGATAAGGAGGGCCCACACCGCCTCTGAAAGAAGGGCGGTAAAACCCAAGAGAAGGATGCGCCGCCTTAAGCCGCTTATTTTAGAGGAGAGCATTTCGCCGGCGTTCAAGGATATATCTCCAGCGGCTCATCTTCGTAAAAGACCTCTTTTAAAAGGAGCCCCTGTGAGGGCGCTGTGATACCAGCCTTGCCGCGGTCACCCTCCTTTAATAGCTCTCTAATCGAATCCGCGCTCCTGCGCCCCTGCCCGATCTCTACTAGGGTGCCTACTATGATGCGAACCATATTCCTCAAAAAACCGCTGCCCGTTATCTCTATCGATATTAGGTTTTCCTCGCGGGTAACACTAACTGCGGTAATCTCACGAATTGTGGTTTTAGAGTCGCACCCCGCCGAGCGAAAGCCCGCGAAGTCGTGGATGCCGATGAGGAGCACTGCCCCCCGCTTCATCTCTTCAATATCCAGGTTGTTATAAATCCACCAGGTAAAGGAACGCAGGAGAACGGGCGGCGCAGGGTCGGCGTATATCCTGTAGAGGTAGGTCTTCCCGACCGCCGAGCGGCGGCTATCGAAGTCTAGCGGCATCTCGGCGACATTCCTGACCCTGATATCATCCGGCAGAAATGAGTTGACGCCGTGAAGAAATGCCTTGAGCGGCAGATCACTGCCCGTGTGAAAGTTTACAACCTGCGCCAGCGCATGGACGCCCGCGTCGGTTCTTCCCGAGGCCTGAACCCTATGGGCCGCCCCGGTCAGCTCAGAAAGCGCCCGCTCCAGCTCCCCTTGAACGGTCGGGTCCTCAGGCTGAAACTGGTAGCCTGAGAAGCCTGTGCCTTCATATTCCACTGTGAGACGAATATTCCTCACCTATGCCGCCTAAATCCGGGGGTCACCCGGCGAAAACCGCTATTATAAGAGGTGCCAATCCAAGGGCCAGACCCTTAACTTCATTTATCCCAAAGCCTGGCAAAGAGGACAAAAGATCTCTACGTCTCGCCTCATAACCATCCAGTTCTCGGGCAGCCTCAACAGATAACGAGAGCGAGAGGACCCTCCTCAAAAGAAGCGCCGCGACAAAGAGGCGTGAGCGCGCCCACCCCCTCTCCTTTACCCGCGACGGTATAAGGCGCATCACCCTTTCGCGCTCCAATGAGAGGATGGGGATGGCTCTAAGCGCCACATTAAGCACCTTCGTCAAATCCCCTACAGGCACACCAATAAGTTTTAATGGAGAGAGCACCCATTCAATACTAAGCGCGACCTCAAGTGGTTTCGTCGTAGCCGCGAGCATTATTGAAAAAGCAACCGCCGCCGCTAGCTGCGCAGCCGCCCCCAAGCCCGCGGCGCTTCCCTCCAACGTCCAGCCTACCCCCCAGATTGGAAAGCCCGGAAGCATCCTGCCGGGGGTGGAGAAAAAGTGCATCATCGCAGTAAAGAGGATGAGGAAGTTAAGCGGCCTCATCCTTCCTATTAGCCCCAAAGCACCCAAGCCTGAAAGGTGGGCGGCAATGGAGATTATGACAAAAACCGCCGCAAGCGAAAGCCAGCTACCCGTCGCCCCCGTACCCCCTATAGCGAGGAGCGCAATAACTATCTTGGCGCGCGGATCCAAACCGTGGATTACGCTCCCGGCATCCATATACCCCGCGAGGTTGTGGACGGCGACCTTTGCCATATAGTTTACCTATCTTTAGAAGAGAGGGAAAAAGTAACAAAACCCGGCGCGGCGGGCAAGGCTGCCCCTTGCCAAGGGGGCGAAAAGAGGATAAATTTCGCCACTCGTCACCCAAAAGGAGCCTTAAATGGAAATCGGTATCTTCGGCCTCCCCCTCTCGGGGAAGACCACACTCTTTAATTTATTAACCAACTCCTCCGCGGAGACCGGCTTCGCCTCTTCCAAGAAGAAGGCGAATATGGGGATATCCAAGGTCCCCGATGCCCGTCTGGATGAGCTAAAGCGCATCTGGTCTCCCAAGAAGACAACCTACACGACGGTAAACTACGTTGACGTAGCCGGGGTCGAGAAGGGCGGGGAGAAGGGTCTTTCCTCCGATGTTATGACGAGCCTTAAAAACACCGATGCCCTCCTGGTCGTGGTTAGGCAGTTCGCCAGCGATATGGTCCCCCACCCGGAGGAGAGCATTGACCCCAAGCGGGACGTTTCGATCCTGACCTCCGAGATGCTGCTCTCCGACCTCGTCATCGTGGAGACTCGCCTTGAGCGCATCGCAAAACAGATGAAGGGGAAGGTCTCCGACGAAGTCATGCGCGAAAAGGAGCTTATGGAGAAGCTCCAGGCTATCCTTGAGGAGGAACGACCCCTCCGCGACGTCGAGCTCTCCGCCGATGAGATCAAGATTATTAAAGGCTTTCAGTTCCTTACGCTAAAGCCCCTAATCGTTGTCATAAACACCGGCGAAGAGGATATCGCCGACGGCGACGCTCTTGCCTCGGAGCTAACGGCGTCGATTAACTCGCCAAAGGTAGCGGTGACTCACCTTTGCGCAGAGATCGAGCAGGAGATTTCACAGCTCTCCCCTGAAGAGGCTACGGAATTTCTGGCTGATCTGGGCATAGAGGAGCCCGCCACTGCAAGGATCATCCGCACATCCTACGAGCTCCTTGGGCTCATCAGCTTTTTCACTATGGGCGAAGATGAGTGCCGCGCCTGGACCGTCGAGCGCGGCGCCAAAGCGCCCAGAGCCGCCGGGGTAATCCACTCCGACCTTGAGCGCGGCTTTATCCGCGCAGAGGTTGTCAGCTATGAGAACTTCGTCTCAGCCGGCTCCCTCGCGGCATGCCGCGATAAGGGGCTCCTCTCCACCGAGGGCAAGGAGTACGTCGTAAAAGACGGCGACATCCTTAACATACGCTTCAACGTTTAGGCGGAGGGCCCTTTAAAGGGGCCCAGGTGGGTGGCGCCATCGCCGATGAGGGTGAAATGGGCGCTGTAGCGGGGTGCCGAGAGGATCTTTGCGGTGTTGCCGTCAATCCTCCTCTTAACCCCTTTATAGAAGACGTTACGCCAGTCGAGCTTGAAACACTCCGGGAAGCCTTCAAGGGTGCCCTCGTAGATTGCCGCCTGCCCGTAATCCTCCTCGCCCTCCTCAAGCTCCGCTATCTTAAAGAGCCTAAGCGTCACCGCGTAAAAGCCCACCTCACCGAGGGCCTTTGTCACCTCCGGGTCGTCAAACTCCGCCGGACATGCATCGACTATTCGGGGGTCCCTGATCCCGGCGCGCTCCGCCATCCGCATGAAGTCGCCAAGATAGAGGGTCTTATCCAGGCCGCTCCTCTTCAGGGTCTCATTCTCTATAAGGTTCTCCGGCAGGCGCCTGTCGGAGAAGAGCTCTGAGGAATAGAACTCCCCGCCCCGCTTGAGGACCCGGTGAACCTCCTTTAAGACTTTTAATTTGTCATCGACTATGGAGAGGGCGCGATTTGAGATGACGACATCGAAGTCCTCCTTATAGAGGCCAGCATCCGATAGCGCGTCGATTGAGCCCTCCCTAAAAGCCACATTGGGCTCGGGGTGGCCGAAGCTGCGCATAACCTCCTCGACCCCGCTCCTCGCTACGGCGAGGCTCGCGGGCTCAGAGTCCAGCCCCATGACAAAACCTTTGGGACCGGTCAAGGCGGCGCAGAGGAAGACGTCGCGTCCCGTTCCGCAGCCCAGATCCAATACCCGGCAACCCGCTATGGACTCTGGAATGGGTGAACCACAGCCGGTAAATTGATTCAAAACTCCGTCGGGCAGCTTGGAGAGGAGTTGCTCCAGATTTTCAGGAGGTCTACTACACACTTCACCCTTTACGCCGCCCTTTAAGACGCCCTTTAAGACGCCGAAGTAAGGGTCCCTCATATCCCAGCTCATAGTAGTCATCTGCCCCTCACATCTTGTATTTGCCAAAATCCTTCGGGTCCAGGGATTCAAGGTATTCCCTGATCGTCTCCTCGTCATGCTCTTTTATATCGGCGGGGAGCTGAATACCCACTCCCTCCATGAAGAGCTCCTCGCTTGCGAAGATCGGCAGCCCCATCCTCAGGGCCAACGCAACCCCATCTGATGGCCGCGCATCCACTATCCGCAACTCTCCGTCACCCGTTGAAAGGTGGAGAGAGGAGCAGAATACGCCATCCTCAAGAGAGTCTATATCCACCTTGAGGGCCTTGCCTCCAAGCTCCTCGATGACCGCCTTCAAGAGATCATGGGTGAAGGGCCTGGGCGGCTCAACGCCCTCCATCACGTAAAGAATGGAGGCGGCTTCCAGTGGCCCTATCCAGACCGGTATTACCCTCGACCCCTCCGACTCTTTCAGGAGCAGAACCGGCTCTTCATTCTTCTCATCAAGCGCTACTGCGTCCACAACTACTTCAATAAGCAATGCACCCTCCAGACGCCTTCACGCCAGCTCCCCCACCATCGAATTTATGCCGCCGCGGGTCACCCTGACCTCCACGACCTCTCCTATAAGGGATTTATCCCCATGAAAGTTTACGATCTTGTTCTCCGGCGTGCGGCCCATCAGCTGCCCTCCGCCGCTCTTGGAGCTGCCCTCAACAAGAGTTGGCCTAACCCGCCCTACCCACAGCTCGTTACGCTCAAGGGTGTGCTCTCGCTGAAGGTCCTGTAGGATTGCTAGGCGCGCCTCCTTCACCTCTTCGGGCAGGGCATCCTCCATCTTCGCAGCGCGGGTTCCCTCTCTAGGGGAAAATTTGAAGCTGAAGAGCCCGTCGAAGCGAACCCTCTCCATAACATCGAGGGTGGCCCTGAACTCCTCCTCACCCTCGCCGGGGAAGCCGACAATGACATCCGAGGTGATCGCTATCTCCGGCACCTCGCCCCTCAGCTTGTCGATGAGGGAGAGGTAACGCTCCACTGTGTAGCGCCTGTTCATCGCCGCCAGAATCGCATTGGAGCCTGACTGTAATGGCAGGTGTATGTGGGGCATAACCTTGTCCACCGAATTAAAGAGCGAGATAAGTTCATCTGTGAGGTCTTTTGGGTGGCTTGTAGTGAAGCGGATCCGCTTAAGCCCCTCAACCTCGGAGACCTTTCTAATCAGCTCAGAGAAATCGGCTCCGTCGCCGCCCTTTAGCCCATATGAGTTTACATTCTGCCCAAGGAGGGTCACCTCCCTAACCCCGCCCGCCACGTGGCGGCGCACCTCCGAGACTATATCCTCACTCGGTCGGGAGAGCTCTCGCCCCCTGACGTAGGGGACAATGCAGTAAGCGCAGTAGTTGTCGCACCCCTGCATAACCGTTACAAAGGCTTTCAGCCCATCCTGTGAGGAGGAGTGGGCGTAAAGCTTCTCCATCGTGGAGGGGTCTTCGCCCATCCCTATCCAGACCGGCTGACGGCGTTTTTCCTTTACCTCATCGACCATCTCAAGGATGCGGTGCATCGCCTGTGTGCCAAAGACAAAATCCACGTATGGGACTCGGGAGAGCACCCCCTCGCCCGCTGATTGGGCCATGCAGCCGCCGACGCCGATGACCATCCCCGGCCGCTTGGCTTTGAGCTGTTTGTAGCGTCCAATCTGTGAGTAAGCCTTCTGCTCCGCCTTTTCGCGGATGGCGCAGGTGTTGACCAGTATGACGTCGGCGTCGGCTGGGCGCGCCGCCTCATCGTAACCCGCGCCGCGCATTATTCCGGCCATAGCCTCCGAGTCATGGTCATTCATCTGGCACCCGAAGGTTTGTATGAAAAATTTGCCCTTCTTCAAAACTTTACCTATCTCCTACCTGAAGGTTAGCACCTGCGCGCCAAAGAGGTCTGATATCGACTTCTTGAGCGCGGCTGAGGGCGCTACCGAGTATTTATCCGGGACCTTAAGCACTGTCGTCCCTTTACCGGGGAACTCTACGTCGATACGCACCGGGCACTCTCCCCGGAACTGCCCGGAGGTCAAGACGCTCGTAAGCGCGTTTACGTCTGCCTCGGAGTGTATGCCTGCGTTGAACTTTATCCTCACCGCGCGGGTAAGCACCTCAGTCGCCTCTGCTAGGGGGACAATGCGATCCGCTAGCACTTTTGCCGCATCGTCTCCCCGCTCAAGGGAGCCGCGAACGATTATCGGCTCCTCCGAGCGCAGGCTCTCCATAGTTGCTTCGTAGACGTTCGGGAAGACCACTATCTCTATCGCCCCCTCCATATCCTCAAGGAGGACAAAGGCCATCTTCTTGCCGTTTTTGGTGATCTTCTCTTTTATAGAGGCCACCGAGCCACCCAGGGTCACCTGACTCTTGTCCGCGCCGCCCTCCACTATGGCAGCTATGGTGCCGTCGGCGTGCGCCTCAAGGTGCTCGCTCCACTCCCGCAAGGGATGCCCCGAGACATAAAAGCCCAGGAGCTCCTTTTCCGCGCGGAGCTTGTCCGCAGGGGAGAGGTCAGGCAGGTCCGGCAGATTATCCGACCCCTCATCCTCCTCATTCCCCGAAGGCTCCGGCGCGAGCGCGTCGAAGAAGTTGAACTGGCCCCGCGCGCGGTCCTTCTGAATTACCGAGGCGCGCTCCAGCGCCAAATCTAAGTAGGCGAGGTATTGCGAGCGCAGCCCGCCAAGCGAGTCGAAGGCCCCGCAATTTATCAATGACTCAATAACTTTGCGATTAACGCGCTTTAGGTCAACCCGCTCTGCGAAGTCAACAAGCCCCGTGAAGGGCCCATCCTTATCGCGGGTCGCTATAATCGACTCTATTGCGCCCTCGCCGACATTTTTTACCGCTGCCAGGCCAAAGCGAATTTTTCCCGCGGAAACTGAGAAAAATATATCCGATTCATTTATGTCGGGGGGAAGCACCTCGATGTGCATCTCCCGGCACTCATTCAGGTTCTTTACGATCTTGTCTGAGTGGGCGCGGTCGTTGGTAAGGAGCGACGCCATGAACTCCACGGGGTAGTGGGCCTTCAAATACGCCGTCTGGTAGGCGATTAGGGCGTATGCGGCGGAGTGGGATTTGTTGAAGCCGTATTTGGCGAACTCCGCCATTAGGTCAAAAATCTTAACCGCTTTAGCCTCGGGGATATTATTTTCACGGGCACCCGAGAGGAAGCGCTCCTTTTGCTTCTCCATCTCCTCGGCGATCTTTTTGCCCATCGCCCGCCTAAGCAGATCCGCCTCACCGAGGCTGTAGTTGGCGAGGACCTGAGCAACCTTCATAACCTGTTCCTGATAGAGGATTATACCGTAGGAGTCCTTCAGGATAGGCTCAAGCTGGTCCAGCTCATAGACGGTTGGTATCTCGCCATGCTTTCGCCTGATGAAGTCCTCAACCATGCCGGAGCCGAGCGGGCCGGGCCGGTATAGGGCGACGAGGGCGATTATATCCTCAAAGACAGATGGCCTCAGGTTGACCATAAGCTCCTTCATCCCGGAGGACTCAAGCTGAAACACTCCGGTGGTCTCTCCCCTGCCGAGGAGGTCATAGACGGCGGAGTCGTCCATCGGGATGTGGTCGATATCTATAGGCTCTTCACCCGGATGGGATTTTTGGATAAGGTCTAGCGCGGTCTCAATCACCGTCAGGGTCTTAAGGCCGAGGAAGTCAAACTTGATGAGGCCGATCGACTCCACCGCCTTCATCGCGAACTGGGTAACAGTCTCACCCTCCTTGCCGTTGTAGACAGGGAGGAAGTTCTCAAGGGGCTTGTCGGAGATAACGATGCCCGCCGCGTGGGTGGAGGCGTGACGGTTAAGCCCCTCAAGGCGCAGCGCATGCTTTATCAGCTCTGCAATGCGCGGGTCGGCTTCCATCGCTTTTTTTATCTCCGGCTCCTTGACCAGCGCCTCCTTAAGGGTGATTCCTAGCTGGTCGGGGACCAGCTTGGCGATGCGGTCGACCTCGGAGAGGGGAACATCGAGGGCCCTGCCGACATCGCGGATAACGGCGCGGGCCAGCATCTTCCCGAAGGTTGTGATCTGCGCTACCTGGTCGGAGCCATAATGGCTGGTAACGTAATCGATGACTTTCTGCCGATTCTCAAAGCAAAAGTCCACGTCGATATCAGGCATCGATATACGCTCTGGGTTTAAAAAGCGCTCGAAGAGCAGATCGTAGGGGATTGGGTCTATGTTGGTTATGCGAAGCGCCCAAGCGACAAGGCTGCCTGCCGCCGAGCCGCGCCCCGGCCCCACCGCCACATCATTTTCCTTAGCCCAGTTGATGAAATCCTGCACGATTAGGAAGTACCCGGGGAAGTCCATCTCACGTATGACGCGCAGCTCCGTCTCCAGCCGCTCTTCGTAGCTCTTGCGCGTCGCCTCTTCCGCCTCCGGGGAGTCGAAGTGAAAGTGCTCAAGACGTTTTTGAAGCCCCTCTCGGGCGAGGCGGTCCATACAGTCTGCGAGGGACTCATTCTCCTGGGTATCGTACTTGGGGAAGTGGTAGGTGTTGAAATCGAGTTCGACGTTACACCGGTTGGCAATCTCGATTGTGTTGGTTATCGCCTCGGGGCAGTGGGAAAAAAGCTCGCTCATCTCCTCGGGGCTGCGGACGTAGAGGGCGTCGGTCTCCATGCGCATCCTCTTTTCATCCGCCATCGTCTTACCCATCTGTATACAGAGGAGCACCTCATGGCTTAAGGCGTCCTCTCGCTCTAGGTAGTGGCAATCATTGGTAGCGACGAGGGGTATGGAGAGCTCCCGCCCGAGCTCTATAAGCCCTGAGTTCACCTCTTTTTGCTCTTTGAAGCCGTTCTCCATAAGCTCGAAGTAGTAATTGCCCTCACCGAAGATCCCGGCGTACTCCTCCGCTACCTGCCTGGCCTTCTCTAAGCGGCCTCGTCTCAGGTTGAAGGGGACTTCTCCCTGTAGGCATGCCGAAAGGCCGATAAGCCCGCCGGATAGCTCCCGCAAAATATCTTTGTCGATACGCGGCTTGTAGTAAAAGCCCTTTCGGTTTGCGGCGCTTACGAGGCGGCAGAGGTTTGAGTACCCCTCCTGATTCCTGGCTAGCAGGATTAGGTGGTAGTAGTTCTCTCCATCGGCGCCGGGGGTGCGGTCGCCCATGCGCCCCGGCGAGACGTAGGCCTCACAGCCGATAATGGGCTTAACCCCGGCCTTCATCGCCGCCTTGTAAAACTCCACGGTGCCGTACATTGCGCCGTGGTCGGTCATGGCGAGGGAGGGCAGCCTCAAATCTTTCGCCTTCTGGAAGAGGTCGGGGAGGCGGATCGCCCCGTCAAGCAGGGAATACTCCGTATGGAGGTGAAGATGGGTGAAGTTGGCGTGGCCGGGCATATATCTATCCTGAATCTTTGATTGTTATTCTATGTTCTGTACCTGTTCGCGTATCTTCTCAAGCTCCGCCTTCATCTCGACTACGACGCGCGCCGCCGCCGCGTCTGGCGATTTTGAGCCGATGGTGTTTGTCTCCCGGTTCATCTCCTGTATAAGGAAATCTATCTTTCGCCCAACGGCGCCCTCGGTATCGAGGAGCTCACGAAATTTGTCGAGGTGGCTATTGAGGCGGGTTATCTCCTCGGAGATATCCGCCCGGTCAGCGAAGAGGGCGACCTCAAGCGCTACGCGGTCGGCAATAGCGTTGACATCCACGCCATCGGGAGCGAGCTCGACAATCCTCTTTTCAAAGCGGCTTCGCTGCTCGGCGATTATCTGCGGGCGATGTTCCCCTACCTCTGAGACAAGGCCCTCAAACAGCTCCAACCTGTCGAGGAGGTCGGCATGGAGGTCGCTCCCCTCCCGCAGCCTCAAAGCGTCCAGGTCTCGAAGCGCCTCCTCGAAGATCGGCTTTACCGCCGCCCACAGCTCATCGGCGGTCATATCAAGCTCGGACTGGCTGAAGAGCTCTCCGAAACCCAGCAGGTGGGAGAGCTCTATCCCGCCCTCAAGCCCGAACTCCTCTTTAAGCTCTTTAAGCGCCTTTATCACTCCGCCAGCGGCCCGCTTATTTATCCTTGGCTCCTGTTGCGCTCCGCCCGCCCTGTTCCAGCTGGCGAATACGGAGATTTGTCCCCTGGACAGGTGCTCCTTGGCGAGCGCTTGAATATTGGTTTCAAGAGGCGCAAGGTCCTGCGGGAGCTTTGCGAAGAAGTTGAAGTAGCGGTGGTTTACCGCTTTGAAGTCTACATAAAGGTGCTTGGCCTGAACCTCCCCCTCTGCGGAACCGTACCCTGTCATTGACCTTATCATCTGCCGTATCCTTTCCACAGGGCGCTACGCCCCCTCAATCAATTCTGCCGGTGAGACCACAGCCGTTCCCAGCTTCCCTACCACTATGCCGCTGGCGATGTTAGCCAACAGCGCGGCTTCCGTGAGGTCGGCCCCAGCCGCCCAAGCAAGGGTGAGAATCGATATCGCTGTATCTCCCGCGCCCGTTACGTCGTATACATCCTTTGCCTGCGTTGGTATGTGCGTGGTTATTCCGTCCCGCCTGACCAGGGTCATGCCCCGCTCGCCCCTTGTGACCAGCATGGCGCCGGCAGCAAGCATTTCCATCAGCTTTTTGCCCGCGACCTCCGCTTCCTCATCCGTGCCCACGGGCAGCCCGCTCATCTCTTCAGTCTCTTTTGCGTTAGGGGTCAAAACCCCCGCGCCTCTGTAACAGTTTGTGTTGGGCGGTTTCGGGTCTACAGAGAGTGGAATACCTCTTTCTTTTGCCAACTCTGCCACCGCCGAAAAGAGCTCGCGGGTGATTATCCCCTTGCCGTAATCGGAGATTACAACTGCGTCGGCGCGGCCCACCGCATCAAGGGCGCGCTCTTTGACCTTGAGCGCTATCTCAAGGGGCAGCGGTGACTTCTCCTCACGGTCAAAGCGTACTACTTGCTGGTGCTGAGCTATTATGCGGGTCTTTACCGCTGTGGGGCGGCCCGGATCGGTTACTATACCCTTGCCTCGTCCACCGGCCTTTTCCAGGAGCGCTAGAAACTCAACCGCCTCTGCATCATCGCCCGCTACTCCGACCAGCTCTGGGGCGGCGCCAAGGGAGGCTATATTCCTCACGACGTTGGCCGCGCCGCCTAAGAGGTGTCGCTCCTCCCTCAGGTCAACCACCGGAACCGGAGCCTCAGGGGAGATACGGGAGACGGAGCCATAGAGGAATTTATCCAGTATGAGGTCGCCGATTACGGCGATTCGCTTTTGCGCCATCTTGCCGAGGAGCGCCTTTAAAGCATCCTCGCTAAAATGTCTGTTAAATGTCATCACTCTTGCGCTCTTTACAGGTCGGGGGTTTCTTGGGCAGCTGTCAGGCTCGGCTCAAGCCCTCTGGGGATAAACTCCGCTGGTGCCCACCGTGAAATTTTGAGTATAAGATCAATGAGCGTCGCTGGAAAGAATATCCGACAAGAACACTTCATGGGAGGTGGAGAGCTTACTTAAGGTGAAGCGCTCTTCGACTGAGAAGCGGGCGCGTTGCCCCATGAGGCGGGTCTTTTCGCGGTCGCTCGCCAAGTTGACAAAACTTCTTTGAAGCGCCTTGCGATCTCCGGGGGGTACGAGAAGACCCGTCACCCCCTCCTCGACGATATCCGGAAGGACGCCGATCCTTGTCGCCAAGAGCGGCTTGCCGGAGGCCATCCACTCAAGGCCAACGCGGCAGTTGGCCTCGCTCCCTACTGAAGTTACGGCGCCAAGGTCAAACTCTCTCAAGGTGGCAGGGAGGTCGGCGCGGTGGTCTAATAAGCGTATCCGCTCCCTGAAGAGGGGCTCATCCCCGACCAGGGCACGAAGCCGCTCCAGCTCTTCTGGTTTCGCGGAGAAGGATTTCGCCAGAATGACAAAGGCCAAGCGGCTATCTTCCCTAAGCGCGCCCTTCGCCGCCTCTATAAAGTGGTCGTGACCCTTGACGGGGGAGAGCCTCCCGACGATGCCTATTAGAAAGTCTTTCGCGGAAAAGCCCAGCGATTCGCGGAGGTCGGATAGTTCGCCCTCTGGCGAGAACTCCCTTTCATCTACGCCACCGTGGATTGTAGCAAGTTTTTCAATGCCGCCGATCCGCTCTGAAAGCCCTTTGAAAATGGTAGAGTTCGTCGCAACGACACCATCGACAAGGCCCCTGTATACGTAGCGGTTGCCAATGTTCGCCTTCACCGGGCGCATGTCTCCACGCACCCTCACCAAGGGCACCCCAGCTCGTCGGCAGGCCCAACCTATGAGGAATAGCCCCTCGGAGCGGTGTACTTCTACTATGTCGTAACTCTCACGCTTCAACAAAGAGAGGAGCCTGCCCGCTGCGCTGAAAGCCCCAAGGGCGGCTAGCCCCTTGCCGTTGAAGCCATCCTCCTCGAAGAGGGTGAAACCTCTCTCTCGGGCCTTCTCTGCGGAGAGGGAATCTTTACGGGTCAGCACGTGGACCTCGTGACCGAGGCGGCAAAGCCCCTCCGCAAGGTCGTAGCAGTACTGCACCTCTGCGTTATACCAGTGTATCTGGACAATCTGGAGAATCTTCATGGCGCCTTCCCGGAATCGATGATATCCAAAAGCGCTCTCTGCACCCGGTCGGGAGCTATACCCTCCATACAGTTGAAGTGCCCCTTTGGGCAGTGATCTCCTCCATGCAGTGAGCAGGGACGGCACTCTATCTCCAGCTCAATAACCCTGTCATCCTCACCTAGCGGGTAGAACCCAAAGCCCCTGACCGTCGGGCCAAAGAGGGCCA
>PKTT01000030.1:42419-99690 GCA_002869015.1 Deltaproteobacteria bacterium
GACGCCCCCGCGCTCAAGGAGCTCGGCGCAAAGTTCCCGCTCACTATCGCCTCCAACCATCACCGGTAAGACCCTACCCTCTTTGGCTATGGTGCGGATAAGCTCCACCCACTTGGTTTTGGGCCAGCCCTTAGTCGCCCACCTCGCGCCCGGCGCCAGCGCGACCGGCGTCTTTAATTCATTGAGCTCACCTCCAAGGAGGGTTGATGCCAACTCTTCATCCTCGCGGGATGGGTACAGCCTGGGCAGGGTTATTCCTACTGGAACGCCAAGCGGGGCAAAGGCCGCCGCGTACCGTTCAACGACATGGGTTTCCGCCAGCCTTCCGGGAGCCCTGAGGGCTACCGCGCAGCGCCTCCTCAATGAGCCCTTTTTGTAAACGCTCCATTTTACACCCCGGACCAGAAAGCGGAGCGCGCGGGTACGCAGATTGTCGTGAAGGTCTATTATGTAGTCATATTGACGTGTTCGGAGTTTTTTCGCCATCGCAAGGGGCGACTCATCCGCTTCCCAGGTGAGCACCTCTCCCACTGCCGGGTTGCCCCTGAAAACCTCCTTAAAGGCGGGCTTAGTGAGGATATCCAGCCTCTCTCCGGGCCTAGTCGAGGCGAAGGCCTCCACCGCCGAAGTGGAGAGGACTACATCGCCAAGGGAGGAGAGGCGAATCATCAAAACGCGGGGGTTAGCCATCGCCAAGCTCTCTGTAAAGGGCGAGGTTTCCCTCCATCATCGCCTTGGCGCTAAACTTTTCAACTACCCGTTTACGGCCCTCCGCTGCATGTGAAACGGCGAGCTCCTCATTGCCGATTAGCTCCAGAACTGCGTCGGCGATGGCAGAGGGGTCTTTGGGCGGAACCAGAATTCCGGCGAGGCCATCCTCGCCAATAATCTCGGGTATTCCCCCGGCGCGCGTTGCAACCACAGGCTTCGATGCCGCTAGGGCATCCATCACTATCGTTCCAAGCCCCTCCATGTGCGAGGACATAACGAAGATATCAAGGGCGTCCATAATCTCGTCGACGTCGGTGCGAAACCCCGTAAAGGCAAGGGACCCCTCAAGGCCAAGTCCTGCCGCGCGGGATTTAAGCTCCTCCTCAAGCTCGCCCGAGCCGACTATGACGAAGCGCGCCTCCGGGACATCGGAGAGTATCTTGGGCATGGCTTCAATAAAATAGCGCTGCCCCTTATGGTCGGTCAGCGCTGATATGTTGCCGACCAGCGGAGTCCTCGGCCCAACGCCCAGCTCGCTGCGAAAGGGGTCGCCGGAGCCGGGTTTTATCCGGTCCGGGTCCACCCCGCTGTTAACCAGCGATATCTTCTCTTCAGGAACACCGTAGGAGAGGAGGATCTCTTTAATTGCTTCGCTAATCGCGACGAAACGCCGCACCCTGCTGCCATATTTTATGCGGTTCAGTGGCCCCTTTTTAGGCTCGAAATCAACTCTACGGGTAACTATGACGTTACTGAAACCTGATAGCATAGCCGCGATTACGCCAATGCCTTGAGCGTGGCTAGAGTGCAGGTGCAGGTGGGTGAAGTTGCCTCGCTTAATTGCCGCCGCAACTTTAACGGCGGAATATAGGTCCCACTCGCCGAGGAGCGGGAGTCCTTCGGCGGAGAGGTCCGCCATTTTGGAGCGCTTCAAAAGCTCCCCGCCACTCTGGGTTATCAGGTGCGACTACACCCCGGCGCGGGTCAACTCAAGGTGCAGGTTGAAGACCTGCTGCTGGCCGCCGCGCCAGCCCTTGCCGGTATCGATATGAAGTATCTTCACCTTACCCCCTCAAGCTCTTCAAGCGCGCTGAGCACCGCTTCAGGGGTTATGAGCCCCATGCAGTCGAAGTGCCCCTCGGGGCATTTGTCCCCCCCGTGGAGACCGCAGGGGCGGCAAGGCAGGTCATGCTCAACCAATCTGGAATTCTCATGAAATGGGTAAAAGCCAAGCTCTCTTACGGTCGCCCCGAAAATGGCGACGGTGGGGATCCGGCGCGCTGCGGCTACGTGGAGGGGCGAGGAGTCGTTGGTGACGAAGAGGGAGAATGAATCGAGCCAGGCAGGGAGCGCCTTCAGGGGTGTTTTTCCCGCCGCATTTAGAACACCCTCACCGATTAGCTCCTCGACAGCGCATGCAGTTTCAACGTCGTCAGGGCCTCCTATTATGACGATTCGGTAGCCTCTGCCCTTAAGCTTCTTAGCAACCTCGGCGAAACCCTCTGCGCGCCACCTTTTTGTGGCCCATACGGAACCGGGAGCGAGGCCAAGTATCTTCTCGCCGGGCGCAAAGCCTGCCTCTTTTAAGAGGGAGTCCACCAGCTCCCGCTCCTCCCAAGTGTAGCCGGCGTAAAGTTCCCTGTCCGACTCCTCAACCTTGACCCCCAGCGGGGTCAAGAGCGCCAGGATGCGGTCTACCTCATGGAGCTCCATGGGACGCGATACCCGGCGGTTATATGCTAGGGGAAAACCAGCTTCGCGGTATCCCACCCGCACTTTTATTCCTGAGAGCATCGCTATGATTGAGGTGCGGTGGCTCCTGTGGGGAGAGAGGAGCAGATCGTAGCGGCCCTTCCTGACTCGGGATATTATGGAGGTCATTGCCTCCCCGCCCTTCTTGTCGAAGGTGATTATCTCATCTAGATGCGGGTTCTCCTCTACGAGCGGTTTAGCCGCCGGGGTTGTTAGGAGGGTGAGATGGGCTTGGGGATAGAGGCGCTTTACCGCGCGAAAGAGGGGCGTGGTTAGCACCACGTCGCCCAGAAAAGCCGTCTGAAATATTAGGATGCGGTTGAAATTCATCTCTTCCCGATTATACACCAGCTTCACGGTGCCAAAACAATTTGCTTTCATTAGCCCTTGGATTCAATAGAATGAATGAAGCGACTTATAAATGCAACAAAACCGGAGCCACCTTCTAACCCATTGATGAGCATGAAGATTCCATTTTTAAATTCCCTTAGAAAGCCTGCCCCCGAAAGGTGCATTGACGGAGGCGCTGTAAAGCTCTACTGGTTCTCCGGGCTTAAAAACCTGGGAGATGTAATCTCCCCCCTCATAGTCTCCCACTTCACCGGCAGGGAGGTAGTAAGGGCCGGGAAAAGGCAATCGCCAAAGATGCTGGCGGTGGGCTCGGTCCTCAATCAGGCTAGAGCGGGTGACGTTGTATGGGGAACCGGCTTTATAGGCGAGGCGGCGACGCTCCGCTCAAAGAACATCCTAGTTTCAGCAGTTCGCGGGCCGCTTACGAGGGCCAGGCTCATATTGGAGGGCGTTGAGTGCCCTGAATGCTATGGCGACCCGGCGATCCTCCTCCCGTTAATCTATCCACCCTTCAAAAACCCTGAAAAAAAATACCGCGTCGGGTTCATCCCCCACTACAGAGACCATGAGGCTTCGCTACCAACTGACCCTGCTTTCAAGGTCATCGACATACTCTCTACGCCGGAGGAATTTATCGAGGCGCTCTTCTCCTGCGAGAGGGTTGTCTCCTCCTCTCTTCACGGAGTCATAATAGCCGAGAGCTATGGGATACCGGCTGATTGGATGACCCTCTCGGATAAGGTAGTAGGCGGCAAATTCAAGTTTCATGACTACTATCTTTCGACTGGGAGGGACGCGCCCGAGCCCTTGGCGTGGGGGAACCTCTTGGAGGAGAGGGCGTGGAGAGAGCCCGCTTTCAGGCGGGAGGAGCTTATCAAAGCGCTCCCGATCAAGCCCGGCTAGATTATTTAAGGATTTTTACGGTGTACCGGTCAGGGTCAAAGGTGTTCTCTATACCGTTTTCGGCGCGGACATCTCCAGCCTTTATCTCCTTGCGCCTTGCCCGGTAATACTCCTTGTTGGTCCGCGTCGCCGCCTTGCTCTCATGCCAGAGGTGTATTGGCACCTCTCGGCGGGTGACGTTCCTGCCCCTCACCCCGGCGTAGTGCAGCCTCCACCCCAGGTCGTCGTCTTCGTTGCCCCACCCCTTGTATTTCTCGTCAAACCCGTTAACCAGTAGAAGGTCATCGCGCCAGATGGCAAAAACCCCTGAACGAAGCTTCGGCCCAATCGGCCTCAGCCCAAGGCGCTTTAAGAGGGTATAGAGCCGGTCTTTGCGACAAAGCTTGGCAACCTCAGCCAGCTTCTCCTCCGAAAGCAACGCTGAATAATCGCACCTATCCACCATCTCGCTGGTTACGCGCTCACTCTCTTCTTGAGTCAGGCGCAGAGGATGAGAGACCAGGAACTCACCCTTGCGGCAATTTTCCGCGAAGGTTTTGACGTAATTTCTTGTGAAGATTAGGTCCTGATCGGCGAAGACGAGAAAATCTCCGCGCGCTTCCCTCACCCCGTTATTCCTTGCGCGGGCGGCCCTAAAACCCAGGTCCTCCTGCCATACGAATTTTACCGAAAATGGCAACTTCGACAGGAGGCCCTCCAGCGCAGCCGGAATATCAACAGATGAGCCGTCATCCGCGATGACCACCTCATCGACAACCAGTGACTGCGCGGCAAAGGAAGAGAGCGTCTTTGAGAGAAGGTCGGGGCGGTTATAGGAGGGTATTATCGCTGTAATACTCATTAATTCGCCCATACCGCTAACGCTGCCTCTCCCGGGCCGCCTTATTTCGCTTTGCCTCCAGCGCCATCGCATACTTCATATACGCGCCAAATGCTGAAATAACAGAGACATTGAGCCCGTCCAGCCCCTGCATTATTCCACCCCGCAGGATGTACTGCTTAAAGAATCTGCTTATGCCGTGGAGGAGCGGAGAGAGCGGGGATATTCTTCCTCCGCGAGCGAGGAGCTGCTTTGCGCCGCGCGCGGCGAATTTGTCCACCCTCTTTACGATATCGCTGTAATCGGCATAGGAATAATGGAGCAGGTCGCATGGCAGCTTCTTTATACGCCCGCCCTTTACGGAGGCGTGCCCGATGCTCTCCTCATAGGCGCAAAGACGCCGGTCGTAGAGGCGCGTGACCCAATCGGGGTACCAGAGCTTTATCCAACGGTCGCCTATAAAGGTCTTCCTCCGAACCGCATAGGCGTCGGCGTCGGGGTGCTCAAGGTCAAGCTCCAGAAGAGTTTTTACTGCGGAATCCTCAAGCCTTTCGTCGGCGTCGATGGAAAAAATCCAGTCGTTTTTGGCGTACTTGACCCCATAATTTTTCTGCGGCCCATCACCAAGATATGGCTGCACGAATACACGCGCCCCCGCAGCCTCGGCCAGCTCCACAGTGCGGTCCGTGGAGGCTGAGTCCACCACTATAACCTCATCACAAAAACGAGCGGCGGAGGCAACGACAGCTTCAATATTGGCCTCCTCGTTCAAGGTTATGATGGTCGCGGTGACTGGCTTTGTCATTTACTCTCCACCATCTAGCGGGAGCGCCTTGTCTATTATGAGAACCGGTATATCACCCTCGACCGGGTAGCGAAGCTCACAGCTTAAGCAATCAAGCGACGGGACCTCTTCTTTATAGATAAGTTCGCCCTTGCACTTCGGGCAAACTATAAGCTCAAGGACTTCAGCTTTAAGCGCCATCACTGCTCCTTTGCCCCGCCAAGAAGGGCTTCAGTGAATTTGCCGATATCATCGAAGACACCATCTGGAATGACCCCCTTCTTCTTCATCGTGCTCTCGAAGGATTTGCCATAGCCCGTTCTAACCAGCGCGGTGTGGGTGCCCGCGCTTCTCCCCGCCTCGATATCGGAGAGCTTGTCGCCCACCATCCAGGACGCGGAGAGGTCAACATTAAGCTCACGGGCCGCAGCCAGGATCATTCCGGGAGAGGGTTTTCGGCAACCGCACCCGCCCGAGAAGTCAGGGTGGTGGGGGCACCAGAGAAACATCTCAACCTTTGCTCCGGCGGCATTAAGCTCTTTTGCCAAGGCGACGTTTATCCGCTCCACTGCGCCGTCGTCGAAGAGGCCGCGCGCAACCCCCGACTGGTTGGAGACAACTATCAATAGGTACCCCGCCTCCCCCAGCCTGGAGAGCGCCTCTGCGGAGCCTTCAATAAGCTTCATATTTTTTACTTTAGAGAGAAACTCGACCTCTTCGACAATTGTGCCGTCCCGGTCGAGAAATACCGCTTTCTTCATATGTGAACCCTCACTCCCTACACCTTGCGGTAGGGGTCGAATAACCTGCTGTGTTCCTCAATACACTCCCTGTCCGTCATCGAGGCGATCATATCGCAAACCGTGCGCTCAAGCCCCCAACGCTCTACGCTAGCCGACAAACTTCTTGGCAAAAGTCCCGGATTTTCTATGCACGCTGAAAATAGCGCGGTCAGTATGGACTCAGCTTTAAAGCGCATCGTCTCTACCTTTGGGTGGCGGTACAGCGAATTATATAGAAACTCCTTTAACTCCCGGTTCTTCTCCTCCATCTTCGAAGAGCGCTTTACCAGCCTTCCGGCACCTCCCACCTCCTCCGGTGAGATAATACCGGCAGCCGATATCGCCGAGGTGGTTTCATCCACCAAATCGGCCATCATCACGCCGATGAGATATGAGATTGTCTGGCTCACCTTGGCTGGACCGTCTATTGACGGCATAGCCCTCTCAACGGCTTCAGTGACCTCTCGCCAAAGGGGAACCTCCAGAAGCTCCTCGCCGGTTATGTAGCCCGCCTCCAACCCGTCATCTATATCGTGGTTGTTATAGGCTATCTCATCCGCGAAGTCGATGATTTGCGCCTCTAAAAGGGGCTGGCGCTCTGGGTCGTAGCCCTCCGCCGCGATTATATCAGGTGAATCCCAGCTGGAGGAGTGCTTAACAATCCCCTCACGCACCTCCCACGTAAGATTTAAACCATCGAAGTCGGGGTGGCGCTTTTCAAGGAGCGTAACTACCCGGTGGCCCTGAAGGTTATGCTCAAAGCCACCGTAATCTTTCATAAGGGAGTCCAGAACATCCTCACCGGTGTGGCCGAAGGGGGTATGCCCAAGGTCATGCGCAAGCGCCAGAGCCTCCGAGAGCTCCTCGTTAAGGCCAAGCCTGCGCGCTAAACCCCGCGCGATCTGGGCGACCTCAAGGCTATGGGTTAGGCGGGTTCTGTAGTAATCGCCCTCATGGTTTACGAAGACCTGCGTCTTGTACTCAAGGCGCCTGAATGCCGCGCAGTGAATGACCCTGTCCCTGTCACGCTCAAAAGCCGGACGGTTGTCCTTTAAAGCCTCTTTGTGCTCGCGCCCGCGGCTCAATACGCTCTTTGCGGCGTAGGGGGCGAGGTCCGTTCTTTCGCCTCTCATCGCTGATGATTTTCTCTCGTTTAGGAAGTTAATTATATGGAGGATTAAAGCTAACAGATACCCCCCTAACGGGCAACACGAATGGGCCGCAAGGGGGGTATTGAATTTTTACAATAGATAATTAAAGGCAGGGTCTGGATAAAGTAGCCTTTGCTATACAATTAGCCAGAGCGCTGTACCCATCCCCGTGGCGCCGAGAAGAAAAGAGCCGAAGAAGAGGAGCGGCGCGAGAACTGTCCCGACGGAGGAGTATATGGCCGTATCACTGCTAGCCCTCATCTTCAAGGCCGCCTTTGTACGTGCCCTGTCGCGTTCACGCTTTGTAGATGAAGTTACCAGCATCAAAAGCATCAGCGCATAAACGCCCATCGCCGCCCCCAGGAGTCCGCTGTTATCCAGAATAAGAGCCGGCAGATCGCTCCCCGCCCAGCGGTGCAAAGTCCAAAGGAACCCTATGAAGAAGCCAACTCCGGCGAGTGAAATCTTAAAGAACTTTGAAAACATCATTAACCTCCGTAGCTCATAAGCTCATATTCACTGACAAGGTTGTTTAGCAATGGCGGATGACTCCGACCACAATGCCCTCGATTCTGAAATCGTTATCTGAAGTAACGTTTATGGTAGGTACAAGGGGGTTGGCGCTTCTAAGTTCAATGCCGCCCTTTACACGGTGAAAATGTTTTACTGTTGCCTCACCATCAACCATAGCCACTACTGTTTGACCGTTATTTGCATGGGATGATTTGGTTACCACGACCATATCTCCATCCAAAATTCCATCGCCCACCATTGAGTCTCCCTGCACTCGCAAGACGAAGTTCTCCCCTCGCCCGACCATCGTATGCGGAACCTCAAGGGTGTCTGGGGACTCTACGGCTTCGATAGGCCTACCCGCAGCTACGAAGCCGAGCATGGGAAGCTCATATCCACCGCCTGCGGGGGCGGCTCCAATGGTTTTCAAGGCACGCTTTGCGTTCCAGCTGCGCTCAAGCCACCCTGCCCTCTCAAGGCGCACTAAGTAGTTCTGGATAGTGCCCAAGGAGGAATACCCGAAGTGGTCGGCTATCTCTCGCTGCGAGGGTGCATAACCCACGCTCTCCGTAAACTCGCGGATATAGTCGAGCATCGCCTTTTGCTTTGGTGTAATCGCGCCCTTTTCCATGCCTTCGATATTATGCGTAAGTTATGCGTAAGTCAAGAAGAATATTGTTATGACTCAATTTTTCACCGCTCAAATTTCAAATTATTAAATAAGTTGCGTGGTATATTTGACCGATTGGAGGAGAGATGAAGCGACCGGAATTGACCAGAGAGTTCCTCGAAGAGCTCTATCGAAAACACCACAGACTAGAAAATTTAAACCCCGATCCGCTCATCTTCGCCAGGGGCTACGATGACCCTTTGGAGGGCGAGATCGCAGGGCTGATTGCAGGGGTTTTTGCTTATGGCAACGTAAAACAGATAGTAAAAAACCTTACCCTTATCTTTGATGAACTTGGCGAAAAGCCGAGGGAGGCAATTCTCTCTACCGAGCCTAACGAGTGGCCAAAACGTTTTCCAAAGTTCGCTTACCGCTTCCATAAAACCCAAGATATATCGCTCTTCTTTTGGCTATTGCGCCAAGCGCTTGAGCAAAACAGCTCTCTTGTTAACATTTTCACTAAAGCGCGGTATACTTCAATAAGTGAAAATTTGAGCGCCTTCACAGCGCAGCTTTTATCAGGCGATGCGCGCCCTCTTCTCCCGGTAGCCGAGCTGCCCAAGGGGCACCCGGTAAGGCATCTTGTATCCTCACCTGCTAATGGCGGCGCAGCTAAGCGTATGTGTCTTTTTCTAAGGTGGATGGTTCGTAGCGACGCCCTTGACCCTGGCTATTGGCATGGCTTGGTAGCGTCCGATGAGCTAGTTGTTCCCCTGGATGTGCACGTGGGACGCGTAGGAAGGCACTTCGGCCTAACCCGCCTAAAGAGCCCAGGGTGGAAGATGGCTAAAGAGATAACCGAATCTCTTAAGGAGTTCGACCCTGAAGACCCGCTGCGTTATGACTTCACCCTTTTCAGGTATGGCATGGAGGAGATTCCGCCCGAAAAATAGAGACTTTTCCGCACCAACACTATTTTTGGCCTTTAAAGTGTAGATAAATACAGCTGGCGATTGAACAGAGATAGACCAAGTTTCCTAAGTTATTGATATTACAGCTTATTTTATTTGCACAAAATTTAATCACCTTAGATAATGCGTCCTGTTTTTAGCGATTTTTTGAGTTTTCTACAGACTTTTCTGCAAGTTATCCACAATGCGTGGTGGAAAAGCGTCAGAGGGCCTTGAAAGGCTCTGATTTTCAAGGTTTTTTCTTACCAAGGACTAGATAGGAGCCCTTAAAAATGTGCACCCTTCACCTACTCTTCAAATGCGCGCCGGATGAGCCACTGATCTTCGCGGCCAACCGTGACGAGTTCCTTGCGCGTGAATGGGAGTGGCCTGGCGAGCTTTCGCGTCTTCCGGCAATATACGGCCCCCGTGACCTTGCTGGCGGCGGCACCTGGACAGGGGTAAACGAATGCGGCCTCCTCGTAGCCCTTGCAAACCATGAGGGCACCCTCTCCTCCGGCGGCTCACTCTGCTCCCGGGGCTACGTGGTAAAGGAGACGCTCCGCCACGAGAGCGCAGCCGAAGCGGTGGACTTTGCCCGTGCAATTGCCCCAGCATGCAAGTCCTACACAATGCTGATAGCAGACCCAAACGTCGCCTTCGTGGCGGAGAACGCAATGGGAGAGCTTAGACTTCATCCCCTGAAGCCTGGTCCCCACGTAATAACAAATCGCCGCTTCGGTGAAAATGGAGACACCAAGGCCGAGCGGTCCATCTCCAAACTTAAAGCCCTAATTGATGATGGTCGCCTTGGCGACGGTGACCTCGCCAATTTCCTCGGCGACCACCACCTGGCAAAGGGACAGCTGACCCCCCTTTGCGTTCACGATGAGGGGCCGCCGGGCTTTGGCACCTCTTCATCCACAATAATAAGAGTGGACTCTATGAGCAGGGTCTCCAAATACCTTTTTGCCCCCGGCCACCCATGTACGACTGAATTTGTTGACGTCACGCCGGATTTCCAGCGATTTTTTTGAGCTTTTCCACCATCGATGGGGTTGACAGACCGCTCGCCGTGGTGTTAGATATGCGGCTCTCAAAAAAACACGAAAAAATCCGTTTGCCACGGGAGGTTTGATTTTGGCTAACCATAAGAACGCTTTAAAGAAGATTCGCCAGGACAAAAAGCGCAACGAGCGCAACAAATCAGTCCGCACACGCTACAGGAACCTCATCAAGGCCGTGCGCGTCGCGGTTGATGGCGGTGACAGCGCCCAGGCGAAGGATGCCCTGAAGGCAGCCGCGCCTTACTTGCAGCGCGCAGCATCCAAGGGCGTAATACACGCCAACAAGGCAGCGAGACATATCTCCCGCCTCACCAAGCAGGTGGAGGCGATGGAGGGTTAATCGTCCCGCGCTTTTACAGCTCCTTGAGAGCCCCGGTCCTTAAAGCCGGGGCTCTCTTTTTTTGATTTTTGAGTTATCTTTATCGGGTACCCCCTTAAAACCCCTCTTGATGGGAGTAGCCAATGAACAGGATGCCGGCACTCTTCATCGGCCACGGAAGTCCGATGAATATGGTTTTGGACAACGAATACACCCGCAGCCTGATTTCCTTAAAAGAGAAGCTCCCCCGCCCCAGGGCTATAGTGATCGTCTCGGCGCACTGGCAGACGGCTGGGACTCGAATCAGCGCTTCGCCCAAGCCTCGGCAGATTTACGACTTTTACGGATTCCCACCCGAGCTTTACAACATACGCTATGAGCCGGTGGGCGCGCCCTCCATAGCTGGGCGCGCCCATGAACTAATGGGGGGAGACGCAGAAGGCGTCCTTGTAGATAACAGCTGGGGCGACGACCACGCGGGGTGGGCTGTGCTTAAATTCCTCTACCCCGGCGCGGAGATCCCCATCACCGTCATCAGCGTCGATATGGCAGCCCCCGCCAGCCGCCACGCCGAGCTTGCCGCGCGTTTAGCCCCCCTGCGTGACGAGGAGGTGCTTGTTCTGGCAAGCGGCAACCTCGTCCACAACCTCTTCGATGCCGATATAATGCATGAAGACGCTTCCCCTGACCCGCGCGGTGTACGCTTTGACGCCATAGCCAAGCGCGCCCTTTTGGAGGGGGACCTGGAATCCATAGTCCACTATGAACGCTTCGGCGACGATGCCCGCTACAGCATCCCCACAAGGGACCATTACCTGCCGCTCATCTGGGCGGCAGCCCTTCGTTTACCGGAGGATAGCGTCACCTTCCCCTGCGAAATAATGCAAAACAGGAGCGTCTCCATGCGCTCGGTGGCATTTGGCCTTTAAGAAGGGGCAGCGGACTACCCTTACGCACCTGCTACTCCTGTGCTATCTTGTGAATAAGTAGCTGAAGTTACGCCTTCACTCCAAAGGTCAAGGCTGTAGGCGTTTTTTTAATCAAACAAAGCGCCAAATCCGGTGTCTTTGAGCGAGGATAAAACGCTTGGCCCTGCCCTCAAGGGGAAAGGACCACGACCTTGTCTATAGAGACCCAGGTAGTGACATTAAAGCGCTCCACCCTCCTCCTTGCCATAATCTGGACTGCGCTGTCGCTGGTCTCCTTTTTCTGGGACTCCTACTCCAACCGTAGCAATATGCTCTCTATAGCCAAGCAGCAAGCTGAGCTGGTTCTTGAAAAAGACTTCACCCTTAGGCGCTGGGTACTTGCGCACAACGGCATCTACGTTGAGACCGGCGAAGAGACTCCACCAAACCCCCAGATACCAGAAAATAGCGATAAGTACGCAACGACTGATAGCGGCAAGCGCTTGACGCTGATGAATCCGGCCTATGTCACACGCCAACTGCATGAACTTGGTGGGATGACCGGCGGAATCAGAGGCCACCTCTCCAGCCTTGACCCTCTGAGAGAAGAGAATGAGCCAGACCCGTGGGAGCGGGCGGCCCTTGAGAGTTTCACCAGCGAAGGTCAGGAAATCGAAGGATTTTCAACTATAGAGGGTGAACCTTATTACAGGGTCATCAAACCGGTCGTAGGTAAAGCGGCATGCACCAAATGCCACGTCGGCGAGGGAGGAAGCGAGGAGTATATCAGGGGTGGGATAAGTGTTTCAGTGCCGATGCGCGAATACTTCAACCTCCACTATCTAAGAGCGTTACAGATGGGGGGACTCCACTTCGTAATCTGGGCGCTGGGGATGATTGGCCTCTTCGCTGGCTCCCGCAATATCAGGGAGAAGATGCTGAGCCAGGCGGAGACTGAGGAGGCATGGCTCAAGAGCGCCTCCATGCTTGAAAGCGTTTCCCGAGTTGCGCCGGTAGGTATAGGGGTAGTCGTAAAGAGGGTTATTACCTGGGCAAACAGACAGCTACAGGTCATAACCGGCTATTCAGAGGAGGAGCTATTGGGCAACAGGGGCCGCCTCCTTTACAACAGTGATGAGGAATACAGGGCGGTCGGCCTTAAGCTCCAGGAGCAGATATCTAAGGGAGGGCTAGGCTCTATTGAGACTCGCTTTAAGAGAAAGGACGGGGAGCTTGTCGATATCTTTTTAAGCAGCACCCCCATAGATGCAAATGACTTTTCCAAGGGTATAACATTCACAGCCCTCGATATCACCGAAATCAAGGAGAGCGAGGCGAAGCTACGGCGTTCAAAGGAGTTTTTGCAAACGATAATCGACAGCTTCCCCGAATCTATTTTGGTCATCAACGCAGATTACTCCATTGCGATGATGAATCAGGCGGCGAAGGAGAGGAGCTTATCGGGAACACAGGAAGCGGACGACCTTTGTTGTTTTAAGGTCAACTATGGCAAGGATGGCCCCTGCATCGAAGAGGGACGGGATTGCCCCCTGGATATTATCTTCAAGACTCGCAGTAAGTTTACCACTGAGCACATCTATCTTGACAAGGAGGGCAAAGAGCGGGTCTCCGAGGTGATAGCAGCGCCTATATTCAATGACGATGGCGATGTGGTCCAGATTATCGAGTCCTGCATAGACATAACCAGCCGCAAGAGGGCGGAGGAGGAGCGGCTTAAGCTACAGCGCCAGGTGGAGCATGCTCAAAAGCTGGAGAGCCTTGTGGTACTTGCGGGGGGCATAGCGCACGACTTTAACAACCTCCTCGTAGGGGTAATGGGCAACGCAGAGATGGCCCTCACCAACCTTAGCGACCAAAGCACGGTTCGCGGCTACCTTGAGAGCATTCTGACCTCCGCCATTAGAGCGGCGGACCTAGCAAAGCAGATGCTCGCGTACTCCGGCAAGGGCCATTTTGTTGTCGAAACTATGGATGTCAACAAAATGGTTATAGAGATGACCACCCTTCTGGAGGCGAGCACAAAAAAGAGAGCCTCCCTACATTTCAACCTCGCAGAGCAGCTGCCCGCCATAGATGCAGATGCGACCCAGATAAGGCAGGTTTTTATGAACCTTATCACCAACTCCGCCGAAGCGATGGATAGCGGCAAGGGAGAAATAAGGGTCTCCACGGGAACCCTTAGGCTCAGCCGAAGCGAACTTGAGAAGATGTCCGCCAGCGAAAATGCCGAGGAGGGGCTTTTCATCTACATAGATGTCGCAGATACGGGTTGCGGCATGGACGAGGACACCCTCGAAAGAGTTTACGAGCCCTTCTATACCACCAAATTTGCCGGCCGCGGACTGGGGCTTGCTGCAACTCTCGGTATTGTACGCGGGCACAGGGGGGCCATAAATATTGAGAGCGCCCTCGGTAAGGGAACCTCTATAAGGGTTTTTCTCCCTGTTTCTACTGAAAAACTTGAGGAGCCTGAGGAGGAGCCCTCAACAAAGGCTACAGAGGATGTGGAGCACCTTAACGCAAGAGTCCTTGTAATAGACGATGAGTCTATGGTGCGAGAATTTGCAAAGAGCGTCCTCGAACGAATCGGCCTTGAGGTTGTGACGGCGATAGATGGCGTCGAGGGCATTGAGATTTTCAGTAAAGCCGAGCAGCCCTTCGACCTTGTGTTGCTCGATATGGTTATGCCGAGGATGGGGGGAGAGGAGACCTATGGAGCGCTTAGAAAGTTAAACTCCTCCATAAAAATTATCCTCTCAAGCGGATATGGTGAGCAGGAAACAACTCACCACTTCGACGGAAAGGGGCTATCAGGCTTCATCCAGAAACCCTACAGGCCAAACGAGCTTACTAGTATGGTTCGTAAAATACTCAAGGGAACTACATTACCGGGTGACACAAAAGCTCCGCCCGCTCCCCACCGGTTTTATTCCGAAAAATATAATTTTTTCACGTGCAATGGGTGGCTTCGCGCAGCATAATGAATAGCTATTCATTTAAATTTCAACAGGGAGCGCCGCTTCATGAAGGTAAAAACGGAGATCGCGGTTAGAGGCTATCACCTCGACATGTATGGGCATGTTAATAACGCAAGGTATTTAGAGTTTCTGGAGGAAGGGCGATGGCAATGGTTTGAGCGGGTCGGCTCCTTTGAGAATGTGGTCAAAGAGGGGCTTGGGTTCACCGTCGTAAATATAAATATCGATTATCGCCGCCCCGCATTTCAGGGTGAGGTCATTGAAATTTATACGGAGTTGATTTCAACGGGCAACAGGAGCGCCGTCATACACCAGCTGGTCCTGCTGAAGGGTAGCGAAAAGGTGGTAGCAGATGCAAAGGTCACCTTCGTCATGGTATCGCTTAAGACAGGGCGGCCTGTGGAGCTTACCCAAAAGCTCCTCGATGACCTTGGGTTAAAGGTGGAGTGAATCAAGGGGAGCAGCAAAATTTACCATGGCCCTTATGGAAACGCTGTGGGGTCAGCTACTCCCGCCCCTCGGGTTTTGGCCTCCAATCCTTCCCCTCAAGCCAGCCGTTTGAGGCACCCTCTACGCCATCAAACTTGGGCGCATAGGGTTTTATGTCAATAAGGGGGGTGCCATCCAAAACATCGATGCCCTTCACCGTCAGGACGTTACCCTGCCGCTCAACCAGCTCCACGATTGAGAGGCCGAGCGGTGTCGGCCTGCATGGGTGGCGCGTGGCAAAGATTCCGTGGGGCTCGTCGTCGAGGAAGGGGTGTCGTATAAGCTCAACCTCCCCTGCCCGGTCAAAGATGTAAAAGAGGTATAAGTGGGTGAAGAGCTCTATATCCTTAAGACCAGGCGCGAGCTCAGGCAAAAGCTCAACGCTCCCCACCGCCTCGCCTGCCGCGCCAGTCTGAACAGGGCATTGGGACTTCTCTTTAAAGGGGGTATGAATTGTTCCTATTGGGGATATCTCAAAGTTCATGCTGGTTCCGTCTCATAACACGCCGCAAGATTTCTTTTTAGGTAAAGGGCACTTCTCCATTCTTACTTCCGCCGGTCAAAGAGGTCAACTTAAACCCCTGCTTTTGATGATAACAAAATGCATATGCGCTCCAATATGGCGAGGTCTTGTTAGCCGTGATAAGGTTTAAACTTTGAAAGAGTCAGTGTCACGCTAATTGATAGGTGATGACCAAGCGTACGCCAAGAAAAGGGCAAAGATGGATGACCTTAAAATCAATCAAAGCTGTTGAGCCCCTGAGGATGGTGCCGGTCGGCACTCCGAAGCTGATTCAATTATTGCTACAGATCAAAAGACCACCCACTGCACGGCTTGCGGTTCACCCCTTGAGTACCTCACCTCTTCTGTAACTCTAAAATGTGACAGCTGCGGCATGGAGTCGCTGGCGCATATTAGATGTCCGGAGGGACACTTTGTTTGCGACGGATGTTACAACATCGATGCCCCCGAGCACTTTAAGTTATTAGTTTTATCGACCATCACGGAAGATCCGATATTGTTGGCAGAGGAGATGTTCAGCAACTCCAAACTGCCGATGCTGGGGTGCCAGCATGCATATATCGCAGCGGGAGCCCTGCTTGGAGCTCTCCGGGTTGGCGGTAAGGCCATGATAGCGGAGGATGAGATTTCCGAGGTTTTCTCAAGGCTGGACAAACAAGCCATAGGGGGCTACTGCGGCCTTACCGGGGTTTGCGGAGTAACGCCTGCCATCGGGGCGGTTTTCGCCTTGCTTACAGGCTCAAGGTGCGGCACTGACCGCGAACAGCGCATTACGATGGAGGCTGCGACACGCGCATCGAGGGCTATAACCGAGCTAACTGGGCCTAGCTGCTGCAAAGCATACGTGCTTGGCGCAATAAGGGTAGCGGTAGATTATCTGGAGGAGGCCCTTGGAATTACCCTGCCCCTCTCCGAAGCCAGAGCTTGCAACTTCAGCCAAGCCCATCCCCATGGATGCCGTGAAGCCGCTTGCCCTTTCTTCGCTGTCGCTGAGAGGTGTTAGGGCTGATGGTGGAGAGAGGAGGCCGCTTCTGTGAAAGGTTGGTCATATTGCTAGCCTTTGTTCTAATGGCCCTATTGATTGTCAACGCCAGCTGGGCAACTGAGGAGTTCGCCCTTGAGAGCAACGAGCCATGCAAGACCTGCCACCTGGATGAAACGGGTGGAGGCACACTCACCCCAGTGGGCGAAGCTTTCCTCTCCTCCGGCTACAAATGGCCCCCGCCCCAATCCTCCATAGGCGCCCCAAAGACTTTTGGCGAGCGAATTTTCAAAATGCTCCTTGGCATGGCACACCTTATCGCCGCCTTCGCCTGGATTGGTACGATACTCTATGTCCATCTGGTCCTTAAGCCAAAGTACGCGAAGGGGGGCCTTCCAAAGACAGAGATGCGCATAGCCTTTATCTCCATAATCATACTTGGCGTCACAGGAGTAATCCTGACAAAGATGCGCTATCATCACCCTGCCGCGCTCCTCGATTCTACCTCCGGCAAGCTCCTGCTGGTAAAGATCGGCCTCTATCTCTTCCTGGTCTTATCGGCGCTCTACGTCTCTCAAGTGCTTAGCCCGAAGCTGAAAAAACTTCGCGCCGGATGGCAATCAAATGACGGCGTTGATGGGCGGCCTGCGTGGGTCAAGGTTGAAGAGGCTCTTTATGATTTGAGCACCAGCGAGAGGTGGAAGGACGGAAACCATTTCGGCCGTCACCAGGCTGGAGAGGATATGACAGAGGCACTTAAGGGAGCTCCGCACGGCGTCGAGAAATTGGAGGGTTTCCCAACCTTCTCAATGGCGAACGGTGATCTTAATAGGGAATCGAAAGAGGTCCGGCTGCTTTATATGATGGCCTACGTAAACCTGGGGGTAGCTTTCGGGATACTGCTGGTAGTGGGTATGTGGAGATTCTGGTGACTCTTCGGGCGGGTAATTCCCGCCCGAAGGTTTTTAACTATCTCTTAACCTTCGGCGCAGCACATAAGCTTCAGGCCATCTTCGAAGAGCACACGCATCCTGCCAGCGCCAAGATTCTGCCTTACAATACCAATGCCGAATTTCTTATGGTTTATCAATGAGCCGTTTTTGTACTCATTGGTCATGCTATAGCCCCCAGCCTTGGACTCATCCCACTTCTGAGATAGTCTTAGCCACTCCTCAGCATCCGGGTTTTTCTTTTTGCTTCCGGCGGTGCGGGCCTTTGTCTCCGGGCGGTAGAGATGTGAGCGACCGCATTTATAGCAGCGGACCTGTAGCGGCACCTTCTTCTCATTCATAGAGACGACGATGTGCGTACAAAGCTCCTTACACGCTCCACATTTAGACTTTACATCACTACCTACTTTAATCTCTTTTTTCTGTGCTTTGGTTTCTTTTTCCAAAAGCGGCCTCACATATTGGAGGTTCATAAAAAAAGCGGCTCAAGGGAATCGTGTCGTCAGGCTGCGTTACTTGTCAGCCCTTCAACTGCGCGTCTTTCAATCTTAGCCCTCAGTATCTTCTCAATCTGCCTAACGACCGCGCGGTCATCTCCGGTAATCATCGAGAAGGCATCGCCAGAGCGACGCGCCCGGCCTGTACGGCCAGTGCGGTGAGTGTAATCTTCCACTGTTCTCGGCATGTCATAGTTTATGACGTGGGAAACTGTGGCGATGTCTATGCCTCTCGCTGCTATGTCGGTGGCGACCAGTATTGTATAGGTTCCATCCTTGAAGCCCTTCATTGCAGCCTGCCGCCTGTTTTGGGAGAGGTTGCCCTGTAGGGAGGTAGCTTTGTGCCCCTTTTTGGCGAGCTTCTCCGCTATCCGCTGCGCCAAGTGCTTTGTGCGCGTGAAGATTAGCACGGATTTTGTATCGGTAGTCGCCAAAAGCTCCAGGAGGAGTGCACCCTTCTTGTTCTTGTCTACAGGAAAGAGCGAGTGCCTTACGGTGTCCGCCATCGCTGTCTGGGATACCTTTACGGTCTCCGGATTTTTCAGAACCTCATCCGCGAGATGTCTTACCTCGTTGGGCATGGTCGCTGAAAAGAGGAGGGTCTGGCGTGCCTCGGGCAGAAGCTTTGCTATCTTGCGTACCTCCGGCAAAAAACCCATGTCGAACATTCGGTCCGCCTCGTCCAACACCAGCACCTCTACACCCGAGAGGTTTATTGTCTTGCGCCCTGCGTGGTCTAGCAGACGGCCGGGGCATGCGACGACTATCTCAAAGCCACGGCGCAGCTTGTCCACCTGCGGCTGAAAACCAACGCCGCCGTAAATTGTCATGCTGCGGAGGCCGGTCTTGCGTCCGAGCTCGGCGATGCTCTCATGTATCTGTTCAGCAAGTTCTCTGGTCGGCGCAACGATAAGCGCGCGGACCTTGTTCCTTGGCCCATTAATAAGGCGCTGAAGGATGGGCAGCACAAAAGCCGCCGTCTTGCCGGTACCCGTTTCTGCTATGCCTAGAATATCCTGGCCACTAAGCGCCATTGGGATTGACGCGGCCTGTATGGGGGTGGGTTGTTCGTAACCCGCCCTCTTTATATTAGAAGCTATCTTTTCATGTAGCTGTAATGATTTAAAACTCAATATGAAGTCCTTGGATGGTTTGTAATAAGAAAAGCGGCCCGTAAACGAGCCGCTTTTCCAATTGGAGCGTATTTAGTTGGGGCGTACGTTGGTGGCCTGGGGGCCTTTCTGGCCCATACCCTCGTCGTACTCTACCGGCTGACCCTCTGCGAGGGTTTTGAAGCCGTCGCCCTGAA
The DNA here is from genome assembly GCA_002869015.1 of Deltaproteobacteria bacterium. Taxonomy (GTDB): domain Bacteria; phylum Desulfobacterota; class Deferrisomatia; order Deferrisomatales; family BM512; genus BM512. The sequence continues at coordinate 61,790 of PKTT01000030.1, forward strand.
TCGCGCTGAAGTGCACGAAAAGGTCGCTGCCGCCGTTATCTGGTGTGATGAAGCCGAAACCTTTCTGATCGTTGAACCACTTGACTGTACCTTTTGCCATTTTGACAACCTTTCATTGCAGGGCATCTTCGTCCCATGCTTACGCAACTGCGATGGTAGAGAACACTGCAAGACAGGTTGGTCCCATAATTGTGTGCATATCCATCCAATTGCTATTATTGGCGTGAGAAATTCACGCCGGAAAACTAAAAAAAGGGAGAGGCTTCTGTCGCCTCTCCCTTTTGGTGTCGTAAACAGTGCGTTTCTCTCCGGCCCAAATGGTGCGGGCCTGAATGTGATGCGGACAATAAACTCTTTTTAAAGTAATAGCAAGATAATTATTTCAGCCCTAAACCACCCTTTTAAGCAGCGGTCAAAATTTTAACCGAAGTTTCGATGACAAGCTCCTCCGTCTTCTCCCTGAAGGATACCATGTGCGGAGAGGAGAGGTGCTCCTTTAGCGCGTCAAGGCTCTCCCACTTCTCGATTATCGTAACCACATTGATATCCAGAGCCTGAACGGGCCACTCGGTATCCAGGTCCACCATCGGCGCATACTCAAGGCACCCCTCCTCCGCCATCACCGAGGGCACGTTGGCTTTAAAGGCCGTTAGAAACAGGTCCTTGCAGCTGGGCTTAACTTTTATGGAGGCTATTACACTTATCATTGCATGCTCCTTAATGATCTTTGAGATTGATGTACGAGGGCTACTCTGTGAAGCCGCGCTCCCTCATATAATCGTTTTTCAAAAAGCGGGCCATCCCCGTCCTCATCCTGCTCAGCCCCATCTTCTCATAGAACCCCTCTTTGCCGGGCCGCGCATAGAGTATGAAATTCACCCCCGGGATGGCATTAATAAGATTTTCGATTATAAGCCGGCCCCCGCCGCTGCCCTGATACTCGGGCCTCAAAGCCACGTCATATATCGCGGCCTCATGGACTCCATCGGAGAGTGCCCTGCCAAACCCTGCCAGCCGCCCCTTGCTGAAGAGAAAGACCTTGGCGTAGCTGGCCTCAAAAGCTATTTTTCTTATCTCGGGGCCCAAGTTGCCCATCCCGACCTCCTCAAGGATGCCGGCGACCTCCACCCAATCTATTGAGGAACAATCCCTCACCACCTCGAAATCCATAACCCCTCTTCTAAAAATAAAATCGCCCCAAAGCGCCGGGGCCAACAACCTTAATAAATAAGCACAAGCCCATAGACGCTTGCCAGCTTCTCACCGCCATCCTCAGGCTGAACTCCGCTCCAGGAGAGTTTCCACCCCGCCTCGGCGGCAAGTGCCGTAACATCTACTCCATATCCTGACATAGAACGCCTCGCGAATCTCGGCTGCCTGCACGCCCCGCCAGAAAGAGCTTGGCAACGCTCCTCCTCGCCACAGAAGATGACCTTGCAGGAGCCCCCCGTATAAGCCTCAGCCTCTCTAAAACCCAGCTCTTTTGCCAGCTCCTCTGCCCCAACAGCAAGCTCGCTTAGCCTCTTAAATGCCGTGTAAGACTCCTTTGAATTGAGGAGCTTAAGAGGAACGTCCAGCTTTAGGGTGACCGCCTTTTCAAAGCGCTTAAGCTTCTCCCGCATGCCCTCTGGGCCCTCGACGTTTGGGGGACAGCTGAGCGCGAGGCCATAGTTTGGGCATTTCGGCTCAAGGCATCTTGCAGCCAGAGCTTCATCTACAATTATTTTAGAGACATCCACAACGCGGGCATCCGAGGCTCCTGCGCGCTTTAAGCTCCTAACGAGTTCAGCAAGCTTTTGGAGTTTATCTTCCATCTGTATCCGTTGCTTTCATTAATTTAGCGTGGATAGGTGGGGGACTAACCGCTCAGGTGCAGAGGTCTATGACCAGCTTCTCCACGACCTCCTCCTTGCCGCCGCTCTTAAGCATATAATCTGCATGGAGGAGCTCCCGCACGACCCTGTCCAGGCGGTCCCAGCTCCACTTAGCCGCCTGATCCATTGCTTTCCTCGCTACGAAAGGGGGCACGCCGAGGCTCGAAGCGGCTTCACCGGGGTTAACCCTGCCGCCCCGCTCCTTAAGGTATCTTGCTTTAGTAAGTATCCTGAAGTGGCGGGCTATCATGTAGACTATCTTGACCGGGGCTTCGCCAAGCTCAAGAAGCTTTCTAAGCGCTTTGAGGGATGGTCCAAGCTGCCTCATCCCAAGGGCGTCACACAATACGAATACGGTGGTGCCGCGGGATTCGCCGACCAGCACCTCAACATCCTCCACCGTCACCCTGCCCTTATCTCCCGCGAAAGCCTGGAGCTTAAGTATCTCCCTGTAGAGGAGCTGAAGGTCCGGTCCTACTCTCAGCACCAGCGACTGCGCTACGTTGGCGCCGACCTCGAAGCCAGCCTCCTGGGAAATTCGCCTTATCCAGCCGGTGAGCTCGCTATCCGAGGGCTTGACGCATTCAACTATATGGGCGGATTTTTTCAGGGTCTTCCAGTAGGAGCGGCGCTTATCAATCTTCTCGGCGATTAAAACAAGCGTTGTGGATGGGTTGGGCTTTTCCAGGTATGCGGTGAGGGTATCCCACTGGGAGGCGCTCCACTTATCCACCGCTTTTACGATTATGAGGCGACGGGAACCTAAAAAGGGCAGTGTCTTTGCCGAGTTGACCACCTCCCCCACATTGCTCTCCGCTGCATCGAAAACCTGGCGGTTCATATCCTCCGGGGAGGTTATCTCCGATGCGGCTTCAATGGCTTTAAGCTCCCTGTCAACGAGAAAGGATTCATCGCCTAAGAGGAGGGCTACCGGTGGAAGATTGCTCATTTGCTGCGCTCCCCCCTGGACATTGCCAGGGTGGCGCGAACTAGAATTTTATCTGCGAGGGTCTTTGCGAGCCTTCTGAGCCCCGCCTCCTTGAAGGAGCGTGTCGCGTTTATGTCGAGCCCCGCCGCAAACTCCTGCTCGGCGCTCACTCCGGTCTCCTTGAAGATCGTCTCGCCGCCCCTTATGAGGGTGTAATCCGCTACGGCGGTGAGCAGGTACTCGCGGGGAATATCACCAACCACATAGGCCCTCGCGCGCTCATCAACTCGGTGTAGGAAGACTGATATAGTAATGTCTCCAGCCCCTCCGCGCTCCACTATCCGGGAGGCAAGCGCCGCCCGCATGTAGGGCCCGAAGAGAGGCTCCCGGCTCAAATCGTCCACCGGCCCCGCCGCGAAGCCGCTACCCCCGGAGAGTTCACTCCCCACTAGATGGTAGCCGCACCCCGAGAGGGCGATAAGCACCATTAAAAGAGAGGCGGCGAGGAAGCGGGCTTTTGTCATTTAACCACTATATTGAGGAGCCTCCCCTTGACGTAGACGACCTTGACGACCGTCTTGCCCTCAAGGTGGCGTACAACGTTCTCATCGACGCGGGCGGCAGCGTCAACCTCCGCCTGCTCTGCTTCAGGTGAAACCTCAAGGCGTCCCCTCACCTTGCCGTTAACCTGCACGACTATCGTTATGGCATCCTTGACGAGGGCGGCCTCGTCGGCCTCGGGCCAGCTAGAGTCGAAGAGGCGGGTCTCGCCTCCCAGCGCCTCCCACAGCTCCTCCGCAAAGTGGGGAACCATCGGGGATAGAAGGGTGACGAGTATATCCATCGCCTCGCGGAATACTGCACGGTCAGTCTCACTCTCAGGGGTGAAGGAGGAGAGGTCGTTTACGAGCTCCATCGCTGCGGAGATAGCCGTATTGAAGTGAAAGCGATCCTCGATGTTGCCGGTGACCCTTACGATAGTCTCGTGGGCCTTTCGGCGTATATCCTTGGCGCTGCCGTCAACCTCACCGCCAGTAAAAGGTGCGGTGCCGATTAGCCACTCCTGATTGTCGGCGGCGAGCTTCCATACGCGCCTCAGGAACCTGTATGAGCCCTCAACGCCCTGCTCCGACCATTCAAGGTCCTTCTCCGGCGGGGCGGCGAAGAGGCTGAAAAGTCGCGCGGTGTCCGCGCCGTAACCTGCGATGAGCGCTTCGGGGTCGACGACATTCTTCTTTGACTTTGACATCTTCTCCGTGCGCCCGAACTCTACATCCTTACCGCATTTGACGCACTTATTGTCCTCCGCAACCTCTTCGGGCAGAAGCCAGCCATGCTCGGGGCACTTTACGGTCTCCTTGCAGACCATCCCCTGCGTTAGGAGGTTGGTGAAGGGCTCGCCGAAGGAGACTATCCCCATGTCGCGCAGCACCTTGGTGTAAAAGCGCGAGTAGAGAAGGTGCAGCACCGCATGCTCTACGCCGCCTATGTACTGGTCAACGGGGAGCCAGTAGTCCACCGCCGCGCGGTCGAACATAGCCTCATCGAAGTTTGAGCAGGCATAGCGAATGTAGTACCAGGAGGACTCGACGAAGGTGTCCATCGTGTCTGTTTCGCGCCTCGCCGCGCCACCGCAGGAGGTGCAGGTAGTCTCATAGAAGGAGGGTATCTCGGCAAGTGGCAGCACCCTGCCCTCGGGGAACTCCACATCCTCGGGGAGCCTTACCGGAAGTTCGCTCTCCGGCACGGGCACAACTCCACACTTCTCACAATAAACAATGGGGATGGGCGCGCCCCAGTAGCGCTGGCGGGAGATGCCCCAATCCCTGATGCGGAAGTTAACGGTCTTCTCGCCTAGTCCCTCGCCATCCAGATAGGCGGTGATATCCTCAATGGCCTGCTTGTTGGGGGTGCCGTCAAATTGCGCGGAGTTGACGAGCACGCCGGGATCGACGTAGGCCTCTTTCAAGGCCGCCGAATCAAGGGCCTCTCCCTCAGGCTGAATTACCACCTTTATCGGGAGGTCATACTTCTTGGCGAACTCAAAATCGCGCTGGTCGTGGGCGGGAACGGCCATAACAGCGCCGGTGCCATAGTCCATCAGGACAAAGTTCGCGACATATACCGGCACCTCATCTCCGGTGAGGGGGTTCTTTACGTAGGCGCCGGTAAATACGCCCTCCTTCTCATAATCGTCGGCGGTGCGCGATATCTTATCCTCGCCCTTGACCTTGTTGACGAAGGCCATCACCTCGGCCTCATGCGCGGTGCCGGCGACAAGCTCCTCTACCAAGGGATGCTCGGCGGCAAGGCTCATGAAGGTGACGCCGTAGAGGGTGTCCGGGCGGGTTGTGAAGACCTCGACCTCTCCCTCCCGTCCTACCCAAGGGAAGCGAACTGCGGAGCCGTAGGACTTGCCAATCCAGTTTCTCTGGCTCGCCAGGACGTTCTCAGGCCATCCCCCCATATCATCGATACAGGCGAGCAGCTCATCTGCGTAATCGGTGATCTTAAAGAACCACCCGTAGAGGTCTTTTTGACGGACCACCGAGGAGCAGCGCCAGCATAGCCCCTGCTCCACCTGCTCGTTGGCGAGGACAGTGGCGCAGTCGTCGCACCAGTTGACGCTGGTCTTTTTGCGGTAGGCGAGCCCCTTCTCAACCATCTTGAGAAAGAGCCACTGCTCCCACTTGTAATACTCAGGGTCGCAGGTGGCGAGCTCGCGCTCCCAGTCGTAGGAGAAGCCCATCCTTTTGAGCTGTCCGCGCATGTAAGCTATATTCTCGCGGGTCCACTTGGCCGGGTGGACGCCCCTGTCTATCGCCGCGTTTTCCGCCGGCATGCCGAAGGCGTCCCACCCCATCGGGTGTAGGACGTTATAGCCCCGCATGGACTTATACCGGGCAACCACGTCTCCAATTGTGTAGTTCCTGACGTGACCCATGTGTATGCGCCCCGATGGGTAGGGGAACATCTCCAGGACATAGTATTTATCCCGCTCTTTGTCCTCGGTTACGGCGAAGGTCTGCTCCTCATCCCACCTTCTCTGCCACTTCTCTTCAATCTCTTGGGGGCGGTACTTTGAATCCATGAATCACAATCTCCGAAAGCGAAGGTAAAATTAGGGGCCGAACAGGCATAACCATCCGGCGAAAACTAGCATATCAGCAAGCTAAAAACAAGGAAGCGACCCCATTAGGGCCGCTCCCGTTTGCCTATATTTCAACTTCTGCCGACACGCCCTATGGATGTGCTTTCCCCATGGGGCAAAAGCACTCAAAGGGGGGTGTCGCATAGGGCGGCAGGGCCGCCTTATTTGCCCTTCAAATACTCGTCTATGGCGGTTGCGGCCTTGCGGCCTGCCCCCATCGCGAGGATTACGGTAGCCGCGCCGGTAACTACGTCACCACCCGCGTATACTCCCTCCATGGTCGTCTTACCCGTCTCCTCGTCGGCGATGATCGTGCCCCATTTGGAGGTCTCAATCGCCGGTGTGGTAGCGGGGATGAGGGGGTTTGGAGAGTTGCCGATAGCTATAACGACTGTATCCACCTCAAGGACGAACTCGGAGCCCTTGATGGGCTGCGGGCGCCTGCGGCCCGAGTCGTCTGGCTCGCCAAGCTCCATCTGGATGCACTCCATCCCGGAGACGCGGCCCATCTCGTCGCCGATGATCCTAATCGGGTTGGTGAGGAGATTCAGCTGGACCCCCTCCTCCTCGGCGTGATGAATCTCCTCGGAGCGGGCGGGCATCTCTTCCCGGCCTCGACGATAGACGCAGATGGAAGCCTCCGCGCCTAGCCTTAAGGCCGTGCGCGCCGAGTCCATCGCGACGTTGCCGCCGCCGAGTGTGGCGACGCGCTTGCCGCGGGCTACCGGCGTATCGTATTCGGGGAAGAGGTAAGCCTTCATAAGGTTTGAGCGAGTAAGGTATTCGTTTGCGGAGTAGACGCCGTTAAGGTTCTCACCATCGATGCCCATGAATGTGGGAAGACCTGCGCCGGAGCCGACGAAGACTGCATCGAACCCATCCTCCTCCATTAGCTCCTGGAGGGTTCGGGTCTTTCCTATAACCGCATTTACCTGGATTTTGACGCCCATAGACTTCAGGTATTCAACCTCCGCCTGCACTATGGCTTTGGGGAGGCGGAACTCGGGGATACCGTAAACGAGGACGCCGCCCGGCTTATGCAGCGCCTCGAAGATGGTGACCTCGTGACCCATCTTAATAAGGTCGCCGGCGACGGTGAGCCCTGCGGGGCCTGCGCCTATAACCGCTACCTTTTTACCTGTTGCGGGGGCGAGCTCGGGAATCTCTACCTTGCCCTCATTGCGCTCCCAATCGGCGGCGAAGCGCTCAAGCCTGCCTATGGCGACGGGCTCCTCCTTCTTGCCGAGGATACATAGCTCCTCGCACTGCGTCTCCTGGGGGCAGACGCGGCCGCAGACGGCGGGGAGGCTGTTCTTCTCTTTTAAGGTTTTTGCCGCTCCGGCGAAATCACCCTCGGCAATCTTGCCTATGAACTGTGGGATCAAAACTTCCACCGGACAACCCTGGCGGCACTTTGGCTTTTTGCACTGTAGGCAGCGCTTCGCCTCTTTAATGGCTGTCTCATGGGAATAGCCAAGGGGCACTTCATCAAAATTTCGCGCTCTTACCTTGGGCTCCTGTTCGGGCATCGGCTGGCGCGGCGTCTTCTCTCTCGGGGCCATTATAAAATCCTCAATATATAAACGGGCTATTCCCAGCAGCGCTTGCCGCCGTGGCTCGCCTCCTCATAAATTTTCATTGCGCGGGCCTCGCTCTCTTTATACATGGCGAGGCGCTTTGTGAGCTCATCGAAGTCGACCTTGTGCCCATCGAACTCGGGGCCGTCGACGCAAGCGAACTTGGTCTCGCCGCCCACGGTTACGCGGCAAGCGCCGCACATGCCAGTGGCATCGACCATGATGGGGTTGAGGCTAACCTCAGTGTGTACGCCGTAGGGCTCGGTGGTCTTGGCGCAAAAGCGCATCATCGGGACGGGGCCGATGGCGACGACGAGGGCCACGTTCTCTTTGCCCTCCCGCCTTATCACCTCATCGAGGGCCTCGGTGACGAAGCCCTGCTTGCCGTAGGAGCCGTCGTCGGTGCAGACTATGAGCTCGTCGCTCGTCGCCTTCATCTCCTCCTCCATTATGAGGAGCTCCTTTGAGCGAGCGCCGATGATTGAGATTACGCGGTTGCCGATATCCTTGAGGGCGCAGGCTATGGGGTGGACGGGGGCTACACCTATGCCGCCGCCAACGCAGACCACTACGCCGTTGAACTTTTCGATGTGGGTCGGCTTACCAAGGGGGCCTACGAAGTCAAGGAGAGAATCGCCTTCGCAGAGCTCCGCGAGCTCGGCGCTGGTCTTGCCGACCGCCTGAAATACTAGGGTAACGGTCCCCTTCTCGGCGTCCTTGTCAGCGACGGTGAGGGGGATACGCTCTCCCTCTTCATTGATCCTCAACATGATGAAATTGCCCGCCTGATGTTTCCTGGCGATATCAGGGGCGGCTATATCCATCCGAAAGACGGCTGGCCCCAACTTCTCTTTGGAGACTATCTCGAACACACTCTCACTCCACAAAAATTAAAAGTTGGCGAAAAACGCGATTGGAATTAGGCGCGAAAGCGCCCGGCATTGTGAACCGTGGAACTCTACTCCCCAGAAAAACACGTGTCAAGGCGGGGAATGATTCATTTTAAAAGCCCCTCGGGGTCCATCCTGCCATAGGCATCAAGCGCCGTAAAAACCTTCTTTACGTATCTTCGCGTCTCCCGGTAGGGGATCAACTCGATAAAAACCGCCTCGTCAATGCCTGGGCGGGCCTTACGCCACTTGGTCACCGCCGCTTCGCCGCCGTTATAAGAGGCTATGGCGCTCACCAGATTCCCATCAAATTTATCGAGGAGATTCCTTAGGTATCTACCACCGAGGAGCAGCGCCGTCCGGGGCTTGAAGAGCTCATCCTGACTAAAATTCGTAAGGCCCAGTTCATCTGCGATACGTTTAGCCGTGGCGGGTATAAACTGCATCAGCCCACGAGCCTCCCACAAAGAGTAGGCGTCCTGGTCGAAGTGGCTTTCGGTGCGCGCTATAGCGAGGAGAAGGTGCTGGTGCACCCCGGCGTCCCTCGCCGCGGACATAACAGACGCTGGAAATGCCGGGTTAAATGAAAGCTGGCAATCCTCGCCGACACCGCCCCCATCGCCTCCGGGCCAGTCGTACCATGCGCAGGAGGCATCCTCGACCGCGCCATGAAAATCCTCGGCCCAATACCGTAGCCAACCCGAGGCGGGGCCGCGCCTGCCTATCCTATCCAGCTCATAGATGGCGGCCTCCGGGTAACCAAGACGAAGGTATTGTGCCGGAGCCGAGAACTCTTCAACCGCTAACGCAGCGTCAAATTTCTCTCTATTAGCAACAACCGTGGTCTCTTTGAAGGTTCTGGCATCAAGATAGTCAAATGCGTCTTCACCCTTAAGGTCAGCCCTGGCAAGGCGGGCGTAGTAGCCGAGCGGGACCTCGCTTAAAAGCAGCTCATAGACCAGCCGCGACCGCTCCCCTTCGCCACCCTCGGACAGGGCGCGGGCGCCCCAGTAGAGCGCTCTGGAGCGCTGCCATCCCTCCCTGATATCCGCGACTGAGTCGGTGAGGAGTTTTCCCGCCTTCAGGAAATCTCCATTTCTATAGAGCCTCCATCCCTCGTCCCAACGGACATCCACCGCCTCATAGGAGTTGGGGTAACGGCTCATAAGCTTCTTCTTGGCGCGGGAGGACTCGTCATACATCTTTCTGCCGAGGAAGACCTTGTATGCCTGATATAGCCACATCGGCGCCTGCCCGGCGCGCTTGTGCTTATCTGCCAGCTTGACAAGGTCGGCGGCGCCCTCATCGCCGCGGTCAAGGCCAAAGAGTGAACGGGCGCGGTAAAAGCGGGCCTGCCATTCGATTTTTGCATCAACCGCTCGCTTTGCAGCCCGCCCAAGCGGCTCCAGCGCCTCATCGTACCTCCTTAAAAGGTAGAGAGCTTTACCGAGGCCCATATCGAGCTCCGGCAGGAACTTTGTGCCATTTAGTAGACGCGGTCTAAGTTTGGTAAAGAGCTCGACAGCCTCGGCGCGGCTCCCCTTTTCCAGGAGTTTTTTGCCTCGCATGAATATCTTCTCGCCTGGAACAGGCTTAAAGGGGTCTCCGGTTTTCCGTGCAAGGTAAATATCCGCCTCGGCGGATTGGGGCAGGTGCGCATACTCCGTCCAGAGGGTTATCGCCACCCTTGTAGCTCCAGCCTCATCACCCGCTTTGTCAAGGGCGCCCAAGAGCCGTGACAGCGCCTCGGCAATCTCCTTCTCATCCGTGATGATTTTTGGAAGACGAGCGAGCAGCGGCACCGCCTCCCACCACTCTCCGGCATCCTCAAAGCGCTTTGCCAGGAGCGAGATTGCCGCCGCTCCGAGGGGTGACGCGGGAGAGTTCTCGGAAATCGCCTTTAAATGGGCTTCGCCCTCAGCTATCGGGAGCAGCTTGGAGAGTTCCCAGTGAACGAGGTCCGCCGGAACGCCGCCGCTCTTTAAAAAACCCTCAAGGTTCGCCAAGTCACCAGCCTCAACTGCGGAGAGAAAGGAGCTCTCTTGGGGTGTGAGCGGCTTTGTTGTAGGGGAGTCGAATTCACCGGCGATGGATGTTGTCGTCGCAAGGAGGAGCAGGGCTGTAAGATAGGAGGCTATAAACTTCATGTTCATGAGTCTACCGGAGCGGCGCGCTCCGGGGCAACAGTAGAAGCCAGAGAATAGCGCAGGGATAAAAATATTTTCATGCTCGGGGAAAAGCGCCCTATAAAGGAGGCGATTTTACAGCAATAAGATAGTGGAATAATCACCCGCCACATGCAGCCCTTTAGTCGTGATTAGCCCTCATTTCCTAGAAATGCTCGTCTTGTTTGGGGTTTTTAATTCTAAAGCAAAACGTCTCCACAGGGGCTGTAGAGAGGCTGTTGAAAACTCTGTGGATTACGCTGTGGATAACCCCCACTCCCCGTGAAATAAGCGGGGAGCGCTTTCATTGCACATTTTTTGTTCACCAAGGGGCGTCAAAAATAGCGCCCGCTATGTTTTCAATATTTTCAACTACTTACAGAAGTGGAGTCCCTGCCGCTTTACCCCTTTGGGCCGGAGGAGTCGCCCAGATAGCGCTGGTAAAAGTTGCGCTTGAATGGTTTAAAGCGGTCTTCGACGATGGCGAGACGCGCCTGAGCCACCAAGTCCATATAAAAATGGATATTGTGGATAGTCCCGAGGGTCTTGCCCAGGGGCTCATCTATTGTGAAGAGGTGGTGCAGATACGCCCTGCTAAAGCGCTTGCAGGTGGGGCACTCACATGAGGTGTCTATGGGGTAGCGATCTTTTCTGAATGACTTTTTGTGTATGCGAAGCTTCCCGGTAGGGGTAAAGAATACACCGGCGCGGCCAAAGCGCGTTGGGATGATGCAGTCGAAGATATCGATACCGCGAGTTATAGCTTCGAGGATATCCTCAGGCCGACCCACCCCCATGAGGTAGCGGACCCGGTCCTCCGGCAGGAATGGTATTGAATATTCGACTGCGCGCTGCATGAGGTCGTGACCCTCGCCGACTGAAACGCCTCCCACTGCGTAGCCGGGGAAGTCCATCTTCACGAGCTCACGCGCGCACCTTTCCCTCAGATCGGGGTAAACGGAGCCCTGCACTATCCCGAAGAGCCCCTGCTCGCCGGGCCGCTTGTGCGCCTTCTTGGAGCGCGCCGCCCACCGGAGTGTCCGCTCAACCGATTCGGCGGCGTAGCCATACTCCGCAGGGAATGGAATACACTCGTCAAAGGCCATAATGATATCTGCGCCGAGGTCATTCTGCGCGCCTATAGACTCCTCGGGCCCCATGAAGATTGGCTTGCCGTCCTTTTCAAAGGAGAAGGTGACGCCCTCCTCCGTTATCTCCCTGTCAGGGAGGCTGAAAACCTGAAAGCCCCCCGAATCAGTTAAAATGGGTCCGTCCCACCCCATGAAGGAGTGGAGCCCGCCAGCCCGCGCGACGATATTGGTCCCGGGCTGTATAAAGAGGTGGTAGGTGTTCGCGAGGACGATTTTAGCGCCCGCCGCCTCGGCATGGTCCGGGTGGAGGGTCTTTAACGCCCCCTGCGTTCCGACCGGCATAAAGAGCGGCGTAGGGACTGTACCATGCGGCGTCTTTAAGTAACCTGCTCGCGCCTTTGTCCAGGAGTCTGTTTTTTCAAGGGTGAATGTCACCGCCATATCATTTATCTCTCTTCGCCAACTTGGCGTATAAGGTGTTTCGATTTATCCCTAAAATTCGTGCTGCGGCGAGCCTGACATTGCCGGTTTTCGCCAACGCCTCATCTATCAGCATATCCTCTACCCGGTCCACGATGTCATGGTAGACACCCCGCTCCGGCGGGTTGCTGAAAAGATAGGAGGCGAGCCCCTTTATCATCGCGTCAAGCCCCTCCCCGCTGGCGGCCTGCGGATTTAGATTCGCCAGAATTTCCCCCGGCAGGTCAACCTCCGTAAGCTGGCTTCCCCTTGAGAGGACCACCATCCGCTCCACCATATTCTCAAGCTCGCGAACGTTGCCGGGCCAATCGTATTCGACGAGCCTCGCCATCGCCTCGTGGGTGAACCCCTCCACCTTGCGCGAGTTCTCTTCGCAGAACTTCTTCAGGAAGTGGTAAGAGAGCAAGGGGATATCCTCCTTGCGCTCCCTTAAGGGCGGCAATTTGATCGGCACAACGTTGAGGCGGTAAAAAAGGTCCTCTCTGAAGCGTCCCTTGGCGACCTCCTCCGAGAGGTTTCTGTTGGTGGCGGCGATAATTCTGACGTCGACCTTTATAGGCTCCTTGCCCCCAAGCCGCTCAAACTCACGCTCCTGAATCACCCTTAGGAGCTTGACCTGTATATTGGGCGGTATCTCTCCGACCTCATCAAGGAAGAGGGTGCCGCCGTGGGCGAGCTCAAAGCGCCCCTTTTTGAGCGCGGTCGCCCCGGTGAAAGCCCCTCGCTCATGGCCGAAGAGTTCATTCTCAAGGATGCTCTCTGGAAGGCTCGCGCAGGAAAAACCGATGAAGGGCGCCTTGCTCCTCGCAGAATTATAGTGAATGCCCTTCGCGGCGAGCTCCTTTCCGGTTCCCGACTCTCCTGTCAGGAGAACGGTCGCGCGGGATTTCGCCACAAGCATTATCTGCTCGAAGACCTCCTTCATCGGGGTCGAAGCGCCTATGAAATTCTTTATACGGTACTCACCCTCTAGGGCTCGGCGAAGATGGAGGTTCTCATCGGCAAGCACCGCTTTTTCAGACTCGACCATCCGGTGAATCCGCACCGCCTGCGCCACATATCCCGCAACCACCGCAAGGAGGCGCTCATCCTCATCTAAAGCGATCTCCTCCTCAAAGGGCAGGTCTACGGAGAGCGCCCCTACCGTCTCCCCCTCAAGATTCACGGGGACGCATATGAAGGATATCTGAGATTTCCTAAGGTCGCCTCGGGAGCGGGTCCTATTAAGGAAGAGCGGCTCTTTCCCCACGTTTGGGACGATCATCGGCTCGCCTGTTTCAAGCACCCTGCCAACTACCCCCTCACCGGTACGGTAGCGGCCCCGCCTGATCTCATCCTCACTCATATTGTGGGCCACCTCGATGGTAGCCTCCTGCGTGGAGGGGTCAGCGAGCACCAACATGCCCCGCTCAATGCCCAACCCTTCGGCGAGCGCACGAAGAGTTGCCCGAAGCGCCTCCTTCTGATCCAGCGAGGAGGTTACAGCCTGTGACACCTTATAAAGGGCGGTTATCGCCTCAAATCCGCTAAGCCGTTTATTCATGGTACTCAGAATATTACTCCACCAATCCGCGATGGGCTAAAAGAAGAGGGCGTGTGATCGTTTTCTCACACGCCCTCCATCGGATCAAGCGATTGGGTGTGGGGCCTCTCAGGCGAGCCTCTTTGCCGGGGGAGGCCCGATCTCAAACATTGAGCGCACGTTTATGTATACGCAGTTATCCATCTTTGCGTCACCCGCGTAAAAATGACCATCATCGGAGTATATGTTTATACCGAGGGGCCGCATATCCAAATGGGTCACCACCAGCTTGCCGCCCTGCTCGATGTAAGCGGCAAGGAGTGGGACTGAACGCTTCTTAACCAGAACGCTGTGCTCCTCCGTGTTTGCCAACACCCTGATCGCCGAAGAGGCGCTCACACCTTGATTTACGACCCAACGCCATGGAGCGTCCGGCTCCTCAGTTACCTGCGCCATCCACACCAGGGGAGCCTCACCCATGCCTATGAGCACCGGAGGAAAGCCTTCCGCCTCCACAATATACTCTACGTTGCGGCCTTTAATACCGCACACCTCGACATTCGCAAAGGGGCGATAGTCGTCGGGAGGAGTAAACGCGACTATAGCATCGGGTTTTTGCTGAATCATAAAAAAAGCCCTGTCGCCAATATGGTTATAGTCCCGCCGCAAATAGCCCGGCAGGCACCGGTGAAATTTCAAAACGAGCATATCTTACAGAATAAAAGCGACACTTCGCAACGTCATTTTTCCAATACACTTAAGGACTTTTCACTACAGTGCTTTAAGTATAGAATGGCTCTTTCGCATCGGCGCTGGGATAGAGCCGCTTTGCCTTGACCTCGGGGGGCAATATGTTTAGTATCGTCGAACTTTCCGGGACAACTCTTAAAAAACAAAGAACCACGTAAAATGCTCAAGATAGACAATATCAAGACCTTCTACGGGAATATCCAGGCGCTTAAAGGCGTTACCATTGAGGTGTCGGAGGGCGAAGTCATTACCCTCATAGGGGCCAACGGCGCTGGAAAGACGACAACCCTGATGTCAATATCAGGGGTCGTGCCGCCGCGCTCAGGCGAGATAACCTTCCAGGGCGAGAAGATACATAAAAAATCACCCGACGAAATAGTCAAGCTGGGCATCTCCCAAGTACCAGAGGGCCGCCGAATTTTTCCGGGGCTCAGCGTCATGGAAAACCTGGAGATGGGAGCTTTTTTACGCACAGACAAGGCGGGCATCAAAGAGGACCTTGATTATGTTCTGGACCTCTTCCCAATTTTGGCCGAGCGAAAAAGCCAGGCGGGAGGCACCCTCTCCGGCGGCGAGCAGCAGATGCTGGCAATATCCCGCGCCCTTATGGCGAAGCCAAAGCTCCTGCTCCTTGATGAGCCCTCACTCGGCCTCGCCCCGCTTATCGTAAAGCGCATATTCGACATCATCACCAAAATCAATCAGGAGCACAACACAACGATATTCCTTGTGGAGCAGAACGCCAACATGGCGCTTCAGGTTGCGCATCGCGGATATGTTATGGAAAACGGGATGATAACCCTTGTTGACGACGCGAAAAAGCTGGCCGCCAACGAGGAGGTCAAGAAAGCGTATCTGGGTATTTAAAAAAGCGTCAAACATTTTATTGACGTAATTTGGTCACACCATATAATTAGGCGTTAACCAAGGATTTTCCGGGCATTTGGCCCAACCAGTTACTGGCATAGGAGGAATTGAGATGAAGAAACTTATGACTATCTCCATAGCCGCCCTGGCCCTCTCCCTCGCGGGAAGCGCCCTGGCAGCCGACACAATCAAGTTGGGCGTAGCGGGCCCCCACTCCGGCGACCTCGCTTCCTACGGCATCCCCACCGTACGCGCAGCTGAGCTTGCCGTAGCCGACATCAATGCCGCCGGCGGCGTCCTCGGCAAGCAGGTAGAGCTTCTCGTAGAGGATGATGTCTGTAAGCCCGAAATCGCAACTAACACCGCCTCCAAGCTCGTCTCCGACGGCGCGGTAGTAGTCCTCGGTCACATTTGCTCCGGCGCGACAAAGGCAGCCCTCGGCATCTACAATGACGCCAAAATCATCGTTATGTCACCCTCCGCCACCAACCCCGCCCTCACACAGTCGGGGGACTACCCCAACTTCTACCGCACCATCGCCTCCGATGATCTCCAGGCCAAGCTCGGCGCAGAGTTCGCGGTTAACACCCTCGGCGCGAAGAAGATCGCAGTCATCCACGACAAGGGCGACTACGGCAAGGGCTACGCAGAGTTCGCCAAAGCCTTCCTTGAGAAGATGGACAACGCAGAGGTCGTCCTCTTCGAGGGCGTAACCCCCGGCGCGGTTGACTACTCCGCTATCGTACAGAAGATCAAGCACTCCGGCGCTGACGCGGTCATCTACGGCGGCTACCATCCTGAGGCTTCCAAGATCGTTACCCAGATGAAGAAGAAAAAGATGGACACCTACTTCGTCTCCGACGACGGCGTAAAAGATGAAACCTTCATCAAAGTCGCCGGTGAGTTCGCAGAGGGCGTTTACGCCTCCGGTCCGATGGACGTCTCCAACCTCCCCCTCTTCCAGAAGGCTCTTAAAGAGCACAAAGACAAGTTCGGTGAAGATCCCGGCGCCTTCTTCAAAGAGGGTTACGCCGCCACCGTCGCGCTCATGAACGCTATCGAGAAGGCCGGCTCCACAGAGTACGCCGCAATTGAGGCGAAGCTCCGCAGCGAGTACGTGGACACCCCCGTCGGGAAAATCTCCTTCGACGAGAAGGGTGACGCAATCGGCGTCGGCTTCTCCATGTACAAGGTCATTGACGGCAAGTACGTCGAGCAGAAGTAACAGGTAATATTGTAGGACTCAACGGGGAGAGGCGAAAAGCCTCTCCCCTCTCTCGTTTAACTGGGGCGCTTTAATGCCCCCGAATAAGTAGAAACGATATGGAATATTTCTTTGAATTATTCCTCGGCGGTTTGACGCGAGGCTCCATCTACGCGCTCATCGCGCTGGGGTACACAATGGTCTACGGCATCATCGAGCTTATAAATTTCGCCCACGGTGAAATTTATATGATAGGCGCGTTTACAGCCCTTATAGTCGCCTCCCTACTGACAATGGCGGGCATGGACGGCATGGCGGTACTCGCCCTCTCAATGGTGGTCGCAATCATCTACGCGGGCGCATACGGCTTGACCATCGAGAAGATAGCTTACAAGCCGCTTAGGCAGGCGCCGAGGCTCAGCCCTCTCATTAGCGCCATCGGCATGTCTATTTTCCTCCAGAACTACGTGCTTCTCGCGCAGACCTCCGACTTCCTTCCCTTCCCGTCGCTAGTGCCGGAGTTCTCCTTTATGGAGCCCTACGAACACATCTTCAGCTCTTCGGAGTTGATGATTGTTGTGGTAACGGCGGTGTCGATGCTGGTTTTGACCTACCTAATCAAGTTTACAAAGATGGGCAAGGCGATGCGCGCCTCCGCGCAGGACAGGACGATGGCGATGCTTGCGGGCATCAACGTCAACCGCATCATCTCGACCACCTTCATCATAGGCTCCACGTTGGCAGCTGTGGGCGGCGTCCTTATAGCCTCCCATATCGGCCAGATAAATTTCTACATCGGGTTCATCGCGGGGATCAAGGCGTTCACCGCCGCAGTCCTCGGGGGCATAGGATCAATACCCGGCGCCGTACTTGGCTCACTCGTGCTGGGTTGGACCGAGTCCTTCGCCACGGGGTATGTCTCAAGCGATTACGAGGACGTTTTCGCCTTTACCCTGCTTGTGTTGATCCTCATCTTCAGGCCCGCCGGCATACTCGGCAAAACCAAGACTCAGAAGGTCTAGGCCGACCCCGACGAGGCGACGAAAGACATGAAGAACTTAAAGCAATCTATACTAATCTCGCTATGGTTTATCTTCCTCACCTTCCCCCTAATGGTGATCCGCGTGAACACCGTCGAGCAGGAGGTAGAGTGGCGCTGGATTAATATGGCCTTCATCGGAGTGGGCGCCTTCATCTGCTCCTATATCTGGCGTTACCTGATGGCGAGGAAGGAAAAAGGTGGCAACGAGGAGGAGAGCAAGACCTCCTGGCACCAGACCCTGACCATGGACAAGAGGTACGCTATCCCAGCGGCGGCGCTCATCCTCACCTTAGCGATAATATTCCCGAACATAGTCTCCGAATACCGTATCAACACGATGATAAGCGCGCTTATCTATGTTGTGCTCGGCCTGGGGCTCAATATAGTTGTTGGACTGGCGGGGCTCCTTGACCTAGGCTACGTCGCTTTCTATGCGGTGGGCGCTTACAGCTATGCACTCTTAAACCACCACTTCGGCCTCTCCTTCTGGGCCTGTCTACCCCTTGGAGCGCTACTCGGCGCCTTTTTCGGGATACTTCTCGGCATCCCGGTGCTCAGGCTCCGCGGTGACTATCTGGCTATCGTAACCCTTGGGTTCGGCGAGATAATCAGGCTTATCTTGGAGAACTGGAACGAGTTTTCCTTCGGTCCGTCGGGCATCGCAAATATCTCCAACCCCACCTTCTTTGGTCAGGAGATATCGCGCTCCAGCGGCATCCTCTTCATCTACTACCTGATGATTGCGCTTGTCATCTTCACCATCTTCGTCGTCAATCGCCTCCAGAATTCACGCCTGGGACGTTCATGGGTGGCGCTTAGAGAGGACGAGATTGCGTGTCAGGCGATGGGCATCGACAGGATGAAGACAAAACTGGCGGCCTTCGCCCTGGGCGCGACCTGGGCGGGCATGGTCGGGGTAATATTCGCCGCGAAGACCTCCTTCATAAACCCGGCGTCCTTTACATTCCTGGAGTCGGCTATTATCCTCTCCATAGTCGTTCTTGGCGGTATGGGCTCGATATTGGGTGTTATTCTGGCGGCCTTCGTCCTCATCCTCCTACCTGAGGAGCTTCGGGCGTTCTCCGAATACCGCATGTTGATCTTCGGCGCATCCATGGTGTTGATGATGGTCTTCCGTCCGCAGGGGATCATCGCCAATGTCCGCCGTTCATATGAATATCACGGCCTCGATGGGGCCGAAGAAGCTAAGTAGAGATCATGGCAGATAAGGTTCTGGACGTAAAAGCGCTGACAAAAACCTTCGGTGGCCTAAAGGCGGTCGATTCGGTTGACCTCGACGTTAAGAAGGGGGAGATAGTAGCCCTAATCGGGCCAAACGGCGCTGGCAAAACTACATTTTTCAACTGCATCACCGGCATCTACACCCCGACCGGGGGTGACGTGATGATAATCCCTCCCGGTGATGCCCCCGAGAGAATCAACGGGCTAAAGCCCAACAAGATAACCGCCAAGGGCATGGCGCGCACCTTTCAGAATATCCGCCTCTTCGGCAACATGACCGCGCTGGAGAATGTAATGGTTGGCTGCCACTGCCGGACTAAGGCAAACATAATCGGCGCCATCTTCCGTGGCCCCTCGACACTCAGGGAGGAGCGGGAGACGATTCAAAAGAGCTATGACCTCTTAAAAGAAGTTGGTCTCACAGAGTTCGTCAATGAGCAGGCGAAGAACCTCCCCTACGGCGCACAGCGCCGCCTTGAGATCGCCCGCGCCATGGCAACGGACCCCTTTTTACTCCTGCTGGACGAGCCCGCAGCAGGGATGAATCCGCAGGAGACCCGCGACCTTGACGAACTCATAACGAAACTTCGAGTCGATTACGAGCTTTCAATCCTTCTCATAGAGCACGACATGAAGCTCGTTATGAACATCTCCGACCGCATCTTCGTCGTCGACTACGGCAAGAAAATAGCCGAGGGCACGCCTCAGGAGATCAAGGACAACCCCGCAGTGATAAAGGCATATCTAGGCGAGGATTAAGAAATACTACTTGCCCGGCTATGAAGGTTAGACAAAAAAAGAGCCCCGCCGTTTGGCGGGGCTCTTTCAATATTATGAGAATAATTAAAACCCCTCAGACCTCTTTAAAGGGAGTTTTTTTGCCGTTGCTTTTGCTGACGGCCTTCTCTTTGACCGCTACCTCTTCCTTTTTGCTTTTGCACCCCTCCGAGTAGACCTTAACCGCGCAGAACTCTCCGCACATCGTGCAGACATCCGTATCGGCAGGCATCATCGACTCACGGCGCTCGCGGGCTCTTGCTGGGTCCATTGAGAGGCGGTACTGCCCATCCCAATCAAGCTCCGCCCGCGCCTTTGACATTTTGCGGTCCCACTCGATCGCGCCGGGCACGCCTTTGGCTATATCGGCCGCGTGGCCCGCTATGCGGGAGGCGATAACCCCCTGACGCACGTCCTCAAGGTTGGGAAGCCCAAGATGCTCCGCCGGAGTCACGTAGCAGAGGATATCGGCCCCTGCGCGGGCGGCCAGCGCCCCGCCGATAGCCGAGGTGATATGGTCGTAACCCGGCGCTACATCGGTGACTAGGGGGCCGAGGACGTAGAAGGGCGCTCCATGGCAGAGGCGTTTTTGCAAAATGATGTTGGCCTCTACCTGGTCCATCGGCACATGGCCCGGGCCCTCAATCATAACCTGGACCCCGGCATCCCAGGCGCGAAGGGTAAGCTCACCCAGGGTCATCAGCTCATGGATCTGCCCACGGTCGGTAGCGTCCACAATGGCGCCCGGACGGAAGCCGTCGCCAAGGCTGAGGACCACATCGTACTCACGGCAAATCTCAAGGAGCCTGTTATAGTGCTCAAAAAGCGGGTTCTCCGCGTTGTGCTTGCGCATCCAGGCAACAGTAAAGGAGCCGCCCCTGCTGACGACGCCGATAAGGCGTTCGTGGCCCTCTAGCCGCTCCACCGCCTCACGGGTTATGCCGCAATGGACAGTCATAAAATCGACTCCCTCGCGGGCCTGCTCCTCAATTACCCGGAAGATATCCTCAACTGTGAGAGAGAACATCTCTCCATGGCCCCTCGCCGAGGACTCCGCGATCGCCTGATATAGGGGCACCGTGCCCAGCGGAACAGGGCACTGTGAGATAATCTTGCGCCTAATCTCAGCCAGCGGGCCGCCGGTGGAGAGGTCCATAACCGTATCAGCGCCGACCTCCAGGGATACCCTGAGCTTCTCCAGCTCCTCTTCCGGGTTCATCTGGTCCTTTGAGGTGCCTATATTGGCGTTGACCTTTGTCCTCAGCCCCTTGCCGATGGCGAGCGGCTTAACGTTGCCGCGAACCCGGTTTTTGCAGACAATGGCGGTCCCTTCGGCGACAAGCGCTGCAAGCGCCTTTGGCTTTATACCCTCCGCTTTGGCGGCTTTACGCACGGCATCGGGGATATGTCCCGCCCTAACCTCTTCCAATATCGTCACTTAAGCTTCTCCCTTAGTTTATTCCAGATATCGCCGACGATCTTAACAACCTCTACCGCATCGACGCCAAAGACCCTAATCATTGGCTCCTTGCCACGGTCGCCCTCGTCAAAGATTACGCGTGGCGCTTCTCCGCCCCGCGCCAAAACGGAGCCCGTCCCCCACTCAAGGGTTGAACCCTCCGCCTCCTTGACTTCCAGGGGCTCGTCATCTCGTGAGAAGGAGTCAATAGAAAGCCCCAGCTCCTTGCAGGCAGCCAAGACATCTGCGCCATAGCGTATATTCATAACCGCCCTGAAGGGCGAAGCGTGACGCTGTGAGGCGAGGAGTATCTTAGCCATGTGCCGTGAACCCCCGAAGCGAGGTCCCTCCGTGTGGCGAACACGCTCACCGGCCTTTGTAATTCTTCCGGGGAAGGCGGCAACGTCATTAAAGGATTCCGCTCCCTCATGCGCCTCGGCCAGATTTGACTGCACCTCCGGGATTAGACCCCAGGGGTTAATCTCCTCAAGGAGCTCCCACCCTTTATGTAGCCGCTCCAAGAGAGCGCGGTCGCTGCCTCCCATAGCTGCGGCGTAGGGATTTGTCGGCCCATGTCCCGCTCCAAGGTCATAGGAGCTGGCTATCGCCCGCGCCAGGAAGGAATGCGCCGCGCGCACAGCTTCCGCGAGGTCAAGGCCCTTGGCAAGATAAGCTGCTATCGCCGCAGAGAGGGTGCAGCCCGTGCCGTGGGTGTTCTTGGTAGCAACCCTTGTCGTAACGAATCGCCGCTCTTCTCCCCGGTCTGTCAGCAGGAGGTCGGTGACAAGCTCACCTTCGGCGTGTCCGCCCTTTAGCAGCACGGCGCCGGCCCCGAGGTCTAAAATCGCCCTGGCGGCGCGGAGGGCAGAGTCTTCATCGACGATTTTGATGCCGGTAATGGACTCTGCCTCGGGGATATTGGGGGTTGCAAGGTAAGCCTTAGGTAAAATCAGCTTTATGAGGGCTGCCCGCGCCTCATCCTTAAGGAGTGGCGCGCCGCCCTTGGCGACCATTACCGGATCCACGACAAGCCTTTCGACAGGATATTTGTCAAGGGCGCCTGCTACGGCCTTAATTATCTCCTCTGAAAAAAGCATCCCAGTCTTTGCGGCATCTGCGCCAATATCTGAGAGCACGGCGGTAACCTGCGCCGCCACCCCCTCTGGCTCGACAGGGTAAATCGCCTCGACGCCCATTGAGTTTTGGGCGGTAATAGCTGTTATCGCAGAGGCTCCGTGGCAGCCCAGCAGAGAGAAGGTGCGTATATCAGTCTGCACCCCGGCCCCGCCGCCCGAGTCCGATCCGGCGATGGTGAGAACTCTCTTCATAGATCCTTTACTCCTTGAATACTTTGACAGCCTCAACCCACTCACGGCCCCTAACGGCTATCTCATCTGACAGAAAGAGGTCCCCCGATACGGCGACCCCAAAAGCACCTGCCTCATAAAGTTTACTCGCAGCTTCGGGCGTCATCCCGCCAAGCGCAAGGAGGGGCAAGGAAACCTTGGCGGCTATGGCCTCGAAACCCTGAGCGCCAAGCGTCGGCAAATAGGTTTCCTTTGAAGTAGGCTTAAAGACCGGACTTAAGAAACCGTAATCCGCTCCTGCTGATTGAGCTGCCAGCGCCTCTCCAAGGTCATGGCAGGAAACTCCAGCGACAAGGTCAGCGCCCTCAACTGGTGCCACCCCGGAAGCGTAGTGGCAACCGGAAGCGCCAAGCTCAAGAGCCAGCTCCGGGTCTCCATGAATAGAGAGGGTTATCTCAGGCAAATCGCTCAAAAGCCTTGACGCAAAGGAACGCACCACCTCGCGGCGGAACCCCTTTGCCCTTAGGAGAAACCACTCAACCCCGCCCTCGGCCGCAGAATTAACGGCGCCAAGCAGCCCCTCCCCTAAGAGAGAGAGGTCAGCTATGGCGAGGAGTCTGGAGGGTAATGGCCTACGCACTCTCCACGAAGAGTATCTTGTGGTTGAGGAGGTTTATTTCATCGATGGCGCCGTTGACGGTCATCTCGTCTCCAAGTAGGCCGATTAGCTTGTAGCCGCCCTCAACGGGCTCTACGCGTGCAACCTCTGCCAAAATGAGCTCTTCAGCGTCACCTCGTTTTACATATGCATTTGATTCACACATCTTTGTCTCTTCCCGACCGGCGCAAAAGCGCAAGTTCAATGTACCCGCAAAGCGGGGCTTCTATAAGGATACCACCCTTGGTAACCGATGGGGAAAGCGGTGTCAAGGATTCCATACCACCGGGCAAAGCAGGGAGCGCTCAATGAGCGCGGAGAGGATTGGATAGTCTCCATCGGTGCGCGCCAACTGGTGCGCAAGGTGCCTTAGCCCGGCGGGTATGTGTTCGATAAAACCCGGCTTTTTAAAGCGTCCGCCGAGCTTTGCGTAAGCGCCCAGCGCCTGCATCAAACGAAATGCGCCGATTGCCCCCCAGGAGTCCCTTACCGGGTCCGGGTCGACCCCCCACTCCGAGGAGAGAAGACGGCAATATTCATCGAAAAGCCCGCCGGACACCTCTAGCGGCAACTCTACATAAGGGTCCAAAAGGAGCGCGGCGGCATCATAGGCAAGGGGCCCAGGTATTGCGCCCTGGAAGTCAATAACAATCCACTCATCCCTGTGGCACATCAAATTTCGTGATTGAAAGTCACGGTGCAGGAGATATCCGGCGGGAGCCTCAGAGGCTTCACAAGCAAGGGTTTCAAGCTCGTAACGCACTCCATGTGGTTCTTCAAGCCCCAGATAGCCGTCAATAAGCTCTTTCAAAAAGTAAAGGGCCTCCTGCTCCATCATTACCCCCCTGTTATAGGGGGCGCTACCAAAGCCGGTCTTGAGGGTGAACCCCTCCGCGCAGCCGACCTGCATCCGGCAAAGCACTCGCAGCACATTCCGGTAGCACTCAACAGCTTCATCGAGGCCAAGCTCTTCTTTGACCCTTGAGAAGAGGGTGACATCGCCTAGGTCCTCCAAAAGGATCAGTCCACGCTCCTCATCTGCCGCTTCCACCTTCGGCACCCTTACCCCGCCGCGTGAAAGGTGCTCGTTAACCCTTAGCCAGGCCCCGTTCTCCTCACGGTCAGGCCCTTCCAGCAGGATGAAGGTTCCATTCGACGTCCGCACCCGGTAATAGCGGCGCACAGAGCCATCACCGTGGAGCGGCGCGAACTCCGATATTCCTCCTCCAACAAGGGCCTCAACTATCTCAAGCTCAGGGAGCGGCGCATTTTCCATAGCCTCTGGATCCTCTTATTTATCTTTTCTGAAAGCACTTCTCTTGCCAACCCCTCTACGAGGTTGAATATATCAACGCGCTCCCCAAGCATCCCTCCATATATCAGGAGGTCACAGCCGGCGTTTATCGAGTCGGCAGCCACCGCTACAGGGTCCGCCCCTTCGCGGGCGCCCACCATCTCCATGTCATCGGAGATAGTTACGCCATCAAAAGCAAGGCGGTTTCTCAGGATCTCAATTAGCCAGAACTCCGAACGGGTAGCCGGACGCGGGTCTACCGCCGAGTAGATTATGTGAGATGCCATAACCATTGGAACCCCGGCCTTCACCACTCGCTTGAAAGGAGCAAGGTCCCTCTTCTCGATGGAGGTCAACCCTCGTCCATCCATCGCAACACCAAGGTGGGTATCCACGGTCGATGAGCCGTGGCCCGGGAAGTGCTTGGCGCAGCTTCCAATGCCTGCGGCTGTAAGGCCCCGCACAGCTGCCGCGCTATAGTTTCCTACTACATGGGGGTCCTCACCAAAGGAGCGGTCACCAATTACACCTGACTCCCCCACGGACAGAACATCGCATACGGGAGCTAGGTTCACCTCCACCCCAAGCATCCTAAGCTCCATGCCCTGAATCTTTGAGAGGGTCTCCACCTCTTCAAGCGACATCCCCGATAGCGCAGCAGCAGCGGGCATATGAGAGACCCCCCTCTTTATCCGCTCTACGCGCCCGCCCTCCTGATCGACCATGACAAGGGGCGTCCAGCCGTCGAGGTGGTCTGTGAGTTTGGCTTTAGCCTCCTCTGCCAATGACTTTACGGTTTTGGCGTCGGGGCAATTTCGAGCAAAGAGGATGATACCACCCAGCCCATATTTATCGGCAAACCCCTCAAGCCACCCGGGGATTTCATACCCATCGAACCCGATGACGAGTAGCCTTCCGTAGCGAGGTGGATGGTTCATAGGACCGCCGGCTCCAGAAACTCAAGGCTACCGTTTGAGGGGTCAAGTCTTGCAATAGGGCCAAATGGAAGGGTGCGGTTTGGTGTCACATGCCCGCATGGCAGCCCTGTCAGAACTGGAAGATCTACTGCCTCGGCGAACTCCTCTATAACCGGCGCAATGTCATTCACCCCAATACCCTCGGGGAGAAAAGCTTTGAGCTCCCCAAAGACAACCGCCCTTACCCCATCAAGCGCCGAGGAGTTGATTAGATGCCATAGCATCCTATCGATGCGGTATGGGTATTCCCCTACCTCCTCGATAAAGAGAATATGGCCCTCCATCTTGAAGCCGTAGGGGGTACCTATTGAGGATGAAAGCAGTGAGAGGCACCCTCCGCAAACCGGTGCCTCCACAACTTTGCCGCCCTTAATGGCAGTTAGCCCTTCAAAAATAGGCCGCATTGCTTCCCCAAAAAGTCCAAGGCAGGAGAGGAGCTCTTCAGAGTCCGCCACCTCCTCCTGCGTCCCTCTCCGTATGTGGGGACCGTGCAGGGTGGCCCAGCCTGCTATCTCGCGAAAGGCTCCGAGAAGCGCTGTGTTATCGCTAAAGCCAACAACCACTTTGGGCTCTATATCCTCACCAAGCGGCAGGCGGGGAATGATCCGTTGAGCACCATAACCCCCGCGAGCCAGGAATATAGCCTTTATCTCAGGGTCGCGGAGAACGCGGGTAAGTTCCTCCACGCGGCGGTCGTCGCTTCCAGCCAGATAGCGGAAACGGGAGTCGGCATCGCTACGCATCTCGACCAGGAGACCGCGCTCCTCAAGGAATGCCTTCGCATCCACTAAGAGCGCCCTCTCCAATGGACCCGACGGGGTGACTATCGCAACTTTGTCCCCTCGCTTTATCGCCCTTGTAAACTTAATTGCTCTTTGCATTGGGATTTTCCGTCTCTTTTGAGGAGAGCTCCGCCCCGCCACTTTGAATGGCAGCCGAAAGCTCCCCTAGAAACCTGATGCGCCGCTCCTCCCATTCAATTTTATCATAGGAGATATCCTTGCCTCCCCCCTTTTCAAGAACCTTGTACAGCCAGTAACCATTGGATACACGGACCGGCGGCGTCACCCCTCCCACAGGGGTTTCGGCGAGCAGCTTATCTACCTCCTCCCCGGGGCGCAGATATCTTCTTGGCAAGACTCCCCCAAAGGCTTTTGTACCACCCTGAGAATATTCTGCGGCTACCTCATCGAAAGCGGCACCGGATAATAGCTTCTCCCTCGCTTCATCAATAAGCTCCAGCTGCTCATCAACTCTTTCCGGCAGATCGAGGGGATGCAGGTAACGGAAAACTCCCGCCAGCTCCTCCCACTCCATCGAGCGGTGCTCCTTACCGGAGATCCCTTTGAGGAGGGCGGGGATTATTTTGGCGACTACTACATCAAATTCTCGCCTCCTGGCCTCCACCGAACTTTCCCAATCGGCTGGTAGAGTCTCCCCCGGAAAGGCCTTCAAGACAGCCAACTTTAAGGGGTCCAAACCTTCGCTGCCTATAAGAAGAGAGCGCCCCTCATCCAACGCGCCATTTACTTCGCCGCGCACCTCTCTCAGATATCCGCCTACACCTCCCTCGACTTCACGGATACTTCCACAATCGAAGAGGCATATTCCATCATAGCCTAGGTCACGGGCTATCTTAGCCTCCTCGGCAATAACCGAGGGCTCCTTTATATATGCGCCAAGCCCCGCCCACAACTTGACGTTTGGCGCAATCGCCCTGGCCTCGCTCCTAATCTTCTTAAGCTGGCCACCAACTCTTTCCGGTGAACCGAAGTAGGACATAGGATAAATGGCATCAATCAGCCCCTCCATCATCCAGCCACGCCAATCCTGACCCTTCTCAAGAAATGCCGCCGGGGCATCGGGGACCACAGCAGCGGATATCTCTATATCCGCGTTAAGCTCCTTAACTGATTTTCTAACGTCTCGCAAAAGAGCCGTAACGCTATCGGCGCGCATCCCTGCCCACAGCAGCTTGGCTGTGGTTATAAAAGAGATGGCCGGGGTCATCTCACCGGCCAGCCAACCCTCTATGTCCAATCCGCCAAAGGTCGCGGGCAGGTAACGGGCGTCGAACCCATAGCGGTTGAACCATGCCGCGCCAAGGAGGCCACCCTGCCCATAAGCGGGACCGGGGTAGCGTATGAAATCGAGGTGGAGCCCATTTACGGGGTACTTTTCCACCACCTCACGTGCCAGGCGGACAAAATGAGCGCGGTAACCGGGTGAGGCCGGGTCTGCATAAACCCCCTCAATCCACCCCATAGCGCGGTCAAGCAGCGTGTACTCCGAGACTGGCCTACCGTCACGGTCGGTAAGCTGCCACTCAGGGGAGGCATTTACTGGGTGCTCCGGTGAAAGGGGCGGTTCGATATCGCCCCAGAGGTAGTAGACGTTAAGCCACGCTATCTGCCGCTCAGCTTGGCAGGCATCAAGAAAGGCTCTGTAAGGGTCGTAGGGTGGTGGCGCAAGTATCTCCTCCGCCCTTGGCGCGAGGTCCGTATCATAATATGCGTCGGCGCGACCCCTTATCTGGACCAATGCTGTCTCGACGCCTGAAATTTTCAGCTCCTCACAGAGGGGGGCGATGTTAGAGGGGTCCGCCAGCTGGTCCCTCACGATCCACGCACCCGTTTCGACCTGGGCGCTGGATAAAACCGACGAGGGAATCGATGCAAGGAGCAGCGCCGTTAGAACGAGGAGCCTCTTCAACATGACCCCTCCAACCTTTTAAGAAGCCTCTGGTGAATCCCCTCGAAGCCGCCGTTTGAGAGGATGACAACAACATCCCCCGGCGAAGCCTCCGCTGATATGGCATCAATGATAGCCCCTGCGTCGTGGTGAGCGGTTGCCTTGGTGCCCCGTAAAGAGACCTCTCGGGCAAGCTTCTTCACGTCGAGCACGCCATCGGCTCCGCACTTTTCAGGGTTTGGAACTTCCCTTATAAACAAGCGGTCCACAGCGCCAAAGGCCCCTGTAAGGGGCGCCTGGAAAACCGGGCGGCGCATCGTGTTTGAGCGCGGCTCGACCACGGCGAAAATCCTTCTTTCAGGGTAAGTATCGCGAAACCCCTCAAGGGTGGATTTAATAGCCGTCGGGTGGTGCGCGAAATCATCGTAAACCTTGACCCCGCCCTTCTCGCCACGAAGCTCACCGCGACGCTTTACCCCCGTGAAGGTAGCAACACCCCCGGCTATAACCTCAGCCGAGAGCCCGAAAGCCTTCGCCCCGGCGATTGACGCCAAGAGATTCCAACCCTGGTGGCGGCCTATGAGGTTGTGCGAGGTCTCCAGATAAAAGCCCTCCGGCCCGCTGACTTTGAGCTTGCCCCCCTCCTCCGCTCCGCTCCATTCAGCATCACGCTGCCTTAAGGAGTAGCGCTCCACAGGCGTAAAGGCGCCCTCAACAAGGCGCATCACCTCCCCATCATCGGCGTTGGCAATTATAAGGCCATTCCCAGGCACCAACCGTATGAGGTGTCTGAAAACTTCCCTAAGCCTCTCCATATCCGGGTAGATATCGGCGTGGTCATATTCTAGGTTGTTCAAGATGAGAATCTTCGGGCGGTAATGTATGAATTTCGGCCGTTTATCGAAAAATGCGGTGTCGTACTCATCACCCTCAAGGGCAAAGGGCGCACCACCATTCGACTGAAAGCCCGAAGGCAGCCCCGCCGGCACCCCGCCTATCAGCCATGAAGGGTTTAGGCCACCCTCTCTCAGGAGCCAAGTTACAAGCGCGGTGGTTGTAGTTTTGCCATGGGTCCCGGTGACTACTACGGGAGTCTTGGCTGGAAGAAAGTGCTCCCCGATCAAGACGGCAAGCGCGGTATATGGATAGCCCTCATTTAGCACACGCTCGACCTCCGGGTTGCCCCGGCTAACGGCGTTGCCTATTATCGTTAGGTCGGGCTGCTCAGGAATATTGGCCGCAGCATAACCCTCCATAACCTCTATGCCGCGCTCCGCGAGAAGGGTAGACATTGGCGGGTAGGCACCCGAATCCGAGCCTGTCACCTGAAAGCCATCACCTGCTAGGGCCGCCGCCACATTCGCCATTGCGGTGCCGCAGATGCCGACAAAGTGTATATGCGCGCCCGGCTTTAATAGATGAGGCATTCAGCCCTCTCCTCCATAAAACTCAAAAGCCCCTCTCGGCCGAATTCATTAAGCTCTCCATTTGGCGCCCCCGCCTCAATCATCTCCCGCAAAGAGGACGAACCCAGAAGCATGTGTATGGGAAGCATATCCTCCTCATACTCATAGGGCGGTTCATTCCACCAAAAGCCCGCATCTTTATAGAGCCCCCATAACTCCCTGAGTAAAACCAACCCGGTGAGCCATGGGCTAAACTCCACTGGGTTAGTTACGTGTAGCTGCATGCCATTCACGGTGACCCCTCCCCACTTCTGAAAGGTCGGCTGAAAGTCGTGGGGTCTGAAGCGGACACCAGGAAGGCCCTGCCCCTCCATGACTTTTGCTAGATCACCGCTTTGCCCCCATGGCCCCCCCACAAGCTCAAAGGGGCGTGTAGTGCCCCTGCCCTCCGAAGCGTTGGTTCCTTCGAGGAGCACAGTGCCGGGGTATACCGACGCCGAGTCGAAGGTGGGGAGGTTGGGTGAGGTAAGCACCCATTCGCGCCCAAACTCACGCCAAAATTTATCCCGCCTGTACCCCCTTAAGGGCACTACCTCAACTGAACACTCAACACCCCTGCACCTTAAAAACCATATCGCCAGCTCGCCGATTGTCATCCCGTGGCGCATAGGAATAGGCTCCATGCCCACGAAGGAGAGGAACTCCTGCTCAAGAAGAGACCCCTCAACCTTAGCGCCGCCAATGGGATTTGGGCGGTCGAGGATGAGCACCTTTACCCCTGCCTCGCCGCAAGCCTCCATTAAAAGGCGCAGGGTCCAGATGTAAGTATATACGCGGGTTCCGACATCCTGGAGGTCAACGATAATGGTGTCCAGCCCCTCCAGCATCTCGGGGGTGGGCTTTCTCGTTTCGCCGTAGAGGGAGTAGCAAGGGATATCCAGGCGCGGGTCGACAGCATGGTCCGTCTCCACCATATTGTCCTGAACATCCGAGCTTACGCCGTGCTGTGGTCCGAAGAGGGTGTATAGGTCATCGCCTGCGACTTCGCTGACCACGTCCCTTGAGAGGAGAAGCCTCGCGTCAACGCTGGCGGCATTGTATAGGAGCCCCAACCGCTCGCCCTCCATTATGAAGCGGCGCGGCTCCTCCCTTAGATATTCCAGACCTACGCTTAACATAAAAACTCCTTGGATTTATTCACACTTCAATCTTCGTCTTTTTAAAGACCGTCCTCAAGGAGAAAGCGGAGTGCACACGCGCAACTCCCGGCAGCGCAGTCAACTTGTGGTGCACACGCTCATAATCTGGGCCACCTCCGACTATTACCCTAAGGAGGTAATCTACGTCACCCCCCATAAGGTAACACTCCATAACCTCCGCAACCGAGCTGACAGCTTCCTCGAAACGGGCCAGCCGTTCCTTTTGCTGGCTTTCCAGAGAGATGGATACAAAGACGTTACCAGGCTTACCAGCCGCGGCCTGATTGAGGATCATCGCGTAGCCATCCACAAGGCCCGAATCCTCAAGGTTTTTGACTCTCCTCAAGGTCGCCGATTCGGAGAGCCCTACCCGAGCGGCAAGCTCTACGTTGGATAGGCGACCCTCCTCCTGAAGCGTGGAAACGATCGCACGATCATGGGCATCTAATTTCATAGGCGCAACTTTCTGCGTGTTTTTTTGGTTTATACAGAATTATATTTCGATTCTAAGTCAATTACCCTCAACTTCGCAAGAACATACACTGAATTTTGCGATATCCTTCTATGGAGTAGTGAACACAACTTGAGCAAAGGAGCTTGAGATGAATATCGGAGTACCCAAAGAGATCAAGAACAGGGAATACCGCGTTGGCCTTACCCCCGCCTCGGTGCGCGAACTGACCTCATGCGGACACAACGTATTTGTTGAGAAGGAGGCAGGTTTCGCCATAGGTTACGACGACGCCATGTATGAAGGCGCAGGGGCCAGGATAGCGGCCTCGCCAGCGGAGGTCTACGCGCAGGAGCTGGTTATCAAAGTCAAGGAGCCGCAGCCCTCGGAGATAGCGATGCTAAGGAAGGGGCAGCTTCTCTTCACCTACCTCCACCTGGCCCCAGACCCGGCTCAGACCCGAGGGCTTCTTGACTCCGGCTGCATTGGGATAGCCTATGAGACAGTTACCGACCCATTTGGCGGCCTTCCCCTCCTCGCGCCGATGTCCGAGGTCGCGGGGAGGCTCTCCATTCAGGCTGGAGCACACTGCCTTGAGCTGGCGCAGGGTGGCATGGGGACCCTTCTGGGAGGCGTTCCCGGCGTCGCGCCCGGCAAGGTGGTCATAATCGGCGGCGGCGTCGTAGGAGAGAACGCGGCTAAGATGGCTACAGGGCTGGGGGCAGACGTAACCGTTATAGACAAATCCGTGAGGCGCCTGAAATATCTGGACGAGCTCTTCGGAGGCAGGATAAAGACCCTATACTCAAACACCGATACCATTGAGAGCGAGGTACTTAAGGCTCACCTGGTGATAGGCGCGGTCCTGCTGCCCGGCGCATCAGCGCCGAAGCTGGTCACAGCGGATATGGTCAAGAGCATGAGACGCGGGGCGGTCTTGGTTGATGTTGCTATCGATCAGGGCGGCTGCTTCGAGACCTCCCACCCTACCACCCACGAGGAGCCCACCTATACCGTGGATGATGTAGTACACTACTGCGTAGCCAATATGCCCGGCGCGGTAGCGCGCACCTCCACCCAGGCCCTCAACAACGCTACCCTCCCCTTCGCTTTGAGGCTCGCCAATGAGGGTGTCGCCGCGCTTAAAAATGACGCGCACTTCCTGGGTGGACTGAATGTTCATACAGGCAAGGTCACACACGCGGCGGTAGCATCCGCGCAGGGGCTTGAGTTCACCGAACCCCTCTCGCTCCTCTAAGAGAACAGCGTCAAAGAAAAAGGCCGCTCCAAAAGAGCGGCCTTTTATTATCAGTTATTGATTCCGAGTGTTTACTTCAAAAGCCCCTGCATGGTCTTGCCAAGGTCTGCAGGAGATTTTACCACCGCGCAGCCGGCCTCTTCCAGGGCCGCCATCTTTTCGGCGGCTGTGCCCTTTCCGCCCGCGATGATAGCCCCGGCGTGGCCCATGCGTTTCCCTTTGGGAGCGGTCTGCCCTGCTATGAAGGAGACTACAGGCACGTCGATATTTTCCTTGATGTAAGCAGCGGCCTCCTCCTCTGCGGAGCCGCCAATTTCGCCGATCATGATTATCCCCTCGGTCTCCGGGTCATCCTTGAAGAGAGAGAGGGCATCGATGAAGCTGGTGCCGATAATGGGGTCGCCGCCGATTCCGATGCAGGTTGTCTGACCAATGCCGAGCTCGGTCAGCTGCCCCACCGCCTCATAGGTAAGGGTGCCTGAGCGGGATATTACACCCACCGGCCCCTTCATGTGGATATGGCCCGGCATGATGCCCGCCTTACACTCCTCGGGGGTTATGACGCCTGGGCAGTTGGGCCCGATGAGGTGCACCTTCCTGCCGGAGAGGGCGCGCTTCACCCCCACCATATCGAGTGCGGGTATACCCTCTGTTATGCATACTATTACCTCGATGCCCGCGTCGGCGGCCTCAATGATCGCGTCGGGTGCGAAGGGCGCGGGTACGAAGATCATCGTCGCGTTTGCCCCCGCCTCGCGGACTGCCTGGTCTACAGTATCAAATACCGGTACGCCGAGGACCTCCTGAGCGCCCTTGCCGGGAGTCACCCCGCCGACGAGGTTGGTTCCATACTTAAGGCACTGCTCGGAGTGGAACATGCCGTTGGCCCCGGTTATGCCCTGGGTGATAAGTCGTGTCTCTTTATTTACGAGGATACTCATTTAATCAGCTCCATTTCGCCGGGGTTATCCGCGCGCCGCCGCCACTACCTTCTCGGCGGCTTCGCTCATCGTTTCAGCGGAGATGATAGCTATATCGCTCTCATCAAGCATCTTCCTGCCAATCTCGACGTTTGTGCCCTTCAGCCTGACAACTAGGGGGACGTTTAACTCTACGGCCTTAGCCGCTTTGAGTATCCCCTCGGCGATTACATCGCAGCGCATTATGCCGCCGAAGATGTTGACGAGCACCGCTTTGACGTTTGGGTCGGAGAGTATCAGCTTGAAGGCGTTCTCCACCTGCTCAGCGTTCGCGCCGCCGCCGACGTCGAGGAAGTTGGCGGGCTCGGCGCCGTAGTGCTTGATGATGTCCATCGTCGCCATCGCCAGCCCCGCGCCGTTTACCATGCAGCCGATCTCTCCGTCGAGGCTTATATAATTGAGCCCGTACTTTGAGGCTTCGAGCTCCCGCGCATCCTCCTCGGATACGTCCCGCAGCGCCTCGATATCCTTGTGGCGATAGAGGGCGCTTGAGTCGAAGTTCATCTTGGCGTCGAGTGCGAGCACATCGCCGCCGCCGGTTACTACAAGCGGGTTTATCTCGGCGAGTGAGGCATCGGTATCCATGAATGCCTTGACGAGGGCCGCTATGAATTTCTGCGCGTTTTTAACGGCGTCGCCGGTGAGACCTAGCTGGAAAGCCAGCGAGCGGGCATGGCAAGGCATGAACCCCGCAGCCGGATCGATGGATTTCTTAAATATCTTCTCGGGAGTTTTCGCCGCGACCTCCTCGATCTCGGTGCCGCCCTCCGTGGAGGCCATAATCGTCACATAGCCGGTGGCGCGGTCCAGCACCATGCCAAGGTATAGCTCTTTGGCGATATCGCACCCCTCCTCGACATAGACCTTTAGGACCTTTTTGCCCTCGGGTCCGGTCTGATGGGTTACGAGCTGCATTCCGAGGAGCTCCTCGGCCGCAGCTTTCGCAGCCGCTACCCCTTTGACGACCTTTACGCCGCCGCCTTTGCCTCGGCCACCCGCGTGTATCTGAGCCTTTACGACGACGACCTCGCTTCCGAGCTCCTTCGCAGCAGCCTCGGCGGCCTCGGCTGTTTCAGCCATGATGCCCCTCGGCACCTTGACGCCGTAACCCTTGAGTATCTCTTTAGCCTGGTACTCGTGGATATTCATGGTTCCTCCGGAAACTTATCTATCGGTTTTCGTAAATATCATTAAGCGTGTTTAGGGTAAAAAGGGCCCGCCACTTGCCAGCTCGGCCCGCGGCGGACCCCCTTTGGGACAATTTATGTTCCTAGCGCCGATGCGCTAGCGCAGTGTGCCCTCATAGTGGGCGGTGAGCTGATGCTTATGCACCTCCGGCGTCGTGTAGTCGGGGAGGAGAATTGGGGCTATGCGCCCCTCGGGCACGTCGCCAAGCGCCTTAATCTCCTCAACGAAAGCGGTGACGTGGTCCATCGTGGGCGCGCCAAGCTCACCATCTAGCCCCTTTACGTATGCGGAGGCATTGTGCCCTGCGCGTCGTCCAAAGACGGTGACGTCGAGGAGGGAGTTACCCATCAGGCGGTTCTCGCCATGGACGCCGCCGGTTACCTCACCGGCCGCGAAGAGGCCCGGAACGCCTGTCTCGGTCTTGTCGTTAATCTTTATGCCGCCATTTTGGTAGTGGAGGGTGGGGTAGATGAGCATCGGCTCTTTTCTTATGTCTATACCGTAGCGCATGAACTGCATGAACTTGGCGGGCAGCTCACGCTCAACGGTGCCGGGGCCCTCAAGCATCTCAATCATCGGCGAGTCAAGCCAGGCGCCGAGGCGGCCGACGGGGGTCGTGATGCCGTTGCCCCGCTCGGTGCATTCGCGGATAATCGCTGCGGACTCAACGTCTCTGGGTTCGCGCTCAAAGACAAACTGCTCTCCGTGAATATTGAGGACGTTTGCCCCTAGCCCGCGCACCTTCTCGGTAATAAGAAGGCCTACATTCTGCTCCGGGAAGGCGGCGCCCGTCGGGTGGTACTGGGTGGAGTGGAGGAAGGCGAAGGAGGCACCAGCGCGGTAAGCCATAACAAGGCCGTCGGCGGTGGCGCCGTAGTGGTTGGTGCAGGCGAACCCCTGTATATGGAGCCTGCCGTTGCCGCCGGTGGCTATTACCACCGCTTTCGCCTTGATAACGAAATACTCCTCCGTTTCAAGGTTGTACATGAGGGCGCCTGCGGCGCGGCCACTTGAATCCTTCAAGATTTCCACCGCCGCCGCGAACTCTATTACCTCTATCTTCTCCTTGTGGCTACGGGATTCGTCGCGTAGTACGCGCATGATCTCCGAGCCGGTCATATCACCAGCGGAGTGCATACGCTTCCTGCAAGTCCCGCCGCCATGGCGTACCATCATGCGCCCGTCCTCTTTCTTGTCGAACATCATCCCCAGCTTTTCAAGCCAGCCGATGACGATTGGCGCGTCGTGGGTGAGCGCGGCGACGAGCTCTGGGGTGTTGGTGAAGTGGCCGCCGCCAATGCAGTCGAGGTAGTGGTAGTAGGGGCTGTCCACCTCGTGGTCCGCGCCCTGAATGCCTCCCTCTGCCATTACGGTATTGGCGTCGCCGTGGCGTAGCTTGGTGGCGAGGATGACGTTTAGGCCGTTTTCCGCCGCCATCAGCGCCGCGGATGTCCCGCCGCCGCCGCCGCCGATTACGAGAATGTCGGCGCTCTTCATCTCAAGCTCATCGAGCTTCACCTGTCCGGGCATGATGCGGGGGTAGGACTCTATGCACGCCACAACCTCCTCGGGGTACACATCGCCTTTATTTGCGCCGACCCTTACGGGGATGCGCCCCTTCTCCATATAGTCCGGGTGAAACTTGCTCAAGACGTCATGGCGCTCGTCGAGCGTCATGGGGGTGAAGTACTCTCCGCGCTGTGTGCGCTCGACGCGCTCCTGCCTGGTGGCCTCTACGCGCTTTATCAGTTCTTTCATCTCGGGCGTGTAACCCATAGTCAATCTCCCAATGATAATTCGGCGCGCGCGCCTTACAGGTTGGCCTTGTCTTCAGGTTCCCACCCCTCGGAATCGAAGGGCTCTGCTTCGCGTGCGACGTAGAGCTCTTTTAGCTCTTCGGCGCTCATCTTGGTAAGGGCCTCAAGGGCTGAGTCGTACTTGCCCTCTTCCACCTCGGCAACCCTCGACGCGGTGTGTTTGGCTGCGGGAACGATGTACTTTGCGTAGAGGCGGCGGCAGAGCTGCGCCACGTGGTAGTGGGCTATCTGCGCGGGGCATCTTGCGGAGCACATCCCGCACTGGATGCAGTCGAAGGATTTCTTCGCCGCACGCCCGACGTCGCCGCGCATGGCGTTATTTATGTAGCCCATAACGTCGATGTCCATCGGGCAAGCGCGGGTGCAGGTGTTACAGCCGACGCACTTTAGTATCTCCGGGTAGAGCGCCACGAGGGTCTCGGCGGTCGGGGCCAGCTCTTCAAGCTTGTACTCAGCGCGGTTCGCCGGGAAGAAGGGGAGCTGCGCCAACACCATGTTCTCTTCAATGACGGTCTGGCAGGCGAGGCCGAAGTGGAGCTGGTAGTCACCCATCGTGCGCCAGACCGTTGGGCACGCTCCGCAGATGCCGCCACGGCAGCCGCAGGCGCGTATATACTGGTACCCTGCGTATTCGATCGCTTTTTGGATCGTCAGGGTCTCGGGCAGCATGTACTTCTTCCCCATCACGTAGACGGGGATCATCCGCGTACCCTCGGGCAGGATCGTCCTGTCGCCGCTGGCGATGGTTTGAGTGCTCATATCTCTTCCTCCTGAAAGGTTCTAAAATCTATTTGCCGCTGCCCGATTCCGCCTGGAGTTCATCTTCGCGGAACACGGAGAGTGGGATATCGTCGTCAAGGCTCCTGCCCGGCTGGTACTCGAACATCTCCTGAACCCCCTTGGCGACCTTGCGAAAGAGGGTCGCGACGGGCAGCCCCATCGGACATGCCGTATCGCAAACGCCGCAGCCGATGCAGGAGGAGGACATGTGGTTTAACCTCGTCATATGAAAGAGCATCGTCTCCGTGGGGAGCTTCTGTACGCCCTTACGCATAGCCCACGCGGCGTATTTGTCGCCGGTATGTTCGAAAGTCGGTGATTTGAAGATGCACACCTTGCAGTAGCAGATTGGGCAATTCTCCATACAGTTGTAGCAGCGTATGCACGTGGAGAAGGATTCTTTGAGCTTTTCCAGGCTTCCTGTTTCAGCGTCGAATTTTGTGAACAGCTCGTCACGGGCCTTAATCCGCTCCGCCTTTAGCGCCTTTACCGCCTCATCACGCCCTGCTATGCCCGCTCCCGAGAAGGTAACTACTCCCGCCTCCTCAAGCTTCACCGCAACTTCATCTTCCGCCTCGATTGCAACCTCTCCACCGCCGAAGATGTGGAGCCTTATCTCACCTACCTCCGCCGCTGGGTTCTCACATATTGAGCATGCGGTGCGGAGGTTGTTCCCCTCCGGGACCTTGCCTGATATAAGCTCTTTCGCACCCTCGACTTCATCTACGCCGCTCTCCTTGTAGGCAGCTACCTCGCAGGTGCCGGGGCAATCGACGGTGATAAAGAGGATGTTCTCGGGGACAATCTGCTTTAGCTTGATAAGCTCCACGGAAGCCCTGGCCTCACAGGGCCTCAACACGACGCCGGTCTTTACCC
>PKTT01000064.1 GCA_002869015.1 Deltaproteobacteria bacterium
AGCCGACGTCATCGCGGTTATCGGCTCAGTCGATGTCGTCCTTGGCGAGATTGACCGATAGCTCAGGAGAGTCGTGAAATGAGCGAATTAGTCTTTTCAAGCTGGGCAAACGCCGACCTCGATAGCAGGAAGACAGTAGCTTCCGCCGAGGAGGTCTCCATCCCCAAAGAGATGCCGGACGGAACCGCCCTCGCCGGAATCATGGGTTGGGACGGAATAGCCATCTGGAGCGGGGCCGACCCCGTAGACATGGCTCGCGCCTTCGCTAAAGGTCTTGCGGAGAACTCCTGCGGTCAATGCGTACCCTGCCGAGTCGGCTCCTCCGTAATCTTGCGCACACTTAGCAATATATGCGCAGGTAATGGAGAATCGGGTGATGTGGAGAATCTCTCCATATTAGCGAACCGCCTTAGAAAACAGGCGATGTGCGACCTCGGTCAGTCCTGCGGCAAGGCGTTTATCGACTTTGTGGAAAACTTCTCCGACGAACTTTCAAGCCGCATCGCCAACAAGACGGTGACGCCTGCCGGTGAGTACATTACAACGACCACCGCGCCCTGTAAGTCAGCTTGCCCCGCGCACCTTGATATCCCCACCTACGTCGAGCGCATTAAAGAGGGCAAGTTTGAAGAGTCTTTATCTATAATCAGGCAGGACAACTGCCTGCCCGGCACCGTCGGTAGAATCTGCGTAAGGCCCTGTGAGTTCAACTGCCGCAGGTCAAATGTTGACGGGCCAATACAGATTAAATTCCTAAAACGCTTCGTTGCAGATTATGAGGTGGAGAGAAAGCGCCCCACAAATCTCCCGGCTCCGCCAGCCCCCGGTGGCGGCAAAGTCGCGGTGGTTGGCGCTGGTCCTGCGGGACTCTCATGCTCATACTTTCTAACTCAGCTCGGTTATGAGCCGGTAGTTTTCGAGGCGCTCGGCGAGCCCGGCGGCATGGCCGCAGTGGGAATACCGGATTACCGTCTTCCCCGCAATGTTCTTCGCCATGAGGTAGACCTCATCGCGGGCATGGGCGCCGAAATCCGCTACAACACAGACGTCGGCACCGATGTCCCCCTCTCTGAGCTCACGGGCGGCGATTATAAGGCGGTCTTCCTTGGCCACGGCGCGCGCCTCGGCACCTCGATGGGCGTGGACGGCGAGGGAGATTACAGGGGCTTTTACAAGGGCGCTGATTACCTGCGCGACGTAGCGCTTGGCCGTGAAGTGTACACGGGCGACACCGCAATAATAGTCGGCGGCGGCAACGTGGCTATCGACTGCGCTCGCACTGCACTCCGTATGGGCTTTAAGGATGTCAAAATCGTATACCGCCGCTCCCTAAAAGAGATGCCCGCTGATGATGTCGAGGTCGCCGATGCGGTGGCTGAGAACATTGAGATGATGGTTCTGCACAATCCCGTTCGCATCGTCTCCGAGGATGGCAAGGTCACCGGCGTAGAGGTTGTAAGGATGGAGCTTGGCGAGCCCGACGAATCGGGACGGCGCCGCCCCGTTGAGGTGAAGGGCAGCGAGACCGTAGTCCCCGCCGATGCATGCATAATGGCAATCGGACAGGGGATTGACACCGACTTCCTAAAGGGCTCTGACGACATAGAGATAACCCGCTGGCAGACCGTCAAGGTCGAGGGGCTTAACAAGCTTGCGGCCGTGCGTGACGGAGTGGGCATCTTCGCAGGTGGCGACTGCGAGACCGGCCCGCTAACCCTGATTGCGGGCCTCGCTGCGGGTAAAGAGGCGGCCTTTCAGATAGACCGCTTCATAAAGGATGGCTCCTCCAAGGCGATGGACGAGTGGGTCCTAAATAAGTATGTAGAGGGTTTAAAACCCTATGACGGCAATGAGGACGTGGGCCAGAAAGCGGCCCTCGAACCCGCCAAGATACATCACCTGCCGGTGGAGTCGCGGGTCAAGACAATGGATGAAGTCGAAATCGGTTTTACCCATGAGGAAGCCATTCGCGAGGCCTCCCGCTGCCTACGCTGCTACCGCCTCCTGGTAGCCGCAAAGGCCGGTTAACTTCGCCGGATAATGGGGAATCAACGATGATAAAACTGACTGTCAACGGGATTGAGATCGAGGCCGAAGTAGGCGCGACGATCCTTG
>PKTT01000017.1 GCA_002869015.1 Deltaproteobacteria bacterium
AGATCGCCTAGTCTTCCGGTTTCCCTGAAGTCTGGAATAAAATCGTTTAAGCGATTGGAGAAATATTATGCAGCAGCTTACATTCAAACCGAGCAAACTTCGCAGAAAGCGCAAACATGGTTTTCGCCTGCGTATGTCAACTAAAAATGGTCGCCGCGTGCTGGCGCGCCGCCGCGCCAAAGGCCGCGCAAGCCTTGCGGCGGAGATCCGTAAGAAGTAGGGTGGGCAATCGTCCATTTTACCTTTCCACCGTCTTGCCGGATACGAAACCGCTCTGAATACGACAGGGTCTTCGCAGCCGGCAAAAGTCGCCACACAGCAAGTTTTAGAGTGGTGATAGCTCCCGCAGAGTGCGATTCCAGTAGATTGGGATTGGTGGTTTCCCGCAAGGTCGGGAAAGCTCACACGCGAAACAGGGTCAAAAGGTTGACGAGGG
This sequence comes from Deltaproteobacteria bacterium, assembly GCA_002869015.1. Lineage (GTDB taxonomy): Bacteria > Desulfobacterota > Deferrisomatia > Deferrisomatales > BM512 > BM512. The sequence goes on from PKTT01000017.1 coordinate 437, forward strand.
AGTGGTTCCGTCTCAACCGCCACTCCTTTACCCCACCTTTAGACCTTGTTGTAGTTGCCAAGCCAGGCGCTGCGAAGCTCACCTTTAACGAACTTACCTTTGAGCTTGAGACGGTTATCGAAAGATGGCGACGAGATTCGCAATCGCACTCATAGAGATTTACCGGAAGTGGATATCTCCGCTTACACCCCCCGCGTGCAGATTTTATCCCACTTGCAGTTCATACGCAGTTGAGGCATACAAGACACACGGCCTCCTTAAGGGCACTGCGCTTAGCGCATGGCGTATTCTTCGCTGCCACCCATTTCACCCCGGGGGATTCGACCCCGTTCCAAAATGTGCACACGGTTGTGGGCACGACCGGAGACAGGATTAACTGATGGATGTCAAACGCACTATTCTCGCGGTTGCGTTAAGTTTTGCGGTTCTCTTTTTGTGGCAGACTTACTTTATGCCAAAGCCCACGGTAAACCCCCAGGCGCAGGAGGCAACGCAGACTGCTTCCGAGAGCACCGCAGGGAGTCAGGCCGATGCCAAGGCCCCTGAAGCAACGACCATAACCACTCAGGTGGAGGAGGTCATCCCTGCGCAGTCCATTGTAAAGACGAACATCTACAATGAACTGATAAGCGTCTCTCTTACGAATTTGGGCGGGCAGATAGAGAGCAGCACCCTGAGCGAATACAAAGATGCCGCTGGGCCCAAAGGAAAGCCACTTGTTTTGCTGCCGGAGGATGTCAGCGCAGCGGGGCAGACTACCCTTGCTGCTAGTGGCCTTAATAACAATGTGCTTTATCAGCTTGTAGAGTCGACTCCTACAAAAGCTGTTTACGCTTATCAGACTCCCGGCGGCGTTAAGATTGAGAAGGAATACACCCTTGAGCCTGGTCATTACGATCTGGGCCTTAAGGTCACCGTTTACAATATTTCTCAGGCAGTAGTCACAGACTCGCTGACCTACTCGACGGTGCAGGACTTTACCGCTAAAGAGAGCTCAAACTACGTCTTCTCAGGACCTATATACTATACGGGCGCTGACCTTGAGGAGGTTTCGCTTGACGACGCAGCGAAAAACCCCAAGTCAGATGGTGCTGTCAGGTGGACTGGTATCACTGAGAAATACTTTATGATGGTCACCGCACCGGAAGATGGGAAAGCCTCCGTCGCCAGGCTATCGACCGTCGGGGGAAACGATAAGGTTGTCCGTATCTCCATGGACACCGAATCCTTCACACTTACGCCGGGAACGGCGAAAGCCTTTTTAAACCGTATTTATATCGGGCCAAAGCTTGCGTCTTTAATGAAGCCTGTAGGGCTGGAGCTGGAGGCCGCACTAAATTACGGCTGGTTCGATGCAATTGCCCGCCCTCTATTAGCGCTGCTAAACCTACTATACGGTTTGGTTGGGAACTACGGCGTGGCTATTCTTATACTAACCGCCATGATCAAGGGGGTATTCTGGCCTCTGAGCGCAAAGAGCTACTCCTCAATGGCAAAGATGAAGGAGCTCCAGCCTAAGGTTGCAGCATTAAAAGAGAAATACTCAAAGGATACCAAGCGCCTTAACGAAGAGATGGCGCACCTTTACAAAACTTATAAGGTCAACCCTTTGAGCGGCTGCCTGCCGATGCTTGTACAGATACCGGTATTTTTCGCCCTGTACAGAGTGCTTCTGTACTCTATTGAGCTTAGGCATGCTCCCTTTGTTTTTTGGTTGCAAGATCTCTCCGCCCCGGACCCCTACTACATCACGCCCGTTGTGATGGGGGCATCAATGTTTATTCAGCAGAAGATGGCGCCAACGGCTGGCACAAGCGAGGGTCAGATGAAGTTCATGCTATACGGCATGCCGATTCTCTTTACGTGGCTCTTTAAAGATTTTCCCGCAGGGCTTGTTGTCTACTGGCTAATGAACAACGTCCTCTCCATTATACAGCAGGCTTTTCAGGCAAAGAGCGCTGCAAAGGCAAAGGCTGCGTGACCTGCCCTCCCAGGGCGACGCGTAGTCTTCATCCAGAGTTGGGATGAGAGCATTAGACGACACAATTTGTGCTGTAGCGACCCCCCCCGGAGAGGGGGGGATCGCTATAGTGAGAGTCAGCGGTCCCCGTGCACTTGATGTGGCGCGGGGACTTTTGCGTAAAGCTAATGGTTCCGAGCTTTCACTGGAGCCCCGGTACGCTACGCTGGCTAATGTCGTAACACCAGGAAATAACAGGATAATTGATGAAGTTATAGCCCTCCTGATGGTGGCCCCGCGTTCATACACGCGAGAGGATGTTCTGGAGCTACAGTGCCATGGCGGGCGTGCCGCCGCCAATGCAGTCCTTGAAGCCATACTTGCGATGGGTATAAGGCTGGCAGAGCCAGGCGAGTTTACCCTAAGGGCATTTCTTCGCGGCCGCATAGACCTTATACAGGCGGAGGCGGTCGCGGATATCATCCATGCGCAAACCGCTGATTCCTTAAAGATCCATGAAGGGTTATTGCAAAAGAAGCTCTCTGAGGAGGTCTCTGATTGGCAGCGGACTTTGGGGGACACCTTAGTCCACCTGGAGTCCTTCCTTGATTTCCCTGAAGAGGAGTTGGAGCTCCAGAGCGCAGAAGCGCTCACCACTCCTCTAAAGCTAGTTGCCAATAAAATGAAGGAAAAGCTTGAAAGCTATTCCTGGGGCCGTACCGCAAGAGAGGGGTTTCGAGTAGCTATTCTTGGCCTTCCGAATGTTGGAAAGTCCAGCCTGCTAAATCTATTGGCTGAAGAGGAGCGGGCAATTGTCAGCCCTGTCGCTGGAACTACACGAGACACAATCGAGGTAAAGATTAATGCCCTCGGAGCGCCTATACATCTAGTAGATACTGCGGGCCTACGCGCCTCTGCCGACGAAATAGAGAATGAGGGGGTTATTCGTGCAAGGAGAGCAGCCAGTGAAGCATACCTGCTATTAATGGTCTTTGATGGAAGCAGAGATTTGACCCCGGAAGAGAGAGAGGAGGCCAGAACCCTTGCAGAGGGTGGCTCCTTCATAGCGGTTATTAATAAAAGTGACCTTGATCTTCGTCCTTCCATTGCAGTCAAGGAGCTCCTGGGCTATGTGCCGCTAAAAATATCGGCAATAAGTGGCGAGGGTGTTGAGGAGCTATTGCGGCTCTTAAGGGAGCGAGCTTGGGCGGGTGAAGGGCCCACCTCTGAGGAGCCCTTGACAAGATTGCGCCATCGGAATCAGGTTGCAGCTGCTCTTGAGAGAGTCGAACAGGGGATAGCCCTCCTTGAGACTACTGAGTATGCGGATGCCGCCGCCAACGAGCTACAGTCTGCGCGCAGGGAGCTTGCCAGCCTCTTAGGTTGGGGTACACCGGAAGAAATTGTTGATAAAATATTTGAAGAGTTTTGCATAGGCAAATAGATGACTGTTTCACGTGAAACAATTCAAGGAGCCCGCTGTGGAGTGGCGTAAGGGCTATGATGTCGCGGTGGTCGGCGCCGGTCACGCCGGTATTGAAGCGGCGCTGGCGGCTGCGCGAGCGGGAGCAGAGGTTGTTCTCTTCACTATGGATATAGATGCGGCGGGGAAAATGTCCTGCAATCCAGCCATTGGAGGTGTCGCAAAGGGCCATCTTGTGAGAGAGGTCGATGCGCTCGGTGGTGAGATGGGGCGTGCTATCGACGCCACGGGTATCCAGTTCAGAAAGTTGAACACCCGTAAGGGGCCAGCCGTATGGGCTTCACGCGCGCAGGCCGATCGTCACAGATACAGTGACTGGATGCGAAGCACACTTTCTAAAGCAAAGGGTCTTTCCTTTCGTCAGGAGGAGATAACAGGGCTTTGGGTCGAGCGGGGCAGACTTCTAGGTTTGCACGGAATATCCGGGATGAGATACCGGGCCAACGCTGTTGTAATAACAACAGGCACTTTTCTTAATGGGCGCATACACATCGGTATGGAAAGTATGCCTGCGGGACGCGCGGGGGATCCTCCCTCCGTATTTTTGGCGAGTGACCTAAAAGAACGGGGCTTTCCCATGGGCCGCCTTAAAACAGGCACCCCTCCACGGTTGGATACCCGTACTATTAACTGGGCCAGCCTGACCGAGCAGCAAGGAGATATAAACCCAACTCCATTCTCCGTGGATAACGAGTGCATTACTCAGACTCAGCTTCCCTGCCATATAACATACACAAATGCTAAGACCCATGAAATAATTATGGGCGCAATGGACCGCTCGCCGCTTTACGCTGGTGTTATTGAGGGAGTTGGCCCACGGTACTGTCCTTCCATTGAGGATAAGGTGGTGCGCTTTTCTGAGAAGGAGCGGCACCAATTATTTCTTGAGCCAGATAGCCGCGACCTTACTGAGACATACCCAAACGGAATCTCTACCTCCCTGCCGCTTGATGTTCAGCAGGCCCTTGTCAACTCCATTGAGGGCCTCGAAGAGGCGGAAATCCTGCGCCCCGGCTATGCAGTTGAGTACGATTTTTGCGATCCGACAGCGCTTTTTCCAACCCTTGAGTCCAAACACCTCGATGGTCTTTACATGGCGGGGCAGATAAACGGAACCTCCGGATATGAAGAGGCTGCCGCCCAAGGCATCCTCGCAGGAATTAATGCCGCTTTAAAGGTTTGCGGAAAGAGTCAGATGATAGTAGGCCGTCATGAAGGTTACATTGGGGTACTCATTGATGACCTAGTCACGAAGGGAACAAAAGAGCCCTACAGGATGTTTACAAGCAGGGCCGAGCATAGGCTCCTTTTGCGCGAAGACAACGCGGACCTGCGCCTTACCCCTTTTGGTATTAAAGCCGGGGTTATAACGGATTCGCGAAAGAAAAGTTTTAAACGCCGAGAAGAGGAGCGCGAGCGGCTTCGTGTCTTTGTAAACTCTCGTAATATCACGCCGTCGCCTCTACTTAACGACCACCTGAATGCCCTGGGTACAGCCCCAATAACCTCGCCGGTAAAACTGGTTGACCTCTTAAGACGCCCTGAAGTAACTGCCTGCGATCTAAAGCAATTTGTTGATAATTGGCCGGTGACAGATGAGCGTAGCGAGGTAACGGTTGAGGTGGAGACAAAGTATGAGGGGTATATACGCAGGGACAGGGAGAGTCTGCAAAAACTCCTTAGCCTTGAAACTATGGCTATTCCAAAGGACCTTGACTATAAGAAAGTAGCTGGGTTGACAATTGAGGTTAGTCAAACCCTGGAAAGCACCCGCCCGCTTACCTTAGGACAAGCGCAGCGCATACCAGGGGTCACTCCAGCGGCAGCGGCAGTATTGCTTGTGCATCTGAGAAAAGTGGGTGCCGCGTGAAGGAGTGGGGGCTGCTGGAGGGCAGAGTAGGAGCCGAAGAACTATTAAAAATGGAGAAATTCTGCTCTCTTATTGTTGAGTGGAATAGGTCAATTCGTTTGGTCGGCCCAAAAGATACCGAAGGGGTCAGAGAGCAGATAGTGGACTCTCTTCTGCCCTATCTGATTGCGGAGCCATCCTTTCCCCTTTTGGATATTGGCAGTGGCGCGGGGCTTCCCGCTATTCCTATTGCCATTTTATATCCGCATGCTGAGGTAGTTTGCCTTGAGCCGCGGACAAAGAGAGTTTCCTTTATCCGCCATGCAGCAAGGACTCTTGGCCTATCTTCGGTGTCGGTAGTCGAAGCGCGTGCCGATGGAGTTGCGGCCCCGGAAGGAATGGAGAGCCGCTTTTCTACCGTTACAGCTCGTGCCGTTTCTGAGATCGAGACCCTTTTGGGATGGGCCAGACCATGTCTAGCTCCAAATGGTGCAGTAATTCTTGGGCGTGGCGGCGAACCTGTGGCGCCTCAGGTGGGGGGGTACTCTCTTCAGGGTATCGAACAGTACGGAGCCTCAAAAAATATGGGCAAGCGCTTCGTCGTCAAATACAAGAAGCTACAGTAACTTTTTCCTAATTACACCACCTCTTGTTTCACGTGAAACATCAAATCACATCCACTGCCTTGGCCCTTGTAGTTTGCTGTGGTAACTTTGCCCCTCTTGGAGGAGAGAATGGGCAAAACAATCTGCATAGCCAACCAGAAGGGCGGGGTCGGCAAGACCACAACCGCTGTCAACCTAGCTGCATCTATCTCTTCTGAGGGGCATCGTGTCCTCCTCGTGGACATGGACCCTCAGGGCAATGCGTCAAGCGGAGTGGGTGTGCGCCCGAAGGAGGGGGAGCGCACTGGTTACCACCTCTTGATGGGTATTTCCAGCTTGAAAGAGGTCGTCACTCAATCTGCCGTTGAAAATCTCTTTGTGATAGCTACCAATCAGGATTTGGCGGGGGCAGAGGTGGAGCTTGTCGGCGAGAAAGATCGCGCTTTACGCTTGAAGCGCGCGCTTGCGCCGATAAAGGAAAAGTTAGATTACATAATAATCGATTGCCCGCCAAGTCTCAGTCTTCTTACCCTAAATGCTCTTGTCGCCTCAGAGAGTGTGATTATTCCAATGCAGTGTGAATACTACGCACTGGAGGGTCTGAGTCAGCTGGTGCATACTATCACCAGAGTCAAACGTGCCCTGAACCATGAACTGGATATCGGGGGTATACTTTTCACCATGTATGACACACGAAACAACCTTACGAGGCAAGTAGCAGATGAGGTGCGTGGTCATTTCAGCGACAAGGTCTTTGAGACAATCATTCCTCGTAATGTAAAATTAAGCGAAGCACCTAGCTTCGGGCAGCCTGCTTTGATATATGACCCCAGATCGAAAGGTGCTCAAGGGTACATAGACCTTGCCAGGGAGCTCTTGTCGAAAGGAGCCGCCATATGACCGCAGAGAAAAAACGCATGGCCCTAGGAATGGGGCTTGATGCGCTCCTAAGCGATTCCTTGGAGGGGGATTATTTCCTCTGCCCCATAGAGCGTATTTCCCCTAGCCCGTCGCAGCCGAGAAAAGCCTTTAATAACGATAGCTTGGATGAGCTTGCGCAATCCATAAAAGAGAAGGGGCTGATACAGCCAGTTGTGCTTAGAAAGGCTCCATCTGGTGATTATGAGCTCATCGCAGGTGAGCGACGTTGGCGTGCCGCCCAGAGAGCTGGCGTTACAGAGCTACCGGCTATTGTTCGCGATACCCTTTCAGAGGAGGTCCTTGAGCTTGCTCTGGTTGAGAACGTGCAGCGTGAGAATTTAAATCCCGTTGATGAAGCGCGCGCTTATAAGCTCTTAATGGATTCCTCCTCTATGACACAAGAGGCGGTAGCGACGAGGATTGGAAAGTCCCGAGTATCGGTTGCAAACTCTCTCAGGCTTCTCTCCCTACCACAGGAATGTCTGGAGGCATTGAGTGATGGCCTTATTACTGCCGGACATGCTAGGGCTATCCTCTCTGCACCAGCTGCAGATCGTTTAAAATTAATGAAGACGATTATCGCCCGAGGCTTATCGGTGAGGGAGGCTGAGGCTGCAGCAAATAAGCCCGCTAGAAAAAAACCAGCGCCAAAGCGTAAGGACGCGGATACAAAAGCTCTTGAGGAGAGAATATCCAGGGCTTTGGGTAGCAGGGTAACTTTGAAGACAGGCCGGAAAAAGGGGAGCGGTACATTAACTATTAACTATGACTCCCTGGATGACCTCGACAGGCTTCTCTCGATTTTTGAGGATGAAGTTTAACCCGGGAGGCTCTGGCGGGTATATGAAGCGAGTGGGACTATATTCTCTGCTCGCCGTGGGGGGCGCAGCTACTGTACTTTCCCTTTTTGGCCTACATTTAGAGGGTGCGGCAATTTTCTTGGGCGGTATAGGCGGACTTCTGGGCCTTCTCCACCTTGACCGCGAGCTTAAAGAGGGAGCGTTTAGGGCTGGGCGCTTAAAAGGCGCTTTGGCAAGAATGGTTTTAAGGGCGCTACCTTTGGCGGTGGCGGGGGCCATTTCCTGGCAATCTCTGCCCTATGCTCTGGGCGGATTGCTCATGCCAAGCCTTATACTAATTTTTGTCAGGTAATCGAGGGCGTTAACGACAGGAAACCGCGATGGAAGAGATCACCCGACAATGGCTTTGGGTTATAGACCTTTGGGGGCACGAGTTCACCCTCAATGCGCGTACCCTTGTCATGACGTGGATCGTTGTTGGGGTGATACTCTTCTTTGTCTTTCTGGCTACCCGAAAAGCTTCTTTAGTGCCACACACAGCCCAGAACATAGCCGAGATGATGCTGGAGGCTTTTAAAGGGCTTACGGATGAGTCCATCGGAGAGCGGTCTCAGTCATATTTTCCCCTAATAATGACAACCTTTATCTTCGTCCTCATCTCAAACTGGTTGGGGATGGTCCCCTTTCTTTCAGAGCCTACGCGAGATATCAACACAGTTTTCCCACTTGGGCTTATTGGATTTGTCGTAGCCCACGCGACCTCCATAAAGGTAAAAGGCTTCAAACGTTACATAAAAGGGTATTTTGAGCCCTTTTTTATTATGTTCCCGCTTAATGTCATTGGTGAGCTTGCAAAGGTAATCTCTATCTCATTTAGACTCTATGGCAACATCATGGGGGGGGCGATCATCATCATCGTCGTTTCGGAGCTGGTCCATAACTGGCTGCTGCCCCCATTCTTGCAGTTCTTTTTCGGATTCTTCGTAGGGACAATACAAGCCCTGGTCTTCGCAATGCTTACCCTTACCTATATATCGCTGGCTATCCATGAATAGGGGGCGTTGATGGATACGGTTCAACTGGCCGCCTATCTTGGCGCAGGGCTATGTATGGGGCTAGGCGCAATAGGCGCCGGAATAGGGGAGGGGCTAACAGGAGGTGATGCGGCGAGATCGATGGACCGCCAGCCGGCAGTCTCCAACCGGTTAATGAGAAATATGCTAATCGGTCAAGCGGTAGCTGAATCGGCATCTATCTTTTCGCTGGTAGTCTCCATGCTTCTCATCTTTGGTAACTACTCATCACCGACAGCTCCAGGTCCAGCTGCATTATTTGGCGCGGGGCTTTGTATGGGGCTAGGGGCTCTTGGCTCTGGCCTGGGGGGGGGAATGGCAGCCGCTGAAGCATTGATGGGTGTTGGAAGAAACCCGGGAGCCGAGAGGCGGATAACCTCGGTTATGTTGATAGGCCAAGCGGTTGCCCAGACCCCCTCAATATTTTCATTTGTAGTATCGCTGCTGCTCATATTCGGGGGCGCAGAAACAGCAAACTCTATTAAAGAAACCGCGCTACTTATGAGCGGCCTCTCAATGGGTTTTGGAGCAATAGGTTCAGGGGTGGGCTCGGGCATCTCCGCCGGGAGGGCTTCCGATAGCACCAGCAAGCGCCCGGAGGCATATTCAAAGCTCATGTCGACAATGTTGGTGGGACAGGCAGTTTCCCAGACCCCCGCTGTTTTCGCGCTTATGGTTTCTCTTTTGCTAATTTTCGTGCCTCAAAGTGTCCCTGTTACGCTCCCTTCACTTGCTGCGGTGATAGGCTGTGGAATTTCAGTGGGGGTGGGGGGGATAGGACCTGGAATAGGTGCTGGTTTCGCAGCAGCCGAGGCTGCTGCGGCGGTAGCGAAAAATCCTTCAAAAGAGAGCCTCTTTGTCAGGACAATGTTGACCGGGCAGGCGGTAGCTCAATCAACGGCTATTTACGCGCTGGTCATAGCTTTGGTGCTTTTAAGGCTTATTTAACCACGGCTTGATGTGGACCGTGAAAGGATGAGACGATGTTTGATCAAATAACTGGAAGTGAGTTGATAAGGGCTTTTGCGCTTTTGGGCGCCGGTCTTTGCATGGGTTTTGGGGCTATAGGCCCCGGCATAGGCGAGGGGTTTGCCGCCGGAAAAGCATGTGAAGGCATATCAAGGTCCCCGGAGCATGCGAATCTTCTCACAAGGACGATGCTGGTGGGCCAGGCGGTCAGTGAATCGACAGGAATCTACTCTCTTGTTGTCGCACTTTTACTGATTTTCGTTGTTTGAGTTAAAAAAAAACGTGTAAAACTAAAAAGGCTGTTTGAATCGGTCCTGGATTGTTGTATCATCGCCGCGCTTTCCCACCAGAAAAAGGGAGGATTGGCACCTTGAACTTAACGCCGAACCTGACACTCATAATTCAGATGGTGATCTTCCTTGTCCTCATGGTCGCGCTGGACAAGATCCTCTTTAAACCGATGATGAGAGTCATCAACGAGAGGAAGGCGCGTACAGTGGGCCGCAGAGAAGCAGCCGCGAACGCAAGCACCAAAGCTGACACCATCTGGGAAGATTACCAAAAGGGCCTTGCCTCAGCGAGGTCACAAGCCGATGCTTCACGGATGGAGATTATCCGGGAGGCTGAGGGGCGCAGGCAGGAGATAACCGATGCGGCGCTAAAAGAGGCTGAGGCAACTGTCGCTAAGCTCCGGGCGGATATCCGCTCTGAAGCGGAAAAAGCGTCTGACAAGGTCAAGGCAGAGGTCGACTCAATGGCTAAAGCGATGGCCGAGAAGATTATGGGGAGGGCCATTTAATGAGCAAGGCAGTAAAAACGCTCCTCGCTGTGGCGCTTCTTTCTTTACCCGCGTTAGCGCTGGCTAGCGGCGGTGAGGCTGGAGGCGCGAGCCCCTGGATGGACCTCATCTTAAAGTTCGTCAACTTCGCTATTCTTGTCGCTGTATTTATTTATGTTTTGAGAAAGCCTATTCCTCAGGCGCTCTCCGAGAGACGAGAGAACATAGCCAAGGAACTTGCCGAGGCCAAAAAGGCCAAAGAGGAAGCGGAGGCCAAGCTAGCGGAGTTCAAAGCGAAAGTAGCCAACCTCGAAGAGGAGGCGGTTAAGATTCGTGAGGACTTCAAGGCTGAGGGCGAGCGGCAAAAAGAGCGCATCATTGAGCAGGCCAAGAAGTCTGCCGAAACCATCCGTGCGAATGCGGCCAAGGTTGGCGAACGCGAATCAAAGATGGCTGCCGAGAAGTTGAAGAATGAAGCTGTAGCCCAGGCGCTTACATTGGCCAAGGAGCTGCTTGCAAAGTCCTACGGTGACGATGACCAGGCCCGCGCAATTGAGCAGGCCATCGATAAGATCGAGGGGCTACATTGATTAAGACCAGAATTGCTAAGAGATATGCACGCGCCCTCTTTGAGCTTGCCGAAGAGGAGGGGAAGGTCGATCAGATTGGGAGCGATATAAAGGCTCTCGCTGACTTTTTCGCGGCAAATGATGATATCCGCACCGGCCTCACCGCGCCAGTGACCTCTCCAGAGGTCAAAGCCAAGGCGCTAGATGCTATCTTAGAGGCTGCCGGCGTAGAAAAGATGGTAACGAACTTCCTCAAGGTTCTGCTGGAGGCCAGAAAGTTTGCAGTGTTGCCTCTGGTGGCTGAGGAGTACAGCCGTATGGCTGATGAGGCCACTGGCCGGGTACGAGGCGAGGCGATTGCGCCAATAGCGCTAAGCGATGAAGCGCTTAAAAAGCTATCTGCGGCGCTATCCAAAGCTCTCGATAAAGAAGTCGTTCTCGTCGCCAGCGAAGATAAATCTTTGCTGGGCGGCGTTGTAGCCCGTGTGGGCAACCTATACTTTGATGCAAGTGCTAAGACACAATTAGAGCGCATGAAAGATTCCTTGACCAAGGGGTGAGCAAGTCATGCAAATTCGTGCTGAAGAAATTACAGAAATCATCAAGTCGAAGGTAAAGAA
>PKTT01000025.1 GCA_002869015.1 Deltaproteobacteria bacterium
AATCGCACAGGTCCGCGCGCGGACCTAGTTGCTCCGAAAGCAGCCTTTTATAACCGAAGACGAACCCCGTGGCAAGGAGAAACTGGAAAAATATTGATGACAGCGGAGAAAAAGGTGCCCTTTACCCTTGTTGACGCGCAGACCCTCACACGCCTACACTATCAACCTCTTTAACATGTTTTGGGAACCATTAAATGTTTGAAGTTATAATTCTTGGCCTTTTGCAAGGGCTTACCGAGTTTTTGCCTGTAAGTTCATCGGGTCATCTTGTCATAGCGCAAGCCTTTTTGCCCCATTTTAAGGGGGGGGAGCTTGCCCTTGATGTCTTTTTGCATGGAGGCACCTTGCTTGCGGTGCTCCTGTGGTTTCGAGGTGATATCGTAGAGGTTTTGAGGGGGCTCTTGCCGGGGGGAGAGCCGCCAAAGAGGCGCCTGGCTTTTGTCCTAATGGCTGCAAGCCTACCGGTTTTCATTATAGGCTACTTATTTGAAAGCACTTTGACAGAGCTTTTTAGCGCGCCCGGCTTTGCTGCGTCCATGCTCCTTGTAACCGGGACTATGCTCTGGCTTTCAGAGAGCTGGGGCAGAGGCAGCGTGCCATTGGAAAGAGTTGGCTATGGGCGGGGGGTGCTAATAGGTTTCGCCCAGGCAACCGCGATACTGCCGGGGATAAGCCGTTCAGGGTCTACTATATCGGTTGCCCTCTTCGCCGGCGTCAAGGGGGAGGACGCAGCACGCTTTAGCTTCTTGTTATCGATTCCCGCGGTTACGGGGGCCCTTTTATACAAGGCTTTGGGGATGAGCTTCGCTAGCGCGCCGATTCTTGAATATCTTGTTGGCGTAATCGTGTCCTTTGGCACAGGGCTTTTGGCTATACGTTTTCTTATGGCTGCGATAAAAAGGGGCCGTTTGAGGTGGTTTTCGATATACTGTTGGGCGCTGGGCATGACGTACCTGCTTTTCGTACCCAGGTGAGATGCCGGAGGTTTTCATCAGTATGGCAAAGAGCAGCAAACAATCTGACAAAAATGAGGCCCAAAGGGCCAAAAGGCTGGGTGAGCGCGTACGCGCCGAGCTCGTGGGGATTACCCTCCTTATTATAGGAGGCTTCCTTGCCGCTTCTATTGCGACATTTCACTCCGGCGACCCCTCCTTCAATAATGTCGTGAGCGGCAGTTACACTCCAGAAAACTCTATGGGCCTTATCGGTGCGTATGTGGCGGATATGCTCGTACAGGGGTTTGGTATAGCGGCGTACTTCTTGCCGGTGGCTGTATTTATCTTCGCAGGCCGCTACATGCTGCTAAAGCCGGTTCGATACCCGGCTTGGGTAGCCTTCGGCTACTCGGTCCTCACCATTTTATCCTCTGCAATGGCCTCCCTCGCCGTTGGGCCGGTCTCTTTCGATAGGGATGAGTTCTCCGCCGGTGGGGTCGTGGGCGATATAATTAGCTATTCACTTGCGCATGTTCTGAATCGCCCCGGCGCATACCTTTTCATAGGTGCGGGCCTTCTTTGTTCCCTCATCTTCACCGTCAACTTCTCCCTTTATACTTTTGGTGACAGGCTTCGTAGTTGGCTTGTCGCCTTCTTTCAGGGGATTCGGGAGCGGTACATCTTGCGCAGGGAGCAACGGGCAAAGGAGAAGTCGCGCAAAAAAGGCGGTGACAAGAAGAGGGTTGAGGCAGTTAAAAAAGCCCCCAAGATAGTAGCTGACCCGGAGGTTGAGAGGAGCGCTGTTCAGGAGGAGTTTGAATTTATCAGAGAGGTCGGAGGTTACCACCTGCCGCCCAATGATATCTTTGATACGGGAGCCGGGGGTAAGGGTGGCCCCGATGAGGAGAGCCTACTGATGGCCTCCCGCCAACTAGTTAAGAAGTTGCAGGACTTTGGCGTGGATTGCACGGTGGAGACCGTAAGGCCAGGTCCGGTCATTACTATGTTTGAGATCAAGCCCGCGCCGGGTGTGAAGATAAACAAGATAGTAAATCTCTCCGACGATTTGGCGATGGCACTACGGGCGCAGTCCATAAGGATTGTTGCCCCGATACCAGGTAAAGATACCGTAGGAGTCGAGATACCCAACCTTGAAAGAGAGATGGTGACGCTGGGCGAGCTCTTCGACTCCAAGGAGTACCGCACGGCGCCTTCTCCGCTCAAAATCGCTATGGGTAAAGATATCTCAGGCAATCCGGTTGTCGGCGACCTCTCAAAGATGCCACACCTGCTCATAGCCGGGGCTACCGGCTCTGGTAAATCGGTCGCGGTACATGCAATCCTCGCGAGTCTTCTCCAATCGGCGTCACCCAAAGATGTGCGCCTGCTAATAGTAGATCCGAAGATGCTTGAGCTCTCGGTCTATGACGACATACCTCACCTCCTCCTACCCGTAGTGACGGAGTCCAAGAAAGCAGCAGTGGCCTTACGCTGGGGTGTTGCCGAGATGGAGCGGCGCTACCGTCTCATGGCGGAGGCGGGAGTGAGAAATATCTCCTCCTACAATAAAAAGGTCGAGAAGGCGCAGAAGGGCGGAGAGGCGCTGGTGGTCGGTGAAGAGAGCGAACATGAGCACCTGCCATATATAGTTGTTATTATCGACGAGCTGGCTGACCTTATGATGGTAGCTGCCAAGGACGTCGAGGACGCAATCGCAAGGCTTGCGCAGATGGCCAGGGCAGCGGGTATCCACCTCATAGTGGCAACGCAGCGCCCATCGGTTGATGTTCTGACAGGCATGATCAAGGCTAACTTCCCCGCTAGAATAGCCTTCCAGGTGGCATCGCGTGTTGACTCACGCACGATACTTGACTCAATAGGCGCAGAGACCCTCCTCGGCGGCGGTGATATGCTCTTTTTGCCCCCCGGCGCGTCAAAGATTATGAGAGTGCATGGTTCCTTTGTCTCCGAGCAGGAGATATCAAAGCTGACAGAGTATCTGCGGGGGCAGGGGTCGCCCATGTACAACGATGATATTCTGAAAAACGCCGAGGAGCAGCCTTACCTTGATGACGATGAGGGCTTTGACGAGCTCTATGATGCGGCTGTCCACTTCGTAACGGAAGCGGGTCAGGCTTCTACCTCCATGGTTCAGCGTCGCTTCAAGATAGGTTACAACAGGGCTGCGCGTCTAATAGACATGATGGAGCGTGAGGAGGTTATCGGGCCCTCGCGGGGCGCTAAGCCCAGAGAGGTTCTTGCCGGAAAACTATGATTAAGAGAGTCGTTAAAACAGCCCTTATTGCCTTGGTGCTGGCGGGGTTTGTGCCAAGTGGTTACGCCCTCTCTCCAGAAGAGTTGGCGCTAAATATAGCCGCAGGATACAAGGGGGTAGAGGATATAAGGGCAAATTTTACCCAGACGAGCACAATGGGTACTGTGGGAATTGAACGCGTAACCGGCGGGAAGGTCGCCTTCAAGCGCGGTGGGCGAATGCGCTGGGATTATGAGGGTGACGATCCTCAGCAGATAATCAGCGATGGTGAATACCTATGGTTCTATCAAATCAGGGACAGGAGCGTTATCCGCAGGCCAATTGCAGCCCTTACCCCGGCGGCGAGGGTGATGCTTGAGGTTATCTCCGGGCTTTCCAAGGCAGATGAGCACTTTGAGCTTTCAAACTGTGGGGATAGTTGCCTCGCACTAACGCCAAAGGTTTCCGAACCTGACATCGAGAGGGTAGAGGTCGGCGTTGATGAAAATTTTAGAATCAAATCCGTTACGACTATAAACGGCCTTGGGAACACAACCATGGTAACCCTTTCGGAGGCAAAGATTAATCCCGGTCTTGAGGACGATTATTTTGAATTTACCCTACCCGAGGGTGTGGACATCTTCGATGGCGAGGGCGGCGATCTATGAAGAAGGTAGGGCTTATAAGCCTAGGTTGCGTAAAAAACAGAGTGGATGCCGAGCGTATTTTGGGAGGCTTCGAGGCTCGTGGCTTTGAGATTGCGGATGACCCCGCCGATGCGGAGATTCTCTTTGTAAACACCTGCGGCTTCATAAAGGATGCTGTGGAGGAGGCTGTCGAGGAGATTCTTGAGGCGACGCTCCATAAAAAGAGCGGCAAATGCAAAATTCTAGCCGTCTCAGGTTGCCTGGTGAAGCGGTACCCTGAGATGAGGGATGAGCTGCCCGAGGTTGATTTATTTTTCACCCCGGAGGATGTCGAGCACATACCAGAGATAGTCTCAGGAGTGCCCCAGCCGCTAAAACCACGCGATTATCCTGCCCGAATCCTGACCGCGCCCCCGCACTCCGTTTATTTGAAGATCGCAGAGGGCTGTTCAAACCGTTGCAGCTACTGCACTATCCCCACTATACGGGGTGACTTTCGTTCCGTCCCCATCGACAAGCTCATAGAAGAGGCTAGATGGCTTGCCGGAGAGGGGGCGGTGGAGTTGAATGTCGTCGCACAGGATGTGACCTCTTATGGCTTGGATGGTGATGGCCCTCGC
Organism: Deltaproteobacteria bacterium; assembly: GCA_002869015.1. Classification (GTDB taxonomy): domain Bacteria; phylum Desulfobacterota; class Deferrisomatia; order Deferrisomatales; family BM512; genus BM512. The sequence continues at coordinate 4,457 of PKTT01000025.1, forward strand.
TTGGCTGAACTGCTATCACGTTTGGAAGAGATAGATTCACTTCGTTGGATACGATTGCTTTACGCTTACCCAAGGCCGCTGGATGACCGCCTTATGGAGCTTCTCTCTTCTGGGGGCAAGGTTATCCCCTATATCGATGCGCCTATCCAGCACGCGCACCCGCGCGTACTAAAGGCAATGGGGCGCAAGGTGAGCGCTGCTGAGACCTCCGAATTTTTTAGAAGGTTAAAGAAACATGTTCCCGGCATAGTTCTAAGGACTACGGCGATAGTGGGTTTCCCGGGAGAGAGTGAGAAGGAATTTCAAGCCCTCCTGGATTTTGTAGAGGAGACGCGCTTCAATCACCTCGGCGCCTTTGCTTATTCTCCCGAAGAGGGCACCCCGGCGGCGGAGTTAGCCGGCCGGCTGGATGAAGAGGTCATTTGGGAGCGCTATGACAGGTTGATGACATTGCAGGCTGTCATTAGCGAAGAGAAAAACGCTGCCTTCGTAGGTCGTGAGTTGCCCATCCTCGTTGAGGGAATAGACGGTGAGGGCGAAGTTGTTGGACGAAGTTACGGGCAGGCTCCAGAGGTTGATGGACATACGATCTTGGAGGGTTACGGCGACCGTGTCGTCGAGGTCGGGGAGTTTGTCACCGCAAAAATAACCGCCTCTTCCACCTATGATTTGATCGCCTCCGTGACAGCTTACGATGACGAGTAAGTACGTCAAGCCTCAAAAAATTGCTTTCTTCATAGTAGCCCTTCTCCTTCTCTTGCTCTGGGCGCGAAGGCCCGATGTCGGAGAGGTTCCATACTCAGAAACATCTTTTTTGATGGATACTCTGATCACAATCACAGTTAGCGGGGTAGCTGAGGAAACTGCTCAAAGGTCTGTCAGCGAGGCGTTTGATAAGATGCGCTCAGTTGATGAGGAGATGGGTAGAAGAGATGGCACTGCCCTTGATAGGTTGAATAAGTCAGGTGGCGGCGACCTATCTCAAACTATGGCGGCTGTGATTGCTTCGGCAATTTCTTGGGCAGAGGCCAGCGGCGGCGCCTTTGATCCTACTGTCGCACCGCTTTTGGACCTCTGGAGGGTAAAGGATGGCCCCCACCCCCCGCCGAGTGGAGAGAATCTTAGTGGCGCGGTGGAAAAAACAGGATACAAAGCACTGGTCCTTGCCTCTGACGGAAAAAGTATTGAATTAAATGGCCGGATGCTTGACCTTGGCGGCGTCGCTAAGGGGTATGCAATAGATTTGGCGGTTAAAGCGCTAAAAAAAGCGGGAGTCGAGAACTTCATTGTCAATGCCGGCGGGGACCTCTATGTAAGCGGAATGAAGGGCGAGCGCCCATGGAGGGTGGGTATAGCTCACCCGCGGTCTCCCGGTGAGCTATTTGCCATTGTAGAGCCGTCAGATAGCGCTATGGTCACATCTGGTGACTATGAGCGTTATTTTATGTGGGAGGAAAAGCGCTACCACCACATTATTGATCCAAAGACAGGCTACCCGGCTGGGGGAGTCTCCTCTGTTACAGTAACGGCCAGGTCCGCGATGGATGCCGATGCCCTTGCCACGGCTGTTTTCATCCTTGGTGAAGAGCGGGGGATAGCGTTCCTTGAGGGAATTGACGGAGCCGAAGGTATGGTTATTAATGCCTCCGGCGATGCGATGAAGAGCTCGGGTTTTAACCGCGCAGCCCCGGAGGCATCGAATAAATGAGGCGCCGCCTCTTTACCCCTTTAGATGGCATATTAGTGATGGGGCTTATTTTGTTGTCATTACTAATTCCAATCTTTAAAGGTGACGTGCAACCTGACAGGCTCATTATATTTGAAGGGCGGCAGGTCCGTGAGGTGGCCTTTGAGTCTGGGGCAACAATTGAAGCCCATGGGCCGCTGGGGGTAACGCGCTTTGAGGTCGATGAAGAGGGGATGGTGAGTGTATCGACAGCTCCTTGTCCCAATCGCCTTTGTGTATCAATGGGGCCGATTTCAGATTCGGGTGAGATGATAATTTGCGTACCGAACAGGGTGGCCTTGGAGGTTGTGGGTAAAAAAGGGGGAGGAGTTGATGCGGTATCAAGGTGACCCGCGAGACCTCTTCTTGGCTCGCGCAGGGCTATTCGTCGCCCTCGCCTCGACCCTTCAGGCGGTTGAATCCTTAATACCTTCCCCTGCCCCCTGGCTGCGTCTGGGCCTAGGCAACGCCCTAGTCCTCGCGGCGCTTCACCTGTGGGGGTTTAGGGGGGGCTTTCTAGTGGCAACCGGGAAGGTTCTGCTCGGCTCTCTGATGGCAGGGAGGCTGCTCTCCCACCTCTTTTTATTCTCCCTTTCAGGTACCTATTCCTCTCTTTTTATTATGTCGCTTGGCCTCGCTTTATTACCACAGCTGGGCTTCGTGGGCGTTTCAACGCTCGGCGCAGTTGCCCATTCGCTGGCGGGACTGATGGTTGCCTCAGTGATTTTAATGGGGCCTGCTGTATGGTCTTTAGCGGTGGCGCTACTCCCTGCATCGGTGATTTCGGGAGTGGTAACGGGGGCGGCGGCGTGGTATCTCGTCAAGGTTTCAGGCGAGAGCGGCAAAGGGCTACCTGTCGAGGGTGAAGACCTCTGAAGATGAGAAGGTTCGCCTGTAGCCGATGAATATCGCGAGCACCGACCCCAGGGCCGTTGCGGCGCTTATCATAAGTAATATAACTACCTGATAGCGAGCGGCCAGAGAGGGGTCGGTCCCTGAGAGTATCTGCCCCGTCATCATGCCCGGGATGAAGACCAATCCCGCTGCGCTCATCGAATTCAAAGTCGGAATCATTCCCGCCCGAATTGCTTGCTGGGCTTCGCTCCAGACTGCTTCTCTTGGTTTTGCTCCAAGGGCCAGCAGAGTGGCTATGCGCCCCGAGTTGGCGCGCATGTCTGAGTAGAGACGGTCAAGCACTACGCTCATGGCGCTCATGGAGTTGCCTATAACCATTCCCGCAATCGGCAAGAGATAGCGAGGGTCCGTTGCGGGCTCAACTCCTATCACTACCGTTGTGACGGCAAAGGTCACGGTAACGCCGGGAACAGCCAGTGCGGCTAGTCCTCGGAAATATAAGCCTTTTGGAGGGTGCTTAACCCTTGAGAGCATTGTATGGTTGGCAAAGAAGAGCATGAGCGTGATGAAGCCGAGAACAGTGAGCGGTGAAGAGATGGAAAATATCCACCTTAGCGCAAAGCCAAGCATAGTCAGCTGGAGTATGCCCCTAAGCGCTGCCCAGATGAGGCTTTTATGTAGGCCTAACCCTGTAAATAGTGAGATGGCGGCGCTGACAAGGATAAAGATAGAGGCAAGGGACATATCCACCCAGCTTATGGGTATTGCGCCGCCGCTCATGTTGCCCCCCTCAATTCTCCACCAGTAATCTCAAAGCGTCGGTTAACAGAGCCCCAGGGGGCTGAATGCCCTGTTGCTATAACAACCCCACCATCCTCCGCAAAACTTGAAATAAGCCCTTCAAGGAGCTCTCTGCTGGCTTCGTCAATATTCGCAGTCGGTTCATCCAATAGAAGAACTTGCGGTTTGGAGAGAAGGGTCCTCACAATAGCCAGCCTAGAAAGCTCACCTTGACTTAGCCTGTCGGTGGCGCGGCTTAGCCCGTAGGTGCCCAGGCCACAGCTTTCAATGTAGCTAAGCATCATCTCTTTTGAAGGCGGCGGAAATTTTTTTCTCACAGCGAGCTTGTAGGGGGAAAGCAGGTCCGCTTCTATTGTTTCGCCCAAAGGGACCGGCGGAAAAGGCAGGAGCGTCACCCTGCGCCGCCACTCATGGGCTGGAATGGATTCGGCGTAGACTTTTCCGAGCGATAAACTTCCTTTGGTGTCAATGAGGCGGGCCAGCCCCTTTAGAAGGGTAGATTTCCCGGCACCTGAAGGGGCGTCAATCCAAGCGATGTCGCCAGGAGAGAGGTCAAGCTTAGTGACTCTAACCATCTCCCTCCCGTTTAGGAGAACGGTAAGCCCCTCCACTAAAAATGAGAGGTCTACGCGCTCCATTGTCAGCCTAAAAACTTACGGAGGGGTTGTGGAGGGTGCCTGAGCCTGGTGAAGCGGGATCTAGTAAAACACGTCTGCCTACTATCTTAAGTCTTCCTTCGGCAAGATATTGTAGAGCTTGGGGATATATGCGGTGTTCTTCCTTTAATATTCTCCCCCCCAGAGTCTCAGCGGTATCGTCATCAAGTATCGGCACTACCGCCTGGATGATGATCGGCCCGCTGTCCATGTCTTCATCTACAAAGTGGACTGTGCAGCCGGAGAATTTAGCGCCGTAATCTATTGCCGCCTGCTGAACGTGCAACCCTGGAAAGGAGGGTAATAGAGCAGGATGTATATTTATAACCCTGTCGGGGAAAGCATCTAACAGCACTTTTGTTACCATCAACATGTACCCGGCCAGTACTACTGTATCGACTCCATACTCCTTTAGGGCGGCAACAACTTTAATATCGTGGTCCTCGCGGCTACCGTCACGATTCAATTCTACGACAGCAGTTGGCACGCCAGCTTTTTTCGCGCGCTCAAGGGCGTAGGCTTGGGGGTTGTCGCTTAAAACGACAAGAACCTCTCCGTCAATTCTCCCGTCTTTGCATGCTTCCAGTATCGACTGAAGGTTTGAGCCGCCGCCCGAAGCGATTGCCCCAATCTTGAGCCCCATCAGGATATCTCCACCGCTTCCTGCCCCTCGACGCGAGGCTTTATTGTGCCTATCAGGGAGGCTTTTTCTCCCAGGGCGGTTAGTCTGGCGATGACCTCTTCCGCCTCTTCGCCGGGGACAATGAGCACGAGGCCTATACCGCAGTTGAAGGTTCTCAGGAGGTCCTCTTCCGGGACTCCGCCAAGCCTCTGAATGATGGAAAAGATCGGCTGCTGCTCCCAGGAGTTTCTCTTCAGCTCTGCCATTAGCCCTTGAGGCAGGACGCGGGGGAGGTTCTCAGGGAGTCCGCCACCTGTAATATGGGCCACACCTTTAACTGTAAAGTCGCGCTTTATATTGAGCAGCGTGCGCACATAAATTTTCGTGGGCTTTAAAAGCTCCTCCCATAGAGGGACACCTAGTTCATCAAAAACATGGTCAATAGCTAACCCTGCATCCTCAAAGAGTACCTTTCGCACCAATGAGTAACCATTGGAGTGGATGCCGGAGGAGGCCAACCCAACCACCGCATCTCCGCGAGCTATAGTGGACCCATCAATTAGCTTGTCCCTGTCTGCTATGCCTACGGAGAACCCCGCCAGATCATATTCGCCTTTGCCGTACATCCCTGGCATCTCGGCTGTCTCTCCTCCGACGAGGGAGCAGTTAGCCTGCCGACAACCTTCGGCTATGCCTGTTATAACCTGACGAGCTACTCCCTCTTCAAGGCTGCCGGTGGCAAAGTAGTCGAGGAAAAAGAGAGGCTCCGCGCCCTGGACGATTACGTCATTGACGCACATTGCAACGAGGTCAATCCCCACCGTATCGTGTTTGTTGGCCTCGAAGGCTATCTTCAGCTTTGTTCCCACTCCGTCTGTAGAGGAGACTAGAACGGGGTTCGCGTAGGGGGTCTCAGCGAGAGAGACAACTGAGCCGAACCCTCCTATGCTGGACATGACCTCCGGTCTCAGGGTGGGTTTTACTATATCTCCCAGGGCTGAGACAAGGCGGTTGCCCGCGTCGATATCTACCCCGGCGTCTTTGTATGTAGTTTTCTTTTCCATCTCGTGAAGCCTCCGCATGGTTCGTTGGAGCTAAAGCCTATAAGAACCCTGCTCAGCGGTCAACTTTTGAAGTTTGAGCAGGGCTCTTGTGAAAATTAAATCTTGCAAAATGAGGTGCGCTCATGTGCTACCATCAGATAAGGGAGGAGCTGATGGAGATACGTCTTATAGGTACCGGCACATGCGTTCCACGCCTGAAAAGGAGGGGGCCCTCCACGCTGATACGTGAGGGCGGTGAGGTAATTCTTGTGGATACCGGGCTAGGAGCCCTCCACGGCCTCCTCGAAGCCGGGGTCAGCCACCATGAAATAACCCACCTTCTCTTTACCCACCTGCACCCGGACCACACCGCTGAACTGCTCTCCTTTTTCTTTGCCGCAAATTACGACCTTAATCAGAGAAGTGCAAACCTCAAGATTGTTGGCGGGGTGGGGATTGGCGATTTTCTTGAAAAATTTCAAAAGCTATACGGGCATTGGGTGGAGCCTGCCAAATACAACCGAGAGGTGGTCGAGCTCTCTCCGTGGCAGGGGCTTAAAGCCGGAGAGCTGATTATAGAGGCGGGTCCAGCCAGCCACACGCCCTCATCGATATCTTTCAGGGTAAGCTCCTCCTCCGGCGTAGCGGTGGTCTTGACTGGAGACAGCGCTTACGATGCTGCCATAGCCAAATTTGCCAGAGGTGCGGACCTATTGATATCCGATGCGAGCTTCCCGGAGGGTGCTGAGGGAGCGGGCCATATGAGCTCAGCTGAGTGCGCGCTCCTGGCCCGGGAAGCGGGGGCCGGGGCGCTTATCCTTAACCACATATATCCCGATGCAGAAGAGGTGGATATCCCCAGGCTCGTAGATAGCGCAGGCTGTAAAGTAATCCTCTCAGAGGATGGATTATCTTGGGAGCTGTAGTTTTTGGATAAAAAAAAGCCCCCTGGGGTGGGGGCTTGGGGAAGAGGTCTCGCATAGCGAGCCCTGGCAAAGATCCTTTAGATTTACGATATGATTAACTTGCAATGGGCGTGCCAAATTGGAAAGGGTCTATTTTAAAGGGTTTTGTATTGTCGACACTAGATTATGTGGGTTATATGCCCCATAAAGGGTGAGCGTCAGCGGCTTTTCCCTAATAATTTGAAGCAGCCAAGTTCTCAACTTCGTCAAAAATTTATAATCATTGGCTTATGAAATGGCGTGGAGGCGTTGAAGGGGGTAAGTTAATCCGGTAGCATTTATTAAGCGTGTCGTCGAGCTCAGGATTTATATGCCAAAAATTCTCATCGTTGGAGATTCACCATGTTGAAGTTTTATGAAAAGATATTTATCAGCCTTTTGCTTGCCCTAGCGCTCTTTTTGTCTGCTTGCTCGACCGGGCCCGTGGTGCTTGAGCCGGGCCCAATCAATTTGGTGGCCCCTGAAGATGCCAGCGCGGATAAGTGGTCGCTTTGGATTGAATCGGTAAATGACCGCAGAGAGGCCCCGGCCCCAAACTGGTTTGGTGAGCTTGATAACCGCTTTTCCGAGAAAATATCGCTGGTCTCAATGAAGCCGGCTCCGGCAGAATACTACCGGGAGCACCTGTCACGGATGCTTCTCTCAAT
>PKTT01000054.1 GCA_002869015.1 Deltaproteobacteria bacterium
AGAACATCTTTGTAGACCCGCTAGTGCAGCCGCTCTCCACCCGTTCCGACTTTGGCGTAGAGTTTTTAAAGGCGGTTGAGGGAATACATAAGGCATTCCCAGGAATCCACACTATGTGCGGACTCTCCAACATCTCCTATGGGCTGCCCGCCAGAAAGCTGATGAACCAGACCTTCGCGGTGATGGCGATAGCGAAGGGGCTTGATGGACTCATCATAAACCCCCTGGACGAGCGGATGATGGCGCAGATAACCGCCGCCGAGGCCCTCGCGGGGCGAGATAACTTCTGCATGAAGTACCTAAAGGCGTACCGCGCCAAAAAGCTGGAAGTCTAATAAATCAAAGTGACACAGCCGGGCGGACGCCTGGAGTGCGGAGGAACAAAATGAACTTCAATACCAAACTAAGCTTCATGAGCGATGAGCAAAAAGCGTTGATGCTTGATAGGGTCTTCACCCTACTCGGTGTCAACGGCGCACGCCTCGACCACCCCTTTGTGCTTGAGATACTCGCCGAGGCGGGGGCGGATGTGGATAAAAACACAAAAATCGTCCGCTTCCCCAAGGAGTTCCTGGAGAAGGTCATCAAGGGCTCACCGAAAAGCGCCTTCCATGCAGGTGTAATCGAGGAGAACGACTTCGAGGTGCCTCGCGCCGACGGCCTCTTCATCACACGCTCCGGCACAGGCGCCCCCTTCTTCATGGACCCGGAGACGGGTAAGAAGACGACGGTCACCATAGAAAACGTGAAGACCTGGGTCAAGGTGGTTGATTCACTCCCCGACATCGACTTTTGCCCCTTCCCCTCGCCGAGCGACATAAAGCCTCAGGTCGCTGATATAGAGGCTATACACGCGACCTTCAACACCACCGGCAAGCATGTTTGGACGCAGCCTTACTCCGATGGTTCCATTGAATACCTCATCCGAATGGCCGAAGTGGTAGCCGGCGGACGCGAAGAGCTTAAGAAGCGTCCGGTGTTGAGCCTCATAACCTGTTCGCTAACACCCCTCGACTTCAAGCACATGGACCTCGACATCATCGTTCAGGCGGCCCCTCTCGGACTACCCTTGCATCTTTGTTCGCTTCCCTCGGCAGGAACTACCGCGCCGTTCACTACCGGCGGGGTAGTCCTCCTGGCCGCCGCCGAGATTCTCGTTATGATGTCTGTCACCCAGACCATTGCTCCCGGCGCGCCGATGGTAGCGACACCGCTAATCTTCGCCAGCGACATGTCTACCGGCGGCAGCCTTCAGTCGAGCATGGAGGCGATAATCGGCAAAGCCACCGCCATTGAATTCGTCAAGTGGGCATACGGGATTCCGGCGCACACCTACGGTTTCGGCTCCGACACGGTAATCCCCGATGAGCAGGCGGCGGCGGAGTCCGCAATGCTTGCGTCCATCATATCCCACGTCGGAGGAGACATCCTTGGCGGCGCGGGCCAGCTTGAGGTCGCGACCATAGCCAGCCCTGTCCAACTCATTATGGATGACGAGATCGCGGGGAGCCTCCGCAGGATTCAGGGCGGCGTCAACCTCGACGATGACTACATGGCGTGGGATCTGCTTCAGGAGGCTAGCTTCGAGAGTCAGTTCCTCTCCTCCAAGCACACCTTCAAGCACTGCCGGGAAGCGCTCAAAACTAAGAACTTCTCCAGAAAAACTTTCGACGGTTGGGAAGCGGCAGGCAAGAAGACCCAGAAAGAGCGGGCGTATGAGAAGTACCACCAGATCATGGCCGCCGAGCCAAAGCAGTACATCTCCGCAGAGCAGGTAAAAGAGCTTAAGAGCGTACTTGACGACTCCATCGAGAAGTTGGTCAAGTAGGCCACGCATATGGGTTGCCGGGATGCATTAAGGGCAGCACCGGTAGGTAAGTAGTACTCTCCTTTTGTTTGGGTGGCGGGCAAGTCCCGCCACCTTTTTTTTGCTGAAACAGTGGTTTGGCATTCTGGAGCCTTGGCGGATTGGGAAGTAGAGGTAGGGGGGCGGCGCGCGACCCAAGGGGAGCGAATATTTGTTTGTTATTTTTAAAAATCCGTTTTACTGAGCATTGTGAAAATCCTCTGTAAATCCGAACTTTTGAAAGCTGAAATGTTGGGGACGTTGCGGTGCGCGGTTTTCACCCAATTTCTCCTCATGAAAAAATTTAAAAATGTTATTTGATTTCTTGACAATGCGATAAAGCTCAGCTTAAATGTAAGTTATAAATACTTAAAATTAAGTGTTGAGCAACGCGGTGCGGAATCGATATAAAGCAATTTTTAAATGGGCAAGAGCCGCGCCACCTCTGATCAGGGGCGCCGGGTTCGGGAGAGACGGAAGATGGAACTGGAACTGATTGGTTTTCTCGGAGTCGGGCTTGTAGCCGTTCTAGTGTCTATCGGATTCCATGTAGGCATAGTGCTGGCGTTCGTCGGGTTTCTTGGAATCATGCTGGTGCAGGGCCCGATGGCGGGGCTCCGCTGCCTTACCCTCATACCCTACGGCACCTGTAACTCCTACACATTAGCCATCATCCCGCTCTTTCTTCTGATGGGAGAGTTTGTCGTCATGTCGGGTGCGGTGGCGAACCTCTTTAGCGCCAGCCGCTGCTGGTTCGGCAGGATTCCTGGCGGGCTCGCCATCGTCAGCCTCGTGACCAATACGGGGCTCGCCGCGACGACCGGCTCTAGCATCGCCTCCACGGCCATGACCACCCGCATCGCCCTCCCCGAGATGGAGAAGTTTGGATACGACAGAGCCACGGCAGCGGGGGTGATAGCCGCCGGCGGGACCCTCGCGGTTCTTATCCCGCCTAGCATATTCCTCATTTTCTATGCAATGCTCGCCGAGGTCTCGGTGGGCAAGATGCTGCTAGCTGGATTTTTACCAGGACTTTGGAATGCTCTCCTCTTCCTGTTTATGATCCTTGCAATGGCTATGATAATGCCAGACAAGATGCCCGCCGGGCCGAAGTCAACCTGGATGGAGCGGCTTAAATCTCTAAAAGACGTCTGGGGCGTCCTCCTGATAGCTGTTTCCATAGTCGGCGGACTCTACGGCGGCATCGTGACCTCCACCGAGGTGGGCGGTTTCGGAGTGATACTCGCCTTTATACTCGTCCTGATAAACCGAAAGTTTACCTGGCTGAAGCTCCGCGAGGCGGTATGGAACGCGACTTGGTCCACCAGCATGATCTTCATGGTCGTCATCGGCTCCTTTATCTTCTCCACCTTCCTCACCCTCACGGGGATGAGCGACATGGTTGCGGACTTCATCATCAACGTAGACCTCCCGGCTATAGCAAAATTCACTGGGATAATACTTGTGTTCATGTTCCTCGGCTGTTTCGTCGACGCTTTTTCGATGCTGGCGATAACCCTTCCCATCTTTCTCCCCGCAATCGACGGGCTGGGGTGGGATATACACTGGTTCGGCATAATTGCGGTTGTCATGGTCGAGGTCGCGACCCTCACCCCGCCACTTGGGGTTGTTGTGCATACCGCGAAAGCGATAGCAGGGCCGGATGTGGAGATAATGACCGTATTCAAGGCGGTCTTGCCATTTCTGCTGGTTCAGATTTTCACCGTATACACTCTTTATTTCTTCCCTCAGATAGTCCTCTTCCTCGTGGAGCGGGCGAATCTATAGAGATTCATTCAGTTTGAGGCTGGTCAATCAATCGGAGTCAAGTTTCTCAACTAAGAAAAAGGAGCCAAAGATGAAATTTACGAAAGCCATGTTAGTGGCTGTCATTCTCTCAGTAGCGATGGTCTCGTCGCAGACGGTTTTAGCGAAGACCCTGAAATTCGCGAACCCGATGCCCGTATCCAACCAGCAGGGTTGGTCCGAAACGGTAAAGCCCTTCGGTGAAGCTATTGAGGAGCGCACAGGAGGCAAGCTCAAGCTCAAAGCCTACCACAGCGGCTCTCTCATTAAGTTTGCAGACACCCCCGACGCGATGGAGGTCGGAATGGCGGATCTCGCCTACTTCTCCACGATGTTTTCACCGGCTTACTTCCCCTCCTGGCTCTTCGGTGGCGTCCTCGACCCCACAACCTCCCCACGTAATCCCCTCGAAGGGATTATGATCGCCTCCATCATGTACGACGAGTTCCCCTCCTTCGGCGAGGAGCTTGCAAAGAAGAACATGTTCCCGCTGATTCACAACGCCACCTCGCTGCTCTCCATGATCTCCAACGTACCAGTTCCGGATATGTCGGCGCTCGAAGGAAAGCGTATGCGCATCTTTGCGGGTGAATTCCACGCCGAGCTCACGAAGCTCCAGAATTCTTCACCTGTCATGACTCCCTGGCCGGAGGTCTACGAGTCCCTTGAGAAGGGCATCGTAGATTGCATGGTTACCGTCACCACAGGCATGAACGACCTCAAGCTTGCTGAAGTCGCTAAATACCTCTATCTCATGAAGGTCAATGAGGACTCCCACTGGGTCGCGCCGATGAACGCCTCCTACCTCACCGGCTTTAACCTCAAAACCTTCAAGAACCTCCCCGTTGACCAGCGCATCATCATTCTCGAAGAGGCGAAGAAGGCAGAGTCAAAGTATGCCGTTGACTGCGCTACTACCTGGGTGCCCAAGGCGATCTCCGAGATGGAGGCCTCGGGCATGAAGGTGACCGCATGGGCTCCCTCCGAGGTCAAGAGGTGGGGTGGCCTTGCCCAGTCTGTTTACAAGATGGCCGAGGACAAAATGAACGAGAAAGGGCTTCCCGGCACCAAGATGGTAGCACGCTACCAGGAACTCACGGCCCTTGACAGCGCCAAGCTCGTCGAGCTGTACGACAAGGCTTGGAATAACCGCATTGAATGGGCGAAGGGCCTTTAAAAAAGTGCATTGGGTGGGAGCGCCGGGGCCGTAAAGCCCCGGCGACCTCGCTAGACAGAAAAGAGCGGAGGAGCTAGGTCATGGAAATCGAGAATCAGAAAAATCACCATGAGATAGGACACTCGACGAGCCCGGCGATTCTCTTTTTCGAGCGTGTGGAGGCGATCTTCTGCACCCTAGGAGCGATTGCCCTCGCGCTGATGGCTGCAGTTCTCGGCTGCGGCATCTTCAGCCGGTATCTCTTCAACTCGCCGCTCCCAGGCGTCTACGACGTAGTGCAGCTGCTCCTCGTATGGGTCGTCTTCTTGTCGCTCTCCTACACGCAGCGTGAAAAACGGCACATCAGAGTCGAAATCATCCTCAGGAAGATGAGCGAACGCGCAAACCACATGATGGACGCGTTGGCTACCGCCCTCGGCTTTTTCCTTTGCGGTTTTATGGCTTGGCAGTCTCTGGAAGCGGCGTGGTCCTCCACTGTGAACATGGAATACTGGCCAGGGCTGCTTCGCGTCCCCATATACCCGAGCAAAATTGCTTTGGCGCTTGGCGTGGTGCTCCTAGGACTTCGCTTTGGAATAGACACCATAAGGAGCCTCATACTCTTCAAGAGGATTGGGGACCACCGGAAAAAATTAAGCGGAGTTTAACAGTCTTAAAATATTGTGTCAGTTAAAGGCCCCTTAAATCTGGGCCTTTAACTTTAATCCCCTTAAGTCACACTGAAAACATCTCGTAAAAAGCTGCTTGCTGTTATATATACTTTGATCCTGATATTCGTAAAGAGAGCGAAAAACGAGCACTTTTTGCTCAATGAAATGACGGTAAAACAACGGTAGCTTTTGACATTTAGTTAAAGTATAGCTATAATATATGAAAGTTATACTTAAGGGGTTTTAGGATGAACCATAAGATTGAAACGACGATTGGAGAACGGCTAAGGGGGCTAAGGGTCGCTCAGCGCATTACGCTAAAGGACCTAGGTGATAAGGTGGGGTGCTCAGGGGCGCTAATCTCGCAGATTGAGAACGGGCACACCTCACCCTCTCTTTCGACCCTAATCAAGATCGCGGATTGCCTGGGCGTTAGCCCCGTCGATTTTTTCGAGGATGATGAGGACATCGCGAGCGTTGTTGTGATGGACTCAACCGACCGGCGCCCCGTGAAGATAAAGAATTGGGAGGCGGACGTAACCCAGCTCGTGCGGACAACACGCGGGCGGCTTATGCAGCCCTTTCATACAATTATTCCTCCCGGCGGCGGCTCCGGCGAAAACTATAGCCACCCCGGCCAGGAGTTCGGTTTCATAATTCGCGGCACACTTACGCTAAAGGTCGCCAACAAGACATATGAATTGACGCCCGGCAAGAGCTTCTATTACTCCTCGCTATTCGGGCACGAGTGGAAAAATAACTCCGATGAGAACGTCGAGGTTATATGGGTGGTCTCACCTCCCAACTTGTAGCACCAGGGCACGCTCATTTAGAGGCTCTCTCTCTGGCGGATGCTCTGGCTTAACTGCTGATTATTCAGGGTATCCGCTATAAATTGCGGTATTCCCCCGCCAGTAGAGAAGGATGAGTGAATGAGCGCAAGCGAGAAGATTCTCTCCCTCACAGTCAATGGGGAGCCCAAAAGGCTCCTTGTAAAGACACATTGGATGCTCTCCCGGGTTCTCAGGGAGGAGATACATCACACAGGCACAAAGGAAGCTTGCGGCGAAGGCGCTTGCGGTGCCTGCACAGTTCTTATGGGTGAAAAAGCGGTGCTCGCCTGCATGACCCTCGCCCTTGAGGCCGAGGGCAAGAGCGTCGAAACCATCGAAGGGCTCATGTCCGCTAAAAACCCGCACCCCATTCAGGAAGCTTGGATGGAGGAGTTCGGCGCTCAGTGCGGCTTTTGCTCTCCCGGCATGATAATGTCCGCTAAAGCGCTACTCCTTCGAAACCCCGACCCGACGTTGGGCGAGGTAAGGGAGGCTATGGCGGGCAATATCTGCGTCTGCTCCAACTACGAGCACATCGAGGCGGCGGTACTCTCGGCTGCGCGAAAGATGCGCGAGGATGGGGCTCAAAATGGCTAATAATTTTAAAGTCCTCGGCAAAAGCGTTCATCAAAAAACCGCACTCGAAAGGGTTAACGGCAGCGCCAGGTATTACTCTGATTTTCAGATACCCGGAACCCTCGTCACCCGCTTCATACGCTCGCCCTTCCCCAAGGCTAAGATATCGAGGCTCGACACGACGGCGGCGGAGACCCTACCCGGCGTTGAACTGGTTATGAGCTACAAAAATTTTCCCCAGACCTTCCGGGACACGATGCACTACGTCGGCGAGCAGGTCGTCGCAGTAGTCGCGGTGGATGAGGATATCGCCGAAGAGGCGCTTGAACTAGTCGATGTGGAGTATAGGGAACTGCCCGCCGTCCTCTCCATAGAGGAGGCGCTCGCCCCCGACGCACCGGAGGTCTTCGAGGGAGAGCCTAACTGCCACGATTGGGAGCTTCATTATTATCTCAGCGAAAAGGACCCTGAGAGCGGCCTCTGGACGAAGAAGGAGCACGCCAACTTCCACGGCTTCGGCGATGTGGAGGTGGGGTTCGCGGAGTCCGACGTAATCGTGGAGGCGAAGGGGCTTAAGTACGCCTATACGAAATCTCCCGCGATGAATCCGCGTGGTGCACTGGCGCACTTTAATAGCGGAAAGCTCACCGTCTACACCCACAGCCAGGGTATGCACCACGAAAAGACGGTCCTCGCCGGAGTTCTCGGCCTTAACGTCACCGACGTAAACTACGTCTGTGAATACATAGGCTCAAGTTTCGGCGGCAAGATCGCTGAGCCCTCCGACATAAACCACCCGACCCATTACCTAATCGTAGCCTGCCTCGCCTCCTTGGAGCTCTCCAAACCCGTGAGGTGCGTCTACACGCGCGAGGAGGAGATGCTCTGTGGTTGGTCTAGGGGCAGCCTCTCCGACGTTAAGATCGGCTTTAAGGACGATGGCACCCTCCACGCCATAAGCTATGACAACTGGATGGAGATGGGCAGCGGCGGCGACAAGTGGACTATAAAGAACTCGCTTCTCGCCACGGGAACGACGCTCTACTCGCGCAACTGCAAGCACATGCGCGGTAAGCTCCGCTACGTGCACACCAACCGCTTTTTGTCGTGCGGCTGGCAGGGTTATGGCGCGCCGGAGGGGCACTATGGCGTCGAGGTGGCGATGGATATGGCCGCCGAGAAGCTGGGCATAGACCCCATCGAGCTAAGGCGCATGAACCATATGCGCGGCGGCGATATAGACGCCGGGTATGACCCGCTCCTTTACAAATCATGCTACATCTCCTCCAGCGGTATTTCCGAGTGTCTTGACGCCCTTGAGAAGCGCTCCGAATGGAAGAGCCGCTGGCGACATCCCTCGGAAAAGAGCGGGCGCTACCGTGAGGGGCTCGGTATCGCCATCTTCTGCATGGGAGCGGGGAGACCCGGGCCCGGCAACAACACATCCGCGGAGGTTAAGCTCTTTCCCGACGGAACGGCGAAGCTATATAGCGCCCTCGCCGAGATGGGGCAGGGGCAGCATACCGTGCAGTGCCAGATAGTCGCGGAGGTGCTAGGCATACCTTACAAGAAGATCGGCCTCGTATGGCAGGAGACGGACTCGACCCCCTGGGCGTCGATTGCGGCCTCCTCAATCGGTACCTGGCTTCAAAGCTGGCCCACCTATGAGGCCGCGCACGAGGTGAGGAGGCAACTCCTGGCCCTGGCTGCGGGGGTGCTCGGGGTCGAGGTGGAGAAGCTAGATATCGAGGATTCCGTTATCTTTGTGAAAGACGAGCCCTCAAGAACCCTCACCATAGGCGAGGCTATGGGAACCCTCGGCATATACGGCGGCACACACGAGCTCATTGGCTACTACAGCCATGAGGTCCCGCACCCGCGCTGCCTTAGAGACGGTAAGCCCGGACAACTCTACATACCCAAGGAGAAGGGTGCGCAGCTCGTTTCCCTAGTCGTAGATACCGAGACGGGAATGTGCCACGATGTCAAAGTCATAAACGCGCAGGACGTTGGTCGGGCGCTTAACCCAAAGATCGTCGAGGGTCAGTTTCTTAATGCGCGCCACGGTGTCGAGAACGCCCTGCTTGGCAGCGACTGCATCGTAGACAAAAAGAGCGGCAGGCTTCTAAACGGTAATTGGATCGACTACAAGCCCACCTCCTTTTTGGACTGCGATATCGACCCAATAATCATCGAGAAACCGGGGGATCCGACCCACCCCTTCGGCGCTACTGCTTGTGGGGAGGGCGCGGCATGCCCGACCCTGGCCGCCTTCTCAAACGCGATATACAACGCCATCGGAGTGCGAATCAAAGAAACTCCCTTTACGCCCGACAAGATCCTCGCGGCGCTGGGCAAGGTTTAGGGGAAGAGATAATAATGAAGCCATTCAATTACATTCAGGCCAACTCGTTAGTTGAGGCGGGGGCTATCCTCGCCGCCTCCTCAAATGGCGCAATCCACTCCGGTGGAACGGACCTCATGGGGTGCCTCAGGGACCGCATCTGGATGGACGAGGTGGATGTGGTGGTGAGCCTCTCGGGAATCGCCCAGCTTAAATACATCCGCAAGGAGGGCGATGCCATCAAAATCGGCGCGATGACCACACTAACGGAAATCGCGACATCAAGCCTCGTAAGAGAGGGGTGTCTAATGCTGGCGGACGCCGCGCGGGCTACTGCTTCGCCGCAGCTTCGCAACGTGGGCACCCTCGCGGGCAACATCTGCCAAGAGAACCGCTGCTGGTACTATCGCTACTCCTACCGGATCGGCGGGATCATCGAGTGCGTCAGGAAGGGGGGCAAAAAGTGCCTAGCAGTGGGCGGCGACCACCGCTACCACTCAATCTTCGGCGCGGTTAAAAAGTGTGTCGCGGTAAACCCTAGCGATACAGCCCCTGCGCTGGTGGCGGCGGGCGCTACAATTATAACCACCAATCGCGAGATCCCCGCGGTGGAGTTCTTTACAGGAGAGAACGGAAAGTGCTCCACTGTGCTCGAAGCGGGTGAAATCGTCCGGGAGATATCTGTGCCCTTCGGTGGGGAGGGGACAAAGAGCGCCTTCAAAAAGGTTGCCCTTAGAAAGTCCATCGACTTCGCAATAGTCACCTCCGCCGCGTCGGTTTTAGTAGATGACGGGGTTGTGGCACGCGCCTCCATCTGCCTTGGGGGTGTGGCGGTCACTCCGCACCCCTCGTCAGAGGCCGCAGCGCTCCTTATCGGCGGCCCCTTGAGCGACGAGCGCATCGCCAAAGCGGCTGATGCCGCCCTCGCAGGCGCCAAACCCCTCAAGGGCAACCGCTATAAGGTTAAGATGGCGCGGGCCATCATCGCCGATACCCTAGCCGAGTGCAGCTGATGTAGCCGATGAATAGACACCTGGATATGACAAGAGGCGAAAGCATGATTTAATCCACCATATTTATTAGTTTCGGTAAAAATATGGATTGTTTACAGCCTCTGAGTGAGACTGACCTGCCGGGTATTTAGTCCACTTCTAGAGAGAAATTTTACGCCATACCACATACAGCAGCAAATGCCTCCGGAGTCTCGTAACCAAGCGAGCTGAGGAGGCATTTTCATTACTAGCCCAAGTTCTAGAGGGACGTCCGCCACATGCTTGCGAGGTAGGATTGTTTATCAATCACACACCCGCAAACTCCTTTAGTCTGCGTTTCCGCTCTTCATAATCAGGCATAAATTTTGCCATCAGTCGCCAGAACTTCGGCCCATGAGAGGGGACTTTTATGTGACAGAGTTCGTGCATGACTACGTAGTCAATGCACTCCTTTGGTGCTTTAATAAGCTCCAGATTGAGGTTGATGCGCCCTTTGCTTGAGCAACTACCCCATCTGGTTTTCATCTTGCGAATATGAAGAGAGGGTGACTCAACGCCTTTAAAGGATGCTCCCTTAAAGCACTCGGCAAGGCGTTCTCTAAACACATGATGAGCGCGTTCCCGATACCAGCCTTCGAGGAGAGGCTTAACAACCTCAGGGGACGGTTCCTGCCTGCTACTGACGTGAAGGTGTCCACGGAGGCACTTAACAGAGTCTTCACCTCCATGCTCGATTCTGAGGCGGTACTGCCTTCCCATGTAAAAGTGATTCTCACCTCCAACGTAACGGAGAGGTGCCTGCTTAGGAGGGTTTAGTTCAAATTTTTGCCAGACTTTTTGTATCCATGATCCTCGTTTAATGACTTGCTGCCTAATCTCGCTTGTATTTGTCCCCAATGGTGCTCGCACCACGACAGTAAGGTCTGGGTAAACTTGTATCGCAAGTGTTCTCCTTTTGGAGAGCTTATATGAGTAGGGGATTTCGACTCTGTCCAGAGTCACCGAATCATGAGTCATGTATGGTGAGCTTCTTTGGGCATGAGTATACTTTCAATCATCGTCCCATCGCCTGGAGATAGTGCACGCATTGATGCCACCTACTCCCATGTTGATTTTGCCTGAGATTGACCCCATTACGGGAGCACCTTCCTCACTAACAAGGGAATCAGTGCAATTGCGAATTTGAGGATGGAGTTCATCTTCAGTAATGTTGACCGGGAAGATGTTGCCTTTGACTATTCCCATGTGCTGTGCCGTTAGCTCCCAGCCTCCGCACACTGACATGCCATGGCCAAAGGTGCCCTTTCTGGCAGTGAGACAACAAGCATCTGGAAACTGCTCCAGGGAATTGTGAATCTCCGTCCAATCACCGGGGGTCGCAGTTGCATGCAT
>PKTT01000026.1 GCA_002869015.1 Deltaproteobacteria bacterium
ATCGGCTCTTTGTAGTCGAGCTTGATGTCGGAGTTCACACAAAAGCGGCAGACTTTCCTTCTACGACTGCGTTTGAAAGCCATTTATATATCTCCTTGATTGGATATCGTTAGGGGAGGTGGGGACGATTAATCGTCCTCTTCCTCGTCGTCTTCGTCCTCATCGTCATCATCTTCGTCGTCATCGTCTTCGTCATCATCGTCTTCGTCATCATCGTCTTCCTCCACCTTGGCGGGGACCTCCTCCTCGGCTTTGGGCTCTTCGGGGATGATGTTCTCCTCGGTGTCGGGGAGCTCTTCGGGGTCGACACCCTCGGCGAGCTTGACGGTCTGGAACTTGATTACGATGTCGATGAGGTTGAGCTGGCGGGCGAACTCGGTGGAAACTTCTCCGAGGCCGGCGAACTCAAAGAGGACATAGTAGGCCTTTTCGTGATGATTGATCTCAAAGGCCATCTTGCGGACGCCCCAACGCTCTGTCTTGAGCATGCGGCCGCCCGCGTCGGTGATGAACCCGCGGAACTTGTCGATAAGTTCCTCGGATCCCTCGACGCCAAGGTTGGCGTCGAAGAGTACGAGAGCCTCGTACTTCTTCCAGTTTTTAGCCATATTTGGCTCCTTTCGAGTCTTTAGCGCCCCCGATGGGCGCAAGGAGTTTGTAGGGGCGCGGAACGTACCCGCGCCGTGGAGACGCTCCTATATACTAGAATCGCTCACAAGATGCAAGGCGTGCGGATGGAAAAGTCACGGAGCGCGCGAAGTTTTTTCTAAAGCTCACCCATCGTTGAGAGGAGGTGGGCGCGGGCGCTCATGTGATTTCTAAGGGCGCTGGCCCTGTTGGTCTTTGCCAGGGTGAGGGAAAGCTCCGCATCGGTCACGTCGAGGGTCGTAGCCACACCTTCCCGAAAGCCCGTCTCGGCAAGCTTCAGCGCCTCATTGGCCTGCTCTATTACCACCGCTGAAGCCTTGTAAATCGCCTCCGCCTCCTGAAGTGCGTCGCGTGAAGTGCGCGCCTCAAACGCTATGGCGTCTTTTAGCTCCAGCAATGACACCTCGACGTCGGTCAATGTAGCCTCCTGCTGCATCACCAGCCCCGAAGAGCTGCCGCCGTTGAAAATCGGCATCGTAAAGGTGACGCCGGCCACCCATACTTCACGGTCGCCATCTAAGTTTGAAGCTTCGTCGGCGGTGAAGCCGTACTCTCCAAAGGCTGCGATTGTCGGCAGATTGTCGGCCCTGGCGATTGAGAGGGCTTTTTCAGAGACGTCTCGGGCGAGTAGTAGTGCCTTCATCTCCGGGCGCTTGTCGAGGGCGCGCTCTATTACATTCTCAAGGGGCGGTATCTTAGTCTCCACATATTCAAGGCTCCCCACTGGAAGAGTGGGCGCGTTCTGGTCGAGGGCGAGGAGGTTATTTAGCTTCGCCCGAGCCTCTAAGACTGCATTGTCGGCGGAGATGAGGGGCACCTCGGCGTTGGCCGCGTCAACCTCGGAGCGCAGCACCTCAAGGCGGTTGGTGACCCCTGCCTTAAAGCGCTTCTTAGCCACCTCAAGGTGGCGCTTTCTCTGCTCAAGGGTGGCGGCGGCTAGGCCACGTGCTTCAATTGCGTAGAGATAACCGTAAAAGGCGTCGTGTACAGCCAAGGTTACCTGACGCCTCGCGGAGGCTATCTCCTCATCGCTTCGTTCACGCTCGCCCTTCGCCGCGTCTATCGCCCCGGAGACCTTGCCGAAGCTGTAGATGAGCTGGGTCGCCGTTGCCTTCACGTGGTACTGGTCGATTGAGTCGATATCTGCGGTGGGGTTGAAGTCAAGGACTGACTCGTCGCGGGTTTTAAGATACCCCGCGCTCAAATCCACCTGCGGATAGATGGAGGATTTGACCTCTTTTACGACACCTTCGAGGCGGCTTTTAGCCTGCTCGGCGTGTTTAACGGAGAAGTTGTTCTCGATAGCGATATCAACCGCCTCATCAATTGTCAGGGCATTTTCAGCCGCCAGGGAGGGGAGGGCTATGGCGAGAAAGATAATTGCGAGGGATACTCTTTTCATTGGGCTTATCCATTTTTGCAGATTTACATGTCACCGGAACTTACCGAAGATAAGCCGTTAAGCGCGCTTTGGCAACTACCTTTCCAGGAAGAAGGGGCAAGAACGACCGTATGAAATTGATGGGCGGCGGACAGTAGTGGGGTTAAATTGCGCGAAGTGGGTGATGCCGGACCTAAACGCTTAGTTGTAAAGGTATGCGAGATAATGAAAGAGGGCCCTCTGTGGGGCCCTCTTTGTCGTCAGTGGAGGGGGGGAGTGGTCCTCCACCAATCAACCTAGTGCTTGCGTCAAATCTTCCAGTATATCGTCGATGTTCTCAATTCCGATGCTGAGCCTCACGTAGTCGGGGGTGACGCCCGTTGCCGCGAGCTCTTCGCCGGTGAGCTGGGAGTGGGTGGTTGACGCCGGGTGGATGGCGAGGCTCTTGGCGTCGCCGATGTTGGCGACGTGGCTGAAGAGCTTGAGCGCGTCGATGAATTTCTTGCCCGCTTCCGCGCCGCCCTTTATCCCGAAGCCTATGAGCGCCCCGAAGCCGCCGGTGAGGTATTTGACGGCGTTTGCGTTGGTGGGGTGCGCGGCGCTGCCGGGGTAGGTTACCCAGTCCACGTTGGGGTGCACCTTTAAAAAGCCTGCGACCTTTATTGCGTTCTCGCAATGGCGCTCCATCCTTAGCGTTAGG
Organism: Deltaproteobacteria bacterium; assembly: GCA_002869015.1. GTDB lineage: Bacteria > Desulfobacterota > Deferrisomatia > Deferrisomatales > BM512 > BM512. The sequence goes on from PKTT01000026.1 coordinate 2,730, forward strand.
GTTTCAAGGCCCTGGAGGATGAGGAAGGCGTTGAAGGGGGAGAGGCACGCGCCGGTATCGCGCAGGAGCACTGTCCTTATGCGGATTGCGTAGGCGATATTGCCCACCGCTTCGGTCCAGACGACGCCGTGGTAGGAGTCCTCCGGCTCGGTGAACATCGGGAATTTGCCGGAGGCGGCCCAGTCGAAGTTGCCTGAGTCAACCACCGCGCCTGCTATCGAGGTGCCGTGCCCGCCGCAGAACTTGGTGAGGGAGTGGACTACGATATCCGCGCCATGCTCGATGGGGCGGCAGAGGTGGGGTGTCGCCGCGGTGTTGTCGACGATAAGAGGTATCCCCGCTTCGTGGGCGGTTTTCGCCACCGCCTCAAAGTCGGGCACGTCAAGGCCGGGGTTGCCTATAGTCTCAAGGAATACCGCCTTGGTATTCTCCTTAATAGCGCCCTTTAACTCCGCCGGGTCATCAACGTTGACGAAGCTGGTTGTTATCCCGTACTGGGGGAGGGTGTTTAAAAGGAGGTTGAAGGTGCCCCCGTAAAGCTTTGAGGAGGCGACTATGTGGTCTCCGGCGCGGCAGATATTCAGGATGGCGTAGGTTATTGCCGCCGAGCCTGAGGCTGTGGCGACAGCCGCCGCGCCGCCTTCAAGCATCGCTATCCGCTCTTCCAGCACCGCCGTTGTGGGGTTTGTAATACGCGTGTAGATGTTGCCAAGCTCCTTTAATGCGAAGAGGTTCTCCGCATGCTCCGTATCACGGAAGAGGAAGCTGGTGGTCTGGTGGATTGGCAGCGCGCGGCTGCCAAAGTCTGAATCGGGGGTCTGCCCGCCGTGGAGCGCCACGGTCTCTCGTCGCCAATTGCTCATTTTTTTCCTCGTCTTTATATGCACGTAAAAGGTTCGTGATTAACTTTAGAAAAAGTTTACCACTCAGCTTGTAGTTTGTGTAGTGGAAAAATGTAATTTATTTCAAAAAAAGTGCACAAAATAACGTAAAAATAAGTGAAATAGGCGCACTTCCAGAGTGCATAATGAGGTTGCTGCTTATCGTAAGTTATTAATTTGAGGAGGGTTTTACTTCGCTTAGCTTGCGGGCGCCAGGCTTAATGATATCTGAGCAGAAGGCTTTGGAGCGGGCCGATTCCACCATGGCTTTAATCGCGGAGACCTCAAGACGGCCAAGCTGTATGTTTCTTACCTTGCCCTCGGCGTCTAGAACAAAGAAGGTAGGGGTGCCCACGACGCCATATTTTTCAGCGACGACGTAGTACTCCTCTGTTGGTATGTCGTAGGTGAGTGGGAGCTTTAAGTCGTGCTTGGCGATGAATGGCAGCACGAAGTTGTCAAACTCATGCCCATCGAGCCCTATCGCTATTATCTCGACATCACTGCCCTTAATTTCTTCGTTGTACGCGTCTATGTCGGGCATCTCAGCCTGGCATGGAAAGCAGAAGAAGCTCCAGAAGACCAGGACTCTTATCTTTCCGGTGCAGCCCTCACCCGCGCACACCTCGCTCTTGCCGTCGATTGTCTTGAGGGTGAAGCCGGGGGCCGTATCGCCGACACGCACCACACCGGTGGTAGAGGGGATGTTTTCAGCGTATGATGTCGTCGATATTATGAGCGCAAGTGAAATTGCGAGCGCCGCAGAAATTAAACGAGACAATGTAACACCGCTCCTGAAAAGATAATTATCATGCCAGACAAAAAATTGGTGTTGCTGCATGGCCTGGGCGTTGACCACCGAATGTGGAATTTCACACGCCAAAGGCTAGCCGCCGAGGCTGAAATCTTTGCGCCGGACCTCCCCGGTTTTGGCTTTAAAGAGCCATTTGAGGAGCTTCCAACGGTTACGGCGGAGGCCTACGCGGACCACGTTGCGGAGCAAATTAGCTCAACAGGCGATAAAGGGGTCGCCCTCGCAGGATATTCATTCGGAGGGACCATAGCATTATTGACGGCGCTGCGCCACCCAGAATTGGTCTCTTCCCTTGCGCTGGTATGTACTTCCGCGTGCTGGTATTCGGGGAGGGGGTTTGCCCGACCCCTCATAAGGGCACCCTTTTCGAGTGTAGGGGTGCTCTTTCTGGGTCTGGGTATGCGATGGGCGATGACGAGGTATATTAGAGGAAGGCGCGACAAAGAAACCATGACGGATATGATAAAGAGGGCTGACAGGGCGACCTCTGCCCATATTCTGAACTTCCTCGCCGACCTCGATTTGCGGCCAAGATTGGGAGAGCTAAAGATGCCCGTAGCCGTTATCGCAGGTGGGCGTGACCGATTAGCAAAGCCCCGCCACCAGCTGGAGCTGGCTAAGGGTATTAAAAATGTTGAGCTTCACCTTGAACCGGGGCTGGACCACTATTACTGTGTATCCGACCCGCGCCTTCTGGCTAAGCGGCTGAATGATTTTATTGAAAGGTAGGTTTTAGAAGAAGATGAAACTCTCGGAAGAGATTAAGGAATATTTAAAGGGCGCGGAGTTCGCCTTTCTCTGCCTCAAAATGGACCTTGGGGGAGGGGAGGAGAATATCCTCATAGTCAAATCAACGGGCGAGCTTTTGCGAGGGCTTAAAGGTGAGAACGCCGAAGTTCGCGTCGGCTGGCTGACTGAGGCGACGGAGGCCGGCCCGGTCATCTGCCTGACCCTCGTCTCAAAGAGCAGCGCCAGCGGCGAGCTTGTCGGGGAGACCTTCTTCGATGTCTTTGAAGATGAAGACTATGACGCCCTTAAAGACATTCTTTCCCAACCTCGGTTAAAGGTCGCAATGTTCGATGAGGGGATGGAGGTAGCGTGGCTGGCCGAGGCAGTTTGGGGAGAGCTTGAGCGCATCTGCGCCGAACAGGCTCTCGATAAGGCCGAGGAGGCCGCCGGGAAGGTTGAAAACCCAAACTTTTCACTGGCGCGGGAGCTTTTTCAGGAGAAGGTGCCTATGGACACCCTCGTCGCCTCCGCATACCACGGAGTTGGCTCATGAGCGGCCTCTCCAATGTCCTCCTGGAAAAAGAGTCGAAGCTGGATCGGCTCTTGGCGAAGTCAGGAGGGGGCTTGCTGGCGTTTTCCGGTGGCGTTGACTCCTCATATCTGCTGGCCCGTGCAGTAAAAGCCTTGGGAGATAGAGTCTTAGCGGTGACGGCGGTAACACCCTTTTTGCCTGTTGGCGAGGAGGCGATGGCCCTTCAAATTGCTATCTCCCTGGAGGCTCGCCATGAGATAGTGCGGCCGGACGTGCTCTCCTCCGCTGAGGTAGTGAAGAACCCCTCCGACAGGTGCTATCACTGTAAAAAGGAGATATTCGCCGCCCTTAGGAGGGTTGCCGAGGGGTCGGGGCTATCCACGATATTTGACGGTACAAACGCCAGCGATATGAATGAGCGCAGGCCGGGACGCAGAGCCCTTACGGAACTTGGAGTAATAAGCCCCCTCGCCGAGTGCGGCATCACCAAGGAAGAGGTGAGGGCGCTCTCTCGAGCTCAAGGGCTGCCAAACTGGGCCGAACCTCCGCAAACATGCCTTGCGACGCGCTTCCCCTATGGTACGCCGCTGACATTGGAGGGGCTAAAGCGGATAGGCAAGGCTGAGGCTGCCCTCCGCGAGCTTGGGCTTGGCAATCTAAGGTTCAGGAGCCACGGCGATATCGCCCGGTTAGAGCTCTCATCGGAGAAATTCGCTGAGGCAGTGGGTGAGCGGCGACCGGAGATAATTGAAATCGCACATATTGCAGGCTTCAAGTACGTCACCATCGACCTTGAAGGTTACCGCTTCGGCTCCATGGACGAGTCGCTTCCAACCCTGGAGAGCTGAATTGACCCCTGAATATATCAAAGCGCTCCTCTCAAGGTTCCGCGCGGGAGAGGTTGATGAGGGCGAGATAATAAAGGAGCTCTCCAATTTCTCCTACGAGGAGGTCGGGTTCGCCAAAATAGACCACAATCGAGCCGTGCGCACCGGCTACCCGGAGGTCATCTTCGGCGAGGGAAAGCAACCAGGGCAAGTTGCGGAGATATTCGTCAACCTTGCCGCCAGAAATGAAGTGGTCCTCTGCACAAGGGCAAACCCAGAGATGGCGGAAGCCGTTATAAAACGCTTCCCCGGCGCCAGCTACGACGAGATTTCCAGGGTGATAATGACGCCACCCTCATCAAGGGAGCGCGTCGGAGAGGTGGCGCTTGCCTGCGCAGGGACAAGCGACCTTCCAGTGGCGGAGGAGGCGGCGCAGGTGATGGAGGCGTTCGGTTCAAATGTTAAGCGCCTCTACGATGTGGGCGTAGCGGGAGTTCACCGCCTTCTCAGACAGGTTGATACACTTAAAACCGCCAACTGTGTGGTAGCGGTGGCGGGGATGGAGGGGGCGCTTCCCTCAGTCGTTGCAGGGCTAGTTAAGGTGCCTGTAATAGCGGTGCCGACCTCTGTAGGCTACGGCTCCGCTTTCGGCGGCATCGCGGCGCTGCTAACCATGCTGAATTCCTGCGCCAATGGCGTCTCCGTGGTCAATATTGATAACGGCTTCGGCGCCGGGGTTCAGGCGGACATGATAAACAAACTTGCCGTCCGGGGCGGGGGCGGCGCTCTATGAGCCGTATTATCTATTTTAAGACTGATGCAGGTGTAAGCGGAGACATGTTCGTCGGTTCGCTAATAGATCTTGGCGTTCCGCTCGAAACACTTCAAGGTGCCCTTCAGCGGCTCGATATCGAAGGGGTAGAGCTAAGGGCCAAGAGGGTCAAGCGCGCCGGTGTCGACGCAGTAAAGTTCTCCGTCATAGAAGCCTCAACCGGAGCTGATATCGAGGCCGCCAAAGGCCGGCAGCCCCAAAGGGGCCTCCCGGAGATTGTCGAGATAATTAAAAGGGGCTCATTCTCCCCCGTGGTCGAGGAGGGGGCGCTGTCAATCTTTGAAAAGCTCGCGGAGGCGGAGAGCAGGGTGCATCAGGTGCCCGTGGAACAACTCCATTTTCATGAAGTGGGAGCCATCGATGCCATAGTCGATGTACTGTGCGCTTGCATAGGGCTTAACTGGCTTGAGGTGGATGAGTGCTGCTGCCTTCCTCCAGTGCTCGGCGCGGGAGAGGTGACGTGCGCCCACGGCGTTATTCCTGTGCCCGCCCCGGCCACCCTGGAGATACTCTCCAAGCGACCATTCAGGAACCCCCGCTTTGAGAAGCTCCCCGGTGAACTTACGACGCCGACCGGGGCTGCGCTGCTTGACCATTTTTGCGAGGAGTTCTCCGCCCCCACAACCTTTACACAGGAGCTGGTGGGCTATGGCGCGGGCGGCAGAGAGCTTGACTTCCCAAACGTCCTTTGCGCGACCTTGGGATCGCTCTAGCGGGGGCTTTATATTTGAATAATATCTTTAAAGGATTTGAAACCATATGATCTCGACGAAGGTTGCCGAGCGCAGGATAAATCACGATGTAGGGCGCACGGGCCGAATCTACAAGATGGCTCCAAAGGGCTCCTCCTGGGCCTGTCGCTGTAGCGGCTGTAGAAATTTTGACCAAATAAGACCAAATGGTTATCCGATAGAGTTCAAGTTGCTTCTTAAGTCTTTGGGGATAAACCCCAAGAAGGAAGCGCACCTGAAATATATCGTCCCGGCTGGGGAGGGTGAAGCGCTCTATGCGGGCACCTACGGCTTTATCGGGGAGATGCCTGAGGCCAAGGAGCTGCCCCCAGTGATAGCCGGGCAGGATGTCTTCGAACCCCTGGGCGGCAGGGTTTGGGTCTCAATCCGCCCCTGGCGCGAGCCGCCCGGCGTCTGGTATGGGAAGCCGACCCTTCGGCTAGAGTTCCTTATGGTGCTCCCCTGGCTCCTTGATGAGGAGCAGCTTGAGGTCCGCGAGATGAGGTGCGCAGGATGATGACGCCTATAAACCCGTCACTCTTGATCCTAGATTGCGACGGTGTCCTGGTGAGCTCACGCGAAGCGAACATAGCCTACTACAACCACATGCTCTCCAATTTCGGATTGCCCGAGGTCTCCGCCGCCGATGAGGAACGGGTAGGGATTTTTCACTCCCACTCCACCAAACAGGTGATAGAGATATTTTTTCCCGAAGAGCTGAGGGGTGAGGTCACGGAATATGCCGCGGGCCTTGATTATTCCCTCTTTGCAAAGCTGGTTGACCCTGAGCCGGGCTGGGAGGAAACCCTCTCAAAGCTATCTGAAAAAATGAAGATTTGCGTAGCTACCAACCGGGGGTATTCGGCATTTGCTCTGCTTGAAGCGGCGCGCCTGGCTCCCTATATTGATAGGGTCTTTACGATTCATGATGTTGAAAACCCTAAGCCGGCGCCGGATATATTGAACCTTGCCCTGGAGACTTTCGGCACTGAATCGGGCGATGCCCTCTATGTGGGTGACTCCCGGCTTGACCTCGAAGCCGCACTTAAGGCGGAGGTTCCTTTTGTCGGCTTTCGCCTTAAAGCGCCCTTGAGTGTAGTCACACCCGCAGAACTTGAGGTATTATTGATATAACCTTAGTAAATCATTCCTCTAAAGGAGAATGGTATGAGCCAGAAAGACCATTACAACCAGAGCGATTCCAGCACCCTCAAGCGCGGCTGCCAGGCCAGTGACGATGTGACAGACCTCTGCCCCTGCGGCTCCGGCAAACCCTTTGCGAAGTGCCACGGTAAGCCCTGCGAGTGCGGCTCAGGTAAGCCGAGCTATAAGTGCTGCCAGGCAAGTGACTTCTAAGGGAAATCCTTCGGAAGGCAAAAAAGACGAAGCGCGACAGATAATACTCCTCATTGAGGACAACCCGAGGGTAACCAACGGGCTTGTATGCGCCATTGAGGAGGGAGGGCTGGATTGCGTTCACGTCAATGACGGCGTCAGCGGTTGGGAGGTCTACGACAAGCTCCGGCCGGATGGCGTTATTATGGCCCTGCGCCCGCTTGGCTTTCATGGCCTGGCGTTCCTGCGCGCTCTCAGGAGCCGTGAGAAGCACCTCCCTGTAATAACCCTCTTCTCCCAAGGGGAGAACCCCCTCGCCCTAGAGTCCCTAAAGGCAGGCGCCGACGAGACATTCCGGCGAAATGACGACCCCTGCAAGATAACCGAAGCGATGGTCCAGCTCCTAAAGAGAGTGGAGGAGCGTAGACGCATTGAGGCTGCGGGGATCAAGGCCAACGCAAAGACTATCCCCGACCTTGAGCGGATCCTTACCGAGGCCCCAACGGCGCTGATATGCGCGGATGCGATGAAGGTGATCGCCTTCGCAAACAGGCGCGCAGCGCTCCTCCTGGGCAAAGACCCCCATGAACTTGTCGGAAGCCCTCTGGGTGACCTCGTCGCGGAGAATATGCGCGAAGGGTGGCTTAGCGCTCTTTACAGGGGGGCGGCCAGCGCAACAGGATATGAATCAGAGGTGCGCATCCGGCGCGGAGAAGATCAGTGGTTCGCCTCAAGGGTAAACGCCGTAAATCACTCCGGCGGCCGTGGCGTAATAATCTCAATCCATGACATGACCCGCGAAAAGCTTGTAGAGCAGCAGCTGAGTGAATCAAAGCGCCTCGCCAGCCTGGGCAATGTCGTTGACGGCGTCGCCCACGAGATAAGAAACCCGGTAATCACCATCGGGGGGTTTGCCAGAAAGGCGCTGGCGGCGCTGCCGGAGGAGTCCCCCGCGCGCTCATACCTTGAGATAGCGCTAGCGGATGTAAAGCGCCTTGAGGAGATGGTGCATGAGATTGAAGGGTACGTCTCCTTCAGTAAAAATAGGGGCGGTGGCTTTGAGGAGGTCGAGCTGGGGCGTGTCATAGCCGCCGCGGTTGAGAGGGTTAAGTCAAGAAGCGCCGCTAAGGCCCCGGAGCTTAAAAGAGGTGAATTCTGTGAGGAGGTGCTCTCCGTTGTTGGCTCCGAGCAGCTCCTTGTCGAGCTCTTCGTCACGATCCTTGAAAACGCTTATGAAGCGGTTTACGAGGGCGGGGATGTGACCCTCTCCGTCTGCCGTGTTGAGGATTGGGCGAGGGTTGAGGTGACAGATACCGGCGTGGGGATAAAGGATGAGGATATGAATAATATCTTCGATCCTTTTTACACCTCCAAGATGAGAGGCGCGGGCATGGGCCTCGCCAGGGCGTATATGATTGTCGAGGACCACAGGGGGCAGATTCGCTTCGTATCTCGGGAGGGCGAGGGGACGACCTGCACCGTCTTGTTGCCCCTTGAACGCCGTGAGACAGGTAGGCCGGACAGATGAAGCGAACCCTCACGGCGTCTATTCTCTTTATCCTTATCGCCTCTGCGGCTGCCCATAGCGACATCTACAGGCGAAAAAGCGTCGACGGAACGGTTACCTTTACCGATACTCCAACCACCTCGGATTATGAGCTGGTCATCCGCGAGGGGCCTGAGGTGCTGCCGTGGCGCGAATACGCAAGGATACAGGCGGACAGAAGTGAGATAGACCCCGAGTTGGTAGAGGCTGTGATCTATGTGGAATCGGGGGAGAAGATACACGCGGTATCCCCGAAGGGCGCCAAGGGGTTGATGCAGCTTATGGATGGTACTGCCGAGGAGTTGGGTGTCGAGGACCCCATGGAGCCGAGGCAGAATGTCAGGGGAGGGGTTCTCTATCTGGCGGCGCTCATCGAGAAATTCGACGGCAACATAGAGCACGCTCTGGCGGCTTATAACGCTGGCCCCGGCGCGGTGGAGAAGTTCGGCGGGGTGCCGCCCTACCCGGAGACGGAGAATTTTGTTAAGCGCGTACTGGAAATTTACCGCGCGAAAAAAAACTGACAATTATCCCTTGACTTGAAGGGTCAGATTGGGCAAAATCCGCTCTCACTCTGAGCGCGGGAATAACTCAGTGGTAGAGTGCGACCTTGCCAAGGTCGAAGTCGCGGGTTCGAATCCCGTTTCCCGCTCCA
>PKTT01000035.1 GCA_002869015.1 Deltaproteobacteria bacterium
ACTCCGCTGGGGACCATCGAGAGGTCCTCCCAAATAGCGTCAAGGTCATCTTCTTTAATGCCGATGATCGCAATGCGTTGGGCACTGGTTAATTTTAAGGCATCTGCCCCGTATTTTTCAGATATTTCAGCAATCGCGCGGAGCTGTTTAGGTGTGGTAAGCCCTGCCGGAATGGGCGGGGCTATCGCAAAAGTTTCGCGGTCTCGTTGCACAATAGCGCCTTTTTCCAGAATATCCTTTTTCACAAAAACCTCCCGGTAATTAAAAAACCGTCACCATATTTGATGTAAACGGAAAAATTAGTTTAGCCAATAATTGTGGCAGGGTCTACCGTGGGGTTGGGAAAATGGAAGATTGACCCCCACACCTCCCTCAATTAAACTCCCACCTTTAGTGAGTTTTATGAGGACGAGTTGATGGACACAAAAATTATCTGGAAGAACCTAGAGGCTGCTATCGCCGCTATGGAGACCCGCGAGGGTGATTACAACCTGAAGTTGGAAACAGTTATGGCCGGGGTTGAGCTTCTTTACGAGTGCCCAGTGGAGGAGATACTTCAACATGCTGCTGCCGCGACTATTCCCACAAGAGCCCTCGTTAGTTGGTTGGTCTTTGAAGGGGAGCGCTTGTGCGGGGTTCCAAACTCTGCTGTTGAGGCGCTTAGAGCCGCTTACGAAGCAAAGGCGCCGGTGGGTGAGGGCATCCTAAAAGGTCCACCGGGTCTTTCGCAGCCACACTAATTGCGAGTTTTTTTTGCCGCTTCTTTACTGCGGCTGGTTAAGCATAAAGCGGGTTCGGCATTTAAGTTGATCTATTTGAGGAATTTTTAATGGGACATCCCGCCAAAACATTACGTTTAATCTTGGCGCTTTTCTCCCTCGCCCTGGCGTCCTCGGCATCTGCAAGGGACGTAACGATTACTTTACCAGTGACGGATACTATAGTCGCCACTCAGCTATTGCGTGTCTCTGGTTATTTTGAGACACAGGACTCTTCAACAACAAAACTTACCTTAAAGCATCTGGCCTCGGCCAGCGTAGAGGAGTATGACCTAACCTTATCTGGTGGAGGCCGCATCTTTTATGCAGAGGTTGAGTTGCGGGAGGGGTTAAACGATATTCTGGTTGGTGATGCGGTAGCCTCTGTTTTTCTTGATAATGGTAAAGGCGGAGCCGACAAACGTTTCCGCAAGTACCAATACCATGATGCTGTAGAAAATTGCGGTGAGTGCCATTCGATTTGGGATGGCGAACTTGCTCTAAATGATGGGATGCCTGGACTCTGCACTCGCTGCCATGAAGTTGGCGTCTCCTCGGAGTTGACCAGCTACCAAATTAATGAACATAGCGAGAAAGTCACCCTCTTTTGCGTGGGATGCCACAGGCCGCACGGGTCTGAGGAAAATCATCTCCTCAAACGAGGGACTCGCTTGACATGTTTAAAATGCCACCAGCAGCTTGACACAAAATCCAGCCATGCTGGTAAAGAGGGGCGCGACTGCGCAACCTGCCATGATCCCCACCAATCCGTGTATGAGTATATGCTGAAGTGGCAAGAGCCGCAGAAAGTATGTCTAAACTGCCATGAAGACGTATTTATAAGGAGCTACGAAAGCCGCTCTCAGCACCGCCCAGTAGCGCGAAAAGAGTGCGGTAGATGCCACTCTTCCCATGGAGGGGAGCTGCCTTTTAACCTTAAAGATGAAGAACCGGCTTTATGTATGGATTGCCATGCACTTCCAGAACTTCATGTCAAAGAGCTTTCGAGCTGTTCAGCTTGCCACAACCCACACCAGGCTAAGGAGCGGAGCTTGGTCGAGCCCTCAGGGAGTGACCTCTGCCTTGACTGCCACAGGAATTTCAAAGGCAGGGAATTTCACGGTGAAGGAAGCAACGTAGGCTGCCTTAAATGCCACGACCCGCATAAAATGATAGATGATATCTCTACCTCTGTATGTGGCGAGTGCCACCAGTTGACTAGCTCGGATTTCAAGGCGATCCATGAGGGCCTTCCTATGGATATAGCGGAGCAATGCTCTTACTGCCATAACCCCCATGGTGGCGATGGTGAGGGAAATTTTTACGGCACGCTGCATTATCCAGTTGATAATGGCGGTTGTCTCGTATGCCACATAGTTAAAGGAGGCGCTTTAGAGCTCCGCTATGAGAAGTCTGAGACTTGTTACAGGTGCCATGGAGAGACAGTGGGCGTTTCATCGGTGGTCAGGGAGGATATTGTCCACAGCCCAGTTGCAGAGGATGCCTGCACCGCATGTCACGACCCCCACGTAAAGCAGCGAAACAAGATGCTGCTACTTGAGGTCGGCGAGCTGTGCCGCTGGTGCCATGGAGATGAGATGGTGTCAAAGGGGGTACTTCACGGAGCCCTTGAGGATGGTGGCTGTACCGATTGCCACAGACCGCACATAAGTGAGAGCAAACCCCTCCTTGAAGAACCCCAGCCAGAGCTTTGCATAACTTGCCATGATGATGTTTTTGATGGTGACCCCCGCCAGAACCCTCTGGTGCATGGTGCCCTAAAAGAAGGACGTTGTTCCGGATGCCATGACCCCCACAGCGAGGAGAATACTTCGTTAATCAGCGGAGGAGAAAACGGAGCTTGCAATAAATGCCACCCCGAAGTCCTGAAGGATGAAGATGGAGCGCCGTGGCCCAACCTTCATGGCCCTGTTGCAGCGGGTGAGTGCGTAGCTTGCCACACTTTGGGGCATCTACATGACAAAAGCTTGGAAGATAAATTTCTTCCGGTTACAGCGCCGGAAGATATATGCCTTGAATGCCATGACACAGATAAGGAGCACATCCCCAGTAGGGTTTTGTCAAGGGAGAGGAGAAAGCCGTGGGAATGCCTCGCCTGCCATTATCCCCATGGCGCAAAGAACGCCCTTATGCTCAAAAAGATGAATTACTGATTTGCTCCTTGGCGAGCCCCATATAAATGGCTCCGCGCCACAGCGCCTCGGAGAGAAGCGAAATGGGCGCACCTTCGTTGAAGTGGTCCTTGAGGTAGAGCTCGGCAGCCTGCTCCAGGTCGAATTCGCTATGTAGTGAACGGGCAGAGCCCTCTATAGTGAGCAGCGCTTTTATCAGGAGGGCATATTTGTGGGGTATACGTACCCGGTTTTTTCTAACCGCTGCCAATATCCCTCGGCCTATCCGGGCCATATCAACGTCTGCAAGTTCACCCGGTAGGGCGTAGTCGATTAACTTTGATATATCGGCTACGAAGCTATCCCTTGAGGCTTCAGTTACCTTTACCCCAAGCCCCTCCAAATGTCTTAACGCGATGACGCTGTCTCTGGAGATTAGCCCCGCGAGAGCGCCGAAGACGTTATGCCGCTCCTCATTTGAAAGCTCTCCCCAGATTCCGAAGTCTACATAAGCAATCTCTCCCCCGTCAGTAATTAGGACGTTGGAGGGGTGAAGGTCTGCGTGAAAGAGGCCGTGTGCGAGAACCTGACGGAAAAAAATAAGCGCTCCATCAAGCGCAAGCTCTTCATATTGCCAGCAATCAGTGGAGGTGCGTTCAGAAATTTTGCTCCCCGATATGTATTCACTGGTCAGTATGGTGCTGGTGGTAAGTTCCCAATAGATTTTTGGAATTTTGGGTCTGGGCGCTACCTTGAAGTTCCTTCTAAACCGCTCTGCTATCTCCCCCTCCCGTCTGAAGTCAAGCTCAAGCGAGCAGCTTGATTCTATCTCCTTGGCAAATTCTACAAAATCGATATGTTGGTTGATAAAGGAGAGTCTGCTCAGGAAAGAAGCCAGTGAGATAAAAAGCGCAACGTCCCCCTTGAGAAGCGCTGCTGCCTCCGGCCTTTGAACTTTAACCGCGACAGCTTTGCCCTCCTTTGTTATTGCCCGGTGAACCTGGCTTATGGAGGCTGAGGCGAGCTCGTTTCTTTCAAAGGATGTAAAGAGCTCATCTAGAGGGGCTGAGAGGCTTTGCTCAACAAGCTTTTTTACAATGGTGAACTCCAACCGTGGTGCTTTGTCTTGAAGAGTCTCGAAAACCTTGGCTCTTTCATGCCCGATTAGGTCAGAGCGAATGGAGAGAAATTGCCCAAATTTAATGAAAGCGGGGCCGAGCTCCTCAAAGGCGTTTCTCATGGAGGTCGCCAACGGAAAATGTTGGCGCGTGAGTAACATCTTTAAAATTCCCACCCAAAAGTGGCAGAGGATGGTGATGATTATTTTTAAAATGCGGGCCGTGTAGGCCAACTAACGATCCCCCTTGATCCTCTCCAGCTTAGTTTCAAGCGCTCTTATGCGCTCTCTGAGCTCCGAGACCTCCTCCGAAAGTTTTTCCTCGTCGCTCTCGTGAATGAAGCCGAGGTGCTTTAGCTCACAGGTAATCGCTTCAGAGAAAATTCCTTTGAGAGCCTCTTTCTCACGGTCAACCCCAATGAGGAATCTTTGGTAATCTCTGCGGCTTTCCTCGGGGGCTTCATTTGCTCGTCTTAAAGCATCACGGAGCCAATCGTCAGCCTTCTCGTGTAAAAGCATCCATGCGGCGAAGAAGCTGAATCCTCCTCCAAGTTCTTTTGTTTGATCGGCCATGTATACTTCCCTTCATCTACTTGAAATGCTCGAATCCATCCAAGGCAAGGTCGATAATATCCCCCACGCCATTGGTAACTTTAACAGCATGTTTATCATCTTTAAGAGTTGCCCTGCCGATACGGGTAAGCTCAACTCCCAACAATTTGCCAAGGCTTAAGACCTCCTCTCGGTGTTTAGTGTTGGCGGTAAAGAGGAGTTCATAGTCCTCTCCACCTGCGAGTACCAGAAGGCGAGGTTCTTTAACCCCTAACTTTGCGGCCCCTTCCATTAGGGGCGCTGAGAGCGGCAGCAAGTCGATGGATATTTCGACGCTGACCCCGGACCTTCTCGCTATATGGGCCGCGTCCTTGGTAATGCCATCCGAGATGTCTATCATTGAGGTCGCAAGATGGCCCTTAGCGAGGGCGGCACCAAGGTCTACCCTCGGCGTAGGGCGGGTATGCCTCTTTATTAGTGTTTTTAGTGCAGGAGTTTTGCTCTCTACCCCGCCTTCGAGGAGGAGCAATCCGCCGCGTGATTCCCCCGGAGTTCCGCTCACCCAGAGGTCTTCACCGGCAGCAGCGCCGCTCCTCAGGGGTGCATTTTCACCATTTAATTTGCCTAGCGCGGTAATGTTGATAAATATCTTGTCGCCCGAGGAGGTATCTCCCCCGACTAAATGGCAACGGTACTCATCTGCGCAGCATTTTATCCCGGAGTAGAAATCCTCAACCCAGCCAATATCCGTCGAGAAGGGCAGCGCGATTGAAAGTGTTGAAGCTAACGGGGTCGCCCCCATAGACGCCAGGTCACTTAGGCTTGCTGCTAGAGCTTTGTACCCCAAATCAGCAGCGCTGGTGGTGGCGAGGCGAAAGTGCACTCCCTCTATTAGAATGTCAGCCGTGATGGCGAGGGTTTCATCCCCGATTGGAATTAGGGCACAATCATCTCCGGGCCCAAGCCAACCTTGGGGCAGCTTCCCATTATCCACCCCAAGGTGAGCTAGAAGGCCGAACTCGCCAATTTCCCGGAGCGTTTTCACTTACTCTTTCTTCTCCGCGGAGTGTTTGCAACGGGTTCGGCGAGCACAATATCAGCAACCTCATCCATCGTTGAGACAAAGTGGAATGTCAACGCCTTCCTGGCTTTGGCAGGGAGGTCAGAGAGGTCTTTCTCATTACTATCTGGCAAGATGACATCTGTTATTCCAGCGCGCATAGCTGCCAGGCATTTTTCCTTTACACCGCCTATGGGCAACACCCTGCCGCGTAGCGTTATCTCTCCTGTCATAGCTATCTTGTGGTTGATGAGCCGTCCCGTCATAAGGCTGAGGACCACAGTAGCCATCGTAATCCCAGCTGAGGGGCCATCTTTGGGGATGGCGCCCGCGGGAACATGAATATGGAAGTGGCGTTTCTCGAAGAATTCTTTAGGCACACCGTACTCTTCGGCTTTTGCCCTGGCCCAGGAGAGGGCTGTTTGCGCCGACTCCTTCATTACATTGCCAAGTTGACCGGTCAAGAGCAGGCCGCCGTCCCCTTGGGTGGTGGTCGCCTCAATATGCAGAATCTGCCCACCGCTTTGAGTCCAGGCCAGGCCATTTGCCACTCCGACCATGTCGTGGTCGAGCTCCTCACCGCCCTGGAATGGAGGTGTCCCAAGATATTTGTGGACATCGGCTTTGCCAATCCTGTGAAGCTTTTTTGCACCGCCGGCAACTTTTTTAGCAACCTTTCGGCATATATTGGCTACCTCACGCTCAAAGTTTCTTAAGCCGGATTCGCGGGTGTACTCGTCAGCGATTAACCCCAAAGCATCGTTTGTAAATTTCACGTAATTTTCACTTATGCCCTGCTCTTCGATCTGCCTTGGAACAATGTACCGTTGACCTATCTTTAGCTTTTCTTCGCGTGTGTAGCCGGAGAGGCGAATAACCTCCATTCTGTCAAGGAGCGCCGGAGGTATGGGGTCAGTGAAGTTGGCGGTGCAGATGAACATTACCTTGGAGAGGTCATATTCAACGTTCAGGTAATGGTCCTCAAAGGCGTTGTTCTGCGCCGGGTCCAGAACCTCCAAAAGCGCAGAGCTGGGGTCGCCCCTGAAATCTTGCCCTATTTTATCTATCTCATCCAACATGAATACAGGGTTGGCGGTTCCTGCTTTTTTAACGCCTTGAATGATGCGTCCGGGCATAGCTCCTACGTAAGTGCGGCGATGCCCCCTTATCTCGGCCTCATCCTTAACGCCGCCAAGACTTATCCTCACGAACTTGCGGTTCATCGCCCGCGCAATGGAATGACCAAGGCTTGTTTTCCCGACTCCAGGTGGTCCCACAAAGCAGAGGATGGGTCCTTTTGCGTAAGGCTTTAGTTTTTTAACAGCCAGATGCTCAAGGATGCGCTCCTTTACCTTTGCGAGGTTGTAGTGGTCCTCATCCAGGATGCCTTTTGCTTTCTCCAAATCCAGGGCATCACGTGAGACCTTTCTCCAAGGCACGGATACAAGCCAGTCGATATAGGTTCGTATGACCGAAGCCTCCGCCGAGGAGTGGGACATCTCTTTTAGGCGGGAAAGCTCCTTTCTGGCAGCCTCTTTTGCTTCCGGCGTCATCTTCGCCTTCTCTATGGACTCCTCAACCTTCGCCAGCTCCTCGGATTGCTCATCTCCCACCCCGAGCTCTTCTTGTATCGCCTTCATCTGCTGGCGCAGGAAGTATTCTCGCTGGCTCTTTGACATCTCCTCCTTGGCTGCGGACTTAATCTTATTTTGAACCTCCAGGACCTGTAGCTCCCGGTCCAGAAGCTGGTGTATAAGCTCAAGTCTCTCGGCAGCATCTGTCTCGGAGAGCACATCCACGGCATCGGAGACCTTAAGGTTGAGGTTAGCCGCAATAATATCTGCGAGCCGTCCAACCTCATCCACATTTTCCAGAACCATCATTATCTCTGTCGAGATTCCCTTGCCATGCTCTATGACCGCTTGAAGCTTCTCGTGGACCGAGCGAACCAGCGCCTCTGATTCAAAGTCCGGCTTGTCGCTATCCTCCTCAGGTAGAACCTCAATCCTGGCGCGCAGGTGCGGGTCTCTTTCGAGTATCTCTATCCTCCTGGCGCGGGAGAGGCCCTGCACCAGTATCTTAACCCGTCCGTCTGGGAGCTTAAGCATCCTCATGATAAGGGCTACGGTGCCCATTTCATGCAGGTCATCCTCCTCGGGCTCCTCTACCATCATGTCTTTTTGGGTTGAAAGGTAGATCATGCGGCCGTTGGCGAGGGCATCCTCCACCGCGCTGATGGAGCGGTCTCTACCAACAAAAAGTGGCAAAATCATATATGGAAAGACTACGACGTCGCGCACAGGCAACATCGGAATTATCTCTGGTATGTCAGCTATCTCAGCCTCGACTTCTCCCCCGCCTGAGCCGCTAAGGATTGTGTCGTCGATTGCCATATTCTATCTCCACCGGCAGTAAAAAAGACCTGCCGTTTCAAGTGTTTATTTTCACCTTGAAGAATAGCCATCACTGTGGGTGCCGTCAAGAAATCGGACTGATTAGGAGAAAAAAGCCCTTAAATCGTCAATACTTCTGGTGATCGGGGCTTTTGGAAGGGAGCGGCGTAGATAACCGCCGTAATTTTTAGTAGCCAATCGGGTGTCTAGGATTGCTACGACGCCCCGATCATCCATTCGCCTTATAAGTCGCCCGACCCCTTGACGAAGAGCCATTGCCGCCATTGGCAGCTGGTATCTATTGAAAGGCGAATTTCCCTCTTCCCGAATCTTCTCTATTCGCGCCTCAACCAGAGGGTCTCCGGGAGAGGAGAAGGGGAGCTTGTCAATTATCACAGCGCTCAAAGCTTCGCCAGGGACGTCTACCCCCTCCCAAAAAGCCTGAGCGCCGAGGAGCACTGAATGCATGTCGTTTCTAAATTGCTCCAAAAGTGTCTCACGGGGGGCATCGCCCTGAACCAAAAGATGGTATGGGAGCTTCGTCCGCCTTAGCCTTGCTGCCACCTCCCTCAAGATTCGGTGAGATGTGAAGAGGCAAAATCCGCGCCCCTTGGTTATTGAGAGTATCCTGAGGACTTCCTTGTAGGCGCTCTCGGAGAAATTTGCGGCGTTTGGGTCAACCTCATCTGCCGGTATGTAGATCAGGCATTGCCTTGCGTAGTCAAAAGGGCCCTCTACTGCTATTTCAGAGGCTTCGGCAGGTACCCCGAGGCGAGAGCGCAGATAATCAAAGGAGCCTCCGACTCTCAAAGTTGCAGAGGTGAGGATAATTGGTTTTGGAGTTGAAAAAAGTTGCTCCGTAAGAGTTGTGGATATGTCCACTGGAACGGAGTGAAGAAAGGTCGTCCTGCCTCTCGGCTCAATCCAGCGCACCTCCCCAGCTTTTGGAGGGGTGGTAAAAAGATTGAGCTCATCAACTAAGAGGGATATACGCCGTTTGAGCCCTTCGGTCTCGTCATCCGGGTTGGCGAGAAGCGTTATCACCTCGCTCATTACGCCAAGGGCCGAAACGAGAAACTCAAGCCGTTTTGCAGGCTCACCGGCAAAGGTCTCATTTATTCTAAGGGAGGTCGGAGATGGTGCGAGCGCTGACCAAAATCCTGCGGATGTCGCCTCTACGCTGGAGAGCGCTTCCTCAACCCGCGGCGGGGTGTTCTTCTTACCCGCGCCAAGGAGCGCGCCGGCATCCCTGAGCAGGTCCATTACCCGTCCCGAGCTAACCTTGACGCCGAAATACTGCGTAGCTACACGCTCGATATGTTGCGCCTCATCAAGTATGACCGCCGAATATTGGGGCAGCACCTCACCTCCGGTAGAGCTCCTAAGGGCCAAATCCGCAAAGAAGAGGTGGTGGTTGACTACTACTATCTGCGCCCGCGCCGCATCACGCCGCCTACCTTGTAAATGACACCTTTCAAAATCTTTACACTTTGAGCCGAGGCAGCTCTCCGAGGTCGCGCAAATTAGCCGCCAGGCATCGAACTCTTCAGGGAGGTCTGTAAGTTCGCCCCGGTCTCCGCTGGTTGTTCTCTCTCCCCAGGCTATAAGAGTGTCCGCAGCTGTGCCGAGCTTTAAGGAGCGTTGAGAGCGGTAGCGGTTAAAGCGGCGCAGACAGAGGTAGTTCTCGCGCCCTTTAAGAATTACGGCGGAGATTGGCCGTTCAAGGGCCTTTGAAAGAAGGGGTACCTCCCGGTCTATAATTTGCGACTGTAGCGTCTTAGTGGCTGTTGAGATTACAATCTTTTTGCCGGAGAGCAGCGCAGGAATCAGGTATGCGAGGGTCTTTCCCGTCCCCGTGCCTGCCTCTGCAAGGAGTGTCCCCCCTATAATTAGCGTCTCCTCTACCTTTTGGGCGAGCAGGAGCTGGTCGGGGCGGTGGTTGAAGTTTTCCACCACCTCGGCTATGGGCCCATCCACCGAGAGGATTTTTTCTATCGTAAGATTGCTCAATATATAAATTCTATCTGCTAAGTGGGCTTGGGGGGAGGGAGCTACGGCTAAGCGCGGGCTCTATAGATACTACCTTTTCAAGGGCGACCTCACGGTATCCCGTAGGCGCGCGGAGTATAACCGACATTTCATTTATCTCTACGAGGGTGCCGGTATAGGAGATACCTGAGGCGACTACATCCACCTCCTTACCGGTAAGTTTGTTCCACTCAGCCATAAAAGCTCCTAATTTTGAGTCCAGTCGGCTATGCGATAGACCCCCTCTTTATCTTTTTCGATTATACATTCAGCCTCGCGCCTTACGTCACGCACATCGGCGCTTAGTATAAGCCTAAGCCTATTAGAGTTTAAAACTACCTTCATGGCCCTGGCAGATATGGGAATGCTCCCCGCAATTGAAGCTTCGGTGTCCGCTGGACTTTCTCCCAGCTGCTCGTAAAGGTCCTCTGCCTCTGTAATCGTGAGGGTGGGGGAGAGCGCCATCAGCATGGGCACAGAGGCGGTATTTACGTTTACCTCCGCGTCTACCCTGGTGTCGAGATAAGAGAGGATGACCTCCAGCGTCTCAGGGGCCAGCCCGTCATAGCCTGTTATTCTCCCAAGCTCATCCAGGTGCTCAATCGGGGAGTCAGGTACAACAAAATTTTCATTGAACTCGTATTGGTCATCTGTCGAATCATCGTCAATCCAGTCAACAAGGGCCCATGTGAGCTCATCTACGTCAATATCCTCAAGCTCCATCCCTTCAAGGAGGCGTTTGTACGCGTCCACCATCTTTAAAACCGGCACGCCGTTTTTATCAATAAGCGCTCCGATGGGAAATTTGCCGTATTGGTCCTCTATTTTAAGCGAAACTGTGTTGTCGCCAACGGGAATAAGGTGGCCTACTTCGCTGTTCCAGTAGCCGTCCCGCCCAAGGACATCCGGGTCCTCAGCCCTGATAAGGGCGACTCCCGCAGCCGCCCCTGAGCGAACCAGCCCCTGTGCCTCAAGGGCTGCCAGGGTGTTGGCCGCGTAAGTGCGCTCAACACGGGCCTCGCGTTGAAACTGGACAACGGCAACTGAGAGCAGCGCAACGACAGCCAGGACTATAAGCAATGCCGCGCCACGGTTAGAGCCCATTGCTCCCTCCTTTATTGACGGGCATTTCGGCCAGCCGCCGAGTAAATTGGCGTAGAGGTTTCCATCAGCTCTTCGTTATCCTCATCGTCTCCCCAGCCCAGCCTTATCTTGACAGCTAAAGGCATGAGGGGCTCACTTGATGAAGATTCGTCCCATGCTGTAACCCACTCCTCCCCGTTGAAGCACTCTACCTCGAAGGTGGTTACGTTAGTGAGCATCTCGTAAGCGGTTGAGTCCAGATCCATCCTCCCGAAAAGGTCGGCTAGTTCGTAACGCATTAGCGCCATATCGCCATCGCCGCCTCTGGTGGAGCGCTCAATTTCATAGCGGATCCGTGTATCGCCGCCAGTCCGAATAGAGGGTATTGCCGGGGTGCGGCTGGTGAATTCCAGAGTAGAGGTGTTTTCGCTGTCGGTGGTTAGAAGAAAGTAGGTTTGGTCCATTCTCCCAGGCAGCTGGAAAGACATGGCAAGCTCATCGGCTATGCGCTGCAAAACGGCGGAGGCAGTGTGGGCCTCCACTGTCCTTTTAACGGCACGCTCGCGGCTGCGGGTTGTGCCCGTGTAAACTCCCTGCACGAGCGCTATGAAGAGGGTCATGATGAATAACGCCACCAGCACTTCAAGGAGCGTAAAGCCGCGTTTCATCATTACTCCTCCACCGCATACCAGGTGAGGGAGATTGACTCGTTGCTTCCACGCTCCTCCCAGATAATGGATATATTTACCTCGCGTACACCGGAAAGACCTGCTGGTATGGGTATATCAACCCCTTCAATCCCGTAAGCGGAGAGCATAGAGGCTAGCATCCCAGTCAGGTCGGCGTCGGCCACCGAGCGGCGCCAAGTGTAGCCTGGGAAGTCATCACCGAAATCCCCATCGCTCTCCCCGGGCTCGGGATAGCCGTCAACCTCTGTCCAGGTAAGCACCTCCCGTGCCAGAGAGGTTGCGGTAAAGAGTTTTTGGGCGTGAACCTCCTGCCGGGCCGCGCCGGTGTGGGCGGAGATCAGTACGCCGAAGGAGGCCGCGAAGATAGCAAGGGCCACCATCAGCTCGATTAGGCTAAAACCCTTTGCGCTCCATCTCGACGCGGCCATCGACAATCTCCGTGCGGCCTGTGAGGGGGTGTACGATGAGTGTCCAGACTCTCTCTTCATCTACCTCCTCAATGTGAATCCAGGTAGGGGTCGCGTACCCCTGCGGGACGTAGCGGGTCATCGCCACGCCGCCAGTAACTCTCCCTTCAAGGGCTGTCTCAATATCAACGAAGCGCATACCATCCGGGAGGAGATGTTCCTTTAAGGGAAGAGCATCCGAGGGCTCATACTGCCGGGTTTCGTCGTTAATCTCTCCCGCCCAGTATTTTTGTTCCTCTAAATCATAGACGAGCGCAAGGCTTTTTTTTTGAATGCCGCGTGTTCGTGGAGGGATTGCGCACTTAAAGCGAGCCTTCTGAGCTCAGTCCTCTTTTCGGAGCCGGTGACGTTTGGAAGCCTCGGCAGCACCAATGCAAAGGCCACTGAGAGGATCAATACGACTACGACTAGCTCGATCAGGGTGAAGCCTCTAAGGCTGCGGAACCTCACTCGAGCTCCCAATTGTTGATATCGGCGTCGTTGCCCTCTCCGCCTGGTAGTCCATCTGCGCCGTAGCTGGAGAGGTCGAAAGCTCCGTTGTTGCCCGGGGAGAGGTAGATATATTTATTTTCCCAAGGGTCCTTCGGTACGTTGGGACGCTGTAAGTAGCCACCCTCACGCCAATTCTTTGCCTCTTTGCCTGTGTTAGGCTGGGAGACCAACGCTTCAAGGCCCTGCTCGGTTGAGGGGAAGAAGCCATTTTCGACCTCAAACTGGTTTAGCGCATCCTCAAGGGCCCTTATCTGAATTTTGGCAGCGCTTACTTTGGCCTTAGCCGTCTGGCCTGTTACGCGCGGCAGGACAAGCGCCGCAAGGATACCGAGGACCGTAATGACAACGAGAAGCTCCACAAGCGTGAAGCCCTCTTTTGCTTTGAGGAGTTTAAAAGAGTTTCTGTAATTTTTCATCCCAGCGCTTCCGTAAGGTCGAAGATCGGTAATAATATCGCTAACACTACAAAGCCTACAGCTACGCCCATCGCGAGGATCATAAGAGGTTCCAAAAGGGCTGTCAAGGAAGCCACCGCGGCCTCTACCCGCGCTTCATATCCTTGCGCAATCTTTAAAAGCATGCGATCAAGCGCGCCTGACTCCTCTCCGACCCCAACCATTTGACGCATCTCGGAGGGAAAGTGCCCGGTTTTTTGCATTGCCGCTCTGAAAGATTTGCCCTCCCTCACATCTTCGCGAATCTCCTCAATGGCTTTTTCAATGACTGCGTTGCCAAGCACAGGCTGGCTTATCTCAAGGGCGTTTAGCAAATTGACGCCGCCTGTCGTAAGGGTGCCGAGAGTTTTCGCGAAGCGCGCCAGCGCTGTAACCCGTATGAAATTTCCAACCCTTGGCAGCTTCAGCAGGAAGGAGTGGAAGGTGTAGCGCCCTTTGGGTGTGCGCACCCACGACGAAAGCCCTATAAAGAGGGCTATAAGCGCGATTAAGCCTATGAACCAGTACTCCCTTACACCATCGGAGAGGAGGAGCAACAGCTTGGTTGGCGCCGGCAGCGCACGCCCCAAGTCTTCAAATATACCAGTGACCTGAGGTACGACTGAGCCAAGGAGATAGATGAGTATCCCGGCGCCGAGGAGGGTCATGATAATTGGGTAGATCATCGCAGCCTGGACCTTCCTCTTGAGGGCGATTGAGGATTCCAGAAAGTCCGCCAAGCGGTCTAGAACCATAGCCAGATCACCTCCGGCCTCACCGGCCCTGACCATGTTTCTGTAAAAGCTGCTGAACTCGCGGGGGTGCTCTGCGAGGGCGTCGTGGAAGGTCATGCCCTCGTTTACCTTCTGCCTAATCTGCGAGAGCACCCGTCTGCTTCTGGAGGCCTCGGTCTGCTCTATTATGGAGCCAAGCGCGTCTACTAGGGGGAGTCCCGCATCTATCAATGTGCCGACCTGACGGGTGACCAAAGCCAGCTCTCCTACTCCTATGGCTGGACGAAAGGAGATGTTAAAGGAGCGCTCTTTGCCCGTGCTTTTGACTTTTGCTTCTTCGAGTGACGAGGCAAATATGCCCTCAGCCTTAAGGCGGGAACGAGCGAGGCGGGGGTTGTCGGCCTCGATGATTCCCGAGACCTCCTTTCCCTTGCCATCCAGGCCTGCGTACTCATAGACCGCCAAGGACTATTCCTCTTCCTGGGTAACGCGAATGACCTCTGAGGCGCTTGTAATCCCAGCCGCAGCCTTCTTTGCGCCATCTTCGCGGAGGGTCAACATGCCCCCCTTCATTGCAGCGCGTTTAATAGTCGAGGCATCAGCGTTTGAGGTTATGTGCGAACGTACAGCGTCGCTTAGGATAAGGAGCTCATATATGCCAGTACGCCCTTTGAAGCCTGTATTTTTGCACTCGTCGCATCCCTTCGCCCGGTAGAGGACGCCCTCGGCAAGCGCCTCTCGGGGAATGCCAAGCTGTGAAAGCTCCGCATCCTCCGGTGTATAGGGCTCACGGCAATTGGGGCAGAGCTTTCTTACCAGGCGCTGGGCTAAAATAGCGAGGAGTGAGGAAGAGACTAGAAATGGTTCAATTCCCATCTCTATGAGCCTGGTCACCGCCGAGGATGCATCATTGGTGTGGAGGGTCGAGAAAACAAGATGGCCCGTCAGTGAGGACTGGATAGCGATCTCCGCCGTTTCGGGGTCTCGTATCTCGCCAACCATTATTACGTCGGGGTCCTGACGCAAAATGGAGCGGAGCCCTGCGGCGAAGGTCAAGTCTATTTTGGGGTTAACCTGTATCTGCCCGATTCCCCTGATCTGGTACTCAATCGGGTCCTCAACTGTAATGATGTTGATATCTTCAGAGTTTATCCTTGATAGGGCGCTGTAGAGGGTTGTCGTCTTGCCTGAGCCTGTTGGCCCCGTGGAGAGGATAATTCCATTCGGTTTTGTAATCAGGTTTTTAAAAGCCTCAAGGCGAGCCCCGCCAAGGCCGAGATCCTCCAGCCTTAGAACCACTGAGGTCTTATCGAGGAGCCTCATGACCACCCTTTCGCCGAAGGCGGTGGGTAGCACGGAGACGCGGATATCAATATCTTTGCCGGCGAGCTTTATCCTGATCCTGCCATCCTGGGGCAGCCGCTTCTCGGCGATATCCAGCCCGGCCATTATCTTTACCCTCGATACAATGGGCGCCTGCAGCGCGCGGGGCGGCGAAAGGACTTTGTAGAGCATGCCATCAATGCGGTAACGCACCGCAAGCTCTCGCTCATAGGGCTCTAAATGTATGTCGCTGGCACGATCTTTTACCGCTTGGAAGAGTATACCGTTGACGAGCCTTATTACCGGCGCTTCATCGGAGGCATCAAGTAGATCTTTTGGCTCCTCCAACTCATGAGCCAGCTAATCAAGTCCCTTCTCCGCTATCCCCTCCATCAGGTCACCGGCATCTCCTGACCCCATCTCATAGGCGCGGTTGGTTGCGTCAAGGATGACCCGCTCGGGAGCCAGCGCCGCCTTGACGGGGCGGCCGTAAAGCACCCTAAGGTCGGAGAGGGCCTTAATGTCCTTTGGATCGGCGAAAGCGACTAAAATGGTATTGCCGCTCTCCCTGAAGGGTACAAGCTTGTTGCGTTTTGCAAATTGGATGGGCACAGCCTCAAGGATGTGCGGTGGGATCTTTTGAGGGTCTATATCGGTCACCGGTTCAATGCCCAGCGATAGCGCCATTACTTCAAGGGCTGCGGTCTCGTCGAGGAGTCCCTCCTCCTTCGCCAGCCTCACAAGCTTTATCCCGCTGCCGTTTGACCTCTCCGATAGGGAGGTCAATGCCTCCGCTGTTATCCCGTGTGAGGCGAGCAGCGATTCGGTGGTCGGTAACGCTCCCACTTACTCAGCCTCTTTTAGGTCGTCCAATACCTTCTTGGAGGCGGGGTTGGGGTCAAGTTCGTTGCTGATAAGCTCATGCAGCTTGTCGCCTACAGATGAATTGTCATCAGCCATCTTGTCTTCCGAGAAACGTTCATGCTCCTCTGCCTTGTCTCTCGTTATCTCTTCGAGGTCAGCAGATTCCCTTATGATATGCGGCGTGAGAAAGATCATGAGGTTGGATTTATCTTTTGAACGGGAGTTTGACCTAAAGAGCGCTCCGATAAGGGGAAGGTCCCCGAGGCAGGGCACCGAGCTGCCAGTGAGCTGACTGTCATCCTGCAGGAGGCCACCGATAACGACGGTTGCCCCATCTTTAATGACCACTGTTGTTTTGGCGGAACGCTTGGTGGTAGAGGGAGCGTTTGAAGAGCCACCCGTGGAGACGGAGAGAACGTCGCTAATCTCCTGGAACAGGTTGAGCTTGACATAATCTTCGTCGTTGATCTGCGGAGTAAACCTAAGGGTCATACCTACATCGCGGTACTCGTAGGTGTAAATAGGGTTACCGTTGGAGTCAAACTTCTCACTCGTCTGGAAGGGGATATTGTCAGAGACGATTATCTCAGCCTCTTCGTTGTCAGTGGTGAGAAGGTGTGGAGTGGAGAGCACATCCACGTCTCCCTTTTTTTGGAGCGCTTTGACCAGCGCGCCTATGTTGGGGAAGGTTACTCCCCCAACTTCCACGGTACCGTCAATTGCGGCGAGGAAGAGGCCGGAGGGCCCTGCCAGAGGATTGGTGGCGAGGCTGGAGAGGCTTGATATCTCGCCGAAATTGGTAGCCCCGACAACGGTTGTGTTGTTACCTGAATAGTCTGTCGTTGTACGCCACTCAACTCCGAGCTCAAGTGAGCGCTGGTAGCCCATCTCCATTATCAAAGCCTCGACGAGCACCTGCGGACGCCTTACATCCAGCTCTGCGATAACTCCTTTTAATGTAATGAAATCTTGTGGCGCAGCGATTATCACAAGCGAATTTGTGGCGGCGTCAGCTGTGATGTGAACAGGCTCTTCAAAATTTACAGGGACTTGCGTGGCTCGGTTCGTTGGCGCGGCTGTAGCAACCTGCGCTGAAGGGGTAGCTTTGTCCCCCTGCCCGGGCTTGGTTTTCGTGCCAACAGCTTTCGAGATAGAGGTAAGCACTGATGCTACGTTGTCGGCGTCTGCGTACTTGAGGTGAAGCACTCTGATCTTTCCCGTGCCTGTGGGCATCTCTATGTCGAGCGCATCGATCATAGAGGAGATCATATCCAGGGTATCGGTATCGGAGATGATGAAGAGCTTGTTGGTGCGTGAATCGGGGATTATGTGCGTAATCTCCTCAGCGCTCACCTGTACCGCCGGTTGGGCTGCGCCGCCTTTTCCCGCGGCTATAACGGAGGGCGTCCTTCTTGCCGTGCGGGGGCTCTTGGCCGATTGGGTGATTGCTTGGGAGATGACATTTGCCACAGCGTCCGCCGCTGCATATTTTAGCTCGACAATCTTCATGTCCACATCAACTGTTTCAATGTCGATGGCGTCGAGTATCTCAATTAACCGTTCAATGTTTGAGTAAGCCTCTGTAATTATCAGGAGGTTTGTGGGCTCATAAGTAACAATCGAGGAGTTGGGGGAGCGCAGCTGTGTGAGAATCTCGGCGGCTTTAGCGGCCTCTACATATTTTGGGGTGACAAGCCGCGTTACGTAGCGGTCTCCGGGTGGCGTTTCATTGTCCACAGTCTCGATATTACTTTGCCGTGCTTTTTGAGTGGGTACGATTTTAAAGACCGAGCCGCTGGGGACGATTGTCAAGTCTTTTACACCCAAAATGGCCTGGAAGACTTCATAAGCCTCCTCACTGCTCACCCTGGTAGGGCTTATGACTGTTACCTTTTTATTGGCAACCGCATCGTCCAGAATAAAGTTCTTCCCGGTGAGCTCCGAGATGAACTGAACCACCGCTTCGATATCGGCGTCCTTGAAGTTCATCGCAACCCTGTCCTCAGACATTGCATAAAGGGGAGCGAAGAGGATCGCCGCGGTCAGGAGCAGCGCCGTTGTAAATTTATTTATACCCACAGTGCAAATTCTCCTCTTAAAGGCCATCTCGTCTCCCTATCTGATATCGTAGGAGAGGGTTAGAGGCTGGTTGCGCCTGACCAGATTAACCTGGATAGATGACGCTCCCTGAAGCTGGGAAAAAGCCTCGTAAGCCTGTTCGATGCTGTTTAGCTGGCTGTTGTTTATCTCTTTAACTATATCACCGTTGGAAAGGCCTATTTTAGCGAAGATAGACGCCGGTCTTATTGAAAAGATTTTAAAGCCGTCCGCTTGACCATCTCCGCCGAGGTTGGGCACCACCCTTATCTGAGTTATCAGCTTCGACATATTTGAGATTGCATCGTCAACCTCTCTTCTGTCGATAACCCAGGCGGTATCTGATACCTGCCTTATTGTGTCATCCGCTGATGAATCCGGTGCGACGTCTCTTCTAGACGGTCTCGGCCTCCGTAAGGTTGACCTTATAGGGGGACGCCTTTTGCTATCCTCCTCATCCTCACTGCCAAAGAGCTTTATCTCTTCTCGCCTGCCATTGTTGTCTACATACACACGGTCTGGCTTAACCTCAATGAGGCGGGCGCCCTCTGACAGCTCTTCACCGACCCTTATTAGCTTGGAGGTTCCCTCTATCTCGAAAATGGCAAAGGATACCCCTTGGCTTCTAACGCCGGTAGCGGTGAGGATTACGTTGAGGTCAGAGGGCTCGGCGACGGGTGTCGCATCCTCTGGCGTATCCTCACTTAAAGGTCTTTGGGGTTGCTTGGGCTTCGGGTTGTCGTTGAAGAGATTTCGGTTTTCGATGATTCTATAGTCGGCCAGACGTGGGGCCACTGTTGCGCGGCCCCTCTTTTTTGAGGTGGTCGCCTCGGCGTGCTCGCCAACAGAAAGATTTGCGGAGATCAGCTGCGAGGCCAGCCTGGCACCCAGATGGGCGGTTATGGCTACAAAGAGAGCCGTCACCAAAATGAAGTATTTGTTTGAACCTGTCCCCATAAGCCGCCTGCCCCCAAAATAAACGATGTTGACCTGTCAAATGAGTATCATGCTTGACGACTTCTTGCAAGGAAACACAGGGGTTTGCAGGTGATCAGCCCTCTCTTCTACTCTCCTTCTCCAGCATATTTATCGGGCAAGCTGTGCGCCACTTGCAGTATGCTTTGGGGTCTACACAAGAGGGCTGCGAGAGGGGAATCTCCTTATTTGTGCGCTGGCAGGTATAGAGCTTCCCCGTTTCGCTTTTTTCGTTAATCATTTTTTTGCAGTCTTCCTGAAATCGGCGTCGGGATTTTTAACCCCCATCATTGAGAGAATTGTCATGAGGGGGCACCACTTTGTAAAGGCTGATTGAAAGAGGTTAAGCCCAACAAAGGCCGTGAACCATAACCAGTTTGGGGAGTGTAGCTGTGACAAAGCAACTGAGAGAAGTATAAAGAATCCTGCGGTCATCCTGAGAATATCGTTAACTGTCATCTTAATCTCCTTTAAATGTTTTCACGTTTATAGATATTCTAAATTACTTCGATGCGAAAAAATGATAGCGGTTACAGGAAAAAAGGGTGATGGTGCTTGGATGAAGGGCACCAATTTGCTAACATTTAAAACCCCTTATGGATATCAGAATGGGACCCGTGCCGATTAGCGGTTACGACCCTGAAAAGGAAGAAAATATAGATGCTTGACTCAATCCTTGGAATGTTTTCAACGGACCTTGCCATAGACCTTGGCACGGCAAATACCCTTGTCTATGTGAAAGGCAAAGGGATAATAGCTAGCGAGCCATCTGTTGTCGCGGTCAAAAAAGACGCGATAGGAGGAGGGCGAATCAAGGCGGTAGGTAAGGAGGCGCAGCGCATGTTGGGGCGTACGCCTGGTTCCATCGTTGCCGTGCGTCCGATGAAAGAGGGTGTAATTGCGGACTTTGATATCTGCGCAGCGATGCTCAGCTATTTCATACAGAAGGTCCATAATAGGCGCCGCCTGGTGCGCCCGAGGGTTATCGTAGGAGTGCCTTCCGGTATAACCCAGGTAGAAAAGCGCGCCGTACGTGAATCGGCAGAGTCCGCAGGTGCCCGCGAGGTTTACCTGATTGAAGAGCCGATGGCAGCCGCCATCGGTGTGGGCCTTCCAATTACTGAGCCCTCCGGTAATATGATTGTAGATATCGGCGGCGGCACCACCGAAGTAGCGGTTATAAGCCTCTCCGGCATAGTCTACAGCCAATCCGTGCGCGTCGCGGGCGATAAGCTCGACGAGGCGATAACCATGTACATAAAGAGAAAGTTCAACCTCCTAATTGGCGAGCGCACCTCTGAGGCGGTCAAGCTCAAGATCGGCAGCGCTTACCCAGACCCTGACGATACCAACCCCTCTATGGAAGTTAAGGGGCGAGACCTCATAACAGGGATACCTAAGAACATCACCGTTCATGCCGATGAGATACGCGAAGCCCTGCGAGAGCCCGTTAACGCCATTGTCCAGTCGGTCAGAACCGCTTTGGAGCGAACTCCCCCCGAGCTGGCAGCTGATATCGTTGATAAGGGTATGGTGCTCGGCGGCGGCGGCGGGTTGCTCCGAAATCTTGATATCCTTCTCCGTGAAGAGACGGGCCTGCCGGTTATGGTCGCAGACGACCCGCTCTCCTGCGTCGCCCTAGGCGCCGGCATGGCGCTTGACGAGATAGACCTTTTGCGTGATGTCTGCACTTGATGGAGCGCTAAAATCATCATCGGCGGATGCCGAAGTAAAATCGGAGTTTAATGCAGGGCTTTTTCTCCAGACGCAGAAATATGTTGCTCGGTGGCTGTCTCATCGTTCTGGCAGTTTCTGTACTATTTTCCGGTCGTGAAAACGCAGGGCCCGTGGGGCGCACCCTTGGGCTAATAGGTTCGCCTGTGCAATCGCTCGTCGGGGCGGTAGGCAGTTCAATCGGTAGGGTAGTAGACCACTATATCTTTCTGGTCGGAGCCCGGGAGGAGGCCGAGCGGCTGCGCGCAGAGGTAGGTGAGCTACGCACGGAGCTTATGAAGGTTGAAGAGTTTCGCTATGAGAATGCTCGCCTTAAGAGGCTCCTTGAATTTGGAGAAGCAACACAGCTTGAGCAGGTAGCTGCTTCTGTCGTAGGGCGCTCTGCTTCTGTATGGTACCGGACTCTTGTGCTTAACAAGGGCAGTGAGAATGGAGTTGCTGAGGGAAACCCCGTCGTTACAGCTTCTGGTGTAGTTGGCAGGGTTTTCGAGGTCTCCGGTGGCAATTGCCGCGTTTTGATGTTAACCGACGCCTCTTCAGCGGTTGACGGTGTCGTACAGCGCTCCCGCGATCAGGTGCTGGTTGAAGGGAATATGACCCCCTCGCCGAACCTCCTTTACATAACGCGTAGCTCCGACGTCCAGATAGGCGACAAGATAGTCACCTCGGGGCTGGACGGAATTTATCCCAAGGGTTATCTCCTGGGAAGGGTATCCGATGTTACTGAGGAGCCTGGAGCGTTTTTTCTAACCGCCTCGATGGAGCCCACGGTTGACTTTGCCCGGCTTGAGGAGGTCTTCATTGTAACGGGAGGCGGGGAGGTCAGCCAGTGAGGGCGCAGGGCTCTTGGTGGGGCGCGCTTTTGTTAGCTCTAATCCTACAGTCTTCGGTATTTCCCTTCTTTTTGCCAGAGGGTTTCACCCCCGACCTTACACGCGGCCTTGTCCTGTGGCTGGCGTTGACCGGCACGCCCAGGCATGGAGTAATCTTGGCCTTTGTCGCGGGCCTTACAGTCGACCTTTTTGCAGGCGCGCCCCTTGGCCTGACCGCGCTTATGCGCCTTGTATTATATGGGTTTGCGCGCCCAGGACGGGGGATTTTGGAGATGCCCGTTGCGGTCTTTGTCGCAGGGCCTTTGGCTGTGCTATCAGATACAATAGTAATATTTCTTGTCAAGCGGGGGATATTCCTGAATGAGGTATCCCTTGGAGCTCTCTCGACGATAGCTTTAAAGCAGGCTGCTGTGGAGTTCGCCGCTATACCTCTCATCTTCATCCTAATGGAGCTTGCCACCGGCTACCGCGCAGATGAGGCGCCAGCATGATCCCCAACCCCTCCGCGACACGCTCTGAGCTTAAGCAGCGCTTCGTTTTTTTCATCTCCATAGTAGGGGTTGTGTTCCTTATCCTTGCGTCCCGGCTATTCTATCTCCAGATAATAAAAGGAATTGTCTACTCCAACCTCAGCGAGAACAACCGCATTCGAGCTGAACGCTTGACCCCTCCGCGTGGGATGATCCTTGACAGGCACGGAAGAATTCTTGCCGATACAGTAGCGGCTTTTGACGCCGTGGTGGTTCCCTCGGAGCTCCCGGAAGAGGGGCGTGAAGATATATATGTGATGGTTTCAACGCTGCTATCGCTAGACCCTGAGGAGGTGAAGAGGGTTTCGGAGGAGGCTGGGCCGGCAAGATGGAAGCCGCGCCTCATAAAGCGCCAGTTGACGCGAAAAGAGATGGCAATGGTCGAAGGCCGGCGCCTTGAGCTCACCGGCTTTGAGATAGTCCCCAACCCGGTCCGACACTACCCCTACGAAAAGCTGCTCGCGGGGACACTGGGCTATATGGGCGGAATAGGAAAGAAGGAGCTTAGTTCCCCTGAATACGAGGATTACGATGGCTCCGACTATATTGGCCGGGCGGGGTTGGAAAGAGAGTGGGAGCCTCTCCTGCGGGGCGAGCCGGGAGGTCTGCATACCGAGGTAGATGTCCTTGGGCGCAAGCTTAAAGAGATTGCGAGAAAACCTCCTGTACCAGGTGAGAATATTTATCTTTCTATAGATATTGAGCTACAAAGGATTGCCGAAGAGGCTCTTGGTGATAACGTTGGCTCCGTTGTCGCAATGGATATAAATACAGGTGAACTTCTCGCCTTAGTCACGGAGCCAACTTTTGATCCAAATGGTTTAGCTCGTGGCCTCTCGGGCGATGAGTGGGCCGCCCTTGTAAACGATACGCATCACCCGCTACAGAACAGACCCATACAGGGGCTCTACGCTCCCGGCTCTACTTTTAAGGTGGTTATGGCTTTGGCCGGGCTTGCCGAGGGGGTGATCACCCAATCGACCACCTTCAATTGTACCGGTGCGCTACCTTTCGGAGGCAGAAATTTCAGGTGTTGGAAGCATACCGGGCATGGTGACGTTAACCTTAAAGAGGCCCTGGAGTCGTCGTGCGATGTTTATTTTTACGAACTTGGCCTGCTCCTCGGTGTTGATACAATCCATGATTACGCTGCCCTCTTCGGTTTGGGAGCGCCGACGGGGTTGACCATCCCGGGGGAGAGTGGCGGGCTTGTGCCTTCAAAATCTTGGAAGCGTCGTGCCCGCGGTGAACCCTGGTATCCAGGCGAGACGCTCTCGGTCTCAATTGGGCAAGGATATCTCCTCACGACCCCCCTACAGCTGGCAGTGATGACCGCAGCTTTGGCCAACCCACGCTCACTGGTAATGGAGCCGCGCCTGCTCCTTAAAGCGGAAGATGCCTCAGGTGAAGTGACGCGTACCTTTGCACCAAGGCCCGCAAGTGAGCTTCCTTTCAGGGAGACACACCTTGGCATGGTGCGGGAGGGTATGCTGAAAGTCGTCTACGGTGAACACGGGACTGGTAAAAATGCGCAGGTCGAGGGGCTCAAAGTAGCTGGAAAGACAGGCACAGCGCAGGTTGTTTCAATGGCTGAGGATGAGTCAGGCATTGACCCTGAGGAGATTGCCTGGCGTCACCGCGACCATGCTTTATTTATCTGTTATGCCCCTGTAGAGGATCCCCAGATCGCTGTATCTGTGGTTGTCGACCACGGTGGACATGGGGGCAGCGGCGCGGCGCCCATTGCGCAGAAAGTATTGGCGGGCTACAAAAAACTCTTCATGGAGGGGGAGGGGGATATTTGAGCACCGGCAACTCTTTGTGGAGACAGATAGATTACCCCTTTTTGATTCTCCTCGCACTCCTCTCGGGGCTTGGTATCGCTGCGCTCTGGTCCGCAAGCCAAGGCGCGGGTGGCGGGCAGGCTTTCTATGCGCTCAGGCAGCTAAGGTGGCTTATGCTTGGTGCAGGGGCGATGCTCCTCTGCTCCCTCTTTGATTACCGCCATCTATACACGTATGCATATCCCATTTACGGGGTATTGATAATTCTCCTCCTAGTCGTGCTCTTTGGCGGCAAGACCTCAATGGGCGCTCAACGATGGATATCCCTGGGGCCAATAAGGATGCAGCCCTCTGAGTTTGTCAAGATAGGGATTGCAATTACTGCGTCGCGCCTATTCGTACAGGAGGGCGCCAGGCCCCCATATGGGCTGAGGGAATTGGCATTTCCAATAATCGTGACCTTGGTGCCGATGGGGCTAGTCCTCATGCAGCCAGACCTCGGGACTGCAATACTTGTAGGAGCGGTTGCTTTTACTATTGCCCTCTTCAGGGGGATAAAGAGAAAACTTCTTATCTGGTCGGGCATTCTCATGGCCTGCGCTGCTCCAATTTTCTGGAGCTTGCTCAAGGAATACCAAAAGGCAAGGATACTTACCTTCTTAAACCCCGAGCGTGACCCCTCTGGAGCTGGTTACCACATAATCCAGTCTAAGATAGCTATTGGATCGGGGCAGTTCCTCGGAAAGGGGTACCTCAAAGGGACACAGTCGCATCTGCGTTTCTTGCCCGAAAGGCATACGGATTTCATATTCTCAGTTTTAGCTGAGGAGTGGGGTTTTTTGGGGTCTATTGGTGTTTTGGCCCTCTTTTTTGTCCTTATCCTCTGGGGGCTTGACATAGCAGCTAAGGCGCGGGACCCCTTTGGCAGGCTCCTAGCTGTTGGAGTAACTTCAATCCTCTTTTTTCATGTAATGGTCAACATCGCTATGGTAATGGGCCTCTTGCCGGTGGTAGGTGTTCCCCTGCCGCTTTTCTCCTATGGAGGCTCCTCAGTGCTTACCACCTATCTGATTGCCGGCATACTTATGAGCATAAGGATCAGAAGATTTTCAAGATGATCTTTATCTTTGAAAAAAAACTGCCGAAAAGTATCTCCATGAATAGAGAAGCACAAAAAGAATTGGCCATGTTGGGAAGCGCAATCGCCAAAGCATGCGAAGATGGGCTCATTGAAAGAGAGAGTTATGGCGAGCTCTCGGGTGCTCTAGCGCTAGGGTTTCTCACTGGCAATATGGACATTGACGATTATGCCCGGATTCATGACGCGCTCGCTTCAGCTTTGGAAGCGGTCTTCAGCGATGACGCGCTCTTTGCCGCCGTCCCTGAAGCAGCGGGGGAAAGCCTCTTTTCTCCACAGCTTGAGTTGATCGAGGATGTCTGGTCATTTGTAGATGATGAAACCAGTGACAACGGGGAACTTTCCGAGCTGCTTGCGAGTTCTTTAGATTTTGAAGGAAGCTACTTTGGGGAGGATGTTTGGTTCTCCGCGCCTTTGAAGGTGTCTTTCAGCGATTTTACCACTGCTCTAAAGCGTGCCGGTGTCTCAATACTGCATCAGGATGGAGAGATCTCAGGCGAGGGGAGATTTATCCAGATTGGAGACGCTGAAAAATTTGCCCCAGAAGGTAGATTGGTGCTGGGGTGGGGTGAGCACAGGGTAGCTATCTCGACGACAGACAAACGCTGAGCGTAA
This sequence comes from Deltaproteobacteria bacterium, assembly GCA_002869015.1. Taxonomy (GTDB): domain Bacteria; phylum Desulfobacterota; class Deferrisomatia; order Deferrisomatales; family BM512; genus BM512. Next base: position 25,833 of record PKTT01000035.1, read on the forward strand.
TCCTTTCCCACCGCTATTTTGCGATGGTACTATGGCCTTATGGCTAAAACAAAATCCAAAACAATTTATGAGTGTACCGCTTGTGGAAGCCGCTTCCCCAAATGGGTTGGACGTTGCACCGAGTGCGGAGGGTGGAGCTCTGTTGAGGAGTTTCGGGAGACACCTTTATCCCCCGCCGCCGAGCGGTGGATTCCAGGTGAAGAGGGCGTTGGCCCTACTCCGTTGACCTCTGTAGAGGTTGATGAGAGGGAGCGGGTAAGCTCTACAATGGAGGAGCTCGATCGGGTACTCGGGGGCGGTGTTGTTGCCGGTTCAGCTGTCCTGGTCGGAGGTGATCCGGGTATAGGGAAATCAACCCTCCTGCTGCAGCTTCTCCTTGGACTGGGGGAAGAAGGGCGCTCAACGCTATATGTATCTGGGGAGGAGTCGGCGAAGCAGCTGCGAATGCGTGCGGAGCGCCTTGGCGGCGCTTCGGAGAAGATCAAGGTTCTTACCGAGATAGATGTTGAGCGGATAGTCTCGGTGCTTGAAAGCGAGAACCCCGCCGCTGCAGTAATGGACTCTGTTCAGACTCTGGTGAGCCCGGAGATTCAGGGCGCACCCGGCACCGTCAGTCAGGTAAGAGAGGTTGCGGCGCAGCTGGTTGGGTGGGCAAAGGGTCGTGGAATGCCCCTATTCCTTGTCGGACACGTTACCAAGGATGGAGCGCTTGCGGGACCGAGAGTTTTGGAGCACATGGTTGATACCGTTCTTTATTTTGAGGGAGATAAGGGGCACCCGTACAGGATTTTGCGGGCGGTAAAGAATCGTTTTGGCTCGACAAACGAAGTTGGCGTTTTCGAGATGGGGGCTAAGGGGTTGATTGGCGTGAAGAATCCCTCAGAGCTCTTCCTCGCTGAGCGGCCGGAGGGTGCGAGTGGCTCCATAGTGTCACCCTCGCTTGAGGGCAGCCGAGTGATTTTGGTCGAAATTCAGACCCTGACCGCACCGCAAAATTATGGTTCTCCGCAGCGCACGGTTTCAGGTGTCGACCGCAATAGGGTGCAGATACTCGCCGCACTGCTGGACAGGCGCCTTGGGCTTGCGCTCGCAAACCACGATATCTTTGTTTCGGTAGCCGGTGGGATGCAGGTCAACGAACCTGCGGGGGATCTCGGCCTCGTGGCAGCGCTAATCTCGGCATATACGGATAGGCCAGCGGACGCAAAGACTATATTCTTTGGAGAGGTTGGCCTTGCCGGGGAGGTCCGCGGGGTTTCAAGACCGATGGACCGCCTTAAGGAAGCGAAGAAGCTTGGCTACACGAGGGCGGTCCTGCCCGCGAGGCAGGCGCGGGAGGTTTCCGGGGTCAAGGAATTGGCAGAAATGGAGCTTGTAGGAGTCGACAGTATAGATAAGTTGTTGGACTCAATGGGGGGTTGACCTCCCGCTGCCGTTAAAGTATAAGCAATTTTTCACGGGCGATTAGCTCAGCGGGAGAGCACTGGCCTCACATGCCAGGGGTCACAGGTTCAAGCCCTGTATCGCCCACCATGATTATAGAGGCTCCGGAGTTTCCGGGGCCTTTTTCCATTTTTAGTATAGGGCTTAGGGCGTGAACCTTACTGGATTAAATGAAGAGCAGTATCAAGCGGTAACACATGGCGAGGGGCCTCTTTTAGTCCTTGCCGGAGCCGGCAGCGGCAAAACACGTGTAATCACATACCGCATAGCCCACCTAATCACCTCTGGAGTCTCCTCGGATAGAATCCTCGCACTTTCTTTTACAAACAAGGCCGCCCGGGAGGTCAAAGAGCGAGTCGTCTCAAATGTTGGGAAGGAGAGGAGCGATGGGCTAACCGTCTCAACATTCCACGCTCTTGGGCTACAGATACTCAGGCAGGAGGGGAAGAGGATAGGTATACCCACCTCATTCACGCTGATGGGTGAAGGCGAGCGGCGATCCATCATAGTGGGGGTGATAAGGGACCTCTCCCTGCCTATAGACCCCTTACTCGTCGGCGAGGCAATAGGTCGATGGAAAAACAGGGGCCTAACGCCAGCCGAGGTGGATTTGGGTGATTCCCCTGAAGCAAAGCCGCTCCTCGATGCCTTCAAGCTCTATGAGCAGATGACCCGCGCCCAGCAGCGTGTCGATTTTGACGATTTGCTCCTTCTACCGCTAAATATATTCCGCCGCTATCCCGACTCAGGGAGTTGGTGGAGGGAGAAGTATCAGCATATCCTGGTGGACGAGTACCAGGACACGAACAGGGTGCAGTTTGAACTCCTACGCGAGCTCACCGGCGAGCGGGGTAATATCTGCGTTGTTGGTGATGACGACCAATCAATATATGGCTGGAGAGGTGCGGAGGTAGAGTTGATCCTCCGTTTCCCTGAACACTTCGCGGGAGCAAAAAGGGTGGTGTTGGATAAAAATTACCGATCTACCTCCACCATCCTGAATGCTGCACACGCCATAGTTGCCTCACTGCCAGACCGTCATGATAAAAAACTGCGCGCGGAGGAGGGGCGCGGCTCGCTAATCGGATGGATCGAAGCGGAGAATGAAGAGGAGGAGGCGGAAAAGATTATAGCCCACATCCTTGCAGACCGCTTCCGCCGTCGCCGCTCGTGGAATAGCTATGCAATCTTATACAGGACAAATGGGCAGTCTAGGCCTTTGGAGCAGGCGCTGCGCTCCCAGAACCTTCCACATAATGTCGTCGGCGGAACCAGATTTTTTGACAGGAAAGAGGTTCGCGACCTGGTAAGTTACCTGAGGGCGATAGATAATCCAAGTGATGATGCCTCATTAATGAGGATCGCCAACGTACCAAAGCGGGGTCTTGGTCACAAAACCATGCTTGACCTCCTGGAGCTTTCTCGTGACAGGAGGTTGCCGCTGCAAGCAGTCCTGGCCGGCAGCGCAGATGGCATATCCCACTCAGCCTCTCGCGCCGGGGCAAAAGCCCTTCTGGAGCTCTTGGAGCGCTATCGCGCGCGCTTCTCAGAGGAGGGGGTGACGCCGGACAACCTCACCGATTTTATAAAAGATGCGAGGCTCAGGGAGGAGGTGCGTTCCTCATATGACTCCTCGCGGGCGGTCGAACGGCGGCTGGAGCTCTTTGACCAAATCGTTGAGGGAGTAATGGCGCTCAATAAAGGCCGCAAACGTCTGCCGCTAGGCGAATTTCTCGACGCTGTTACCCTCGACCCTCCCGAAGATAAAGATGATGGTGAGGAGGATGGGATTACTCTTATGACGCTCCACTCAGCCAAGGGGCTGGAATTCCCCGTTGTCTTTATAAGCGGAGTGGAGGAGGGTCTCCTGCCACATCTGAGGGAGGAGGGTGCCCTGGAGCGTGAAGAGGAGGAGCGTCGGCTGTTTTATGTGGGGATGACCCGCGCCAAAGAGGAGCTTGTGCTATCCCATGCAAAAATGCGACGTCGCAAAGGGCGGCTGCGTTCCTCTGAACCCTCTCGTTTCCTCAGTGAGATACCCCCCGAGCTTACGGTAAGGGAGGGTGTGGAGGAGAGGGTCGATGAAGCTGAGGAGGCTGAGATGGCAAAGAATTTCTTCGAGGAGATGCAGCGTATGCTGGGTAGTAAGGATGATCAGTAAATAAAAAACGGGAGCGGTGCTCTAAGCACTGCTCCCGTCAAAAAACCGTCTCAGAGCGCAATCCTCCAACCCTCATCGACGAAAAACCGCCCCATCGCCAACTTGTGACGCCAGGGTCTTACCTGAACCGGATTACGCTCCCAGGCGGTAACCGGTCAAGGTTGCCAACTCAGCAGGGGTGTACGCTGGACTGGCCTGTTACGCGAGGTTTCACATAGCGTGTTTTCATTTTTCATTCCTCCCTATTTTCAGGGTTCGCGTTAACTCCACTTATTTAAATACTCTTGCCTTGCTTAAATGTTGCAACAGGGTGAAAAATTTTTCAAAGACATTTTAATTCAAATGCACCATTCGTGCCTATTCTTTCCAGCAGTGGGGGTCAGGGGCATTAAATGAACCGGTAGTTGCCAGCGCCCTTGCGGTGCACCCACCAAGACACTCTCCATAAACTGAACAGCCTACGCATTTTCCTGTGGCTTCCTTATTGCGCATCTGGTTTAACACATCGGAGTCGTTCCAAATCTTTTTAAGCCCATCAGTCAAAATATTTCCAAGGGATAGAGGGATGAATCCGCATGGTGTAGCATCGCCGTCAGGCTCCAGATGCAGTGAAAGCTTGCCACAGGTTGACCCCTTTACCGCCGCCGCAGACTCCTCCCCCAAAAGGGCGATGACAGGGTCATCAAAGGCTAAAGCGCAGGGGGCATCGTCGCGCCAGGCCAAAGCATCTTCATAAAAATCACGCCACTCGGATGGAGAAAGATCGAGCTCCTCCCTGTTCTCCATTCCTCTGCCGGAACATTTGAAGTTGTGGAGGTATACAGTACCTGCACCGCTATCGGCAGCCTGAGATACTATCTCTTTATAGCGCGTAACATTTCCTTTGAAAATCACTGTGCTCACGGTTGTTGGAACACCAGCAGCGCATAGGTTTTTCAGGGCGAGGTGAGCCCTGTCATAGCTGCCGGGACGGTCACGGAATCCATCATGAGTTGGAGCATCGGCGCCATCTATGGAGATGCCTACGGACCGAAAGCCGGCTTTGGCGCAATTACTTGCAGCCTCCTCATCGATGAGCCAGCCATTTGAATTCATCGTAACCTTTAAACCTTTTTTTGTAGCGTGTTCAGTGACTTCAAAGAGGTGCCGGTAAAGAAGCGGTTCACCCCCGCCAAAGTTCACGAAAGCTATGCGAGCTTGTGACAAGGCATCTACGACCTTTAGGTTTTCCTCAAGTGCCAACTCTTCCTTCTCAATATCCCGAGAATAGCAGTGGCGACATGAGAAGTTACATGCGTATGAGAGAGTCCAATTAACAGTAAGCGGTGCTGATAACTTCACAATTCATCTCCCCGATCAGGCAAGCCAGCCTTTTTCGTCACACTCAGCGATAAATTCTCTAACGTCTTCGATTATCTCTTCAAAGGGGGCGTCATATCTTTCAACGAGATCATTCGCCACGCCAGCTTCATCAAGGGTGCCGTCCAGGAGGAGCCATATCTCTCCGGCAAGTAAATTAAGTTGGTGCATTGAGCCCTTGTCTATAATTATGACCCAGCCTTTATCCGCCGCGCTTTCGTCACCCGACATAAGGGCATTTAAGATAACCTCTCGCTCCTCTGGTTCGTCACGCCAGACGAGGTCAGGGTTTCTCGAAAGTTTTTTCATCGCGCCTCTCCGTTTTTTTGCTTAAATCTAGCTCGGGGTCTGTTTTTACAAGACCAACCCCCGCTGAATCTTTGCCATCAAAGATTTTGACTCCCCCAAGAGCGGGAGAGGTCATCCACCAATTGGAGGACGCATTCACATCCTCCTCCTGTAGCTCGCCCAGCTTGATATCGTACTCAGCGTTGGCGAAATAATTTTTTGCTATGGAAATGTCGCGGATACCTTGCCGTAAAAATATTCCGGTCAGATTCTCGCTAAAGTCGCATGAGCTAATTGTTACGCCCTCGGCGTTTAATAACCTCATTCCGATTTTATTGGCGGAAAAAACAGATCCGCTAACTTCGAGGTTGTCGCTGCTTGAGCGTATGCCCCCGTAACCCTCCATAAAGCGGGAGTTTTCAATAAGCGTGGGGGTGTCATGGATATGAAGCGCCCAGCCCGCACCGATGAAATGACCGTAAGAGATCTTTGCGCTTTTGGCTGCTAGCAGGTTGAACATATCCTGTGTCGACTTTTGCACCGTCTTGTTCGCTACTTTAAAGATAACAGGGGCAGATGCTGTCCCCCCTATTTCTATACTTCCCTCAACCAATATCCAGGGAGTAGGCTCAAACTCCTCGCTGGAAGGAATATCAAAGGTGACCTTCGTTCCGGGAGTTATCTGAAGGTTGGCATCCTTTAACACGTGGAGGGGCTTAGTAACCGCAATCTCGCCCGACCATTTAGTATCTCTTTCGATATCTTCAAACCCGGACTCGCCGGCAAAGAGCGAAAGCGGCATTAAAAGCATCGTAAGGAGCGCGAATAACCTCATGCCCGCCGCCTTGTAAGGCTGAAAGCGCCTAGTAGCGCAAATCCAATTAGCACTGCTGCCTTACCCTGTGCGGTTACACCCGCAGAGGATGCATCCAGACTCCACAATTGGACCGCAGCAGCGCCTGAGAGCATACCGACTGTCATCATCCAGCCATCCAGATCACCCTCCCCGGCTTTTATCAACTGGCGGAATGGGCAACCACCCGCAAGGACCGCCGCCCATCCGGTAAGCGCCATGCCTGCAAAACCCCAAAGAGGTTCAAGGTGTGCCCCAGGCTGGTCGAAGTAGCCGGGGTGGAACTGCCCTGTGAGGAGATTTGCTAAGAGTGCCCCACCAAAAGCGAAATAAAGGCCAAGCCCCGCTTTGGGTGAGTGTGTAAGGATAACGTCCCTAAGCGATCCGGTGACGCAGAATCTTGAACGCTGGCAAACAGCGCCAAGTATCAACCCTGCCATGATCGATACCAGGGTAGGGGCATGCATCGCTCCGCCACCGGTTTTTGATTCCAAAAGGTATCCTGCCGCTCCAAGTATAGTAAGGAGCAGAGTGGCTCCCAGTGCGGCTAACACAAGAGGTGTCGATCCCTCCCGCGAGGTGCCGAATATTTTTGTTTCCGGCCCCCTGAGCGTTTGCAGCCCTACCATCACTCCCGCTATAAGCCCAAAGAGACCTGAGACTGCGGCCAAGTCTCCCCCCGCCAGGCGAAAGAGTAATTTGATTGGGCAGCCGATGAAGACGGCTGAGCCGACTATCATCATAAAGCCCAAAGTAAAGCCGCCCAGCCCCGAGCCCTTGGAGTGGACTTTGAACTCTCTTTTTGCTATCGCAGCCAGAAATGAGCCAAGTATGAATGCCGTAAGTTCGGGCCTGAAGTAGCGCATCCTTAGATCGTCATGGAGTCCCATCGCGCCTGCGGAGTTCTCCATGAAGCATGAGATACAAATTCCCGTGTTGGGAGGATTTCCCAAAAAGGAGAGTAGGCTACCGAAGACCCCCAGCAGTAACCCGGCGGCAACAATCCATTTCATGTCGCGGGAAAGAGCCATCACTCGCAGCCCCCGTTTAAAGCTCTCAAAAGTCCATTGACCCCTGAAAGCTCCTTTGTATTACGTCCTCTCCAGGGGCCGCGCTTTAGCGCCTCCATATTCATCAATATCGTTTTTTTCGCGTTAAAGGGGCCGCCAGCGTCGCCCAGAGTTCGGTCGGCTTTTAGCGCCATGCGGTAGTTGTCGACTGCGCTGGTGTAAGCGCCTTCTTCATAGGCGAGATTGCCTAATAGATAAAGAGCCCCGCCTTTATGCGGTCCCTTCTCTGCTCGCTTCCTTAGGAAGAGGAGGGTTTCTTCTCGCTTGCCGTCTTTAAGCGCTTTTAGGGCAAGAGAATAGGAGCGCTCAACTTCCTGCGGATCGGAGGTTATGCATGCTCTATCATCGCCGGGTTTAATCTGTCTGGCGTAATAAGCTCCTCCCGCGAGGGAGAGGATTATTAAAAGCGGTAGCAGGATTCGCAACCTCAATACTCCTCATAGGGAGGCATTTTGGCTATCCTCGCCCAGTTATCGACAGTTTTAAAGTCCTCCATGGAGAGGCGTTCGAAGCCATCGATGAATGCCCTTTTATTTACAAGAATCCGCTCATCGCCAACTAGAGCGGTAGTCTCGCCATCTAAGGAAAGCAGTGCTTCGCGTACCTTCTCCGCCCACTCACCGCTCACCTCGGCTGAGACACCATAAGTGCAATAGGGAGCAAGATCTGAGGCAGCGATAACCCTGAAATCATCATGAGAGACACGCCCGTCGGAGGTCATCTCTTCAAGGTCGATTAGGGGTGCGGCGCCTGCGTCGTAGGCTCCGTAGAGGACTGAGTAGATGATCTTCTCATGTTTCCAGTTGCCGCGTGGGAAGCCGTAGGGACCAAGGTCATCTTCCGGGTTGATCCCCCCTGTAAGCAGCGTGGCATACTGGGAGAGGAAACCAAAAGGAGCCCATTGAGGACCGAAGAGCAATCGTTTGCCCTTAAGGTCAGCGAGGGTTTTTATTTCGGAGTCGCTTCTGACGATGATAGTTCCCCGTGATAGCGCTCCATAGGTGCCGCGCTTCTCCGATGCGAGGAGCTTCACGCCGTGTCTTTTGGCGAGGGTTATGAAAAGCAGGGAGTTTGTGTGGGTAAAATCTATGTCACCTTTTTTATAGGCTTCTTCAAAATCTACTGTGTCTAGGTATACTGACTCAAAGTTAGCTCCAGTGGCCTCGGATAAATATGCTGTTAGACCCTCGAAGCGGCCCTTCGATTCTTCAAGGGAGTTGCAGATCATGTAGGCAACCTTAAAGGTCGGCTTTTCTGCCTCACAGCCTGTAAGCAGTAAGGGGAGGGTCAAAAGCAGCAAAAGGGTTGCAATAGCTCTTTTAATCACTTTTTACCGCAGCCTTTCGCGCCGACTTTCTTGGGTTGTCACCCATGGCGTTTTCATTGAATTGTTCCGAAGTCAGAAATGATGATGCCCTTGCCAAGGCCCTCTCCACCGTCGTAAATCTCAAATCGTCAAGAACCTCAGGGTTTAGCCAGAAGGTAACCTTTCCCAACCCCTCTACAGCAGCGCCGGTCCTCTCTTCAACCCCTCGGGGCAGTGAGTCCTCGCCAACTTCCAGCCAAAGGTCGATTTCTCCATTCAGGATTGCCGACTCCCCATCCGCTACCTCCACGAAGCGAGGGGCAATTCCCGTTTTCTCCTCAACGTAGTAGCCAACCGAATAGGCGGTATATGTTTGGAGTCCGGCATCGGGGGGAACGCCAACTCTAAGCTCGGCGCCGAAGCAGGCCAATGCCAAGGTGGGAACAAGTATAGATAAAAGAGTGTTAAATAGTCTCATCTGCCCTCTATCTCCCGGGGAAAAGCCAGTGTTGGAGTAGTGCCGCAAAAAGTATGGAGATGGAGAAATAACTTGAGAGACCAAAGAACCTCGATATGTTCCCCGGCAGGGACCTCCAGCTACTGCGCATCTCGAATACGCCTGCAATCACGCCACATCCAAGCAATGAAAGGGCAACCCACCTGAGAATGTATAGGTGCAGGATCATATCAGGCAATGGTAACGTATCCGCAACATGTATCGCCAAATATGTCTCTGCTCCGGTGGGGTCGTAGGGTAGGTAGGTCAGGTAGAGTGCTTTGGCATTTAGCTTAACAAGAGCCAGCGCCATATGCCCCCCAAAAAGCGGTCCTATAAATGGTATGGCTGAGGTGCGCGCCATGGACCAGAAACCTTCACCAACAGCTGCTTTTGAGTCGTTGGGAGAGGTTACCTCGCTCCCTGAAAGTGTCTTGGTGAGTGCGCCGATAAAAGCAGGTGCAAAGATGATCACCGCCGGTAGTACCAAGCCCAGCCATAGGTAGGTCAAGCGCTGTGAAGGGTTTACCGAAGGGGTTATGTTAATGGAGAAGGCCGGCCATGTTCTAGCAAGCGCCAGCGTAACGAGACCTGTGAGTAAGACCAAAAGAATGAGCGCAGCTGTTGAGAGCTTGCCGCCAAGGGGTCTGGCTCCATAGAAAAGGCCAAGGTTTTCCGAGGGGCAGCGCCTTATACATTCCATGCAGAGCTGGCAGCGGGTGGCGTCCATCTTTGGGGGATATAGCCCCACAGGGCAGCCCCCCGTAGAGAGCTTTCTGTGGAATACTCTCCCGCTAATGCTCCAGCGCCGCCATGAGGTTTCACGCCTGACACAAGCGCCATTATTGCAGGTTTTACAAAGCTCGGGGTTTATCGCCGCCACCTTCACAGGGGAGAAGCGGGAGTAAAGTGAGAGAACTACCCCCACCGGACAAAAGAGCTTGCAGAAGGGCGCGCCACGCCATAAGAAGCCGCTTAGCGCTGCAAAGAGCGCCGCTATCCCGACTAAAATTGCCGTAGCGTGAGGGGATTTATGAACGTTCCAAGAGAGTGCTCCGCCCATTCCTGCTAGGAAAATTATGATCATCCCCAGCCAACCGCCCCAACTTCTTGGCCAAGGCGCAGCGCGCCCCATTTTGGCGAAGCGCTCGGTAATATAGCCAAGCGGGCAGATTGAGCACCAGAGCCTCCCTAGCAGCGGCACCGTCAAAACCAACCCCATGAACCAAATTACCCAGAAGATAAGTGTCGTCGCATTGGTGTAGATAAGGGGCCAGCGGTCAGGTATGCCGGGTATGGCCTCCCTGCCCCAGGCAATCGTAAGAAGGTAGATGAGTGACAAGATGGCAAAGCCCTGCACGGTCCGCTGATAAATGGGGTTCTTAATCAGCGGCTTTGTGATTTTGGCTTTGTAAAGGTTAAGCGCCATCTTTCAGCCTTGCTCCCTGACTAATGATAAAGCGAGTCCGGGACCTTCCACTCGCCTGAAAAAGTTTTGTACTCAACAGGGTTGCCCTCAAAAAGCGCCATTGCCCTTGCCGACCATTCGCGAACAGCTTTTACGGGGTCTTCAGCCCTAAGATAGTCAAGCTTTGCCTTAGCGTCATCTTCCTGAAGAAGGCCCACCGCTCTTGCCGCCTCAACCCTGACACGCCAATCTTTGTCATCAAGGTAGCTTAGGGTATTAATGGACTCACCTATACGACCCATTGTGCCAAGGGCCCAGAGGGCATCTTCGCGAGTCACCGGATCATCCAGCGCCTTTATTATGTAAGGCTTGCCCCGCTCATCTCTAAGCTCTCCCAATACCCTCAAAGTGTAACCCTTACGAAGGGGAGGCATCTTTTCCAGATTTTTAGCCAAAGGGATCACCGCTGATTTGCCGAAGCGCGCAAGTGCCCGCACCGCCTCCCTCGCCGTAAGCTCACCTTTAGAGGATAGTACAGCGTCGGCGAGGGGCTCGATGGCTTTGATGTCACCAATTTCACCAAGCGCCCAAGCGGCTGAGTGGCTGCGGGGGAAAGAGGGGTCGTTGAGCGCATTTACAGCCGCTTCAAAGCTACCTTCTAATTTTAGATTGGCTGCAAGAGCGATCGCATGCTCCCGCTGAGAAGGGTCCCCCTCAGCGGCGGCTGCCATAATTGCCGGTGCAGCATCCCTCCCGGCTTTGAGCAGGGCGATATATGCCCGTGACCGTTCTGCCTGGCTCTTATCCTCTACCATGAAGTCAAGGAGCCCCTTGTAAGCAGCTGAATCCCCAGACGCCGCTCTCTCCTCAAGGGCTTTGAGGGAGGGGGGAGGGCCGTTACCAGAGCAGCCTATCAAGAGGAGCGCGGTTACGATTAGCAGGTAAAAGTTTGCCCGGAGCATCATCTACCAGACTGTATGGACCGTTATGTCCACACCCTCTAAGGTGTTACCATCCTCAACGATAACCGCAGATGGCTCAACTGTTCCCATATAGTAGCGTCCATAAAGGTCCCCTACCTTAGGCGGGCCGCCGTACTGGTCTCGGGCGCAGAGATAATAAGTGCCGCCTTCCGGGAGGTTGAGTTCATATCTGCCGTCCGGCCCCGTTCTCGCGGAAACGAACTTTGGACGCTCGGACATCTGGACATGGTCGTATGCGTGTACCCTTACGCCCTCAACTGGGCCCCCCTCCGCATCGGTTATCCTGCCCTCCAGCCTTGCTTTGTATTTTACCTCTTCTCCGAAGCTCTCTTTTGCGTTGCCCTCTTTGATGAAGCCCTTCAAATCTAGTGATATAGGTCTACCTGCCGCTACTACAACCTTGATTGGGTCGGTCTTAAGGTCGCCCTCTTTTACAGGTCCCGAGTCATCGCCCTCTGCTCGTTGCCTGAGGAGAAAATTGTACTCTCCCGGCGGCAGGTCTACCGAGAAGGAGCCATCAAAGGCTAGGGGCCCGATTCGTGTCATCGGCGGCCCCCTGAAATCATCACCTACGCGATAAACATATATAGTAGCGGCCTCAGCGGGGCGGTAGGCTATTCCGCTTACCGTAGAGAGGGCGGTAGGATCGCCTTCGGGGGCCTTTGAGCTATCGCAACCGGCCAGGGCTAACGCCGTTAGTATAAAAAGAAAACAAGGTATCAATCTCTTCATTGCTTCAATCCTCGGGGGGAGGAGTTATGCTCCCCGGTTCAACAAGCTTTAAGCGCAGCGGAATGCGCCCGGCGTTGTGGTCATTGCCAACTCCGTCCAGTACCGCCACGCCAAAGAAATATTCGCCACCGGGGGAGAATGTTACATCCCCTTTGCCGACAGGTGTAAGGGACCTCGATATAGTCACCACCCAGCGCCCCTCTAAATATTTACCAGTAGCGCTGACCTCAAGCCTGTCATAGCTTCCGTCAGCGAGGAGTTCACCGGGCGCTACTGCATCAATGCTCTCATGAGGATGTTTTATCGGTGCGTCCCCTTCACTGAAAGTATTCTCCTGGCCGCTTTCTGCCTTCTTAGAGTTGGGAGTAAATAGCTCCCATGTATCTCCGGTATCGCTAACGCGCCCCCTCTCCGAGAGGGTGGCATCCTCCGCCATGCCACCTGGCGCGCCTCTGCCTGAGCGCCATATCCAGAAGTCTTTAACTGTGTTGGTTTGCGTCTCCATTGCGAAGTCAGCGGTGGCTTTCATCTCCCCCGCCATCCTCCAATCTTTCAGATGGCAGGAGTGGGCGCAGTCAAAGTTTTTATTTTCACCCCAAAGTATACCCGCTCCATCTTCACGCCCATCGCCGGAGGTCCAATCAGCACCGTTCCAGCGCCAGCTATGCCCCAGATCCATCGTGGGGTCTTTCCACTCAAGGCGCATGTAAAAAGTCGATGGTGTGTAAAATGCCTTGACTGTCATATCTACCGGGGGTGCGCCGGTACCGTGATGGCAGGAAGCGGTTGCAACATGGACGGAGTCCTCGTCCACCTCCGATTCTTTTTTCTGACTCGTTGCGCCCCCGCTAGCTTCAAGGCGGAGAGGCACCGCCGCCGCCCACTCTCTCTCTGTTGGAGTCGAGGAGAGCTGAAGGGCATAAACGGTGTCACTCTCAATGGAACATCCAGCAATAAATAGGGTTAGCGCCATTAGCGCCAAAACAGGCAAAGTTTTGTGCATATCTTCAGCTCATGCAAAAAACGGCCCCGGAAGATCGCTCTTCGGGGCAGCTGTTTTTGCATCGTTTAGACGAAATTCCGTCAATCACCATTGTTTACCAGACCATATTTCTCCATCTTGTATCTAAGCGTCGTCCTCGCAATACCAAGCTGGTTAGCCGCTTTGGTCTGGGAGCCTCCCACCGCTTCGATAGTGCGTATAATGATCTGCCTCTCCAAATCATCAAGCATCTCAGGAAGATTCATAGCTCCTTCAGGTATAGCTAACGCGGAGCGCTGCTCGCCATCTATTCCCATTGGGAGATCAGCGGGGACAACGGTTTCTCCCCTTGAGAGGACTACAGCCCGCTCGATTGCATTTTCAAGCTCCCTGACGTTGCCGGGCCATCGGTAGCGCCTAAGCACCTCCATAGCCAATGGCGAAATAGAGATAACGTTCTTACCGGTCTCCCTTACATATCTGTTAAGGAAATAGTTGGATAATGGCTCGATGTCATCAATGCGCTCCCTCAATGGCGGCAGGGGGATTTCAACGACATTGAGCCGGTAGAAGAGGTCTTCCCGGAACCTCCCAGCGGTGACCTCTGCACGCAGGTCTTTGTTTGTCGCTGCGATTATCCTTACATCAACCTCAATGGTTTCATCTCCGCCGACGCGCTCAAACTCCCGCTCCTGAAGGACCCTGAGTAAGCGCACCTGGCTTGAGAGGGAGAGCTCGCCCACTTCATCTATAAAGAGCGTGCCTTTGTGCGCTAACTCAAAGCGGCCCTTCCTCTGCCTGACCGCGCCGGTGAAGGCGCCTCTCTCGTGGCCGAAGAGCTCGGATTCGAGGACTCCCTCCGGCAGCGCCCCGCAATTTAGGACTACAAAGGGTGCTTCTGCGCGGTGGCTGTTGAAGTGTATTGATCGAGCGAGGAGCTCTTTGCCCGTTCCCGATTCCCCAGAAATTAGCACGTTTGCGTTGGTTTCAGAGACTGATGAGGCAACATCAAATACGCGGGTCATCTGTGGCGAGTTGCCGACTATGCCCTTAAAATCCCACTGCCGCTCCATCTCCTCGCGGAGATATTGGCGTTCATTCAGGAGGCGGACCCTGTCAAGGGCTTTAGCGACCACCATCCCAAGCTCATCAACGGAGAATGGCTTTGTAAGGTAGTCGTTTGCGCCTCGTTTCATAGCCTCCACCGCTGATTCCACGGTGCCATAGGCTGTTACCATAACCACTGGAATGTCGGGAGCACGTTCGCGGATTTTATCAAGGAGAGTGAGGCCGTCCATGGGCTCCATCACAATATCACTGACTACAAGGTCAAATGAGGATGAGAAGAGCTTTTCAAGTGCCTCCTCCCCGCTGGCGGAGCTCTCTACGCGGTACCCGTCCCGGGTGAGGGCGCGTGAGATCATCCGGCGCATACCCGGCTCATCGTCAACAATGAGAATCTGTCCAAGTGCTTTTGTGTCAGCGCTCATATAACCTTGCCCGGATTTAGTATCCCTTTGGGGTCAAAAACATTTTTTATGCCACGCATCAAGGCCAGCGTCTCTGCTCCCAAGAAATTTTCAAGCTCCTCACGCTTCAATGCCCCTATGCCGTGCTCTCCCGATGGGCGGCCGCCAAGCTCTATTACAACCGACATCGTCTCCGACATAGCTTTTTTTAGACCCTTGCTCCAGAGATTCTCTGAAAGGTCGCGGCGGAGGATGTTTACATGCACATTTCCATCGCCTGCGTGTCCGAAGCAAGCAATATCTATAGATAGCGCCCGACCAATCTCCTTTACTCTCGTAACCAATTCGGGAACTGCTCCCCTTGGGACGACTACATCGGCTTTGCCGATTACCGGGCTCAGCCCCTTCATCGCCGTTCCAAGGGTGCGGCGACTCTCCCAGAGCCGTTCCTGTTGTCCCTCGTCGATAGCAGCGAGAATATCAAGGGCGTTGTGTTTTTTTGCTATAGCCCCGACGCTGGTCATCTGCCGCTCAAGGGCCTTAGCTTCATCGCCGTCGAGGCAGATAAAAGCAAACGCGTTTGCTTTATCCTCGCAGGGCAGCGAGCGGGAAAGATGGCGCCCTGCAGCCTCAATTGCTATATCGTCGATAAATTCCGCTACGGCTGGCAGAACCCCGGCCAGAGTTATCTCGTGCACCGTCCGTGCTGCATCGGCGAGGTCTTTAAAGGGAAGCAGCATGCTAACCCGTCGCTTTGGTTTTGCGATGAGCCTGAGGGTAACTTCTGTAATTACCCCCAGCGTTCCCTCTGCCCCGACCATCAACTGCAAGAGGCTGAAGCCTGACGCGTCTTTGACATTTTTGCCGCCTAGCGAAATTATGCGCCCCTCGGCGAGGGCCACTCGCATGCCAAGAACGTAATCACGGGTAGTGCCGTATTTTACAGCGCGTGCGCCTCCTGCCCCCACTGCAACGTTCCCGCCGATTGAGCAGGAGTCCGCTGAAGCTGGGTCAGGTGGGTAGAAGAGCCCCAATGTCTCAACTTCGCGCTGAAGAGCCTCTGTTATGACACCCGGCTGGCACGTTATCGTGAGGTTGTCGCTATCTATGGAGAGGATCTCGTTTAGCCGCTCAAGAGAGAGGACAACCCCCCCTCCCAGTGCTACTGAGCCGCCCGCCACGCCAGTCCCCGCGCCCCTAGTAACTATAGGGAAATAACCCTTGTTAGCCCAGGAGAGCACCTGTGCAACCTCCTCCTCTGTGGAGGGAATCACCACTGCCCAGGGTAGCGCCTCGGCGCGGGTGGACTCATCGCGGCTATAGCGCTCTATTGCTTCAGGCGCGGTGAGCAGCTTTCCATTCGGGATTAGCTTCGTGAGAGCTTCATAGTCGCTTTTTTTTGGTTTACGAAGCTCAGCTGAGAGCATCTGCTACTGCACTGCCTCTACGGCTTTTACCTCTGGAATCTCCTGCTTGATAAAGCGTTCGATGCCCTGCTTAAGGGTCATCTGGCTCATCGGACATCCCTTGCAGGCTCCCTGGAGGCGAACTTTAACGATGCCGTCATCTGTTACGTCGACAAGCTCGGCGTCACCGCCGTCAGCTTGCAATTTAACGCGGACCTGATCCAGTGCGGCTTGAACTTTTTCCTTCATTTGTATTCCTTTCGAGTTATGAAAAATTGCCGGTAGCGACAATTTACCTTCCATGAAGCGGAGGGTCAATTACATTGATTTTCTTGTAGTTTTTTAATTAAGTGTTAATTTGTGGGGGAAGATATTTTTCCCCTTGACAAATTATAACCATTTTGGTTAACTAAAGCCAGCAGTTGGAAATACACATACGACTTAAATTTACCAGAGGAGAAAAACTAATGAGCAAATCAACCGACAATCTCTGGGCCGCTTTCGCGGGCGAATCTCAGGCTAACCGTAAATACACCGCGTTCTCCAGAAAAGCAGATGACCAGGGCTATGTACAGGCCGCCAAGCTCTTTCGCGCAGCAGCAGCAGCAGAGACCGTTCATGCGCTTAGCCACTTTAAAGCCCTTGATGGTGTGAGCGAGACCGCTGACAATATCCGCGCAGCCATCGCTGGTGAAGACCACGAGGCTGAGGTCATGTACCCGGAGTTCATTGCGACGGCAGAAGCCGAGGGTGAAAAGAAGGCGCTAACTACCTTCAAGTGGGCCTTTGAAGTTGAGAAAACTCACCGTACCCTCTTTCAGAGCATGCTTGAGAATTTGGATTCCGAGGAGACATTTGACTACTACGTGTGCCCCATTTGCGGCCATACGCACGAGCGAAATGCCCCCGATAAATGCCCCGTATGTGGAGCCTCCGGCGATCGTTTCGAGCGTATCTCCTAAAGACAGATAAAGAGAATATTTATAATAAAAAAGGGAGCGCATTTAGCGCTCCCTTTTTGTTTTTAGTTTCTTTGGCTTCAGCTTATGCCTTGGGAAACTCCGGCAGGTCTATATCGGCCATCTGCTGAAGAAGGCGCATCAGCTGACAAGTATAACCATACTCATTATCGTACCAAACATAGAGGACTACGTTATGAGGGTCCGCTTCATTTACGATGGTAGCCTGACCGTCAAAAACACCTGCGTGGCGAGAACCAACTATATCCGAAGATACGATATCTGCGGAGTTCGTGTAGTCAATCTGGGTCTGTAGGGGGCTATTAAGGGATATTGATCGTATATAGCTGTTGATGTCCTCTTTTGAGACCTTCTTTGCCAGAGAGAGCTTTAATATGGCTAGTGAAACGTTTGGAGTGGGAACCCTTATCGCATTACCGGTGAGCTTACCCTTCAGCTCAGGAAGAACCTTTGCCACAGCGGAAGCCGCTCCCGTCGAGGTTATGACCATATTAAGGGAT
The DNA here is from genome assembly GCA_002869015.1 of Deltaproteobacteria bacterium. Taxonomy (GTDB): domain Bacteria; phylum Desulfobacterota; class Deferrisomatia; order Deferrisomatales; family BM512; genus BM512. Next base: position 43,269 of record PKTT01000035.1, read on the forward strand.
GCGGCACGACCGCGCCTTGGTTTGCTGTGGTAGTTGTCAATAAGGTTTTGATCGTTGGTATAGGAGTGACAGCTTTCAATATGGCCGCTAACAATGCCGTATCGCTCGTCCATGACCTTCAAGATTGGGGCGATGGCGTTAGTTGTACAGCTTGCCGCTGAAACAATTTTTTCACCGGGGGAAAGCTGATCGTTGTTTATTCCAAATACTATATTAGGGATATCACCCTTGCCAGGGGCAGTTAGTAGAACCTTCTTCACGCCCTTACCCTCAAGGTGCCTGGAGAGCCCCTCGCTATCACGCCACCTGCCGGTGTTGTCCACAACGATTGCGTTATCTATTCCATAGCGGGTGTAATCCATCTCCTCAGGGGGTATGGAGTCAATTAGCCTCATCATGTTGCCGTTGGCAATTAGCGCCCGCTCCTCATGGTCGACCTCCAAGGTGCCTTTGAAGGTCCCGTGAACGGAGTCCAGCCTGAGGAGTGCGGCGCGCTTTTCAAGGTCGTCGGCCCCCTGATTTCTGACCACGATCCCTTTGGGGCGTATCTTGTCGCCGTTTCCGATCTTATCTAGTAGCACCCGCGCCACGAGGCGGCCTATTCTGCCGAACCCATAAAGAACCAGATCCTGTGGGCTCTTGAGCACAGGATGTTTGCCGGTGCATGCGCTGGCGAGCTCCTTGTCAAGGAACTCCTTAACGGAGCTTGTCCCTGAGTGGAGAAATTTATGCGTAATTTTTCCGAGGTCTATTCGGCATGGACCAAGGTCCATCTTGGCAATCTGCTCAAGAACGGGCAGGGTATCCTCAACAGTCAGCTCTTCACCCGTTACCAGCAGGCCGTAGCGGTGAGCCTTTAAAACGTCAAGGGAGCTTACCTTGGCGATTGACCTGCCATAGACATGGATGAGTACGCCGCGTTCCAAACGCAGTTCGTTGAGCGGTGCCAACATTTTATTGGCGATTACTTCGTAGCGAGCCCATTTTTCAAAGTAGAGATCACCTTTGGTGAGGTCCATCTTTGGCTATCCTCCGGGGAAAATTTCCGACAAAATTAGAGGGAGGAACTATACACGATCTTTTTTATACGTTAAAAAAGAAAAAGGAATTTTTACCGAATATAGCATCCATAATGTACAGCGCAAGGACGGGTAGCCAAATGAAACGCATGGACCCCGAGGTTGAAGAATTAGGGATTGGCAGGAAGATAAGGTCATTGCGAAAGCAGCTTGATTTTACCCTCCAGCAGCTCTCCGATAAAACAGGACTCTCTAAACCGCTCCTGTCACAGGTAGAAAACGGCCATGTGGTGCCGCCCGTTTCAACGCTGATGAGGATCGCCAAAGCGCTTGGCGTAAATATCTCCTTCTTTTTCCAGGATGAGGAGGAGGACGTCAAGGTGTCCGTCACCCGCGCCAGCGAAAGGCATGAGGTTGGCCCTCGCCCACACCACCCAAACGATGAAGTGGGTTATAGCTATGCCTCCCTTGAGATACATAAGGCAAGGAAGTCGATGCAGCCTCTCATGGTTACCTTCGGCAGGGAGGAGGGAGACGCGCTGAGGTTTTACAGCCACGAGGGTGAGGAGTGCGTTTACCTGATCGAGGGGCAAGTCGAGTTTATCTCTGATGAGGGTAACTGGACGCTTGATGTTGGCGACTGCCTCTATTTCGACTCGGAGATTCCACATGCGTTGAGAACCGTCTCGGATAAGCCTGCTAAAGCGCTTATCGTTTTGTTTCCGGGGAGGAAACTTTAAATGGCCGAAGATTTAAAAATTTTATTCACCAAGGAAGAGATCGCCGAGGCAACAGCAACTATTGCTGAGGAGATAAATCGTGATTACGAAGGTAGAGAAATTGTGCTCTTAGGAATATTGACGGGGGCTTTTCTCTTTCTTGCGGACCTTGTGAGGCTAATTAAGGTTGATTGCAAGATAGATTTCGTCCGCCTTTCTTCATATGGCAATGATACCGCCTCAAGTGGGAAGGTGGAGAAGTTGATGTCCCACAAGCTGGACCTGACCGGAGCCAATGTAATTGTTGTCGAGGAGGTGGTGGACACTGGCTTGACGCTCAGTTATTTTTTAGAAGACTTAAAGTCTTCTGGGCCAAAAGAGGTCAAAGTTTGCTCACTCGTCGATAAAAGGGAGTGCAGAAAAAAAGAGATTGAAATTGATTACGCCGGTTTCGTGATAGAGGATGGTTTCCTTCTAGGTTACGGGATGGACCTTGCAGAGCGCCTGAGAAATCTACCCGATATCAGAGTGAAGGAAGATTAACAGAGAATAAGGAGTGAATTATGGCTACCTGGAAATGCCCCGACTGCGGCTACGAGCGTGACTCGCGCTGTAAACCAAAGAAATGTCCCGATTGCGACAAGCCTGTCACCTTCGAGAAAAAAGAGAGCTGATTGAAACCGCCCTAAAGGGCGGTTTCTTTTTGGCTGTTTATAGTAGAGGTGGTATTAATTTTGTAGCTGATCATTAAGTTCAACCGGGAGCTGATTATGTCGCTGAAAGTTGGGATAGTAGGTTTTGGAAGGATAGGCAGAGCGCTATTTAGGCTTGGTTTTGACAGGCCGGGGATAGAGTTCGTGGCCATTTGTGATGATGGCGATGCCGATTCGCTCCTTTATCTTCTTAACCACTCAACAGTTGAAGGCGCTTTTGACTCTCCTGCGAGGCTCGTGGGGAATCACATAGTCGATGGGAGTCAGCGGGCGAGGATAATGAAGCAATCAAAGCCCGGCGCGGTTCCTTGGGATAGCCTAGGCGTGGATTATGTATTTGATTGCACAGGCGAATATCGCACTGAAAAAGAGCTCTCAAAGCACTGCGAAGCGGGAGCCCGTCTGGTGATATCCTCTACGCCCTCTTCGGATGCTTCTATTCCTGTAATAGTAAGAGGGGTGAATTGCGCCGGGGTTACAGGGGACGAGGTGATAATCTCCTGTGGATCATCATCGATACATGCGCTCTCCCTGGTACTAAAGGTGCTTATCGATGGCCCAGGTGTTGACGCCGCGACGATGACCTCGGTCCATGCATATACAGGGAATCAGCATCTCTCAGACTCTGCCAGCGTATCGCTCAGGTGGAGCCGTTCAGCGGCCCAGAACATAATTCCCAATGAAACCTGGGCTCCTGAGGTTGCTTCCTCTTTGCTACCGAAGTTAAATGGCAAAATTGATGGCTTAGCGCTGAACGTACCCGTAGCGGCGGGTTCCAATATCGACCTTGTAACCAAGCTCGGAAAGGCTTTGAGCGTAGAAGAGGTAAACGCTCTCTTCTTAGAGGCTTCACAGGGGGCGATGAAGGGGCTCATGGGCTATACCGACGCACCAATCGTCTCCAGTGATGTAATTGGGGACCGTCATTCGGCGCTTTTTGACTCCAACGCTACCCTTTCTATGGAGAGCGGACTTGTCAAAACGCTCGCATGGTTTGACAACGGTTGGGCTTTCGCCGAGAGGATGCTCGAAACGGCTGAGATCCACGCGATAAGGGGAGGTGCCCTGTGAGAGTCGCTATAAACGGCTTTGGGCGTATCGGGCGTTCAATCTACCGTCTCCTAAATGAAAAAGAGGGGTTTGAGGTGGTCGCGGTAAATGACTTGGCTGACCCTGCCGCCCTTGCTTACCTGCTAAATCACGATACCGTCATGGGCAACTTCGAGGACAGCGCCATAATTGAAGATGGGGAGATGGTTACGGGGCATCAGCGGACCAAAATGCTCTCCGAGCGCGATCCGGCAAAGCTGCCATGGCGGGAGCTTGGGGTCGACTATGTCATTGAGGCCACAGGTGTTTTCCGAGATCTGGAGAAAGCCGCGCTCCACCTTGATGCTGGCGCCGGGAGGGTTATATTGACCGTGCCGGCAAAGGGGGAGGTTGATGCAACGGTCGTCCTAGGCGTCAATGAGGAGACGATTACTCCTGAGTGCAGGGTGATCTCCAACGCCTCATGCACCACAAACTGTATGGCGCCTGTTGTAAAGATTCTGCATGAAAACTTCACCATTCTTTCAGGTCTTATGACCACCGTGCATGCCTATACCAATGACCAGCGTCTGGCGGACGTGCCCCACTCGGACTGGAGGCGATCACGCGCTGCGGCGGAGAATACCATTCCCACAACTACAGGGGCCGCGCGCGCTGTGGGTGTGGTCTTGCCGGAGCTAAAGGGGAAGCTGGATGGAATGGCGATGAGGGTGCCCATACCTGACGGATCGGTAGTTGATCTGGTAACTGAGGTTTCCCGTGATGTAACTGTCGAAGAGGTGAACGCTGCGATCCGTTCAGGCGCTAATTCTCCGTCAATGAGAGGTGTGCTCCGCTACTCGGAGGGGCCCCTTGTCTCAAGCGATATAGTCGGAGATCCCCACTCGGCGATCTTTGATGCCCCCCTTACGCAGGTTATAGGTGGAAGGTTGGTTAAGACAATCTCCTGGTATGACAACGAGTGGGGCTATTCAAACAGGGTGGTCGACCTCATAGAATATCTTGCGGGGTTATAGTCCTCAGTACATAAACATGGGTAGGCCGAGGCCGTGGCGAACCCTCGGCACATAGTTTTTAGGGTCGTATAACGCTTCTACATCCACCTTTTTCTCTCCCATAAGGGGCATGTCTCCCTCGACGTGGGTGTAGCGGCCCTCGCGCAGCGCCACCATACGACCAAAGGTGCCGGCGTCTATCAAGTCAAGGGCGCAGTTGGCGAAGGTCTTTGCCACCATCGTATCAAGGCCATCAGGCGCGCCAGAGCGCATAAGGTAACCCAGGGATTGGAATAGAGTTTTCTCCCCCGTCAACTTCTCAATCCGTGCTGCGGTCTCTTGACCAACGCCCCCCAACTTCCTGTGCCCGAAGGCGTCAGCCTGGCCATGCTCGACTACTTTTCCGCCTATCTCGGAGGCTCCCTCAGAGATGGTCATCATGCAGTAGTTTGAAGGGTTGGCATGTTTGTCTTCCATCAGGAGATTGGCTAAATGCTCCGCATCAAAAGGGACTTCGGAGATTACAGCCCTGTCAACCCCGGCGAGGTAGGCGGAGACCAGTGACGTTTCACCGGAGCTCCTGCCGAAAAGCTCGACTACACCTATGCGTTCATGGGAGCCGGTAGAGGTTCTAAGTTGGCTGATGTATTCGACTGAGCGGGTAACAGCCGTTGAGAAGCCAATGCAAAAGTCCGTGCCATAGACATCGTTGTCCATTGTCTTTGGTATTGAGACTATTGGGAAACCCTCTCGGTGGAGGTGTGAGGCGTAGCCAAGGGTGTCCTCCCCGCCGATTGGTATGAGTACATCCACACCCAAGCGTTCAAGATTTTTAATTACATGGGGGGTGCAGTCAAAGGTTTCTCCTTCTCCCCGGATGCGGTCACCTTCGGCTATAAACCAGGGCAAGTCATCCTTGTTGACAGATATCGGGTTGACCCTTGCGGTATGGAGGAAGGTTCCCCCGGTGCGCTCAATTTTCCTAGTGTTATCAGGGGTCAAGGGGAGGGTGTATCTTTCTACAGAGTCGGGATTTTCCGTATCGAGGTCGAGCAGGCCCATCCACCCTTTGCGTATGCCCAGAACCGAGTGGCCCTCTTTAGCTGCGCGTAGTGTGACGGCGCGGATTGCCGGGTTGAGACCGGGGACGTCACCCCCACCGGTGAGTATTCCAACCTTCATCCATTGTTCTCCTCTTAAGGAAGGTTTTTTAGGAGTATATGGCAGGTGAAGCTTCGGTCAAGGTGGTCAGTCGACCCTGATGGCTTTTATGGGGTCAAGGCGTGAGGCCCGCCAGGAAGGGTAGATTGTCGCCAGATAACAGAGTGCTATCGCTACAGATGCGCAAATTAGCGATGAGGCGAAGGAGGTGTGAATTGGGAACTCGTCAAAGAGATATATGTCTCCAGGGAGCCTGATGATATGCCACCTGTTTTGCACCCAGCAGAGAGAGTTTCCCAGCGTTACCCCTAAAATCGAGCCAACCGCCCCAATCACGATCCCCTGAAGGGCAAAGAGGCGCCGTATTGTCTTAGAGCTAGCCCCCATAGCTTTTAAGATGCCAATCTCCCGCGTTTTTTCCAGGACTACCATTATCAGCGTCGCCGCAACGTTGAAAGCTGCTACGACAACTATGAGCCCCAAAATTATTAGGAGAACAACTTTTTGTAGCCCCAGCGCGCTGAGCATGTTTCTATTCAGGCGCTTCCAGTCGCTGACCCAGTAATCCGCGCCTAGAAGTTTTGAGATTTCACCTGCTATGCTGCTGGCGTCTTCAACATTTTCCACTCTTACGTCAAGCGCAGAGATTTTGCCCTCCATTCCTAGAAGGGAGGCAGCGTTATCTATGGACAGAAAGGCGAAAGTAGAATCAAAATCGTACATCCCCGAGCTGAAGATGCCGCCTACTGAAAAGAGCCTTGAACGTGGCAATTTACCCGTGGGTATCGTAACCCGTACCTGATCGCCTGTATTAACTCCAAGCTCGCGGGCTAGCTCAGTTCCGAGGAGAATTGATGGGGTAGAAGATATAAGGGAGGATATTTCGCCCTCAATCATCCCTTCACCTACAAGCGCCAGCCATCCGGGGTCATTGGTGTCGACGCCCCTGAGAGCCCCTCCGGTGTTGGATCTTTTGGACTCTATCATTCCCTGGCCCAGCACAACGGGGTTAACTCTGACCACCCCCGCAACATCTTTTAGTGCTCGGAACTCCTTGGCCCCGTTTTCTGCTATTGGGCCTCGGAGCGAATATATGGAGATATGAGAGTTCATACCGACCAGCTTGTCGCGAAAGGTTGAGATGTAGCCGCTCATCACTGCATACACTATTATGAGCGCTGCCACACCTACGGCAACCCCGCCCGTTGATAGGTAGGTGATTAGAGAGATAAATTTCGCCCCCTTGCGGGCACGAAGGTGGCGGAGCGCCATCCAAAACTCTAAATTATTTTTCATGTGAGGAGTATAGTCTTTCAACCACGGAGCGCTCAACTCCCAAAGACATGATTGACTTGACAATCATTGCCACCTCTCCGATGCTGCTTACAGTTACTGCGAAAGGGAGTGGACCAAATGAATAATCGCTGGGTTACTGCCGCAGCCGCTATGCTCTTGGCAATAGGGGCCTTTTTTATACTTATTTGGGGAAAGGGTATTCTCCTGCCCCTTGCTGTGGCCATTATGCTCTGGTACTTACTTGATGCCTTGAGCGACACCATCGCCGGGTATGGCGCAAGGGTAGTCTCCTTGCCAAAGTGGGTATATACGGTGCTCGCCCTGGTTGTCTCCTTAGGCACTGCATCCATAATCTTTGACGCGTTAACCTCATCCCTTTCATCGGTGACGGAAGCCGCTCCCCTATATCAAACCAACTTCACCAAGCTCGCTGAGAAGGGCGCGGCTTTTTTAGGGTTGGAGGCTACTCCGACCATAAAGCAGCTTGCAGGTTCGCTTGATATGAAGAGCCTTGTAGGCAGCCTCGCCGGCTTGGTAACGACCCTGGCCGGGAACATTGGAATAATAATCGTCTACTTGCTGTTCATCCTCATTGAGGAGCGCACCTTTGAGAAAAAACTGACCGCTCTTTTTACATCAAAAGAGGACCGGGGGCGTGTAAAAGATATAATTGAGGGTATTCAATCGCGCATAAGAACTTATGTCTTTATAAAAACGGCCCTTAGTGTGCTCACCGGGGTAATATCATATGTCATATTGCTGATGGTGGGGGTTGATTACGCCCTTTTCTGGGCCTTTCTAATATTTTTATTGAACTACATACCAACCATTGGCTCAATGGTCGGGGTAATCTTGCCTACCCTGCTTACGTTGGTGCAGTTCTCCTCAGCTGGCCCCTTTTTCATAGTGTTGGCGTCGCTTGGCACGGTACAGTTCCTCATCGGCAATATCCTTGAGCCCAAGCTTATGGGGGGAACTCTTAACCTTAGCGCGTTGGTGGTCCTCTTCTCTCTGGCGCTATGGGG
>PKTT01000036.1:0-50000 GCA_002869015.1 Deltaproteobacteria bacterium
GAGCGTATCCAGCACATACTAAAGACAGGCAAGCCCCTCCGGAACTAGGCGGTAGGCTTCAAAAGGAGATATATGATGCAAGATGCCGTTATAGTAGCCAGCGCCCGTACCCCGGTTGGCAAGGCTTTCAAGGGGGCACTGGCGACAACAAGACCAGACGAACTCGCCGCATTGACGATAAAGGGAGTTCTCGAGCGGGTGCCAAACCTGGACCCTGCCGATATCGACGATGTAATCATCGGCTGCTCCTTCCCCGAGGCGGAGCAGGGGCTGAACTTTGCCCGCCTTGCGGCTATCCTCGCGGGGCTGCCCGATTCAGTGCCTGGGCAAACGGTTAACCGTTTCTGCTCCTCGGGCCTACAGTCCATAGCGATGGCCGCGCAGTCGATTATGACCGGCATGAGCGAGGTCATAGTGGCAGGCGGCGCGGAATCGATGACCCGCGTACCGATGACCGGCAACAAGATAATGGTCTCCAACGACCTGGTTGACCTTAACCCCGACGCCACCGTCGGGATGGGGCTAACCGCTGAGAACGTGGCGGAGCTTTACAACGTCTCCCGCGAAGATCAGGACGCCTTTGCTGCGGAGAGCCACAGACGAGCCCTCGCCGCGCAGGAGTCGGGCCGCTTCGATGGCGAGCTCATCCTCGTGGAGGTCAAGCTCCGCGCACCCGCCAAGAACGGCACCCAGAAGGTCACCTCCTTTATCCATGGCAAAGATGAGGGGCCGCGCCCCGGTACCTCCGTAGAGAGTCTGGCTAAGCTTAAGCCGGTTTTCCGCGCGGGCGGCTCGGTAACCGCGGGCAACTCCTCCCAGATGTCAGACGGCGCGGCGGCGACAGTTGTAATGTCCGCCCGTAAGGCCAAAGAGCTGGGGCTTAAGCCCCTCGCCCGCTTTGTCTCCTTCGCCGTCGGCGGCGTTGACCCCAAGCTGATGGGCATCGGCCCAATCGTGGCAATCCCAAAGGCGCTCAAACTCGCCGGGCTCAAAAAAGAGGACATCGGCCTCATCGAGCTGAACGAAGCGTTCGCCTCACAGGCGCTAGCCGTTATACGCGAGCTTGGGCTTGACCCCGAGATAATAAATGTCAACGGCGGCGCAATCGCCCTCGGCCACCCGCTAGGCTGCACCGGCTCCAAGCTCACCGCAACCCTGCTAAACGAGATGGGTAAGCGCGATCTTCGCTACGGCATGGTTTCGATGTGCATCGGCGGCGGCATGGGCGCTGCTGGAATCTACGAGAAGCTAACCTGATTTTGACCTTAATTCACCCTCCCCAAAGATCGGGGCGGGCATAAAGAGGAGTAGATAAAATGTCTGATGATATAAAAAAAGGCGGTAGCTTTCTCGTAGAGGAGGCGACTCCGGAGAGCATCTTCGTTCCAGAGAATTTCTCCTCGGAGCAGCTGATGTACGCGAAGACCGCGCGTGATTTCATCGAAAACGAGGTTATCGAGAAAAACGACGAGATCGAAGAGAAGAATTTCGAGGTCTCCAAGGCTCTGATGGCTAAAGCGGGCGAGCTTGGGCTGCTCATGGCGGACGTGCCCGAGGAGTACGGTGGAATGGGGCTGGACAAGGCCTCAAGCGCCCTCATTACCGAGTCGATGTCGGGGCAGGGTTCCTTCTCCGTCATCTATGGCGCACACGTCGGCATCGCAACTTTGCCCATCGTCTACTACGGCACCGAGGAGCAGAAAGAGAAGTACCTCCCCGGCCTCGCGGATGGCACAAAGATAGGCGCTTACTGCCTAACGGAGACCGGCGCCGGCTCCGACGCCCTCGCGGCCCGCACCAAGGCGGTGCTCTCCGAGGATGGTAAATACTACATTTTAAACGGTTCCAAGCAGTTCATCACAAACGGCGGCCTTGCCTTTAGCTACATCGTCTTCGCAAAGATTGACGGAGAGAAGTTCACCGCCTTCATTCTCGACCGCGATACCGAGGGGCTGAAGATTGGTCCCGAAGAGCATAAGATGGGCATTCGAGGCTCCTCAACCACCACCGTCATCCTTGAAGACGCAAAGGTGCCGGTTGAGAACGTCCTGGGCGAGGTCGGGCAGGGCCACAAGATAGCCTTCAACGTCCTCAACATCGGCCGCTTCAAACTCGGCGCGGGCTCCGTCGGCGCGAACAAGGTTTGCATGCAGTCCGCCCTCGAATACGCGATGGAGCGCAAACAGTTCGGTAAACCCATCTCCGACTTCGGCATGATCCGCGAGAAGCTGGCCGAGATGTACGTGCGCACCTACGCGGCGGAGTCAGCCGTCTACCGCACCGTCGGGATGATAGACACCCTGGCTCTCTCCGCAGAGACTAGCCAGGCGAAGATAAACTCCATCGAGGAGTACTCAATCGAGTGCGCCATAGTCAAGGTGCTCGCCTCCGAGGCGCTGGACTTCGTCACGGATGAGTACGTACAGATACTAGGCGGCTACGGTTTCTGTTCTGAGTACGCGGCTGAGAAGAACTACCGCGACGCCCGCATCAACCGTATCTTCGAGGGCACCAACGAGGTCAACCGCCTCCTCATCCCCGCGATGCTCCTCAGAAAGGGCATGAAGGGCGAACTCCCCCTCTTCCAGGCCGCCACCGCGCTCCAGGAAGAGCTTATGGGGATACCCTCCTTCGACCTCGACGAGGACCTGGACCTACTCGCAGCAGAGAAGAAGATCGTCGCCAACCTTAAGAAAATCTGCCTCTTCGTTGCAGGGGTGGCGGCGCAGAAGTTCGGCACCAACCTCGCCGATCAGCAGATGGTCCTTTCGAGGCTGGCGGATATCGCCATCAAGGCTTACGCCGCCGAGTCCACCCTCGTCCGCGCTCTCAAGGACGCTGCAAACCGTGGTGAGGAGGGCGCTGCGCTTCCCCTCGCCGTCGCCCGCATCTACTGCGAGAACGCCATCGCCGACTGCGAGAAGTACGCTCGCGAGGCGCTCGCAGGCATCGAGGAGGGAGACGCGCTCGCAACGATGCTCGCGGCGCTTCGCCGCCTCATGCGGCGTACTCCGGCGAACACCCTCGCCGCACGTGAGACGATCGCCGCGAAGCTCATCCAGATGGAGCGCATCGTCTACTAAGAACCGCACCTGTCAGAATCTAAGGGACCGCCTAGGCGGTCCCTTTTTTTGTGAGTTAGATTTAACCGGCGAAAAGAGTATTCTTCCCGCTGCAATTTAATTAACTCTTTGGAGTGAGGACTCTTTAAACTTAAAATGTTAAGAAATGAAGGGGGAGCATAAATGAACAAGAAAGTATTTATTTTAATACCGCTACTCATCTCTCTGCTGGTTTGGGGGGGCTATAAGCTCCTCCGCGAGGAGCCGGACCCGATGCTTATTGTGGAGGGAATCACCGCCGAACTCTCTTCGGCGCTCCAGAATGAGGATTGGCAAGGAGCCGCAGCGCTCTTCGTGACGCCGCCGGGTGATTCGACCTTTGCCCGCGCCGCGGCGGAGCTGCCGGATATCCACTACCCAATCTCCGTAGTAGAGGCCAACCCGGTGGGCGACAGAAAACGCCACAACGTATACACCGCCATCGGCTTCACCTATGAGCGCAGGCCGGTGGTGATAGTCTCCACAATTTTTCAGGGCGAAGACGATAAATGGCGAATTGAGAGGTGGATACCCTCCGGGGCGTTCATGGCGCCGACCGCTCCGGCGGTTATATCTGCGCGGGTATTAAATAGAGAATTCATGACGGATGAGGATGGGCGTGACCTGGCTGTCCTGTATGCAGAGTTCGACGGCGCTGATAATATTCGCGGGTACTTTGTCCTAGCCCTCTCCGGCGATGAATCCTCAATGGACAAATACTCCTTTGAGCTTGAAAAAGATGGTGGAGATTGGCGGGCTGCTCAAACGGTGAAAATCGAGGGGAATAAATAATGGGGCTAATAGCTCTCAGGCATTACCTAAACCCATGGGATGCTGAGCTGGCCCGGGGCATGCTGGATTCCGCCGGTATAGAAGCTGTGGTCTTTGACCAGAACACCGTCTACATGAACTGGCTCTACTCAAATGCGATTGGCGGGGTGAGGCTAATGGTCCATGAGGAGGACCTCGCCGAAGCCGCTGAGCTATTGGGGGAGGCCGATTTCGCCAGACCTCACTGCCCGAAGTGCGGCAGCGCTGACATTGAGGCAAAAGCGCCGGGGGGAATATTCGCCTTTCTAAGCACCATTCTCCTTGGCATCCCGCATTTTTTTATCAGCAAGAAAGCCCACTGCAAAAGGTGCGGGCACGAGTTCAGCACCAACAAATAATTTGCTGATTCAGTCCAGGTGCCCAGGCAGAAAATCACGACCTACCCTCGCCCATCCAAGCGGTCCGTAATGAGCGGTGGCGAGTTCCTAAAGCAAAGCTTATTCCTTCCCCAAAAGCCCTTTAAGCGCGCTGTGAAGGTCCGCGGGCAGGAGTATCATTTTGGCGTTATCGCTTTCGCTCATCTTTTGTAGGGATTGTACATATCGCTGCCCAAGCAGGTAGAGGGCGGGGAGTTGATTATCCGAGATCGATTCTGTGATGTTCCTTATGGCGTCGCGGTCCGCTTCGGCGAGGACGCGCTTGGCTTCCGCTTCACGCTTGGCGGCTTCGAGGCGGCCCTCCGCTTCCAGGATCGCGGCCTCTTTCTCGCCGCCCGCCTGGGTCACTGTGGCGCGGCGCTTACGCTCGGCGGCGGCCTGCTGCTCCATCGCCTGCTGCATCGTAACGCTGGGGTTGATGTCCTGAATCTCGACGCCCTTGACTACGATGCCCCAGTCGGCGACGTCGTCGGAGATCGACTCCTTAACCCGCGCCTTTATCAGCTCACGGCTTGAGAGGGATTCATCGAGGGCCATCTCGCCGATGATTGAACGTAGCGAGGTCTGCACGAGATTTTGTACGGCGAAGATGTAGTTGTCCACGCCGTAGCTCGCCTTCTCAGGGCTCACGATATTGATGAAGCATATGGCGTTGGTGGTTATCACCGCGTTGTCCTTGGTTATGACCTCCTGCGGGGGGATCTCAAGGACTATGTCCTTGGTGGTCAGCCTGTAAGCGGTGCGGTCGAAATAGGGGACGATGACGTTCAGTCCGGGATTCAGCACTTTATGGAATTTGCCAAGCCGCTCGACGACGTACTTCATCCCCTGGGGCACGATGCGCACGCCCATTGAGATGGTGAAGATTACGAGGACGATAAAGACTAGCGCCAGTACCAAGCCGGGTGACGTGAACATCTTAGCCTCCTATTTCAATTGTAAATTTATAGTTATAGATCAAGCGGAGCGTTTCACCACGAGGGTGTTGCCGGAGTGGTCGGTTACCGTAACGCGGTCGCCCGACTTTACCTCTTCAGTCGAGATAAACTCCCACTCGTCGGCGCCGAGGAGCGGCGCGGAGAAGCGGACCCTGCCGCGGGTGGCATCCGTGGGCGCAACGACAACCATACCCGTCTGCCCTATCAGCGCTTCACGGGCCATGCCGGAGTGGGAGCGGTCGACCATTTTGGGGTTAATCACCTTGAACCAGAGAAAGGTGAATATGGCGGAGGCTACAGCCCAGATGAATATTTGGAGCGCGAGGCTCATCTCGGGAATAAGCCAGAGCAGACAACCGACTACGAGGCCGCCAAGCCCGAACCAGATTATCGTAAAGGAGGGGACGATTAGCTCGACGAGCATCAGCGCCATACCAAACGCGATCCAGTACCACCACAGAAGGGTCATGTCATATTCCTGAGGAGCAGGGTTGCCTGATTGTTATCTTATTCACTACCACAAAGCGCCCTGCCCCACAAGTTGAAGCTGGAGGGGATAGGGGCTTTAGACGCTGGGGCTGGACCTCATCTTTAATGATTAGACGAAGCGCTCCATCATCTCTCGCGTAGCGGCGTCCACGCCATCTTTTCCGTAGCGCTTGTAGATGTCATCCAGCAGCGCTTGGGCGCGCCGTGATACGGACCCCCGTTCGAGGTCGGCGATTGATGTAAGAATCCCCGAACGCCGCGCCACCTGGAAGAGGTGCTGCGTCTCCTCGTCAAGCCCCAAAAACTCATCGATAATCGCCAGTAGGGTATCCTTCTCCTCGGGGAGGTTTCCCTCAAGGTCGCCCAAGAGGTTGAGGATATGGTCGCTTACTAACCGCGTCCCTTTGACTGTAAGAGCCTCTATGAAGCGTTTTATCTCGCGGACTATCTCAACATCCGTCATGCGGACGAGGCGTCCCGACTCAAACTCGTCCCAAAGCTGAAGCTTGGGACCGAGGCAGATCGTGCGGAGCCTTATGAAGTTTGGATTAATCTGGTTCAGCACATTGGCCGAGTCAGCTGCGTGGCCCTCTGTCATTGTGCGCCCGCCGAGCCCCGGCATAAGGTACTCGGAGAGCTCCATCCCCGCCTCGACGACACGACGGCCCCCTTTGACATGGATATCCCCGGTCACCCCCTTCTTAATCACCTCAAGGAGGGGGTCGTGGCCCGTTTCCATCCCGATGTGAATCCTGTTGAGGCCAAGCTCAAGGTAGGATTTAAGGTCTTCGACTGAGCGGTTAGCCATTGTGCGGGAGCGTGCGTAGGTGGTTATCCGCTCGACCTCCGGGAAGAGCTTCTTCAGATGGGATAAAATCGCCCGGACCTTCTCCGGCTTCATCGCCAGCGAGTCGCCATCCTGTAAAAAAGCGGTCTTCCCGCCGCTCCGCATTGCGTTTGCGACCATCCACGCGCCCTCTGTTCCCGCGAGGGTTTTACCCTCGCGAAGCTCATCTCGTATCTCCGCCATCTTGTCGATATCTGCGATCACCTCTTCGACCTCACGTATGGAGAAGGGGCGGCGCTTGTAGGTGCGACAGAAGGTGCAGCGGTTCCAGGGGCAACCTCTGGTTAGGCGTATTAGGTAACTGCCCGCTTCGCTCGGCGGGCGGATCGGACCTGTCTCGAATGGCTCCAGCTCTTTATTTTTCATCAGGAGAATTTAACCAAATGAGGTGGGGCTGTCCAGCGAAGGGGCTGTTTTTATTAAAAGTAAAGGGAGCCACTTCTGGCTCCCCTCCTCCTCGCGACTCCCGGATAGACTGCCGCGACTCCCCGGATGCGCAGCCCGCGCGTTAAATCAACAATTTAACCGGCCTTGGCCAGCTCCTTTAATATATTGCATGAACATCAATTAAGTTACGCGTATGTTAATTTTTACGAAATATTATGTAAAATTATTTAAAGCACCTTATCTTGGCCCTGAGAGCGCTCCAATGTTCCTCAATCTCCGATGCCAGGGTTTCAGGCTCAATCCCCGATTTTTTAAAGCGTCTCTGTAAATTCAGATACCTTGCGAGGGCCTCTTGTGAAAAATCCGGCTCGACGTTTACGACCCTCCTCTTGCCCTCGAATATCTCCATCAGCGGGAATAGGCCGGAGCGCACAGCAAGGCGGACAAGCTCCAAGCCGAGGCTGGGCTCACTTTTCCACCCCGTAGGGCAGGGCGAGAGCAGGTGGAGGAACCTGAAGCCCCTGGCATCAAGGGCGTAGCGCATCTTCCTGATGGCGTCCTCCTGATGGGCGATGGAGACCGTCGCTGCATAGGGCACACGGTGCGCCGCCATGATCTCCATTATATCCTTCTTGACCTCCACCTTGCCGCCCGGTGGAGTATTGGTGGTGGTTGCGCCATGTGGCGTTGCGGAGGAGCGCTGCCCTCCCGTGTTGCCATATATCTCGTTGTCGTAACAGATGTAGAGGATATCCTCATTTCGCTCAGCCGCCGCGGAGAGGGTCGCCATACCTATGTCGTAGGTGCCGCCATCGCCCGCCCAGCATACAACGCGGGTATCCTCCCCATTTAATTTGGCGACCACGCTGAGCCCTGTCGCACCAGAGGCTGTGGCTGCGAAGGTTGTCATTAGCGCCGGAACGCCGTAAACGCTGTTGGGAAAGAGCCCCGCAGCCACCGCAGAGCAGCAGGCGGGGATTACAATCTGTATATTTCTCTCACCCACGGCGCGGCTAAGGAGGGAGAGCCCGCTGGTAGCCCCGCAGCCCCCGCAATTGGAGTTGCCCGGGTTTAGTATCTGCCTGGTTGGGCACTCGCTCATAACGCTCACAGGTTTGTCTCCATAACAATCGGCGCTGTAGCCGAATCTCTTTTAAGAAGGTCCTCCAAAAGAGCCTCTATGTGCTTTGGCCTCACATCGCCGCCGCCAACGCCGAGGATGTAGCCTTGCGAGATCGCGCCCGGCTCGGCAACACCCCGCGCCTCTCCCCAGAGCGCCCCACCAAAGCCGAGGCTTATATCTCGGTCGAGAACTCCAACCCGTCCTATCCCCCTCAACAGCTCCTTTAGTTGAAGTTCCGGGAAGGGGCGGTATCCCCGAACCCTTATGGAGCCGACCTTTACTCCGCGAAGGCGCGCTTCGTCCACAATACAGTCAACGTTGGAGGAGATAGTTCCCATTGAGATGAGGACAGCCTCCGCATCCTCCAATTTATAGGGAACGAGGAGGTCGGGTGGACGCCTTCCAAACTTTCGCTCAAACTCATCTTGCGCCTCGCCATAAACCTCAAAGAAGTTTGACATCGCCGCATGGTGCTGAGCCCTGTGCGCCTCGGTAACGGCGGGAGTATCAACCCCGCCCATAGTTCGCGCATCATCTCTAAGGCGGTGTGGAAGGTCGAGGGTCGGAAGGTAACCGTCAACCTCCTCCTGGGAGGCGATATTCGTTTCAGCCATCGAGTGGGAGAGGATAAAGCCCTCCTGGCAGACCATAACCGGAAGGAGAATCCGTTTATCCTCCGCAATGCGGTAAGCCATAAGAACGGAGTCGAAGACCTCCTGATTGTCGGCGCAGTAGATCTGTATCCACCCCGAATCACGGAGCATCAGGGAGTCGCCATGGTCCGCCCAGAGGTTCCAGGGAGGACCGAGTGCGCGGTTGGCTGCCACCATCACCACTGGCAGGCGCATCAGCGCCGCTACATAGACGTTCTCGGCCATGTAGGCGAGGCCGTTTGATGATGTGGTAGTGAAGGTCCGCGCTCCTGCGGCGGCAGCCCCAATGCAGACGCCCATCGCCGAGTGCTCGCTCTCCACGCGCACAACCTGACCCTTTGAAAGCTCCGCGACGCAGAGGTACTCCATACATTCTGTAGAGGGGGTTATCGGGTAAAGGCCCGCACAAAAACCCCGCGCGCTGCGGTTGGCGTTCCCCGCCATAGCGGCCGCCATAGCGGCGGCATGGTTGGCGCTTATAAGCTGATCTGCCATCTATTGCCTCCCCGCCTCTAAAGCGGACATATCCATAGCCATGCGGGGGCACTCGGCGACGCAGATGCCGCAACCCTTGCAGAACTCTCCATCGATTTTATAGCTCTCCCCCTCCCTGCTGATCACCCCCTCAGGGCAGCTGAAAAGGCAGGTGTCGCAAGCGGTGCAGGTGCCGCAGGAGAAGCAGCGCTCCGCCTCTTCAGGCCCCGCTATACCCTCTGATACTTCAATAAATGAAGTTATTCGTTCCGTGACCGGCAGGTGTTTTTCAGCCATTGGCGGTCGCTCCTCAAAAAAATCGGCGCGAACCCCCTCCGAGCTTACCTTTGGGTTCTCCTCTTTTCTTGCCCCACCCTTCAATGCCAGGGCCGCGACTCTCCTACCATCGCCTATGGCGTGTGCGACGGTGCCCGCGCCAGTCGAGATATCTCCTGCAAGCCAGACATTAAGAGATTCAACGCCATTTATGACGCGATCCCCATCGACCGACCAGCCATCAGGCAGGAGCCCCTCTTCAGGGGATTGCCCCAGCGCCATAAACAATCTGGTGCAGGGTATTACCCTCTTTCTATCTGTGACTACAGGGCGGCGGCGGCCCGACTCGTCATAGTCGAAGAGCTCCACCTCCGCGACCTCTAGCGCCGAGATCGCTCCTTCACCCTTAGCTCCGACGGGCTGGCTGTAAAGCTCAAGCCTGACCCCCTCCTCAACTGCGTCGGAGACCTCATCGTCGATGGCGGGCATCTCCTCGCGGCCTCGCCTGTAGAGCAGCGTGACCTTTTCCGCGCCCAGCCTGAGAGCTGTCCTCGCGCAGTCAACGGCTGTGTTCCCGCCCCCGGCAACCGCTACCTCCTCACCGGCAAGGCTCATCCGCTCGCCGGACTTCACAGCGCGCAGGAATGCTATACCCTGCTCAACACCCGAGAGGTCGCCAAAGCCCAGGTCGGCAAGCCGCCCCAGTCCCACCGCAATAACCACGGCATCATTTTCTTTGGATAGCGCCACAATCTTTTCAGAATCAACGGCAGTAGCGGGGATAAAATTCACCCCCAGCGCTTCGATGCGCCTTATCTCACGGTCGAGAATATCATTGGGAAGCCGGTACTCAGGAATGCCATACCGAAGAACTCCCCCGAACCCCTCCGCTGCTTCGTAAATCGTAACCGAGTGACCAGCCCGCGCAGCCTCAAAGGCAGCTGAAAGCCCTGCGGGACCTCCCCCGATTATGGCGATGCGTTTGGGGTTTTTATTTTCATCTTTTTTGGGAGGAGGGGAATCACCGTTGTCGCCGATCCAGCGCTCCAGCCCTCGTATATTTACAGACCCGTCGTAGAGCCTTCTGCTGCAACCGCCCATACAAGGCGCAGGGCAAACCCGCCCGCACACCGAGGGAAGAGGCTGGGTTGCCGAAAGGTGGCGCGCGGCGGCATCTGCACCATCGGCCTTGAGGGTCTGTATGAAGCCGACTACATCATTGCCTGCGGGACACTCACCGTTACAGGGCGCTTCGTGGAATAGGTAATGGGGTGTCTGCGTTCGCCAATCACCCGTGCAAACAGGCGCGAAGCGTTCAGTAATATGCTCTGTGAGGGGGAGTATCTCCGGGAAGCGGCCCAATACATAATCGCCGCCCGCCTTCGACGCACCCTCGGGCGCTTTGGTGGGCTCGAAAATCTCCACCGCACCATACGCCTCCTCGGCCGCCCCCAGGTCGCCGGATAGGCCAACCTTCTCATAAGCGTCGGCTATAACCTCCGTCGGCAGCTCCAGGAGCCGGGCATAAGCGCCGACCAAGGTTGTATTTATTATAACCACCGAGGCGGTGCCGATACCGTGCTTCCTGGCTATCGAGGTGGCGTCTATGACGCCTACCCTTAAGGAGGGATAGCGCTTTGCTACCGCAGCCCCCTCTTCAGTTGTGTTTATTAAGAGGAGCGCTCCGGGAGCGACACCATCCAGCACGGCGGGGCTCATGAGGCCTGGGTCGAGGACTATGAGATGGTCGGGGTTGTATACTTTATTGCGATTGGTAATTCTCTTATCGTCAACGCGGGTATAGGCGCGAATGGGGGCGCCCGCCCTTTCGGAGCCGTAGTCTCCAAAGGTCTGAACTTGAAGGCCGAGGCGGCTATAGAGGGTAGCGATTAGCTTGGCCAGGGTTACGCCTCCCTGCCCGCCCCTGCCATGGACCCTTAACTCAAGGGGAACTTTGAACGTGCCTCTATCCTTACTCTCTGACATTACCCTCTCCGGTTCCTGGAGCCCAAATGAATTGTAACTCAGCTTTTTGATTATGCCATCTCAAGTAGGGTATATAAATGAAAAGATGTGCGCCAAAAGAGCTGTGAGAGAGAGTACTCTTGTAATCGGCAGGGAAATTTTGCTAGATTGCCCATCTTAAAACGTGTTTTTATTGACTTTACCCTTTACCGTTGAGGTCGGCAGATGAAAATTCTAAAGGCAAGCTGCGCTTCAACGCTTAAATTATCACTGATATTGCTACTCCTCCTCGCCGCAACTTCAGCAACAATGGCGGCCACCGCCGAGGTGGACTTCATCTCGCATATTAAAAGCATCTTGCTCTTAAAACGCGACCCGATCAGGGCCGAACTCCTTGCCCAGCGATTGATGGACCAGAAGGGGGCCGATGACCCGGACCTCATCATAATTGACACGCGAGAGTCTGGAGACTACGCCAAAGGGCACATTCCAGGGGCAATATCCATCCCCCTATTCGACCTCCCTGCGGCAATTGAAAATGGCTCAATATCCAGCGACAAAGATATCGTAGTCGCTTCTTATGATGGAGGAGACGGCATGATGGCCGCGCTCCTTATAGACATCTTCAGGGTCGAAGACCCAGGCGCCCAGAAGAAGGCGCTGGAGAATGGGTCAAAGCCTCCATATCCGAGGGCGACCAGCCTCTTTGCAGGCATGGAAACATGGTCGCTATCCCTTGCAACGGAGAAGGGGCGCTTTGACAACGCGCTGGGCTGCGCCAGGGTTGAGCGTCCAGCGGAGACCACTCCTAATTCCGTAGGGGAGAGGTTCCAGCCCCCAGGAGTTGAGTCAGCTGAGCTTAAAAGCGGGTTTAAAGAATTCGTGCTGAAGCGCGCTCGGGAGTATTTTGCAAAATTCGCCAACCAGAAGGAGCTGACCGTCACTGGTGTAGAAATAACCGACGACTCCATCAGAGGGAAAAAGACTCAAATTTTCAGCGTAAGGAAAGGGTTCCATTACATCTTCGGACACATCCCCGGAGCTGTTAGCGCGCCCTCAAACCTCTTATTGGAGTCTGAATACCTTAGCCTCATATACCCTGCCCGCGAAGTGGACCTCTACTGTTACACAGGCATGAACGGAGGCATGGCCTCAATGGCCCTCGGCATCCTCGGCTATAAAGCGCGCAACATCAAATACGGCATAAATGGGTGGACCCTCTCGGAGAAGGTCATCTCCGGCCACCTTAAACATTTCGACCTTAAATGGGGTTGGGATTTCCCCCTTGCAAAGGGGAGCGAGCCCGGAGGGCCATTATGGGAAGATATTGTAGAGCCTAAAGGATGCGAGGGCTGCCATAGCGACCTTACAGCGCTCTCCCTTGCGGTCACCGCCCCCTCACCGGACGGCGAGATTAAGAAAAAGCAGCGCATATGAGGCCAAACTCAGGTGCCCGTGCCGGTTGCCAAAAACGTCTGGATGGTTGACCCCTCTGCTAAGCCCTACTCCAATGTCTTTACCGACGCACTGGTACCCGCCGGCTGCAAACATAAATGCGCCTTCTGCCATGGGGGCGAGAGCGAAAGCGCCGAGGCGCATGTCGCCCACTCAACCATGACGCCGCTTGACAGCGCAAAGAAGTGCAACGCCTGCCACCCCGCCAAAACCATCTCCGACGTCACTGTAATCCACACCACCTTCCGCCGCTATAAAGCAATAGAGTTTGAAAACGCCACCCCCTGCGCACCCTAGACTAACTTCTGAAGCAAAAGTAAATACTCCTAAAGCTCCTAGTAAATTATTCCGATAGTAGTACGTATTATGGTTAATTCGCCTAGGGAGGGTGGAAAAATGAACAAATTTACGTTTGCAATTCTGACGGTGCTCATTGCCGCGACCCTCGCCGTAGCGGCACCGAAAACAGCAAACACGGGGCAGTGCGTCAAGGACTGCGTCCAGGCCTTTAATAAGGCTACTCCCGATAAAGGCGCTGACTCGATCTTAAAGTTCGCACAGAAGGGCTGCTCGGAGTGGTGTAAGGATGAATATGCTCCCGGTGATGGCTACTTTTGGGCCGATGGAGTTTGCAACGAGAAGTACCAGGATGAGGACCCCGACTGCGAACAGCCTGAATGGTCGGATGTCGGGAAGTTGCTGCCCCTCGGCTCCCAGTGCGCCGCCGACTCCGAATGCCAGAGCGGGAACTGCTTTTACGTAGTATTCGCGCCATACCCATACTGTTCGTACCCATAAACAAGCAAAGTGCATGAGCGATAGTAATGCTTAAGGGGTGTGGTGGTGGACCACACCCCGCTTTTTTTTAACAGGCGCTGCTAAAGCAATTTCAGGCAATCCCCGGCAACGCCCTTAAGCCTCTCCATATCTATGCCCACCTCGTAGCCAAGGGACCGCAAAAGATAGACCAGATCGATGGTGTCCATATTCCCCTTGGCACCCTCCGCGAAGGGGCATCCCCCGAGCCCGCCGATAGACCCCTCAAAGCGTCGATAACCCTGCATCAAGGCGACTAGCGTGTTGGCCCCCGCGACCCCGAAGGTGTCGTGTAGATGCAGCCCCACATCGGCGGGGTCGAACTCCTCCGCAACCAGCGCCAAGAGCTCCTCGACGTGGAGGGGGCTGGCGCAGCCGTATGTATCGCACAGAGTAAGGCGGCTAAAGCCCATCTCACGAGCCCGCCTGAGATAGCCCATCGTCCGAGTGGAGGGCACCTTGCCCTCCTGTGGGCAGACCCAGGTCATTGAGGTCGAGAGGCGCATGTTAACTCCGGCGCTCCTCCCCAGCTCCGCAACCTCTTCAAGGTCGGCAAGAACGCTCTCTATATCGCGGCCCAGATTTGCCCTTGAGTGAGCTTCGGTGAGGGAGAGCAAGCAGACTACGTTTCTCGCCCCCGCGTCGATGGCAAGCTTAAGGCCGCGAAGGTTGGGCACCAGTGACCAGACACGCTCTTCATATCCGCCGAGTTCAGCCAGGACTCCTGCGGCGTCCGCCATCTGCGGCAAAAGCTTGGGGTTTACAAAGGAGCATGCCTCAACCTCGTCGACCCCGGCGTCCAGGAGCGCCTTTACCCACCCTGCCCTGCTGGCGGCGCTTAGCACAGGAGCAGCGGACTGGAGTCCATCCCGCGCGGATACGTCGACAATTCTGACAAAGCCGCGCTTGTTACCCAATGATTTTGTGACCAAGAGTTCGTTCATGGAGGGCCTTCCGTCGGTGGAGGTTGGCATCTACCCAATCTTAACACCGGCAGGCTTTTACGCGGAAACCCTTAATAGTTGGAGCCGGAGTCGTTGCCCTCCAGCTGACTTAGGCGTGTCATCATCCCCCCGACGTATTGGAGGAGTTCTGTCTGCATCTTCTCAACCTCCGCCTTTCTGGCGGAGAGGTCCTGCAAAACCTTTTTGAAATGCTCAAGGGCTTTTTTTACCTGGTCAATTTCATTCATATCCGCCGTGGCGCTGCCCAATATATCGGAAATTTCATCAAGGGTAAGGCCAAAGCGTTTGCCCCTAAGGATTAGCTTTAACCTGGTTCGCTCACGCTTGTCGAAGAGGCGGTGGTCGCCCCCCGAGCGGCCGGGGCGGATTAACCCCTTCTCCTCATAATAACGGATAGTTCGCGGAGTAATGCCGAGCTCACGTGATAGGTCGGTTATCGTCCAAAGCCCCTCTTTTGCCATACAACTTCCCCCTTCAAAGTTTACCCTAACGTCATGATGCAGCATCTACGTGATCATTGTCAAGATGAAGAGTTAAGCCTATAAATATAGGATATTTTATAATTACAGCTACTTTTAAGCTACTTGACCCTTGACATCATTGTTAACTTGAACGTTAATGTAGCTCTGAGACTGAACAAACACCTTTTTATAATGCGCAAACAGCCTATGGAGATCAGCGCCATGTCACTTTCATATGAGCTAAACGCAGAGCAGAACATACTCCGCCAGTCAGTCAGGGAATTTGCAGAAAAAGAGATCAAGCCTGTCGCGCGGGAGTTGGACGCCAAGGAGATTTTCAGCTATGAGCTTACCGCAAAGATGGCTGAGCTCGGACTCTTCGGCATCTTCGTCCCGCCGGAATATGGCGGCGCGGGGCTCGACTACGTCTCCTACATTATAGCGGTGGAGGAGCTGGCGCGAATCGACGGCTCTCAGGCTGCAACCATAGCGGCGGGCAACTCCCTAGGCATTGGCCCCATATACTACTTCGGCACCCAGGAGCAGAAAGAGGAGTGGCTTCCCCGCCTCTGCACTGGAGAGATATTAGCGGGCTTCGGGCTCACCGAGCCCACCGCAGGCTCCGACGCCAGCGGCTCAAGAACTCACGCGGTAAGAGATGGGGACGACTGGATTTTAAACGGCTCCAAAATATTCATAACCAACGCCGCCTGCGACATCACGGGAGTCATCGTGGTGCAGGCAGTGACAGGTAAAAAATCAGACGGCAGAAAGGAGCTCTCCTGCTTCCTGGTCCCGGCGGATGCGAAGGGCCTCACCAAGAAGGCCATGAAAAACAAGATGATGTGGCGCGCCTCCAACACGGCGGAGCTTTACTTTGATGAGATACGCCTCCCCTCCTCCGCGCTCCTCGGCAAGCAGGGCGACGGCTTCCGCCAGATGATGATCACCCTCGACGGCGGACGCCTCTCCATCGGCTCAATGGGGCTGGGCGGTGCGCAGGGCGCCTTTGAGCTTGCCCTCGCCTACTCGCAGGAGCGCAAACAGTTCAACCAGAGCCTCTTCTCCTTCCAGGCGACCCAGTTCAAGCTCGCAAACATGGCTACAGAGATCGAGGCTGCGCGCAACATGCTCTATAAAGCGTGCTGGCTAAAAGACAACAAAAAGCCCTTCGGCAAGCTCGCGGCCATGGCGAAGCTATACTGCTCAGAGGTGATGGGGCGGGTGGCCGACGAGGCGGTGCAGATCCACGGCGGCTACGGCCTGATGCAGGAGTATGACGTCGAGCGCTTCTACCGGGACCAAAAGCTCCTCACCATCGGCGAGGGCACCAGCGAGGTCCAGCGGATAGTAATCGCCCGCCACCTCTCGGATTAAGGGGGTTACCAAATGAAATCATACTTTCGCGAGATGCCCTCCTTCGGCGCGCCCCTGACGGAGCGGCAAAAGAGCGATGCAGCGGAATCGGTTGCCTCAATAAAAGAGGTGGAGAGTGTCCTTCTTGAGGCGAGAGAAAAAGTTCGCAAAGCTGGCCTCCCGGAGGAGAAGCTAAACAAGCGCGGCGAGCTCACCGTCTTCCAGCGCCTAGATTACCTTGTAGACCCCGGCACCTGGTGCGAGCTCAACTCTCTTTTAAACCCCATGGACAACAAAGAGGGGACGACCTCTATCGTAAACGGTCTCGGCCGCATCTCCGGGCGCTGGTGCGTAATCATCGGCTTTGACAACAAGGTCCTCGCAGGCGCCTGGGTCGCGGGGCAGGCGGAGAACGTACTGCGCGCTACCGACATGTCCAAGCGCCTCAACATCCCCCTCGTCTGGCTGGTAAACTGTAGCGGAATAAAGCTCCCCGACCAGCACCTCTCCTACGCGGGGAGACGCAGCGGCGGCGCGACCTTCTTCCGCCACGCGGAGCTTCAGCAGATGGGCGTCCCCGTCCTCGCCGCGGTTTACGGCACCAACCCGGCAGGAGGCGGATACCACTCCATCAGCCCATCCCTCATAGTCGCGCATGAGGACGCCAATATGGCGGTGGGCGGCGCTGGTATAGTCAGCGGGATGAAGCCCAAGGGCTTCTTCGACCTCGAAGGGGCTGAGGGGCTCATCGAAGCGACAAAGAAGTTCAAAGCCTCTCCCCCCGGCGCGGTGCCTGTGCATCGAGACGTAACGGGGTTTTTCCGCTTCACCTCAAAGACAGAACATGGCGTACTTGATATCATAAAGGACCACGTGCGCGGCATGCCCGCCTACGACCCTGAGTTCTTCAGGGTGGATATCCCCAAGCCCCCCAAGTTCGATACCGCCGAGCTTAACTCCATCGTCCCCTTCAACCAGAAGCGCACCTACAATTTCAGGGATGTCGTCGCCCGTCTGGTCGACGGCTCTGAGCACCATGAATACCGCCCCGATTATGGGCCGGAGATCTATTGCGGGCTGGTCAAAATAGATGGCTTTCCGGTTGGCGTCATAGGCAACAATCAGGGCTTTCTAGGCGCTGAGTATCCTAAATATGCGGAGTACATGGGCATAGGCGGCAAGCTCTACCGCGAAGGGCTCATCAAGATGAGCGAGTTCGTAACCTTCTGCGGCAGGGATAAGCTCCCGATAATCTGGATTCAGGACACCACGGGAATCGACGTAGGCGACGACGCGGAAAAAGCGGAGCTCCTCGGCGTGGGCCAATCCCTAATCTACTCCATAGAGCAGACGGAGATACCGCACATGCTGGTAGTTCTCCGTAAGGGTTCGGCGGCCGCGCACTACGTGATGGGAGGGCCACAGGGCAACAACCACAACTCCTTCACCCTCGGCGTACCCACCACGGAGGTCTATGTCATGCACGGCGAAACAGCCGCCGCCGCGACCTTTGCAAGAAGGCTGGTAAAGGAGCGCAACGCCGGAAACCCCCTTGAGCCTGTTATTGAGAAGATGAACGCCATGGTGGAGGAGTATTATGACAACTCCCGCCCCCTCTACTGCGCCAAACATGGCCTAGTGGATGAAATCGTCGCCTTCGATGACCTCAGAAAATATCTAGCCGCGTTCACTGGGGCGGCCTACCAGAACCCCAAGGCGCTCTGCGCACACCACCAGATGCTCCTGCCCCGCGTCATTCGGGGCTAGCGGATTTATAGGGAGAGTAAAAGATGGCAGATCTGCTCTGGACCCCCTCGGAGGAGAGGGTAAAAAAAGCCAATATGACAGCCCTCATAGAGCGCGTAAATAGAGACAATAGCCTCTCTCTCGGCGGTTATGACGACCTATACCAGTGGTCAATAGATAACCCTGAAAAGTTCTGGGAGACTATATGGCGTGAGATAGGGATTGTAAGCTCCGCTCCCTGGGAGTCAATCCTCTCCGAACCCAGGATGCCCGGAGCGAAGTGGTTCACCGGCGCACGCCTTAACTTCGCCGAGAACCTGCTGCGCTACCGCGACGACAACACCGCACTCGTATCCGTTCGCGAGGGAGGCGTGGTCGATGGCGAGCTGACTTACGCCGAGCTCTACGACAACGTCTCCAAGCTGGCGAAGTATCTGCGCGGGGCCGGGGTCACCAAGGGCGACAGGGTAGCCGGGTTCATGCCCAACAGGATGGAGACGGTGGTCGCAATGCTCGCCGCAACCTCCTTAGGAGCGATATGGTCCTCCTGCTCACCGGACTTCGGCTTTAAGGGGGTGATGGACCGCTTCGGGCAGATACAGCCCAAGGTGCTCATATCCTGCGACGGCTATTTCTTCAAGGGCAAAGCGCTTGATTCCCTGGGCCGCGTAAAGGAGGTGGTCACCTCCATTGACTCTATAGAGCGAGTGCTGATAGTGCCCTTCGCCAGCGAGCGCCCAGAGATATCCGATATCGACAAGGCGGCCCTATGGAGCGACGCGCTGTCCGGTGAGGGTGGTGAAATTGAATTCGCCCAGCTCCCCTTCGACCACCCGCTATACATTATGTACTCCTCCGGCACCACAGGCGTACCGAAGTGTATAGTCCACGGGGCTGGTGGCACCCTCATACAGCAGGTCAAAGAGCACATCTACCACTGCGATCTAAGACGCGACGACACAATATTCTACTTCACCACCTGCGGTTGGATGATGTGGAACTGGCTCGTCGCCGCCCTCTTCGTGGGAGCCAAGCTGGTCCTCTTCGACGGCAACCCCGCATACCCCGACGCCGGGGTCCTCTGGAAGACAGCTCAAGAGCTGGGCATCACCCACTTCGGCACCTCCGCGAAATTCATCTCACTCGTCGAGAAGGAGGGCATGAAGCCTGGAAAAGAGTATGACCTCACCAAGCTAAAAGTGGTGATGTCAACCGGCTCCCCCCTATCCGTCGAGAATTTTCACTGGGTATATGACGAGATAAAAGAAGACCTCCAGTTAGCATCAATCTCAGGCGGCACCGATATCATAAGCTGCTTCATGCTCGGCTCCCCCATCGACCCGGTCTACGCCGGCGAAATTCAAAAGCGAGGGCTCGGGATGAAGGTAGAGGCATGGAACGATGAGGGCAAACCGGTAATCGGGGAGAAAGCGGAGCTCGTCTGCTCAGCCCCATTCCCCTCAGCGCCGATACATTTCTGGAATGACCCGGACAATGAAAAGTATCTGGACGCTTACTTTAACGACTTCCCCGGAGTCTGGCGCCACGGCGACTACATCGAGATAACGGAGCGAGGAGGCGTCATCGTCTATGGACGCTCAGACGCGACCCTCAACCCCGGCGGAGTGCGTATCGGCACAGCGGAGATAGACCGGCAGGTGGAAGCCTTCGAGGAGGTTGTCGACTCCATCGTTGTCGGTCAAAGGGTTGATGACGATGTGCGCGTCATACTCTTTGTCGTTTTACGGGAGGGCATGACCCTGGATGATGACCTTACCGGGCGGATAAAGAAGCAGATACGCGCCAACACCACCCCGCGCCACGTTCCGGCAGAGGTCATACAGGTGGCTGACATCCCGCGCACCCTCTCCGGCAAGAAGGTTGAGCTCGCCGTGACGAAAACTATCCACGGCGAAGAGGTAAAAAACAAGGACGCGCTCGCCAATCCGGGAGCCCTCGATTACTTCAAGGACCTGGACGAGCTCAAGGTTTAAAGGAGCATAGCTATGGGCAACACTTTGCTGGTGGAGCGCGAGGGCGGCGTGGTTACGCTGACGATGAACCGCCCCGAAAAGATGAACTCATTTTCGTTGGAGCTGTTAAAGGAGTTTGGGGATGTATTAGGAGAGCTAGCCTACGACTCCTCGCTTCAATGCGTAATAATCACCGGCGCAGGGGAGAAAGCCTTCTGCGCAGGGGCAGATCTGGCCGAACGCGCTACGATGAATGAAACCGAGGTTAAAAAGACGGTAGCCACCATACGCCGGACTATGGACCTCGTGGAGAATCTGCCCGCGCCGACGATAGCGGCGATAAACGGCTTCGCCTTCGGCGGAGGGCTTGAGATAGCGCTAGCGTGCGATATACGGCTCATCTCGGAGAACGCAAAGGTCGGGCTCACGGAGACCAGCCTCGCGATCATTCCCGGCGCTGGAGGCACCCAGCGCCTTCCCCGAATCATCGGCAAGGCCAAGGCGAAGGAGCTCATCTTTACGGCGAGGCGCATCTCCGGCGATGATGCTGTAGAAGTAGGTCTCGCCTCCAAGTGCGTACCACAGGAACAGTTGCTGGATGAGGCGCGCTCCTTCGCCGCTGAAATAGCAAAAAACGGCCCCGTAGCGCTTAGGATGGCAAAACGCGCAATTGACAAGGGGATGGAGATGGACCTCGCCAGCGGCCTCGCCTTTGAGTCGAGCTGTTATGAAATCATCGTCCCCACAGAGGACAGGGTTGAGGGGCTCAAGGCATTTAAAGAGAAGCGGCCGCCGGTCTACAAGGGCCGCTAAATACATAATATTGCTATTGACTTGAACCTCCCAGAGGGTATTCTGGAGGCAAGCTGTAAATTAATCAAAAGGAGCACAAGATGAATGTAGGCGTCCGAATCAGGAGGATGAGAGAAGCGCAGGACTTGTCAATAGAGCAGGTGGCGGAGATCACCGGCCTTGACGCATCCTACATAGAGGCCATTGAACGCGGTGATGAAATACCCCCCATCGGCGTTGTGATAAAGACTTCACGCGCCCTGGGCTCACGCATGGGCCAGATAATACATGGCGGCGGCCCCAGCCCCGACATCTTCTCCATCTGCAAAGAGGGGATCGAGATGGAGCATGACCGCACCGGGCGCGATATCCGCCCGAGGCAGGGGTACTCCTATAAGAGCCTCCTCTCGGAGAACATCAGGGGGCAAGCGATGGAGCCCTTCCTCGTCACCTTCAACTCTGAAGCTGCGGAGACGGTGCAGCCGATGAGCCATGAGGGCGAGGAATTTATCTACCTGCTCTCCGGTACCCTTGAGCTGGTCTACGACGACGATATCTACACCTTAAACGCCGGTGAGTCCGCCTATATCGACTCCTCAAGGCCCCACGCCTTCAAGGGCAAGGGCGAGCCGAGCCCCACCGCCATCGCGGTTATCTCCTCCAAAAGTTGATAATTAATCCGATCTAATAAATTAGGGGCTGCACAACCGTGCAGCCCCTTTTCCATTACACTTGATACTTTAGTTAAAAGGGCGCTCTAGATCACCCCCATCGAGCGGGCGATGATCAGATTCATCACCTCGGTGGTGCCGCCGAAGATTGAAAATATCCTGATATCCCGTGCAAAGCGGCAGATGGGGTACTCCTCCATATAGCCGTAGCCGCCGTGAAGCTGTACGCAATCGTAGGCGACGCGGTTAGCCATCTCCGCCACCCAAGACTTCGCCATTGAGACCTCGGTGACGATATTGTCGCCCTTCATGTGCCTGAAGACCAGGCTGTCGAGGTATGCGCGGCCTATATTTATCTCCGTCGCCATCTTGGCTATCTTGAAGGCGTTGTGCTGCATTGAGGCTACAGACTGCCCGAAGGCCTTGCGCTCCTGGGCGTACTTGACCGTCATCTCCAGCATCTTCTCGCTCATCGCCTGCGCCTGAATGGTCAAGACGATGCGCTCCTGCTGGAGCTTATTCATAAGGTACTTAAAGCCCTTCCCGCGCTCTCCGAGGATCATCTTTGCGGGGATTCTGCACTCATCGAGAATAATCTCGGCTGTATCCTGGCTGTGGAGCCCCATCTTGGAGAAACTGGAGCCGACACGGTAGCCGGGCGCGGTGGAGGGAACGAGGAAGAGTGATATGGCGGAGGAGTCCTTAACGCCGCGCTCGGTCTTCGCCGCGACGATGGTGAGGTCCGCTGTGCCGCCGTTGGAGATAAAGGTCTTGGTGCCGTTAAGCACCCATTCGTCGCCGTCAAGCTCCGCGCGGCACTTAAGCGAGGCGAGGTCGGAGCCTGCGTTTGGTTCGCTCATGGCAACCGCGAGGATGCACTCCCCGGAGGCGGCCTTTGGGAGCCACTCAGCCTTCTGCTCCTCCGAGCCGTAGGTCATTATGTAAGGCGCCACAATCTCGCTGTGCAGCGGCGCGAAGAACCCCACCGCGCCTGCGTGGCATATCTCGTCCATTATTATGACTGAATACAAGAAGTCGGCTGCATAGCCGCCATACTTCTCCGGCAGCCACGGCAAGAGAAAGCCATACTCCCCCATGGCGAGCCACGCGTCGCGGGAGACCTCTCCGGCCTCCTCCCACGCATCGACATTGGGGGTTATATGTTCAGCTACGAAACGCTTGAACGCTTCACGAAATATGTGGTGTTCCTGTTTGTATAGCATTGTCGTAGCGGCCTCCGGTCGCTGCGTATCAGCTTACCAAAAGAATGCGCCGGGTAAAATTTAACGCCATCAAAACGCATGCACCCGGAGCTATTTCACACCACCCTATTTTTACTTTTTTAGCGCATCATTACAAGCATTTATAGCTGTTTGACGCGGCTAAACAAAGAGCGTATCAGCCCACCTCCTACTTTAGCACCTTCAGGATATCTTCAAGGGGAGTGCCAGGCCTAAAGAGCGCCTTGACCCCCTGCGCAAGTAACGGCGGAATATCCTCCTCCGGTATGGTCCCCCCGCCAAAGAGAAGAACGTCCTCCATCCCCTTCTCCCGCATCTGCCTTGCCACTTCGGGGAATACGTAATTATGGGAGCCGGAGAGCACTGAGATGCCGACCGCGTCCACAGCCTCCTGCAAAGCGGCGGTCACAATCTGCTCGGGAGACTGGTTGAGGCCTGTGTAGATGACCTCGTAGCCCTGCTCCTGAAGGTACTTCGCAATAATCTTTGCGCCCCTGTCGTGGCCGTCGAGGCCGGGCTTCGCTATGAGAACTCTATATTTTTTCAAGTGAACCTCACTCGCCGGTCGCGTTAAAAGGTGCCAGGGTCAGTGTAGGAGCCGAAGACATCGACGAGGGCTTCGCAGACCTCCCCCAAAAGCGCGTACTCGCGCACCGCCTCTATGATGGGCTCCATTGCGTTGGAGGATTCGTCCCGGGCGGCATCGCGCACCCGCTCCAGCGCGGCAGCGACCTTCTCATTATCCCGGTTCTTCTTAGTCTCCTCAATGCGCGCGAGCTGCGTCTTCTCAACGGATTCGTCAATTTTGAGGAGGTTTAGGGGCGGCTCCTTCTCGGCGATATATTTATTTACACCGACAATAACCTGCTCCCCGGACTCTACGGCCTTTTGGAAGTCCATCGAGGCCTTCATTATCTCCGACTGCGGGAATCCGGCCTCCACCGCGTTGATCATACCCCCAAGCTCTTCAATCTTCTCTATGTAGCGGAGCGCCTGCCGCTCCATCTCATCCGTCATAGACTCAACGAAGTAGGAGCCGGCGAGGGGGTCTACGGTATTGGCTACCCCTGTTTCATGGGCGATTATTTGCTGGGTTCTAAGGGCGACGGTGACCGCCTCCTCGGTGGGCAGCGCCTCCGCCTCGTCAAAGGAGTTGGTATGGAGCGATTGGGTACCGCCAAGCACCGCAGAGAGCGCCTCATAAGCGGTACGCACTATGTTGTTAAGGGGCTGCTGCGCGGTAAGGCTGACCCCGGCTGTCTGCGTATGAAACCTAAGCCACATGCTCTTGGGGTTCTTCGCCCCGAAGCGCTCCTTCATGAAGCGAGCCCACATTCTGCGCGCTGCCCTAAACTTCGCTATCTCCTCGAAGAAGTCCATGTGCGCGTCGAAAAAGAAGCTGAGGTGCGGCGCGAAGTCGTCAACGTCTATCCCTCTCTCCACTGCGGCCTCAACATAAGCGAGGCCGTCCGCGAGGGTGAAGGCAAGCTCCTGCTGAGCCGTGGACCCCGCTTCCCTTATGTGATAGCCGGAGATTGAGACAGGATGCCACTTCGGCACGTTTTTCAGGCAGAACTCCATCGTATCGACAAGCAGCCGCACAGACTGACGGGGAGGCCATACGTATGATTTTTGCGCGAAAAATTCCTTTAGTGGGTCATTCTGGACTGTTCCGCCGACCTTCTCCCAGCTGACGCCCTGCTTCTCCGCCACAGTTAGGTACATGGCGAGAAGGATCGGAGCCGGGTGGTTCACCGTCATCGAGGTGGTGACCTTGTCCAGTGGGATGCCGTCGAAGAGCAGCTCCATGTCGCGCAAGCTATCTATTGCGACACCGCACTTTCCAATCTCACCCCTGGAGAGGGGGTGGTCGGAGTTTACGCCTTTGAGGGTCGGAAAGTGGAAGGCTACGGAGAGCCCCGTCTGTCCATTGGCGAGGAGGTACTTGTAGCGATTGTTCGTCTCTTCAGCGGTGCCAAAACCGCTGAATTGGCGCATCGTCCAGAGCCGCCCCCGGTACATATTCTTCTGAACGCCGCGTGTGAAGGGAAATTCGCCGGGGTAGCCTAGATCTCGCTCGTAGTCGAGCCCCCGAACGTCGGGCGGAGAGTAAACCTCTCCTATGGGAATCCCAGAGAGGGATTCGTACTTTTTTTCCTTAGGCATGATATGCCTCTCCTCAGGTTCGGCCGACGCGCTTTTGGAGGGTCGCTCCCGTTTTCAGCCGCCGGTCGGTTATCCGTGGGCTAACCCCGGTCAGGGGGCCACAGACCTTTTAGTTTTAAAACCTCCCTCAAGGTAACCAACGCCCGGTTCATCGCCGGGACGCCGGTATACACGCCGACCTGGAAGATAACCTCTGCGAGCTCTTTTGGAGACACCCCCACGTTTAGCGCCGCCTGGAGGTGGAGGGAAAGCTCCTCCACCGCGCCAAGGGCCGCGAGGGACGCTACGGCTACCATCTGTCTGGTCGGGTGCGGAAGTTTCTCGCGGGAGTATATGCTCCCGGTTATGAAGAGGGAGAACTCCTTGGCGAGCTCCGGGTCGAAGGAGTGCCATATGCGGTATGGGACCTCTCCCTCTACATCCTTGAAATAGAGCGCGGCGGTTTCAGCCGTTCTCTTCTTTAAATCTTCGCTCATAATCGACCCTTTTATATTCCCTTACTTGTAATCGAAAAAGCCCTTGCCGGTCTTCTGGCCCAGATATCCGGCCTCCACCATCTGCCTTAAAAGCGGGCAGGGGCGGTACTTGGAGTCGGCGAAGCCGTCGTGCAGCACCTCCATTATGGAGAGGCAGACGTCGAGGCCGATGAGGTCGGCTAGCGCCAGAGGACCCATCGGATGCGCCATGCCCAGCTTCATAACGTTGTCGATATCAGCCGCGGAGGCAACACCCTCATAAAGACAGTATACCGCCTCGTTTATCATGGGAAGAAGAATTCTGTTAGCAACGAAGCCTGGGGAATCGAATGCCTTTACCGGCACCTTGGAGAGCTTCTTGGTCGTCTCCTCGATGAGGGCGTAGGTTTCCTCGGAGGTCTGAAGGCCGTTTATAATCTCAACAAGCTTCATAACCGGCACCGGATTCATGAAGTGCATCCCGATGACCAGCTCCGGGCGGGAGGTGACCGCCGCAATCTTTGTGATTGAGATGGAAGAGGTGTTGGTGGAGAGGATGGCGCCCTCTTTTACCGCTGCGTCAAGGTCGCGGAAAATCTGGAGCTTTATCTCGGGGTTCTCAGTCGCGGCCTCAACGACGAGGTCGCAATCAGCCAGGTCGGAGATCTCGATGGTCTTGGTTATACGAGCCATCGCCGCGTCTCTATCAGCGGCCTCCATGCGCCCCTTCTCGACCGAGCGGTCAAGGTTCTTTGCTATGCGCTCGTAACCCTTGCTGACGAAGTTATCGTTGATGTCCCGCAAGATTACATCAAACCCGGAGACCGCGAAAACCTGCGCGATCCCGTGTCCCATCTGACCGGCGCCTACGACGCCTACCTTCTTGATATCCATGATCTCCTCCTTAAAGAGAATATTAAAAAGTCTATCTTTCGCGCTCAACAACCAGCGCCACCGCGCCTCCGCCGCCAAGGCAGAGGGTCGCTAGGCCCAGGTTCTTGCCGCGATCTTCCATAGCATAAAGAAGCGTCGTAAGTATGCGGGCCCCACTGGCGCCTATTGGGTGGCCCAGCGCTATAGCGCCGCCATTTACATTTACACGCTCCCAGTCCCAGCCAAGCTCCTTGCCGTCAGCGAGGCACTGGGAAGCAAAAGCCTCGTTTGCCTCGATGAGGTCAAAGTCGTCAATCTTGTAGCCGCCCAGGCTCATCACCTTCCTCACCGCATCGATGGGGGCGAAGAAGACCTCTTTGGGGTCACGGTGGGCGCTGGCGTACTCCTTCACCGTTGCCAGCACGGGCAACCCATTGACCTCGGCCGCGTCGCGGGAGGTTATGACCAACGCGCTCGCGCCGTCGGTGATGCCGGGCGCGTTACCCGCCGTCACCATGCCATCTTTCTGGAAGGCGGGGCGGAGCTTTGCCAGCTTCTCGGCGGTGGTGCCGCCCTTGATGGGCTCATCGGTCTCTACAAGTATCGGGTCCCCCTTACGTTGCGGAACGCTAATGGGGACAATCTCTTTTTTAAAGCGCCCCGCCTCGGTGGCGGCGGCGGCTTTCTGTTGGCTCTTTGCGGAGAACTCGTCCATCTCCTCACGCGTGAGCCCTGCTTTTTCGGCAGTGAACTCTGCGAGGACTCCCATGTGGACGTCATTCATCGCGCACCAGAGGCCATCATTTATCATCGCGTCTATGGTGGGGAAGTTCCCCATCCTCACGCCGCCGCGAAGACCGCGCTGCAGATGCGGAGCCTGTGACATAGCCTCCATCCCACCGGCGATTATAAAGTGCGCATCCCCGGCTTTGATAGCCTGCGTGGCGAGCATCACAGCCTTTAGCCCCGAGCCACAGACCTTGTTGATGGTCATAGCGTTAACGCCTACGTCAAGGCCGCCCTTCAGCGCCGCCTGCCTGGCCGGGTTCTGCCCCGAACCTGCCGGCACCACATTACCCATAATGCACTCTTCGATAGTCTCTGGAGAAAGGCCGCTTCTTTTCAGCGCCTCCGCCACGGCGAAGCCACCGAGCTCAGGCGCGGTAAATGAAGAGAGGTTTGAGAGGTATGAGCCGATTGGGGTTCTTGCCGCTGAGGCGATGACGACTTCTTTAACGCACATGGTCTTCCCCTAAAATAAAGACGCCGCGCCACCGGAAGGCAGCGCGGCGTTTTGTTGGTTCGCCCTTACTTTATAGCTTTGACCTTCTCCATAAACTCGGGGATGGCCTTGGCGAAGTCGGCTACGAGGCCGTAGTCCGCCACCTCGAAGATGGGGGCCTCTTCGTCTTTGTTGATCGCGACGATTACTTTGGAGTCCTTCATTCCGGCGACGTGCTGAATCGCGCCGGAGATGCCGCACGCGATGTAAAGGTCGGGAGCGACAATCTTACCGGTCTGGCCGACCTGCAAGTCGTTGGGGAGGAGGCCTTCGTCGACAACCGCGCGGGAAGCGCCGACTGCTGCGCCGAGAAGGTCTGCAAGCGCCTCAACCTGCTTGACGCCATCTGCATCCTTAACGCCACGGCCTGCGCTGACGATGATGGAGGCGGCGCCGAGGTCGGGACGGCTCGACTCTGTGAGGCGGTACTCAATGAACTTGGCGCGGTCGTCGCCGACGGCGGTTGCCTCTGCTACTGCGGAAACGCCGCCGGAGGGGGCGGCCGCGTCGAAGGCGGTCTCGCGGACCGTCATAACCGCAACGGGGGTGTTGACCTCAACGGTGGCGATAGCGTTACCGGCGAACATCGGGCGCAGGTAGTTTGCGCCGTCAAAGCCGATGACGTCGGAGACCATGCCCGCGCCGAGGAGCCCGCCGAGCCTCGGGATCATATCCTTACCCGTGGTTGTCGCGCCCATCATCACTGCGGTGTAGCCCTTCTCGCCAACGAGAGCGGCGACGGTCTTTGCGTAAGACTCTGCGGTGTACTCTGCTACCGCGTCGGCCTCAGAATAGTAGACAGTACCGGCGCCGAACTCTTTAAGGGCGTCAGCCCCGGCGGCGGAGCCTTTGCCGAGAAGAAGTATGTCGAAATCACCGCCCTTTGCCTTAGCGGCGGCGATTGTGTTGTAGGAGGAAGCGCGGAGCTCACTCTGCCTGATCTCTGCAATAACTAATGTTGACATTTTTTATACCTCCTACAGCACTTTGGCGTCGTTGACGAGTTTGTCCACCAACTCTTCCACGCTGCCCACGATCTGACCCGCTGCGCGGGCGGGGGGCTGGGAGAGACCGAGAATCTTTGTGGCGGACTTTGCTTCCACGCCAAGGTCGCCGAGGGAAACTTTCTTAACCTCTTTGCGCTTGGCCTTCATGATCTGGGGCAGCGCCGCGTAGCGGGGCTGGTTGAGCCTGAGGTCGGCGGTGATGACTGCGGGGAGAGTGATCTCCTTAACGTCCAGGCCGCCGTCGATTTCACGCTCTACAGTGGCTTTGCCGTCGCCGAGCTCTACTTTGAAAGCGAAGCAGGCCTGGGGCAGGTCGAGCTTCGCCGCGAGCATCTGCGCAGCCTGATTGTTGTCGGTGTCGACGGACTGCTTGCCGGTGATGACGAGGTCCGGAGACTCCTCTTTGTAGACGGCCGCGAGAACGTCTGCGATAGCTGCGGAGTCTAGCACCTCGCTGGTTTCTACGAGCCAGCCGCGGAGCGCGCCAAGGGCGAGCCCTGCGCGAAGGGTCTCTTCGCAGTCGGCGGTGCCGATGGAGACGAGGACTACCTCACCGCCGCTCTTCTCTACGATCTGAACGGCCTCTTCGATGGCGTATTCATCGAAGGGGTTGACGAGGAAGTTGACGCCCTCTGTGTCCACACCGCTACCGTCGGACTTCAAGCGAACTTTGATGTCGGGGTTGGGTACCCTTCTTACGGGCACTAAAATTTTCATCTTCTCCTCCTTCAATTATCCCATTCTATTGGGGTTAGTCACTGGTAAGCGAGCGCGATATCACTATCTTCTGCACCTCGCTTGTCCCCTCGTAAATCTCTGTAATTTTTGCGTCGCGGTAAAAACGCTCGACAGGGTACTCATCGACGTAGCCGTATCCGCCGAAAACCTGAATCGCCTCTCGGGTCGCTTTCATGCAGGTCTCTGCGGCAAAGAGCTTAGCCATCGCCGACTGGGTCCCGAAGCGCATACCCGCGTCCTTCATCCATGCCGCGCGGTAGGTAAGGAGGCGCGCCGCGTCGATGTCGGTGGCGCACTCGGCGAGCTTCCACTGTATCGCTTGGAACGCGGCCAGCGGCTTGCCGAACTGCACGCGCTCCTTGGAATACGCTACGGCGGCGTTTAGCGCGCCCTGGGCTATGCCCAGCGCCTGCGCGGCTATGCCTATGCGTCCGCCATCCAAGGTGGTAAGGGCTATCTTGAACCCATCCCCATCCTTGCCAAGCAGATTTTCTTTAGGGATGCGGCAATCCTCAAACAAGAGCTCCGCCGTGGATGAGGCGCGGATGCCGAGCTTGTGCTCCTCCTTGCCTACTCTAAATCCAGGGGAGTCTGTGGGCACGATGAAGGCGGAGAGGCCGCGTGATCCCTTCTCCTTCTCTGTGACCGCGATTACCACGGCAACTCCTGCGGGGCCGCCATTTGTTATGAAAATTTTGGAGCCGTTTATCACCCACTCATCGCCGTCAAGGCGGGCGGTGGTCTTCTGGTTGGCGGCGTCGGAGCCTGCGCCCGGCTCGGTGAGGCCGAGGCAGCCAAGCATCTCGCCGGAGAGGAGCGGGGGCAGGTACTTTTTCTTCTGCTCCTCGGTGCCGAATTTATAGATGGGGTCACAGCAAAGGCTTGAGTGCGCCGAAACGACCACTCCCGTTGAGGCGCAGACACTTGAGAGCTCTTCGACAATTATCGCGTAGCATTTGTAGTCCATGCCCGCGCCGCCATACTCTTCTGGGTAAGCGACCCCCATGAAGCCGAGCTCCCCCATCTTTTTGACGAGGCTCATCTCGAACTTGGCCGATTTGTCCATCGCTGCGGCGATGGGCGCGACCTCCTCGGCTGCGAACTTTCGCGCCGTGTCGCGTACCATCCTCTGTATGTCTGTAAGCCCGAAATCCATCTAAACTCCTTGAGTCAGGATGAAAAAATCAACGGTGCTTGAACTCGGCTTTTCTCTTCTCCAAAAATGCGCCGGTGCCCTCGCGCATATCCTCACTCTCAAATGCGTCGCCGAAGTACCCGGCCTCTATCTTGGAGCCAGCTTCAAGGGTAGTCTCAAGGCCCTCTTCAATAGCCGCGCGCATTAATCCAAGGGCGACCGCGCTCTTCTTGGCGAGCTTGGAGGCAAGGGTCTTCGCTTCATCCAAAAGCGTATCAGCTGGAAAAACCTTCTCTACGAGGCCGATACGGTAAGCCTCAGCCGCATCTATCATCTCGCCGGTCATAGCCATGAGGTTCGCCATGCCGCTGCCAACCAGGCGTGGGAGGCGCTGTGTACCCGCGTAACCGGGGAGCAGCCCGAGGGTTATCTCCGGCAGGCCCATCTTCGCAGTCTCGGAGGCGAAGCGCACATGTCCGGACATGGCGAGCTCAAGACCGCCGCCGAGGGCAAAGCCGTTGATTGCAACTATCACCGGCTTTTTGAGCTTTTGAATCTTTGCCATAACCCCCTGGCCCTTCAGGGAGATAGCCTCCCCTTCAGCGCGGTTCTTGGCAGCGGCCAACTCAGTTATATCCGCTCCAGCGACAAAGGCCTTCTCACCGGCGCCGGTCAGCACTACCGAGCCAATGGAGTCATCGCCCGCTATCTCCTCAAAGATTGCGTCAAGCTCATCAAAGGTTTTGTCGTTTAATGCGTTAAGGGCTTTAGGGCGATTTACGGTGACGAGGGCCACCCTACCCTCTCTCTCGAATTTGACGTTTTCGTAAGACATGGCTTATCCCTGTTGGATTTTTCAGCATCACCACTGGCAATTTCTTGGGTTCGCGATCTTCCGTGGGGCCACGGATGAGATAGCTTTTATATAGCTATAATGCGAACACTGCCTATCCTACAACATTTTTCCCACTATGTAGCAAGTTTTTGCCGGGAATATCTTACCGATTTAAAGCGTTTCAGGCGAAAGGAAAGCTGCTTTCTCGCCAAACGGCTGTGTTTACAAATACTTACACGCACTGAAATGAATCAGGGTCTCGATGAGAATTTGTAAAGCGGCAAAGGCAAATTACTCCCCCCCGCATTCGCAAAGCATCTTATCGACTTCTAAAATGAACGTTCATTCATTTTAATCGATAGAGGATACCCCTTTTACCCGGCATCCGCAAGGGCAGCAAAATACCCACTGGATTAGGTTTAAAACCAGACACTAAATATCTTACCGGGCACTTCCACCTAGACTTCAAGCACGGATTAAAGCAAATGCAACTTACGTTTACGGAATCTTATCACGCGAAAGCGATATTTCACTAGAGCTAAATAAAGTACTTTTCTCCCGACATTACAACAATTTTGAAATTTTGATATTGACACTCTAGAATGCCAATATTAACCTTAACGTCAATAATTGCGGTTGACCCAAGCTGCCGCAAATTACCTGGCTAATTAACCGATACCCTCTTAATGCAGGGTTGAACTTTCCAAACCCTATGTGGTTACAGGAGCGCGTTATGGCAATCATGAACTACCCCAAGAAGGTCGTCCTTGGTGACATTACTGTACGCGACGGCTTCCAGCATGAGGAGATCTTCGTCCCCACGGACGCCAAAGTGTGGGTAGCTGAGCAGCTGATCCTTGCAGGGTTCAAGCGCATTGAGCTTACAAACTTCGGCAACCCCAAGGGGATGCCCCAGTTTAAAGACGCTGACGAGCTGATGAAGCGTGTCAAAAACTCCAAAAAGCTGAAGGGGCTTATCGATGAAGTGGAGATAACCGCCGTCACCATTAGAGAGCGTGCGGCCGACAGGGCGATTGAGGCGTTCAAGGAGGGGTACGGTCCCGACAGAATCCTCTTCATGGTTTCCACCAGCGAAGCACACCACAGGAAAAACTCCGGGCTCTCCCTCGACGAGTACTGGAAAATGAGCGAGGAATACATAAAAAAAGCTCATGACGCCGGGATGAAGGTGTGCGGCACTGTTTCGACGATTTGGGGCTGTCCGATAGCAGGGCCGACCAAGCTAGAAGACGCCGTAACCTTTACCAAGCGCTGGCTCGACATTGGCGCGGACGATATCGAACACGCCGACCATGACGGCTCGGCGCCGCCCAACAAGGTCTATGAATACTTCTCCATGATCATGGACGCAATTCCCGACCCCACAAAGCACATCGCCCACTTCCACGTAACCAGAGGCTGGGGCAACGCCAACGTGCTGGCTGCACTACAGGCGGGGATAACCCACTTCGAGTCCACCTTGGGCGGCACCGGCGGGCAGCCTGCGAACTTCGTCAGCGGAGTACCGGTAGCGGGTACGGGCGCTTATTACTACGCCGACCCCAACATCGTCGGCCTAGCCAACACCGAGGACATGGTCGTTATGATGGATGAGATGGGAATTGAGACGGGTATAGACGTCGACAAGCTCCTTGAGATCGGCAATATGGTCGAGCGGATTCTCGGTCGCAGGCTCCGCTCCGAATGCGTGAAGACTGGCAGAATCCCAAAATCACTCACCGGAAGAGGCTGATATATCTCCTCTCCCAGACTAAAATTGTTATAATGGAGGCCACGCAAAAGCGTGGCCTCATCTACTTTGGGAGACGATATGCTTGATATATACATAGACGCAGATGGCTGCCCCGTGAAGGATGAGGTATACCGAGTCGCAGAGCGCTATGGGCTTAAAACCTATGTCGTAGCCAACAAGAGGATGCGCGTACCCTTCACTGAGCTGGTCGAGCTGAAGGTTGTCTCGGATCGCTTCGACGCTGCCGATGACTGGATTTATGAAAACGTAAAGCCCGGCGACATAGTGATTACGGCAGACCTGCCCCTTACCGACCGCTGCCTTAACGCCGGCGCCTTCACCCTCAACCACAAAGGAGTTGAGCACACCGCGGAGACTATTGGTTCCGCCCTCGCAACCCGCGAACTGCTTGACCAGCTAAGACAGATGGGTGAAATGACCGGCGGCCCGCCGCCTATGAACAAACGCGACAAATCGACCTTCCTCTCCGCGCTTGACCAACTAATCCAGGATATAAAAAACGCATAATTTTATTATTTTTTAATTAATTGTAATTACTAAGCATTTCCATCTCCTATCGGGCAACCTCTCCTAGTGTCCCGCTTTTACCTTAATCCTATCCTTTCAATAGTTTATGGTGCATCTCTTTCACCTGCGAGGCTAAGCCTTGCGGGCATCGCAATCTCCGACAAGAAAGAGAGTAGCCATGCAAATCAACAGCGCCTGCAAAGCCTTCATCACCCACTGTCAGGTAGATAAAAACCTCTCCAGACATACACTTAGAGCCTACCGTGCCGACCTCGACGATTTCATAAGCTTTATGGGCTCAACGGCAAAGATTACAGAGTGCGACAAGGAGCGCTTCCGTGAATACCTGCTCTACCTATCGAATCAGCGAGGTCTAAAGGAGACTAGCAGCAAGCGCCGGTTTGCCTGCCTCAAGGCTGTATTCTCCTGGCTGGAGGAGGAGGAGCTATTAAATGAAAACCCCTTTCACAAATATAAAGTGCGTATAAAGCTGCCCGCCAGGCTACCCAGAGCGCTAACCCTCACCGAAGCAAAAAAGCTCCTCGGCTATGCAAAACGCGCTGCTGATAGCGGCGGAGAAAAGCTGACCCAGGAGCTATCGACCCAAGTCGCTATAGAGATCATGCTGGCTACCGGGATTAGAGTCGGTGAGCTTGTGTCGATACGCTTGGAGAACATAGATATTGAGAGCGGCGCTTTGACCATAATGGGTAAGGGCCATCGTGAGCGTAAAGTCTACATTGTAAACGATGGGGCCATATCGACTCTCGAGAGCTATCTAAAGAAAAGGAATAGAATCACCTCTTTCGAACAAACGCTTCTTTTGAACTCACAGGGCAACCCCGTAACAACAGACCAGATCAGAAAATGGGTAAGGGATGCCGCCGAAAGCGCTGGAATTAAGCGAAGAATAACACCCCACATGCTTCGCAACCCTGCTGCAACTTTTCTCCTCGAAGCCGGCCTCGACATACGCTACGTCCAAAAACTACTCGGCCACCGTTCAATTTCCACCACCCAGATATACACACACGTCACCGACACGGGCCTTAAAGACGCACTTATAACAGCGGCTCTCAACAGGGAGAAAATGATTGATAATTAAGAGTTATTCCCCGGAATGTGGTTCGGATAGGGCGACGCGGATGTTGGCTGGGGAGCCTTCGAGACCTGAGCGGTCTTTTTGGAGGATTATTATTGCGGCAATGGTTATCGCACCGCCTAGCAGCTGGACAGAGCTCATTTTCTCGCCAAGGAGGAGCCATGCGAAGACTCCGGCGAAGAGCGGCTCTGTTGTGCCTATTATGGAGGCGCGTGAGGCACGAATGTGGTTTATGCCAGCGATAAAGAGCGTGAAGGGCACCGCAGTCCCCATTATGCCGATGTAGATAAATAGCAGCCATTGCTCTTGGTTGTAGGCGCTTGGAGCCAGCGCGCCTTCCAGCCTCGCGAAGTTTAGAAATACTGCGCTGCCGAAGAAGGCATAAAAGCTGGTTGTCCAGGGTGTGTACTTAGCCATCATCCGTTCGGAGACAAGTGAGTACCCAGCAAAGCAGAAAGCGCTGAGGAGCCCCGCCGATACCCCCACAGAATCGATATTTGAGAGCGACAGCTCTCCCCCGCCGACCACGAACCAGCAACCTGCTAGGGCGAGGGTAATCGCCAAGGATTTTTTAAGGGTGAGCTTGTCGCTAAGCCATATCAATCCGACTATGGCGACTATTGCCGGGGCGAGATATTGGATGAGTATCGCGGCGGCCACCTGTATCCGCGATATCGCCATGAAGTAGCTCCACTGAGTAAGCCCAAGTACAAGGCCGAGCATCACCGCCAGCAGCAAATCTTTTTTTCTTACGGTGACAAGCGAGGGGTCCCTCAGTAGCAGCACGCCTCCCATCAGCACAGTTGAGATCAGCGCACGGGCCTGCACCAGGGCCAGTGGAGTGACTCCAGAGGCGAAGAGATATTTCCCGCCCACACCGGAGGTAGCCCAAAGGAGGGCTGCCAAAAGCACAAAGATAGTTCCCTTAAATTTTCCGTCGTATCCCGCCATAAAGAGCCTTTCAGGTGTTGGGGGATACCTCTATAGCCCCCATCTCATTCATTGGCAATACAAATCCCCCCGAAGGCTAAACTTTCCAGTGGTTTATGCTAACATAGAGAGCTACAGAGATTTTCCATGTTAGTTGGTAGCATAAAGCCGAGGAGGGGCAGAGATGAAATTTTCAAAAATTATCATAGCTATGACGGCACTTTTAACAATGGCATACACTTCAGCCGGGGCCGAAGGTGTGGTAGTGGCTTCAAAGATTGACACCGAAGGGGCCCTCCTTGGCAACATGATAATTGTTGCGCTTGAGGCCTCGGGCATTCCCGTTGAGGACAAAACGGAGCTGGGACCGACACCGATGGTTCGTAAGGCCATATCATCCGGCGCAATTGACATCTACCCGGATTATACGGGCAACGGCGCATTTTTCTTCTCCCTTGCCGAAGACCCGCTATGGAAGGATGCGGGGAAAGGCTACGAGAAGGTCAGGGCGCTGGACCTTGAAAAGAATAATGTGGTCTGGTTAAAGCCCGCCCCCGCCGATAACACTTGGGCTATAGCGGCGCGTGGCGACGTTGCAAAGGCAAACAATATAGTCACCCTTGAGGACTTTGCCCGTTACGTG
Source organism: Deltaproteobacteria bacterium (assembly GCA_002869015.1). Classification (GTDB taxonomy): domain Bacteria; phylum Desulfobacterota; class Deferrisomatia; order Deferrisomatales; family BM512; genus BM512. The sequence continues at coordinate 36,385 of PKTT01000036.1, forward strand.
AACTCCGGCGGAGAGGTCAAGGTCGCGGGGTCTGAAGAGTTCGTCAACAGCCCTGCGGCGCTGCCGTCATTTCAAAAAGCCTACGGCTTCACACTTACAAAAGAGCAGCTTCTGACACTCTCCGGGGGCAACACGGCGCAGACGGAAAAAGCCGCGGCGCAGGGCACCAACGGCGTCAATTTTGCTATGGCCTATGGAACTGATGGTCAGCTCGCCGCCCTTGGGCTGGTCGTTTTGGAGGACACTAAGGGCGTACAGCCGGTCTACGCGCCATCCGCGCTGGTCAGGAAGCCTATCCTCGATGCTAACCCGGAGATAAGAGATATCCTTGAGCCGATCTTCGCCACCCTCGACAGGGTGACCCTACAGACACTCAATGCGAAGATCCAGGTGGAGGGGAGAGACGCCCGTAAAGTCGCAGCGCAATACCTCAAAGATAAAGGGCTTATAAAATAGCGTCGGCGAGGAATATAGAGGTGGGAAGTCCCACCCTCATGAAGGTCTCCATTATTGCAGCGCTTGGATCGGTGCTGTCGCTGACATTGGCGAATTTCGTCACATTCCACCCAAACCGGATTGTGGCGGGCAAGCCCTTCTCCATCTTTGAGAGCGCAGGTTTTGCCGGGGCGATACCCCTAATCCTGATGCTGGCAACAATACTTTACGCCGCTTTAAGTAAAAGCCGCGGCAAGTGGCGTTGGTATGTGCTTGGGGCGCTTCCCTCCATCGCAACGGCCCTCCTCTTTTTCACAGCCGGGCAAGCGGCTACCCGGCTCTCCCTTGAAGCTTCACCCATAGTAAGGGTCTCCCTTGGAGGGGGGTTTTGGATACCCCTCCTCTTGCTCCCAGTAATCCTCATCGATGCGATTCAAAATATGGGGGATTGGAAGCTACCCTCAGCGGCGGGGCTGCTCTCGGCTATATTCGTTGCTATTCTCTTCGCATCGGGCTTCATGGATGACCTCTCTCTTATGAAGGAGTACGCCAACAGAGCCGACCGATTCATAGCCGAGCTCATCACTCACCTTGCCTTATCTTCCACTGCGGTAACCCTCGCGGTCCTTATAGGGGCGCCGCTGGGGCTGCTTGCCCAAAGAAGGGAGCGCCTCAGCGGGCCCACCTTCTTCACCCTTAATGTACTGCAAACGATCCCGAGCCTAGCGCTTTTCTCCATCTTGATTCCGCTAATAGCGGCGCTGACAGTGCTCTTCCCTGCCCTTAAAAATGCGGGTATAGGCGCAATCGGATCAACCCCGGCCCTTATTGCGCTGACTATCTATTCAATACTGCCGGTAGCAAGAAACACCTACACAGGGTTACGCGCAGTTGATTCAGCGATGGTGGAAGCGGCGAGAGGGATGGGAATGACCCCAGGGCAGCGCCTTATCAAGGTTGAGCTTCCCATAGCTTCTCCCATAATCCTAGGCGGAGTACGCATAGCGCTGGTGCAAGCTGTCGGGCTGACCGCGGTTGCCGCGCTGATTGGCGCGGGCGGGCTGGGTACATTCATATTCCTCGGCATAGGACAATCCGCGGATGACCTGATACTCCTTGGCGCGTTGCCGACAGTGCTGGTCGCCTTGGCGGCGGATGGCGCGATGCAGGGGCTAATTAAAATCGTCAAACCCAAGGGAATATAGATGATATCACTCACAGGAGTGACAAAGCGGTATGGGAACACCCTCGCGGTCAACAACCTTGACCTCTCCATAGAAAGCGGTGAGTTCATAGTTATTATCGGCCCCTCAGGGTGCGGAAAATCGACCACGCTGAGGATGGTCAACCGCCTAATCGAGGCGACCTCGGGAAAGATTGAGATCGATGGAGAGGATATTTCCAGCTACAGGCCCGAGGAGCTTAGGAGGCGCATAGGTTACGCAATTCAATCGGTCGGGCTATTCCCCCACATGACGGTAGAAAAGAACATCGGGGTAGTCCCGGCGCTCTTAAAGTGGGATGAAGCGCGGATCAAGCGCCGCGTTGAAGAGCTGCTGGAGCTCTTATCGCTCGACCCATCGATCTACAGTGATAAATACCCCGCTCAATTATCAGGTGGTGAGGCGCAGCGAGTCGGAGTGGCGAGGGCGCTGGCGGCGGACCCCTCAATTCTCCTGATGGACGAACCCTTTGGCGCGCTAGACCCCATAACGCGGGAGTCGCTGCAACGTGAGTTCCTGAGAGTTCAAAGAGAGCTTAAAAAGACCATAATCTTCGTCACCCACGACATCGACGAAGCGATGGCGATGGGGTCAAAGATAGCGATAATGCGCGATGGCGGGCTCATCCAGTTTGCTGCCCCCGAAGATATACTGGAGAACCCCGCCGACCGCTTTGTCAGGGAGTTCATCGGCGCGGATAGCGCATTAAAGCGCCTGGCCCTCCTCAAAGTCGGCCCCCTCGCAGTGGCGGCAAGAACAATAAAGGAGAGCGAAGGTCTTGTCGCTGCCAGAGATAAATCAACTCCCGGCGGGACCCTTTGGGTCACCGGCGAAAGCGGCATAGTCAAGGGCTGGGTTAGCCCAAAGAGCCTCACCAAAGCCGAGAAGCTCTCCGACGCAATAACCTCATGCGACCCTCGCGCCGCAGGCATAGAGAAGGATGACAACCTCCGCGACGCACTCTCTACAATGGTAAAGTATGGCTTCAAGACTGCCCCGGTGGTTGACAAGGGCGGAGTTCTCATAGGAGAGCTCTCCCTCTCCGCGATTTTGGAGGCATAACCGATGGCGAACTCCCATGGCTCGCGGAGCAAGGCGCTGATAGCGCTCGCCCTCCTTATTCCACTCTTCGCCGCTATAACCCTCTTCGACTCCATTTGGGAGCACGCATTCGGGGCGTTATTCCCTCAGCTGGAGAAACTTGTCTACCCGCTGGCCTCCTTCCCATTACTTGTGGGCGAGCACCTTCTCCTGGTCGGCTTCTCAAGCGGGGCCGCCATAGTGATAGGTATCTCCTTGGGTATCGCGGTGACAAGAGCGTGGGGGCGCGACCTGCTCCCCGCTGTTAACGCGATAGCTTCCATGGGGCAGACCTTCCCCCCGGTAGCGGTGCTTGCCCTTGCCGTTCCGGTAGTCGGCTTCGGCTTTGCCCCCACCTTTATAGCGCTATTCCTCTATGGGCTTCTCCCGGTTCTCGCAAACACCATATCCGGCCTCAACAACCTTGACAGAGGGGTACTAGAAGCGGCACGTGGAATGGGGATGACCCGCACTCAGTGTCTCATAAAGGTAGAGCTACCCCTGGCGGCGCCGGTTATTCTTGCGGGAGTAAGAATTTCAACAGTGATAAATACAGGCACTGCGGCGCTCGGCGCTACCATCGGCGCGGGTGGTTTGGGAAAACCCATAGTGGCCGGGCTGATTGGCGACAACCCGGCTTACATACTGGAGGGAGCTATTTTAGTGGCGCTGCTTGCAATCATAATAGACACTATTCTCAGCTTGCTCCCTAGCAGCGAAGCCCAATCCGCATGAAATAATTAGAGTGGCCGCTTAGCTTTTTTAAGCGTGTCCCCTTTATCCTTGAAATTTCTACCTTAAGAGCAATACTTTGGTGGTGTAAAAAAAATAACGAAGAGGCCGTAAACAGACAGGTGGCTATATGAAAATAAGCGAGAATATCAAGGTTGTTAAGGAATCCTTCGTCCTTAAGATAATGATCGACCGCCCGGAGGCGCTTAACGCCCTCACCTCTGATATGTATGACGCCATGAGCGAAGCCCTGGAGGGTGCCGACGTGGACCCCGAGGTACGCGCAATCCTCATCCACGGCAATGAGAGCTGCTTCACAAGTGGCAACGATCTGCTCGACTTCAAAGAGCGGCCTGAGGATGCGGCGAAGTCCGCCTTCTGCTTCATGGTAACTGTAAGCCAGCTGACGAAGCCGATAGTCGCGGCCGTCACAGGCCCGGCAGTGGGGATTGGCACCACGATCCTTCTCCACCACGACTTGGTTGTAGCTGGGGAATCCACAAGCTTCATGCTCCCCTTCGTAAACCTTGGCGTATGCCCGGAGGCGGGGTCAAGTTATCTCCTGCCGAGGATGCTCGGCCATGTGAAGGCAGCGGAGCTTCTCCTGCTGGGTGAGCCCTTTAACGCCACCGCTGCACGCGAGATGGGGATAATAAATGAGATCGTCCCCGACAAGGATGTATTCGCCAGGGGAATGGAGCTGGCGCTGAAGCTAGCCTCAAAGCCACCCGCTGCCCTTAGGCTATCCAAATCGCTGATTAAAAAGCACTCCGACGGGCGCCTCAACGACATTATAAAAGATGAGGGAGACCTCTTCCTCAGTCTCCTCACAGCGCCGGAGGCGAAGGAAGCATTCGCAGCCTTCGCCGAAAAGAGAAAACCTGACTTCTCAAAATTCTAATGATTAACGCATCATGAGTTGGCTACGTTTTGTAGTGGAGTATCTTTAGCCCCCGCTCAGGGTCAGCTTCTGGATAGTCCTCTCCTGAGGAGTATCGCCCTGCGAGGAGTGCCTCGGGTAGCTGGGCGGTGAATTGCTCCTCCAAAAATGTGGAGGGCAGATGCGGCGCATTTAAGGCAGCGATCACCTCTGCGCCGCCCTCAATCAACTGGGGCAGGCGTGAGAGCAGGCGGGGCCAATCCCGCTCCGCAGTAAATGAGCGCCCCTGGCTAGTCGGCGGGTCCACGATAACCATGTCGAAGGGCGCCAACTTCCGCAGCTTTGAAAAAGATTTGAAGAGGTCATGGCAGAGGAAGGCGGCTCGCCTAAGGTCAAAACCATTTACCATGTGGTTTTCCCTCCCCAAAGATAGCGCGCCACGGCTCATATCGAGGTTGACCACGCTCTCGGCGCCCCCGGCCAAAGCAGCCACCGAGAATGAGCAAGTGTATGAGAAGAGATTAAGCACCCTCTTTTTATTCGCCCGATTACGCACCAGCGCCCTACCCTTTGACATATCGCCGAAGAAACCTATGTTCTGCGCCTCCCCCGGACGTATCAGATAGGATAAGCCGCCCTCAACGGCAAGAGGCTTATCGGGCAGGCTCCCCTCAATAAGCTCGGCTGGGGAGCCGCCTAGATAGCGGCGTTGAATCATAATCGAACCTACGCGTTCGCCAAGCGCCTCCTTAGCGGCATTTATGAGGGGAGCGGTCAAAGCCTCCGCCTCCTCACCATAGAGGGTTATGAATAACAGCGGCTCAAACCAGTCCGCGCAGAGCCCCTCCGCTCCGGGGAAGGTGCCGCCCCGTCCGTGAAACAAGCGTGTCGCCTCCCCGGCAACCCTGCTCGCGCGAGCCAGGAGCTCACCGGCTACTATTTCAGCAACTTCATTTGGCACTCTTTACCCTCGCCTCAACCGCTGGTGGTGTTGCATTATGTAATGAAGTTGGAAGATTATCACAGCTATAGCCAAAACCCACAGCGGAGAGGGGTTCGACAATTGAGAGATAATGACAGCTTGAAGAGAGGGCAGGAGATATTTTCAAACGTCGGGATGATGAAGAACCTTGGGGCGTCGCTGGATGAGGTAACCGAGGAGAGCGCCACTGCGTCCTTCATCCCCGGCGAGAACGCTGGTAATTATATGGGCGGCTTACATGGAGGCGCGGTGGCGGCGCTCATTGACACCGTCGCATTTTTCCCCGCCTGCTGCCTACCCTCGGGGAGGAAGTTGACCACCGAGTCGGCCAACCTACACTTTTTCGCCGCCGCACGTCTTGGAGAGAAGATAACCGCAGTTGCCAAAGTGCTGAGAAATGGAAAGAGGGTAGTAAAGGTGGAGGTATCTGCGTTTAGGGAGGATGGAAAGAAGATAGCCCACTCCATAGTCACTCTGCTGGATATATGAGGAGAGCCTTTGAACCCTCTAAACTCCTTTGACCCCTTTGGTCTCATGGTGCGCCTCATAGGAGAGCGGTGGAGTTTAAGGGTCGTCCGTTGGACGCTGGTTTGCCTTGCCGGGATTTTTTTAGCTATTAGGGCCAGCGAATACGAAAAGTTCATATCCTAGCCGCTCTGGCTCGCCGAGACGCTAATCTTCCTCGTAATGGCGGTTGCCTTTGTGGTTCGTCGAAATCCAGTGGAGCGTTCCCGAGGGGTTAAGTTGATAGTGGTTCCAATCCTGGGCGGGCTCCTCCCCTTCGCGCTACTGACGACACCGCCGGATATGGCCCTCTTAAACAACCCTGCCCTACGCGATGCGCTCTTCATGGCCATGACGCTCTTCACCGCGTTAACTGTTTGGGGCCTCTGGTGGCTTAGGCGCGCATTTTCAATAACCGTTGAGGCGAGGGAGGTCGTGAGCGGCGGCCCCTACCGCTTCATACGCCACCCGGTCTACCTGGGGGAGCTCCTGACTGCGGCTACGGTTTTGATGCTCAGGCCTTCGGCTTTGAACATATTGATATACGTTCTTTTCTTCGCCATACAGCTTAAAAGGTCAAAGTGGGAGGAGCAGATACTGATAAGGAATTTTCCGGAATATGAGGAGCGTATGAAGGGCAGGTTCTGGTTCTGGAGAGTTTGAATGAGGGCAAAATAAAAGGAGGAGCCCGGCGCTGCTCTCCGGGGGGGCAAAGAGCTTATGCGGTACCGAACTCCTCCAAACCATTCTTGAGGTGGTATGTATAAGATTAGTATACCACCCTTGTCAAGCAGTATGTTGCAGAACTAAGTATTTTTTTGCTTTATTTTATTCAAGTCACTATTTATAAAGCTTACCAAGTTGCTCCCCTACCCCGGCGGGCATTACCCCCACCCCATCCAGGAGGGCCCCCCAGCTTTTCCCTTCCGGCGAGACAGCCAGGAGATGCTCCATCGGATCACCATTGGAGAGCTTTGCTACGAGCAGCGCCAAGATGGCCTCTGCGTTATCGGCGCCGGACTCACGGAGCTTTGAGAGTGTCTCTCTTGAAACGCCAAAAGTTTTAATCAGCTCGATATCGGCTAGGGCCGCGCTCATAGCATCGGCATCTCCTGCCCTCCTGGCAGCATCGAACTCTTCTCCAAACCGGGAGGTGTCTAAGCGGAGCGCGTTAAAAGCCTCTTCCCAGCTTCGGCCTTCACTATGAGCCTCTTTTATCTTCTCTGGGTCTACCCCGGTCTTTTTCCCTAGATAATCGGTCAACCATACATCAGCTTCACCCGCTCCCCCCATACGCTCCTTTACCACATCTGATTTGGAGACACCGGCGGCTAACGCGACAAAGCTGTTTCTCGCGGTCGCAAGTATATATGGGTCCGCTAAAAAGGGCTCTGCGCTTTCATAGGTCCTGTCCCTGAAGCAGTGGCAAGAGACGGAGAACGCAGGGGTCGTCCCAATTAGAAGCACCAGGGCAACAGCGGCTGAAACGGCGGAGATAAACCCATATTTACTCATTAAAGTTATTCTCCAGCGCCATGCTGCCCACCCATCGGCGAACTTAGATCGATCAGCTCACGCTTCCCGCTTGGACTCCATGCGCCATCCTCAAGTCGATAGCGCAGCTCCATTATAGTATCGGTGCCACGCTTGAACTCCTGCTTGTATAGCTCCTCCATGGGGATACCCTGCCTAAAATAAACCTCAAAGGAGACATTCACCACCTCCTGCCCATCCTCACGGGGGCCAATGTAGGCCGGCTCAAGGAAAACACGGTAAACCTGCCCCTTTGTCTCATGGCAAAAGTGAGTCTCGCGCTCAAACGCCGACATTGGCACTATCCCGCGGGGGTCTGATATTGGAGAGCTTTTGGTGGCATCCTCAACCTGCTGAAGGCTGGCAATGTGCGTGCGCGCAGCAGCTTCAAGTCCCTCAGGCCAAGGTTGACCATCGGCGAATGCTACCTGTTGGAACATGAGCAGTGAAAATAATAAAACTGTGTACTTTCTCATAAAGCTAACCAGGCTCCGACAAAAAGAGTTGACTAAAAGAGTATACATTATTTTGTCGACACAATGAGAGTGGCATATTTTCCGCTGCTTTAAAATTCTCCGATAAATCTGGCGAAGGCCATCGGCAGGGGGTAGAATTTAGCGAATAAGCCAAATATTTCCGGCAAGTTGAAACTAATCTTAAGTTTTGCCGATAGGTATACTTAAGGATAACTTCTCAGCTTACCCATGAAATGGGGGAATCAGATGTCAAGAAGCGGCGCATTAAAAACATTTATCCTGCTTACGGTGGCGCTCCTCTATACGTCAAGCGCCCTTGCCGTCCCCGAGGCGGTCCTATGGCCCAAATGGCAAAATTATAAGGCGGGGTCGGAAGTGCGGGTGGACAACTCCCGCTGGGCGACCTTCTTGCAAAGATACCTCGTCACCGACCACCCCTCCGGAATCAACAGGGTCAAATATGGTGAGGTCTCCGGCAATGACCGAAGAGAGCTGGAAGTTTATGTGAAGATGCTGGCTGAAACTGACCCCTTCGGCCTCTCCCGCCTTGAGCAGATGGCTTATTGGATAAACCTCTACAACGCCTTTACAGTCAAGCTCATCATCGATAACTACCCCGTCAAATCAATCTTGAACATAAAACCAGATAAAGGCTGGACCACCTTCGGCCCGTGGGATGAGAAGTACCTTAAGGTAGCGGGCGAGCCAATCTCACTGAACGACATAGAGCACAGAATATTGAGGCCTATATTCAAAGACCCCCGCATCCATTACGCCCTTAACTGCGCCAGCATTGGCTGCCCCAACCTACAGCCTGTGCCCTATGATGAGGAAAATATCGAGGAGCTCCTTGATAAGGGGGCGAATGAGTATGTAAACAGCAATCGCGGCGCTCACTTCGATGGGGCGAGGCTTGTCCTATCCTCAATCTACGGCTGGTATAGTGAGGACTTTGGCGGCTCCAAGGAGGCGGTACTCTCGCACCTTATGAAGTACGCAGACAAGAAGCTGCACAGGCGGCTCTATGGCTACAACCTGCGGATAAACTACGAATATGACTGGGAGCTTAACGCCCCCTGATCTCCTAGGCCTCGCGCCTGTAAAGGGCAAGGTAGAGGTCTTCACCCATGGGCGCCAAAGCTGACCGCTTAAAGCCAGCCGGTTCGACGACCTCGTCAAGCTCCTCCGGCGAGAGCCGCACGGAGACTGGCGGCCCGGGGGCGCCCTCTTTTTTTATAAACTCCACCACCGCCAGGATGCCTCCATCCTTTATGACACGGGCAGTTTCGTCGAGGCCTGCCTTTCCATCGCCGCGCTTTGCCAGATCGTGTACAACGGTCGCCATAAGCGCCAAGTCCGCATACCCATCCGGGATGAAGGAGATATCGGTTATAGGGGCGGCGTATGCTTTTACCCCTAAAAGGCCCTGCTCCTCCGCCCTTGCGTTAACCTGTTTGACTCCCTCGGGCCAGAGGTCTATGCCTACAATACTGACATTGGCACCGCATTCTTTAGCTATGGGGAAGAGATAACGCCCATTGCCACAGCCAAGGGCTAAAATTAGCTCTACTCCTTCAAGAGGCAGTGCGCTAAAAAACTTATCGATATCGATGAGGTCAAAACTGGATTTGCCTGCCTCATGTGGAACATTGTTCATTCTTTTCTACTCCTAGAGAAGCTCTGCTAGAAACCAGTTCGCCAGATTATGGGCGAGCTTCTTGTTGTTGGCATCTAAAAATCTGTTCTGGAAAATTGCATCATCCCCAAATACTACGAAGCGCCCTCGCCCCCTCGTACCCGCCACCGCAACGTTTAGCCTCATCTTGACTTCATCACTGTCGCGGAGAGTATTTCGGTTGAGGTCTATCCAGGCATTGTCGCCGGTCGCCGCCAGAGGCACTACGCCATCGGCATTTGGCAGCAAGGCCCACCCACCGTATAGACTGAAATAATCAAGCCCCTGCGTAAGGGGGTGCGGCTCAAGGTTTGTAATCTTAAAGTCTATATCCTTACCCCCTATAATCTCCCCTCCATCTTTGAGGACGCCATTAGATGGAACGACTCCTAGCATATCCATAAGGCTTCTGACAGTCGGGCTTATATGGAGCATCAACGCCAAGGAACCGCCATCATTAAGGAAGCCGCTTATAGCCTCCAGCTCATCGGGAGAGTAGGGGGAGAACGCGCCGGAGGTGACGAGCGCCTTAGCTCCTTTCAAGGTTTCCGGTGTAATTTTGCTCTTCAGTGCTCGAACTTCAAAACCGGCATCGACGAAGACATCGGCAAACGCCGAGAGGCCGAGGTCGCCGCCGCCGCCATCGATAGTGAAGCGTTGCCCGTGAGCTTCATCGAAAAGGAGCAGGGGCTTTACCGCATACGCCGGGGTTATCATAGATATGATAAGGAGAATGGCAGAAAAAAATTTCAGGCTGTTACGCATACTCAAATTCCTCCAATGGAGATAAAAAAAGTGAATTTAGCGGAGCTATCTTTTTTAGGGTATCCTTTATAGAGAAAGTAAGCTCCAAGCTATCTACGAAGTATACCCGAGCATGGGGGGTAAAATTAAGAGATGACTTTATTTGTCATAACAGCGCTTTTAATATACACAGCGATGCACCTCGTAGTCTTCTGGGGGATGCACCCGCTTTTGGCGCGGCACAGAGCCCTTCCGACCCTATCCTGGGTTCTTATGGTCCCGATGATCTTCGCGCCCGTTGGCGTACGCCTCCTTGAGCGCTACGGCTATGAGTGGGGAGCCAGAGCGCTTGCCTGGACCAGCTTCACATGGATGGGCTTTCTCTTCATCGCATTTTCGATGTTCATCATCCTCTTCGCCTTTGAAATCCTCTTTTTTATTTTGAAGCGTATAACCCCACTGCCAAGACTCTCTCTGCGTTCAGCACAATCAGCGGCAATAATATTCATCATAACCCTCACCGCCGGGATCTACTCCCTCCACGAAGCGACTGATATGAGGGTGGAGAGGATATCTCTCCAGGCTGAAAGCTTGGGCGGCAGCGCCAAAAAAATTACTGTCGCGCAGCTATCCGACATCCATCTCGGGCTTATGAACCGTGAGAATATACTCGCTCCCATCGTATCTAAGCTTCAGGAGCTAAAGCCCGACATAGTCCTCGCTACAGGTGACGTAGTAGACGCTCAGATAAACCACATAGATGAATTGAGTGACCTATGGCTTAGGATAGACCCGCCACTTGGAAAGTATGCCGTTCTCGGCAACCATGAGTATTACGCAGGCCTTAAGCAATCCATTGAATTTCTCGAAAAAAGCGGCTTTAAGGTTCTGCGAGGCGAGAGCGATTCTCCAAGGGGGGAGGTCACCATCATAGGAGTAGATGACTCAAGGGATGCCGACAATTCGGCTATAATAAGAGAGCTTGATTCACCCCTTTACACTATCTATATGAAGCACCGGCCTAAGGTCATAGCTGGAGAGTTGCCCTTCTTTGACCTGCAACTGTCGGGGCATGCGCACAAAGGGCAGATTTTCCCCTTCAACTTCTTAACGGCCATACCCTTCCCAATGCAAGATGGTCTATACCCCCTGCCAAGAGAGAACTATCTTTACGCCAGCAGAGGAACCGGCACCTGGGGACCGCCGATGAGGCTGCTCTCTCCGCCTGAGATATCGATATTTGAGTTGACGAAACCCTGAGCTCAACCAAAAGATACACTTAAATAGTGTGACTGAGCCGCTAAAACACTGTAATTTCAGGCATATGAGCTTTCAAACGTTTTACCCCTTTTAGCCAGCCATCGCTTTTAGCCGGAGCAACTTCCTGCCGCAAAACAACGGTGTTTGCCCGGCGCAAAATGCAACTCCCCAATAGTAACGTGCATTTTCACGACATTTGCCTGTAGAAGTTTCTTGACAGCCGGGGTGAAACGGGGTTTTATTATTGGCTCGCACCGTTAATCCGTAGTGGGTTTTCGGTCACAAATTTTGGTGGCGGGAGTATCACTTATTAAATATTCCCGTCAAATTTGGACGCGGGTAAGAGGCCCGAGAGTGAGAAAAGGAAATAGGCATGAGCAAGGGGACAGTAAAGTGGTTCAATGAGCAGAAAGGTTTTGGTTTCATAAGTCAGGACGACGGCGGCCCAGACGTTTTCGTTCACTTCAGCGCAATCGTCGCAGATGGCTTCAAAACCCTCGCAGAGGGTCAAGCAGTTGAGTTCGATATCGTTGACGGGCAGAAAGGTCCCCAAGCGACAAATGTCGTAGCAGTATAAATAGAGCTACAAAATTATAATTGGACGGACCCTTCGGGGTCCGTTTTTTTTCTTTAGGACATTTTTTTGCAGAAAATTCCATGCCCGATAATTGACTTCCACACCCATTTGTTTCCCCAAAAGCTTCAAAAAGCCATCGACAGTTGGTTTATCCAGCATGATTGGGTTTTTCCCTTTGCCGGAGGATGGCAAGCACGGCTCGATTTTTTTGAGAACCATAACCGTGTGGAGAAGTTTCTAGCCTTCGGCTACGCACACAAAGCAGGAATAGCGCGTGAGCTAAATAGGTTTTACGGATCCCTCAAGGAGCATTCAGGTAAGGTAATTGCGCTTATGTGCGCCCACCAGGATGACCACGACCTCCCGGCCCTTGTTAGAGAAGGCGCGGACCTCGGCCTGGCAGGCGTTAAACTTCACCACCATGTGCAGCTTGTCCGCCCTGACGACACCAGGCTGTTCCCCCTCTATGAGGAAGTTATAAAGAAGGACCTCTTCATCTTGATGCACGCGGGTAGCGGGCCCTTTAGTAATGAGTTTGTAGGCTTTGAAGCCTTCCGTAGAGTGCCGGAGCTATTCCCTGAGCTAAAGATTGTTGTCGCTCACCTAGGCGCACCGGAGGCGGATTTATTTATCGAAGCCGCCCTTCAAAATGAAAATGTATACCTTGACACTTCTTATACCTTCATACCCACGCCGGAGATGACCCTTGATGCGCCGGTGGAGCTTATAAAAAAAGCCGCTCATAAAATATTCTATGCAAGCGACTTTCCCGGTATATGCCACGAATACGATGAATCGATAAGGGTAATTGAGGGGCTTGGTCTAGATGAGGAAATGTTAAGAGGTGTTATGTTTGGTAACGCGGCAAAATTCCTTGGCCTTTAACGGCTTTCCCTCGCGGCCTGACAGGTGATGCAAAAGGGAGTCTCCGGTCTGGCCTTTAGCCTCTTATAGCCTATAGGCTCATCACAACCCCGGCAAAACCCGTACTCGCCCTCCGAAGCCAAAGCTAACGCGCTCTTAATCTGTCTTAGCCTCAACAAGTTGGCTTCTCTGCCGGCCTTTGCCATTGACTGCTGCTGCATCGCATCCATTCTGGAAAGGCGCCCAATGGGCAGGTCAAGGTCAACCGGTTTTGAATCGGAGGCAGTAGCGTCAAGTAGCAGAAGAATCTCCGACTCAAGACTCTTGAGCTCCAGTATAAGCTCCTCTTCCTCAGCCCTTGTCAGCTCGTCCAAGTTTCCTCCGTGGCGCAAAAATAAAAGGTGGTAAAAAAGGAACGCCCCTGAGGGAGCAAGGCTCCAACAGGGGCGTTTTTGATAAATTTCGGCGGCGACCTACTCTCCCACCAAGTTACCCTGGCAGTACCATCGGCGCTGAGGGGCTTAACGGCCGTGTTCGGAATGGGAACGGGTGTCTCTCCCTCGCCATAACCACCGAAAAAAGGGAACAATCCCATAGTCGGTGGAAAAAGAAGTTTTGCGTCACGCTTTTATCTGAAAGAGTCTTACGCTT
>PKTT01000059.1 GCA_002869015.1 Deltaproteobacteria bacterium
CCATCGCTTCGTGCCGAAGTGGCGGAATTGGTAGACGCGCTAGGTTCAGGGTCTAGTGGGTTAACGCCCGTGCTGGTTCGAGTCCAGTCTTCGGCACCACAATAATAGCAAAGGGTTACGCGATTACGCGTAACCCTTTTGTTTTTCATGGTAGAATCTACGATATTAAAAATTTCTCAAATTAATCGCTTTTTTCTTACATCCTGCTATATCAATCTTAGATAAATCAATATCTTTAATAATCTTATAGGATGAGCAGATGAAAAGACCCCTTTCTTTCATTGGCCTGTTTGCCTGCCTTACACTTTTCTTTTCGTGTGCAAGCTCACCAAATAACAACTTAAAAACTGCTGATCATGTCGATTTACAGCGGTATATGGGCAAATGGTACGAGATCGCAAGGTATGAACACCCTTTCCAGGTGGGCTGCGTCAACTCAACTGCAACTTACACCTTGCTGGATAACGGCAAAGTAGAAGTATTAAATGAATGCGATAATCCAACCAAGAAAGACGGGCATGACAAAGCCGTGGGCAAAGCTTGGGTGGTTGATGAAAAGACAAATTCAAAGCTAAAGGTTAGCTTCTTTTGGCCCTTCCGAGGTGATTACTGGATAATTGATTTAGGAAAAAATTACGAATATTCAGTCGTTTCAGATCCTTCTATGGAATATCTATGGATTTTATCCAGAACTCCACAAATGCCTGAAACCACATTGGCCAAAATCTTGGATAACCTTCAATCATTAGGATTTAACCTTGACCTGCTCGTATTCAACAAGTGAGGTGAAGATGTCTTCTCTAGAGAATTGGAAATCATATTTTAATAGCCACATTGGCCTGGGTTTTTTGTCAACAGCTAACGCTTCAGGCAAAGTGAATACGGCAGTATATGCCAGGCCTCATGTTCAGATAAATGGCGACTTTGCCTTTATAATGAATGATAGGCGGTCTTTCGCAAACGTCAGCGAAAATCCTTTTGCCGTTTATGCTTTCATTGAAAGCAATTCATCAGGATATCGGTTCTATTTGAAAAGAGAAGTTGTTCTAACTGAAGGGATTCTTTACGACGTTGTTTTGTCCGAGAGTAGAAAACCACCGCACATTCAGGATAGTGGTAAAGATAAGTATGTTGTTCTCTTTAAGCTTACTGAGGTTCGCCCTTTGGTTGGGGAATAATATGAGATAGTAAATATTCTCATTTGTTCAAAGTTGCTGAAAAAACATCTTTTAACTGCCGCCTTCTATCCAATCCAACCCTTTATTTGTCCTTCGTCCCGACCCAGAAGAATTGATTATGGGCCAAGCCACGAAGCATTCAGGGTAAATAAAGCGACCTCAGGTTCAGACTCCAGCTTAGGGAATGAAAGCCCACTCGCACATAAGTCAACAGAACGATTCATATCAGAAACACTCAAGGGCATCATGCTAATTCTAGGTTTCATGATATCTTTACCCTTAGCTTCATTTTCAAGGCTTTGAATGAAATAACCATGCTATTTTCTTGTACCTCTTTTTATTTACACCGAAGTCAAAATACCCCACACGTGAGGCCGAGCGGAGATGCAGAAGCTTCTCTCTCTTATCCATACGTAGCTCTAAATCATCAACAAAGTGAAATATCGCGCTGGTGAAAGTGGCCCAAAGATAGCCATTATCTTCACTTTCTATCTTTCCACCGACATCTATAACCGCCTCTTTTGCACGCGCCCATGCTTCTTCAGGAGAGTCATTAAAGGTTAATGGAGGCGTAGGAGGTTTCTCCCCCTCTGTAATAACGCAGTTGGGTGATTCGGGGCATCCACTCAATTTCCCATCGACAAGGCCATTAGGTTTATGACCCGTGATGAGCAGCCAATTAGCAGAAATACCGTTATCGATGACATTAAACCTCCCCGAATATTCAAGTTATCAACCTCTTCAGTGCTGGTGCCACGTCTTGGCCTTTACGAACTAGCAAAGACATTCTAAAGCTCTCATTACATGAAATACTAAACCACTTCCCCTAAAAGTCATTTTTGAAGACATGGTTTTTCCGCTCTTTTTCTTGTGAAAGCAACGCATCAATAATAGGATGCGGTTTCCAAAGTATTTATGCTCATATACTTTTCATCAGGAGTCACCACGGTTCCAGCATCTAAATAACCAGCAATTGGTTCCTGAGAGAAAGGCATCATATTGAAACTTCAAGAATCTAGAAAAAAAATATTGGTAACGGGGGGCGCCGGCTTCCTGGGCTCTCACCTATGCGAGAAGTTACTTGCTAATGGGCACGATGTCTTATGTGTAGACAATTTCTACACGGGCCAAAAGAGCAATATTTCAAGCCTCATCGGGAACCCCTATTTCGAGGTACTTCGACACGATGTCTGCTTTCCACTCTATGTGGAGGTCGATGAGATATTCAACCTTGCGTGCCCCGCCTCTCCTGTTCACTACCAGTTTGACCCGGTGCAAACGACAAAGGTCAGTGTACACGGGGCTATAAACATGCTTGGCCTGGCTAAGAGAACGAAGGCGAAGATACTCCAGGCGTCGACGAGTGAAGTTTACGGCGACCCTGAAGTTCACCCCCAAACGGAGGATTACTGGGGAAAAGTAAACCCCATAGGGATACGCTCCTGTTATGACGAGGGAAAACGTTGCGCTGAAACGCTCTTCTTCGACTATAGGCGTCAGCACCAACTTGGCATAAAGGTTGCTCGCATTTTCAACACTTACGGCCCCCGCATGCAGGTTAACGATGGTCGTGTGGTATCCAATTTCATAGTACAGGCGCTAAAAGGCGAAGATATAACCATTTACGGCGATGGTTCACAAACGCGCTCTTTTTGTTACGTTGATGACCTTATCGAAGGGCTGGTGGGCTTAATGAACACACCCCACGAGACCACGGGCCCTATAAATCTGGGCAACCCAAACGAATTTACGATAAAGGAGCTTGCCGAAGCAATTATTGAGCTCACAGGCACTCGCTCCGAGTTGGTCTTTATGCCTCTGCCATCCGATGACCCTCGTCAACGCCAGCCTGATATATCCCTTGCCAAACGCGAACTTGGATGGGAGCCAAAGGTCCAACTGCGTCAAGGGCTTGTAAAAACTGTCGAATATTTTGACAGCATCCTGAAGTAACTGGTGACCCATGCCGCTTCAAATTAACCTTTCCGGGCTACCCCTAAACCTGATTCAGGCGCTCCGTGTCTCCCACGCTCTAATGGAGGCTGATGGACTTGAAGTTTATGTGCCTAAAGATGAGTCCCCGAAGTTCACCTTTCTAAAAAAATACTTCGACTTCAATTTCAAGAGCGGGGAGCTTGGGGCGTCTCTAGCGGGACTGATAGAGATTGACCATGAAGGCCCGCAAGTTAGGGTGGGCGAGCTTTCGCGGCCGCTTGTCTTTCCACAGGGTATATTCAACCGTTGCCGGCAGATGTGGAGTGAGGAGCGGGAAGTCCGCATATTCTTTAGCGGTCTGATGACTGACCAACGCCTTGAAGCACTGAGCGCCTGGGGAGAGCGCTGGTATCCAGAGAAGAAGATGGATTGGGGGAGCCTTAAAAGGATCAAAAGAAGTAGGCTGCAAAAGATTCTGGGCAGGCGGCCAAAAGCACCGACAATAACAGCTGTGTCAGACGATATTTCCATCTGGAGCTCTGAAAAGGGGCGGCATTTCCCTGTTAAGGCTTGGGATGAGGAGTATTTCAGAATGCTCTCAAAAGCCCAATTCGTGCTCTGCCCAAATGGAGACTTCATCTGGACCTATCGTTTCTTTGAATCAGCGATGTGCGGCGCTATGCCAATAATCGAAGATGAGTGCACCCATTACGATGGCTTTCACTTTTTTCGGATGGGCGATGACCCCAAAACCTTCATCTGGGATCAAAATAAGGCCTTTGAAAACTTCGAAAGATGCAGAACCCTCTTGACCATACCAAAAGAGGATTTCACAGCTGAATTGGACCGTCAAATATCTCTTGCAAAGC
The DNA here is from genome assembly GCA_002869015.1 of Deltaproteobacteria bacterium. GTDB lineage: Bacteria > Desulfobacterota > Deferrisomatia > Deferrisomatales > BM512 > BM512. The sequence continues at coordinate 3,983 of PKTT01000059.1, forward strand.
CCTAAAGGGAAAGATCCGAGCCAACAACTTTAGTCAAATTTGCTATTCCCGATACAAGTATGTATCATTTAACCTTCTTAAACCTTATTTGTATTGGAGGAGTTTTGTTTTGCAAGTCCGGCCGTTGCGCCGCCGACAAACAAATTCATGCAGTGTCCCCTGAAAAATCTTCTTGGAATGAAAAATACCCCTGCGCAAAACCTATCTTTAACGCTGTAATTTCTATCCCTACACTCTTCGATCTTCCCTGAAACACCGCACCACTTAAATTTTTGGCGTTGGAGCTTAGCTTGACCATTTTCAAGCTAATTTGATCAATTGCGCTCAACGCCTCGAAATCTCTCGCATTATTTAAAATTTTAAAGAGAAGCACTTCGTAGTCTCCATGATTTGGCATATGCATCAAATACTCTTGAAAAAGAGAGAAAAGCTGAGCGCCTCCGCAGGAGGCAAGAGAGAAAAAGCAGAACGCAATAGCTATAAACGAACCCTTTGCCCGGCCTTAGTAATTAATAAAAAAAGATAAGAGGAGAATCTTTGTGTGCACCATTTGTGGTCATTTTAAAAAAGAAGGCAAGATGAAATGTAACGACATATACGACATGCTTGCCAAAATGACCCATCGCGGCCCCGACCACCACGGGATTTATGCCGATGGGAAGATCAAAAGGGCAAAAGAGCTTGAAGGTTTAAAAGATGCAGCGCTAACACCTTCTCGCATAGCTCTAGGCCATTCACGCCTTACCATTATAGGGCAGGGCGCTGAAACGCAGCCTTACGAATCATGCGACGGCAAGCTCGTGCTAATTCACAATGGAGAAATATACAACTACCAGAAGCTCAGGACACTCCTTCAGGGCGAGCACAATCTAAAGACAACCAGCGACAGCGAGGTGATTGTCCACCTATTGGAAGAGACCTACAGGGGGGATTTGCTTAACGCGGTTAAGAGAATAATCGGCCTCCTCGACGGCATGTACACCCTCGCGGTAACGGATGGGCGCTCGGTAGTTGTGGCCCGCGACCCTGTTGGGAAGAAACCTCTCTATTTTCTTGAACGTGAGGATGTCACCTTTTTTGCCTCTGAGAAAAAGGCTCTGTGGAATGACACGGATAAACCCAGAAGGCTTATGCCGGGTGAATTGCTGCATCTTAGCGGCAATGAAGTTTCAGTGCATCAAGGGTTCCCCTTACAGTTGCCACAGATTGATATTACTGACTTCAGGGAAGCCGTAGACCTCTACAAAGATGTCCTAACAAAGGCAATTGAAAAACGCTTATCCGGTTTAGACAGTATGCCCTTAGGCGTTATCTTTTCCGGCGGGATAGATTCCGTCCTTGTAGCAAAACTCTTACAGCAACAGGGTCGAAATATTTTTTGCTACTGCACGGGGACGGAAAATTCCGGCGACATTATCGCCGCTAAGGAAGTAGCTGAGGACCTAGGGCTTCCCTTAAAGACAAAGATCATTGACGAAGAGTTGGTCGAAAAACTACTGCCTACAATAATCCGTGAGGTTGAAGAGGGTGGGCTTTTACAGGTCGAAGTTGCAATCCCGATGTATCTTGCTACGCAGATGGGCTCCGAAGATGGCATAAGGGTCATGTTCACCGGGCAAGCGGCTGATGAGATTTGGGCGGGATATCCCTGGTACACTGACGTGATTGAAGAGGATGGATATCTGCGCCTGCATGAAAAATTGTGGGAGGATCTAAACTACCTTTACACCGACACCCTTGAACGTGAGGATAAGCTGACTATGGCGCACAGCGTTGAACTCCGCGCACCATATCTCGACAGGGATGTCGTCCAACTTTCAATGCGGGTATCACCAAAGCTAAAAATTCAGGGCATTAACGATGATTTTAGAAAGCGTGTTCACAGACAGGCTGCCGTAGAACTAGGCGTTCCCCCATATCTCTCCTATCGAATCAAAGACCCTGCCCAGACAGGCTCCGGTATACATGGAATCATCCAGGAGATTGCAATAAATCGCATAGGTGAAACAGACGCCAATCTTGTAAAGCAAAACATCGCAAGAGATAAGGGTAGCCTATACCGTTATGGGGATGAGGAGTACGGCAAAGATCTCACCCGCACGATGCTGCAACAAATCGAAGACAAGGTGCGAAAAGAGTTCACTGTTCCATTTCTGAACGTTTAAAGGATATTGATGCCTCGGAAGCTTTCAATATGTATAGCCCAAATTAATTACAGCTCACCCTCCATAGGTGAACATTTAGAACGTATTAAGGGCATCATCAACCGCAATAAGGAAGCTGACCTAATTGTTTTCCCTGAGCTTATACTTCACGGGCACCCATCTCAGGAGAGCCCAGAGGGATTACTTTACCGGAAAGCCAAGGTCGTTTACGGAGGGATAAGCACCAAGCTTTACTCATTTATACGCGAAAAAAATGCAAGGGTGATCTTTGGGCAAATCCAGAGAAAGGGTGATGATATATACAACGTAGCCACTTACGTCGACAGAAACTCTGTTCAGCACTATGTAAAAACCCACGTGCATTGGACGGAGCATTTCACCCCCGGCAATAGGCTCAAGGTCTTTGAGACTCCATTCGGCCAGATCGGGATAAATATCTGCTTCGATTCTGCATTTTCTGAAGTGTGGCGCAATATCGCCCTGAAAGGGCCTGAAATTATAGTTAACATTTCCGCCGTTCCCGCCCACTTCCCATCTTCTTATGTTCACAGGCGCATGGCGGGGGCGGCCTTGGATAATCAGGTTTTCGTCATTTTCGCTAATCGCGCCGCGCCGGCTTTTGGGGGCAAAAGTTCTATTTTTAACCCCAAAGGTGAGAGAATACTGTCATTCGGCACCAGTGAGGTTATCCGAACTGCAAATATCGACCTGGATGAGGTTTGCGCTTGGCGTAAGGAGGAGGCTGTGTGGAAGAACCGTAGACCGGGACTTTACCGGAAAAGCGCCCAACGAAATCTGATCGAACCCTTGAATTCAACTAAAATAAATAGCTGCTGACCATGAAGCCGAGTCCGACTTTACTGCGAGAATTGTTAGAGGCTGCTGACGGGTCAAATATCCATACCGTGCGAAACCTGGAAGTTGCGTACAAGGGCAATTGCAGATTATCAGAAAGGGGAAAGACAAAAAGTGTTCAGGTTAGGGCTCTGCGCATGGCGAAAAAAACAGAGATCCAAATCCGCCTCTTCCTAAAAGAAGTTGTAAAGCTGCGAAGCAAACCTTAATTGCCCAAACAAAAGTAATTTACTTCCAATAAGTCTTTTGTAACTGACTGCGTTATCTCTGCGGTTAACTGCGGCCTCGATAAGCAATGCCTAATCACCGTTTAGTGTAACCTTCTCTAGCGGATGCCTACAGGGCAGGCAAATTCGCATTTGCGGCAATAACGCACCACTTCTCGGCTTGAGCCAACTTCCTCCCCATCAACCTCCTTGCTTTTGGCGATGTCCGCTTCCATCTGGAGATTGCAGAGCGAGCGGTTGTAGTTGCCGTCTCTTCCTGGCAACTTATCTATGCCATATTTTTCAGACAGATAAAGCTTCTCATTGAAAGCATTACGGGGGCATGCTTTTCTACAGAAAGATTGGCACCCCCTACAGGGGTTAAAATCTATCGGTGAAGTAGGCTCAAGCTCTATATCAGCGGCAAGCGCTCTTAACCTGACGCGCGGGCCGAGCTGAGGCGTAACTAGAAGGTTGGACTTTCCTATAATCCCAAGCCCGGCAATAACAGCGGCATCCTTTAAAAATAAACCGCCATGCTCAATGTGGTATGGAAGCATGCATGTACCTACGGAGTGCTCCTCTTTTAGCCACTTGGCAACATTTTCAACAATTTCCATCAAAATTCTGTTGCCTCTTGTGCCACCGCTAAATCCAACCCGCCACCAATCAAGTGGCTCGTTATCCTCAGGATGCTCAAGCGCCATAATTATTATTGAGCTGGCGCTTTTGGGCCACGTGAGAGAGGGTTTGCCCTCACCTTTTGAACCAACCCCGGTATAAGTGTCAAGCCGCTCAAAAATTGAATGGGAGGGGGAGCGCTTTAACTCCTCTATATTCACGACTCCAACTAGGTCGGCCCCGAACTCTTTTGTTTTTAAAATTATTTCAGATGTGAATTCGTGAGGGGCATTAAACAATTCTATTTAACCCCAACTGTTTTTCAGCTTCGCTTGACGTAAATTCTTCCACGGCCATTCTCCAATGTCTTAGTTTTAAAGAACCATCAAGCTCTTCGGTAATGAAGCTCAAATGTTCCACCTAATCGGCATAATTTGAGTAAGTCATTTTTTTCTCGCTAAAGGCTGTCCTGTGCAAATTACCACATGTAACCCCATCAAAGCCTCTTGGTTTAGACTCAGCGCGGACACACGCTTCTAACTCACGGAAATATTTTACTACGGAAGGTAGCCTCTCATTTATTACTTTTATAATAGGGCAGCGGGGCAATCCGAACCTTTTTCGTAGCTTGTTTTCGTAAGTTCAGTAACCAGAAGATTTACAATATTTACCGCTCTTCACCCTTTATTCAAAGCAGTCGCCATGGGTAACGAGAACTGCTCTTCCCCCTGCTGTAACATTACCGCGCTTTGAATTTTACTTACCGCTGGCCTCAGCCCGTCAAGTCTTTAAATAGCCCTATCATAATTACCGGGAATATAAATGATTTTGACCCCCTGCCGGACCTTACCTATCAATTCTTCCAGCACATCCTTAAACGCCCTTCAAGGAGCCTTCGATTTCCCAGCTTATGCTGAGTATATCCAGCGTTTTTGAGCGAATTTGAGAGCAGGCGTTATGACGACTTTTTTGCAGTCCTCGCTCTTGCCGAGCCATCAGCCTAAAGAGCTCTTTATCTTTAGGTTCATTGATTATCATCTCAGCTCTCCCTTTAAGTTCTGGGTGAGATGGTAACCGATAAAAGTGAATATTAAATCATGGGGAGGTTTTCATTTATCTAAGGGATTGCTTCGGATATATTTCTACTTCCACCTAATCAGCGAGGGGCAGCTTCAAGGTAAAGGTTGTCCCCTGCCCCGCTTTTGTATCCATCAAAAATATCCCGGCTGAATCCTCCATTGTTTTTCGCGCAATGGCGACGCCGATACCTGAGCTATTATTTGAGCAGCTGTAGGGTTTCAATGTTTCATAGGCAGTCATCGTCAGCGTAACTGCATCTTCGGATAAGCCGGGGCCGTCATCCGACACCTTTATAATTCCCCAGCCCTTTTCCACCTCCGCTGATATGGTGGCTGTAGTCATAATTGGACAATGCTTTATCACGTTCTCAGCAAGATTTGAAATTGCCAACTCCAAAAGCTGCGGCGAACAAATTACCCTCTGCTCCTCACTTAATAACTTCACATCTATCTTGATTCCTCTTGCACTAGCTTCTGCGCTGTGGAGTCCGACAACCTTTTTTACTATCTCATTTACATTTGAAATTTGAGGGGTCTTGCCAAGAGCCATTGAAGCAACTTTACCTAACTCCATCAGCTTATCGGAAAGTGACGAAAGATACTCTGAGGAGCGTGCGATCTCCTTTGCATACTGCCTGACCTCGGAGGGTGAAAGATCATTTGCATGTAGCTCAAGCCTCTTTGAATAGCCGCCTACAGTAAATAGCTTATTTTTCACTTCATGCAGCAGCGTTTGCTCTCTTAGAGCAGTTTGGTTTCTCTTCTCCTCCGAAGTCTTTATACGACTCTGGGCCTCGTACATATCACGTCGCTTCTCAAGAAGTTTCTTAACCCGCAAGGAGAGCTCCCTCACGGAAAATGGTTTACTCATGTAGTCGTCGGCGCCGGCCTCCAGGCCTACCTCCCGCTCAAAGGGCATTCCAAGTGCGGTAAGCATTATCACGGGTGTAGACGCAGCCCATGGGTCGTCGTGAGAGCGAATTAGACGACATATTTCACACCCATCCAGATCCGGGAGCATAAGGTCGAGAACAACAGCTTCCGGGTTGTGAAGGCTTATAAGACTACAACCTTCAAGCCCTGTAAGCGCGTGATAAACCTCCAATCCATACTTTTTTAAGTTGAAGACTATGATATCTGCAACTTCCTGTTCATCCTCTATTACAACAACTTTAGGGCTGTAGTTTTCAATTTTTTCTATGGCACTCATGGATACTCTCCCGGCTACTTATGTTGTCTCATGCTGATGAGAGTATCATGTTAATGTTACAATGATGTGAACGGGTAGAATACGTGTGGTTAAAGATATTTTAAGAATTTAGAGAGATAGTGAAGACACAATATATATTGAATATATTCCTGAAAATATTTTTTACTCATGAGATCAGATGAAGAGGTCTTTTTTACTATCTACCTTTTATTGTAGCGCTTTTATATTTAATAAGTAGTGGACAAACAGGCACGAATAATGAACTTGTTCGTAATGAAATGTGAAAAGATGGTGCCCTAGGAAATTTTGACAATATTTTATATTTTATAAAAATCGATTCCATTCGTTTGCATTCATGCTATGCTACGAAAAAGATTTGGAGGAGTTCGGTATCGCATTACTCTTTGCCCCCCCGGAGAGTAGCGCCGGGCTCCTCCTTTTATTTTATCAGTGCTCTTCTCTTATCTTCTTAACGAGCTCCAGCCTGCTTGTAACGCCCAATTTGTTAAAAATTATCCCCAGATGTGAGCGTACCGTATGGAAACTTATGTTCAGGTTGTCACCGATCTCATGGGAATCAGCCCCTGTGTTGAAGAGCTCTTTGACCACCTCAAGCTGCCTGTCAGTTAGCGAATACCTCTTCGCGAGCATCTCCCAGTTGGGCATAACCTCAGCATTATCTTCAAAATTATCGAAAACCCGCTCAACGCTCTCAAGGAACTCCTCCACAGTGAAGGGTTTTTTCAGAAAATCCTTAACCCCGAACTTTAGACATTCAATTGTTATATCAATGGATGCATGTCCTGTGATCACAATTACAGCGGGAGGGTTTTCAGTAGAGAAAATTTCTCTTATGAACTCCATTCCACCCATGCGCGGCATTAAAAGGTCCGTCACGACAACTTGGTACTCCTCCTTTTTTAAATGCTCCAGAGCCTCCAGCCCATCTGCGGCGAGCGAAACCTCATAGCCTCTCCCTTCGGCCGCGCTTGCCATATTACTTGCGATCACCATATCGTCGTCAGCAATGATGATCTTTTTTATGTCGATATTTTTCACCTGAAAACGCCCCCAAAAAGAATGCTCAATTTTTCCAGGTTGGAGATTGTGACCCCCTCTGGAAATTTTTTATCGTATATTTCATCCTCGGATAGCAGGATTATAAGTATGTCTTTTCGGATAGACCCGATGATCTCGACGAGAGTTCGAAGGGGAATTTTAACCAAACGCTCATCAATAATCGCATACCTTACCCTGGCTTCGCTGTCTGTATTGATTTTATCCAATAGCGCTGATTCATCAGTGACAAGCAAAGGCATTATACCTGGCTTAAGGCACTCCTCGCAGATCTTGCCGGCATAATCCCCCTCTTTAGCAAGCACCAGGACAAAAGCAACATGGCTATCAATTTGGGGGTTTTTCTCAGCAGCTCCCTCCCAAATGGGAAAAGTCATCTTAAAAGAGGCTCCGCCACCGCTGTTTTCAACGCTAATTTCACCGCCGCTGGACTGAACAAAGGCCTTAGTAATGTTTAAGCCAAGGCCGGTCCCTTTACCAGGCTCCTTTGTTGTATAGAAAGGTTCAAATATGTTTGCCAGCTCTTCCTCAGCTATGCCCCCGCCTTTATCAACGACAATAAAGGAGACACCGGGCACGCCGCCTGACAGCTCCTCCTCCGCAAGGGAATAGAGGATTTCTCCACCATCCTCCATAGCATCTATTGCATTATCTGAGAGGTTCATAAGCGCTGAGTGCAACATTGAGGGGACTGTAGAGATTTGTGGCAGCGGACCAGGTATTGCGATTGTGATCCCTATGCTGTCGGGGAGCTTGCGCCTTAAAATAGAAAGGTGCTCCCAGAGAATCTTCTCCGGGTTTATGGGCGAGGGGTCGGGAAGCACCTGGCGTGCGGAGTCCAGCAGTTGGGAGGTTATCATCTCTCCTCGCTTACATAGAGCTACAACAACACCTTCATTTATCCCCCCAGTTGATATTATCTTCCCCTTTGCCTGGCGCTCTTTAAAACCTGGAGGCACGCAGGAGAGAATCGCCCCCAGAATATTATTGAATTCATGTGCAACCCCACCGGCCAATCTGCCAATGACCTCAAAGCTCTTCCTGTTAAGCGCCTCCTTCTCCCGGCTAAGCAGCCTCGCCTGAAGGGCTTTTTGCTCTGTCACATCACGTTCAGTGGAAATAACTGCCTGTCTCCCTTTATGCTCCAAAAGCCTTGCGTAAACCTGAACTGGGTATGTTTCACCATTCTTTGCCTCATGTAGGCTCTCATATTGCAAAAATAGTTTTTCTCCGAGCTCATTTATGCACTTTTTAACTTTCGGAGCTTCTCCCTCTTTGTATATCTCGATATGGCGCATCCTGGAGAGCTCGTCTGCCGAATAACCAAGGTTGTCGCTTGCAACCTGGTTTGCTGCAATTAACTCTCCGCCCTCCAGATAAAAGAAGAAGATAGCGTCATTGGCTTTTTCAAAAAGAGCCCTGTGCAGAGTGTCCGATTCGATGAGGCGCTCCTCGGATAAGCGCAGGCGCTGGTATGTAGCTGTAGCCGCTCCAATTATCAGCCAAACTAAAATGAGCGCGCCAACAGAGAGGGGGAGGATGAAATCACTTTTTGCTTCTATGATTTGAGACGATTTAGCCGCTACGACAACAGTCAGTGTCTCTTTACCGACTCTAAGTGGAAGAAAAAATCCCTTATGTATGGATTTGTCGCCCATACTCATAAGGTCCGCCATGAAAGCACAGCTGTAACCTTCGGCTGTAATGGGGATATCGTTTAAATCCATTTTTAAAGGAAACCGAAGATAATATTCTCCTTCAATCTTGGAAATGAATGGAAATGGGGTATTAAGCCTATCGAAGGAGGTGGGCATGTCGGAGCGGTAAATTAAGGAGCCCTCCTCGTTTACGAGGTAGGTGGTGAAGGGGGCCCCCAAACCGGGTGTTGATAGGTAGCTCTCTATGAGGAAATCAAGAAGGTAGGGGACAAACAAAGTCCCAACATATTGTTCGCCTCTATGCATGCTCTTGGAAAATAGCAGCGCTGAGGTTGGCACTATCCTTTCCACTTCGGGGCTGAACCTCATAAATATTGAGGGGCTTACAGACACATCTTTTTTCTGTTTTGCGCTGTCGTTTAGGTTCTCTCGAAAAATTCCCGATTCAATTATCTCGTCAATTGAAACCCCCTCATTCTGAAATATCCCATTTTTATTGGTAAAAAAAATAAGGCCTGAGGGGTCCATATACGCAATGCTGAATATTTCCGGGAAGACTTCCGAGAGCATTGACAAGCGGAATTCCAAGACTCTCTTTATATCCGGGCCATCATCAGTTGGGATTGTAAATGCATGCTCAACGCCAGAGCGCACTCTGTCAAGGTAGAGCTCAATGTTGTTTACTATACGGCCGGCTACCAGTGAGTGGCGAAAAAGCGCCTCTCTCTCTAAATTTCTCTCAATATGCGCGTCAAGCCATATACCGGCTCCAGCGAACACGCTGAGAACAAGAAGAGAAAAAAGAAGAAACTGTATAACTAGCTTCTTGCCCATATTCTCAAGGAACCAACGTTGCGCCCATTAAAACGCTTATGGGTATTTTAAGACCCTTCTTCTTTACTACCTTATTATTGATTACTACTTGACCTTTCTCCGGCGAATCGATGGGTACCTCACCTACTGAGGCGCCTTCCAAAATTTTTCTTCCTTTAACGCCAGCGTTATAAGCTTGGGAATAACCACTAACAGTTATCCCCATCATCAACCCAGCCTCTATATAAACCTGGTGAAAGCTTACTGTTGGAATATTCAGATTATCCCGCGTCCACTCGACCACCGGCCTGTAGTCGATAATATTTCCCTTAGAGTCTTTCAATGTTTGCAGGTTATATATTACCGCTGCATTCCCTGATCTATTTATTTTTGAAAGAGTATCTTTATACGCCTCAAAATCGCCGAATTGTGGGAGATAAATGATCTTTGCGGAAGTATTCCAGTCCATTTTTCCTAAATAATCCAAGACCTTACGAGAGGTCATAGTATCATCGGTGATTATGTATACATTTTCGACTTCAAGGTCATTAGCCTGACAAATAGCAAACATGAGGTGGAGGGTATCAACGAAAAAATGTCTTTCAAGGACACCTGTGACATTTTTACCTGGATGCTCACGCTTACCCGTTTCTACCAAGGAGTACTCTTCAGGCTCAGCGTTAAGGCCATAGAAAATAACGGGTATCTCACCTCCCAAAAAGCGGCTTGCTATCTCCCTTGTTGCGTTATCGTCACCTGTAAAGATGATATCGGGCTCAAAAGCCTCCATTCGAGCAAGGCAATCGCTGACTTTGCGCTCAAGCCAATCCTTTCCGGTATGCCTTTTAGTATCTAGAAAAAACTCCTTGACCACTATATCCATTCCAGACATAGCATCTCTTATCCCCTCTTGCTGGCGGGCGCTCCAGAAATATTCTTTGTGGTAGCTATTAACGAGAAATATTCTCTTGGGTGTGGTCTCCAAAGCGTTTATTGGCGAGGACACGCTGAGGAAAATAGCTAGAATAACGAGAGCCTTAATCCCTTGGAACATATTTTAACCCCGAGATATAAAGAAGATGGTTTGAGGGATAATATTTTAATTTATGTCAAGGCGGCAAAAGGAATAAGACAATTAGTGTTTTTTATAATCAAAAATTCCAAGTGTCTTGAGAAAATAATTTCACTTAGAGAAAATTTTGCGATTGGATAGCTTGGGCAGGACAGCCCTGGAAGTATTGAACTTGAAACTTGGCTGTGTTGATTGAGAGCCCCCCCGGAGAGCTGCGCAACCTCATAACAGCAACTTTTTACCACATCAGGCATTAAGAGAAACCACTCAAATGAGTGGTTTTATTAGTGTCGGCATTTTTTCTTTGAACGGTCCTCTTTCAGCCCCTATCCTTTAAATATTAATGGGATTTTTATTAAAGCGAAGGGGAAATAATATGCCTATCCGGCGCTACCCCAGGATCGCGGTTCGTATTCCGGTTGTATTAGATACTCTGGGCGGCAACAGTACAAACAAAGGCGAGATAAAGCAGCTTTCACTTGGAGGCTGCCTTATTGAGGTAGACAACTCACTACCTAGGGGCAAAGTTGTCTGGCTTTCATTCAGTCTGGGTGAATTTCACATTAAAACCGCCGCAAAAGCTGAATATCAAAGCGCCAAAGATGGATTGACCTACGTAGGGGCATCATTTGCCGAGTTCACTCCCTTAAATTTTAAAACAATAAAGCACTTCATAAATAACCATTTGGCGCTTCACGGATCGATTTTTGAAAACCCTGTGGTCCTTCCAAATGATTCTAAGGACTTCTTGACCCTCTTCTAAAATATACGAAGCTAGTTTTTCCCATGCCTTCGCTTTTCTTGAGTGAGCTGTGTTTTATAATAGTTATTAGCTGACCTAATTAATTCAAAAGCCTCCTCTCCACACAATATTTACCCTTTTACATCCAGCCTTTAGGAGTATAATGTAAAATTATTTTTACGCTGATGCCTGATGGAGGCCGCTTAAATGGCAAAGGTCAACCAGGAGCACTTTCTAAACGACATCGTGAATTATAGGGATATCTTCGGAGCATTTGATGAGGGTGTCATAATCACGGACAAAAATGGCCGTATTATGTTCTACAACAACACCCAGATGCATATTGACTCCGTTAAGACACCTCCCATAGGTGAGCTTATCACCTCTTTTTATCAGCTTACACGCGACACCAGCCTTATTATGCGGTGCCTCTCTACTCAGCAGCCTATTTTGAACAAACACCTGCTCTACAAAACCCGCCTTGGACGCACGACAAACTCGCTCTGTAGCGTTTTCCCCCTCTTCAATGAGGAGGGGCTGGTCGGCTCTGTCTGCTTCGTAAGAGACTACAACCTCCTTGAAACAACTATAACTTCCGTTTGCTCAAGGGGCGAGGAGCCTTTGACCTCCAGGAATCTCCAGGGCCTTCTCACTTTCTCCGATATCATTGGTACGAGCACAGCCATATCCGAGGCTGTAAAAACGGCTAAGATGGCGGCGCTCACGCCCTCACCTGTCATGATGGTTGGTGAGACGGGAGCCGGAAAAGAGATCTTCGCCCAGGCAATGCACCAGTTCGGCCCTCGCAAAGATGCCGCAAACGTAACAATCAACTGCGCTGCTATACCTGAAAATCTCTTAGAAGGAATTTTATTTGGCACAGTTAAAGGAGCCTTCACGGGCGCAATAGACAAACAGGGGCTCTTTGAAAAAGCGGACAACGGAACGCTCTTTCTTGATGAGATCAACTCGATGCCTCTGGGGCTGCAGGCGAAGCTGTTGAGGGTGATTCAGGAGAAAAAATTCAGGCGCGTCGGCTCCCTTGAGGAGCGCGCCATAGACGTCAAAATTTTAAGCTCTGTCAATGAGGACCCCCACGCGGCTATTGACGAGGGACGCTTAAGGGTCGACCTCTTTTATCGGCTTGGAGTCGTTTTGCTACACCTTCCCTCTTTAAGGGAGAGAAGAGAAGATATCCCCCTGCTGGCGGCAGCATTTATTGAAAAGTTCAATAAAGCTCTTGGGAGAAACGTCGAGGGCCTCTCAAAGGGCGTTATTGAACGCTTTACTCGCCACGAATGGCCGGGAAATGTAAGGGAGCTCCAGCACATAATTGAGGGCGCGATGAACGTCGTGGGCAACCGGCGCTTAATTGATTTAAAGGACTTGCCTCCGCATATGCTTAGAGATACGGCGCCTCACTCATTACGGCGCAGCGCCCTCAATGTGGGCGGCAGCGTAACCATTGAGGGAAATTTACGTGAAGGTCAAAGCGATTTAGAGCTCGCAGCGATCACCGCCGCTATGGAGCGCAGCAACGGGAACATTTCGCGCGCTGCGGCAGACTTGGGACTGTCTCGCCAATTGCTCCACTATAAGCTTAAAAAATATGGCCTCAAACGGGAGGCATTCAAAATCTAGCTTGATTTTCCCCGGTAATCTTTAAAGAGCTCCTTCACCGTAGCTGCAAGGAGCAGCCACATAATGATAATAAAAGGAAATGAGCCAACTATTGAGGCTGTCTGAAGTGCTTTGAGGCCACCTGCTGTCAGGAGCACGGCGGCAACTCCTCCAAGCGCTAGCCCCCAGAATATTACCAGCTTCTTATCCACTACGCTTGACCCTTCAGTTGAAAACGAGCTGATTACATAGGTAGCGGAGTCTGCCGAGGTGACGAAGAAAGAGATAATTAAAATATTAGCCAGAGATGCAAGCAGGCCAAAGGCAGGGAGATGCCTCAATGTTTCAAATAGCGCTCCTTCCAGATTGGAGGAAATCAGCGCGCCTATTTTTCCTCCCTCGAAAAGATCAATGTAAAAGGCGGTGCCTCCCAGCGTGGATGCAAAAATAAAGCTGAAAATGGCTGGCAATATTAGAACAACCAAGATGAACTCCCTAACACTCCGTCCCTTTGAAATTCTGGCTATAAACGCCCCTACAAATGGAGCCCACGCTATCCACCAGGCCCAGTAAAATACCGTCCAGCCACGTGTCCAACCCTCATTTCCGAAGAGCTTGGTGGTGAATGACAGGCTGGGGAGGTCGGCAAGGTATGCGCCTAACGTTGATGCGAAGGTCTCCAAAATATACTTTGATGGACCGAAACCGGCAAAGTAGAGAAGGATGAATACCATCAGCGCCACATTAAATAAACTTAGAAACTTAATCCCTCGTTTGATGCCGCTTACAGCGGAAATTATAAAGAGCAAAGTAATTCCCGCTATAACCAATACTTTGGCTTCACCCGTCTGGGGCATGCCAATTGAAGCGCCAAAGCCGCTTACCACTTGAAGCGCACCAAGGCCTAGGGAAGTTACAACTCCCATTATCGTCGCCCATATTGCAAGGACATCTATGGCCTTTCCAACGCCACCCCCGGCAAGCCGCTCACCGAAAAGCGGGGCAAGCGCCCGTGAAATAAGCGCTGGGCGTCCCTGTCTGAACTGAGAGAGCGCAAGCGCAAGCCCGACAACAACATATACTCCCCAGGCATGTCCACCCCAATGGAAGAAGAAGATCTCCAGCGCCATTCTAGCGGCCTCCGGGGTTCCACCATCACCCATTGGAGGCGAAGTAAAGTGCATCATGGGCTCTGCTATCGACCAAAAGACCAGCCCTATTCCCATTCCTGCACTAAAGAGCATCGAAAACCAGCTTATCCTACTAAATTCCGGCCTCTCATCATCACCTCCTAGCTTTATTCGCCCCAGGGGCGAAAACGCTATAATTAGCGCCGCCAATAAAAAGAGGCTTACGCTCAAGAGATAAAGCCAGTCCCAGTTGCTGGTTATATTGGAGAGCACTGCATTAGCGACCTTACCGGTGGCTTTTGGATAAAGACCTCCGAAGATCAAGAAAGGTAGAGTAAGCACACAAGACCAGGCGAAGACCTTGATATCGAGATTTCTGTCCAATGGCACACGAAATTTCATACTTAGCTCCCTTCACCTACAAATTAAATCAGCTTACACGTTTACAACAAAAAACTTGCGCCCCTTCTGGGGCGCTAGTTTTTAATGCATCCGTTACTTTTTACCTGCCTCGCTAAGCTCCTCTTTGCGATATCGGTTCAACCCCCTGAAGGTACCGACGGTAACCGCCAGAAGGAGGAACATCAAGGGGAAGGCCGTCGCAATCGAGGCCGTTTGTATGGCCTTCAGGCTGCCCGTTCCTGCAAGCACGGCTGCGAATGCCCCAAGGGCAATGCCCCAGAATAGACGCAGATTTTTAGAGGGATTCTCCTTGCCTGAGACGAACATCGCAAGCGCCAGCGCAGCTGAGTTTGCGCTTGTAAGGAAGAAGGTGGCGATAAGGAAGATTATAGCTATGACGAGAACCGAAGTCATCGGGAGGTTCTGCGCTATCGCGAAGACCGCTGATTCAACGCCATTATTGTTTATAGTCGTAGTAACGTCATAGAAAATGCCTGCGCCGCCAACTACCCCATACCATAGAAAGTTTGCGATGGTTGGTAAAATCAGCGTTGCCGCTACCGTCTGCCGGATGGAGCGCCCCTTGGAGATGCGGGCAATAAATACCGAAACAAAGGGTGCCCAGCTCATCCACCACGCCCAGTAGAAAACAGTCCAGCTGCCAAGCCAGTTGTGACCTTCGCCGGGTGCGGTGTAAAGGCTAAGGGCTAAGAAGTCGCGAAGATACTGACCGAGCGAGTTGGTTGTCAGATCAACGAAGTAAAGTGTAGGTCCGGCAATCAGGATGAATACCCATACCGCGCCAAACACATACATGTTCCAGTCACCAATTAGCTTGATCCCCTTCTCAAGACCTACGTAAACGGCCAAGGAGAAAATTGCGGTAAGTACGGCTATCACTGCATATGTCCCCCAACTTCCCATCTCTATGCCGAATTGGAAGTCGAAGCCGCTCCCCAACTGTAGAGCCACCAGGCCTGTCGTAGTAGCCATACCGCCAAGGGTTGCAAAAACCGCGAATATGTCGAGGACTTTACCCCAAGGCCCGTGGATACGATCTCCAATGACATAGTAAAAAGCACTGGAGAAACGGAAGGGGAGGTTCTTTGTGTAACAGGCGTGGGCAAGCGGGACCGTCAGCATTAGATATATTGCCCAAGCGCTTAGACCCCAATGAAAGAATGAATATGTCATTGCGGCCTGAGCAGCTTCCACTGACTTAGGCTCACCGCCGTAAAAAGGAGGCGCGCTCATATAGTGATAGGCAGGCTCTGCTGGGCCCCAAAAAACGATACCCGCCGCGATCGCCGCCCCAAAAAGCATGGCAAACCAGGAAAAGTTTGAAAATTCCGGCTTATCTTCCGCTTTGCCCAACTTCATCTTTCCGTAATCAGAGCCCATCAATACAAAAGATGCGATTACCAGGATAAAAGCGGTAAGCAGGTAACACCACCCCCAGCTTTCTGTGGTCCATCCAAAGATGGCATTTATCATTGTGGACATGTTGTCGGGAAACGCTATCGCCCAAACGCAGAAGGCGATGGTGATCCCCGCCGATACCCAAGAGACTGTCGGGTCGTAGGAACGGGTAGAATTGGTTGCCATTTTTACTTCCTCCGATGGTGTTTAATGAGCCTGCAATTAATCAAATAGCTTTTTGCAAGCCCCATGCCATCACACCGCTAGCGCAACATGGCAACATAAGGTGCCGTTATAAATACACTTTTACCTCCTTACCAATAAAACAGCATGAGAAAACAAGTCCCGGCGAGGCCCTTTGTAAAAAATATTTTCGTCACCATCAACCAGGTATTGTAAAAAAGTTTTTCATCAAGAGAGGATGACTTGATAATTCAAAACACTTTGAATTTTAAGTGGGTATTGCTGGTAGCAAGCAATCACGGGGGAAAAGGGGACACCTGTGGCGAGGAATCAGTCAAATTAATTTTACAAAACTTATTATCGCTCGCCAAAAGCGCTTGCCTAAAGATGGTCTCCTTTAGCAAAAAACTTATTTAGGATCTCACCCCCTCCTCTGTCCAACGCTAACCATAAATTGCGCTGACTGCAGATTCAATTGTCGGATATTCAAATTGAAACCCTGCCTCTCGCAGGCGAAGAGGGTCCATCCGCTGGCTAAAGAGCAGAACGTCTGCGAAGTCCCCTAAAAGCAGTCTTATCGCAAAGCTTGGGGCTGGAGTGAATGAAGGCCTTTTAAGCGCTCGGCCAAGCACCCTCATTAGCTCAAGTTGCCTAACGGGCGAGGGCGCTGAAAGGTTAACCGGCCCCTCTATCTCTGGCTTATCCAAAAGAAAGAGCAGGGCCCTTACGAGGTCGGCCCTGTGTATCCAGGAGAACCATTGACGCCCATTGCCCAAAGGCCCCCCAAGGAATTTGCGAGAAAGCGCTTCGAGCTTTTCAAGAGCTCCACCACCGCTATCAAGAACAATTCCAAATCTTGTAATGGCTACCTTGACACCCTTCTTCGATGCCGCGAGCGCCTCCTCCTCCCACTCTTTAGCCACAGAAGCAAGAAAATCGTCTCCAGGAGGAGCACTCTCACTTAGGAGAGCCTCACCGCCATCACCGTAATAACCAACAGCTGAGGTGGAGAGCAGTCTAAAACCGCTATTTTCGGGGATAGCTGAAACCAGATTCCGGGTAGTTAGCACCCTGGAGTCTCTTATCAACTCTTTATTTTTTTTATTCCAACGGGTGTTGATGGGAGCCCCGGCAAGGTTTATTGCGCCAAGGCACTCCTTGACCCGCTCCTGCCATACTCCCTCCGCCATTGTATTAGCTTCTACAACCTCAACTTTGGGGCCTGAGAACTTTGCTGGCTCTCCTCTTCTCACCAGCAGTATGACCTCGTGCCCTGCTTCAGTTAGCGCAGGAATAAGCGATGCCCCAACAAAACCCGTTCCGCCAGTAACCATAATCTTCATGACGTCCCTCCAATTTTTCTATATCAGGAAGTTTAGCCGCGTCTGTCCTTGTCGCAAATTAATGAGTAAAGGTAATGCTCTCCAATGATATTAACGTAACATTAATTTTAAACCTTCACGCTCGACAAAAAATTTATGGAAAGGTAATTTTGTCCCTCTCTAGCGATTACTTTAACCAGAAAGGTATTAGACATGAAGAGGGTTCTCTTTCTCTGCACGGGCAACTCCTGTAGAAGCCAGATGGCTCATGGTTGGCTTGAGGAGTTGGACGCGGATAATTACGAGGTTTTCTCCGCGGGTGTCGAGACACACGGCGTTAACCCCCGCGCCATCACAGTAATGGCGGAAGCCGGAGTTGATATATCCGGTTACTCCTCAAATAAGGTTGATGAATACTTGGGGATGGATTTCGATCTACTTGTTACGGTTTGCTCCGGAGCAAAAGAGCGTTGCCCTATCTTTTTAGGCAAGGTCAAAGAGAGGGCGCATTGGCCCTTTGAAGACCCCGCTGCGGCAACCGGAACGGAGGATGAGATTATGGATACATTCCGAAGGGTCCGGGACGACATCAAAGCGCGCATTGAAAGCTTCCTTCAGGAGGGCTGCTAATATGGCTGAAAAAGTCACCGGTAAACTTTCCTTGGTTGATCGCTTTTTGACCCTTTGGATATTTCTCGCAATGGGAGTGGGTGTTGGCGCAGGGTACTTTTTCCCCGGGGTACCAAAATTCATTGACCGGTTTCAGGTTGGCGCAACCAACATCCCTATAGCTGTGGGCTTAATCCTGATGATGTAT
This sequence comes from Deltaproteobacteria bacterium, assembly GCA_002869015.1. Taxonomy (GTDB): domain Bacteria; phylum Desulfobacterota; class Deferrisomatia; order Deferrisomatales; family BM512; genus BM512. The sequence continues at coordinate 22,374 of PKTT01000059.1, forward strand.
CCGCCGCTCGCTAAGGTGCGCTATGAAGAGCTTCACCGGGTCTTTGGAAATGGCAGAGTATTGGCCCTTTCACTTGTACAAAACTGGATCATCGGCCCCGTGTTGATGTTCACCCTTGCAGTTACCCTCCTCTCGGGCTACCCGCACTATATGGTTGGTCTAATAATGATTGGACTGGCACGGTGCATCGCAATGGTAATCGTCTGGAACGATCTTGCCGGTGGCGACAGGGAATACTGCGCAGGGCTGGTCGCCTTTAACTCTCTTTTTCAAATTCTCTTTTTCACACTCTATGCGTGGTTCTTTATCACATGGCTTCCGCCCAGGCTGGGGCTGGGCGACGCTGTAGAGGTGAACATATCAATGGGAGAGGTGGCGAAGTCTGTCTTTATCTACCTTGGAATCCCTTTTTTAGGCGGAATGGCCTCCCGGTATATTGGCCTCAAGGCTAAAGGCCGTCAGTGGTATGAGGAAAAATTCATCCCGGCGATAAGCCCTATAACATTAACCGCTCTCCTCTTTACAATTGTTGTGATGTTCAGCCTCAAAGGGGAAAACATCGTTGAGCTCCCCTTTGATGTGGTGAGGATAGCCATACCACTGACCATCTACTTTTTAGCCATGTTCTTCATATCCTTCTGGATGAGCAGAAAGGTTGGAGCAACATACGGACAGACGGTAACTCTCTCCTTTACTGCAGCCTCCAACAACTTCGAGCTCGCGATTGCGGTAGCTATAGCTGTTTTCGGCATAAATTCAGGTGAAGCCTTTGCTGCTGTGATTGGACCCCTAGTTGAAGTGCCCGTTCTAGTCATGCTTGTAAGCGTTGCGCTTCGGCTTCGCAGCAAATTTTTATCCCCCACCTAAAGAGCAAATAAAAAAAGCCGCCCTTTAAGGGGCGGCTTTTTATTGCTTCCTTTTTCTTTTATCGCTCAACGGCTAGAGCGACACCCATACCGCCTCCAATACAGAGTGTAGCAAGACCTTTTTTAGAGTCTCTGCGCTTCATCTCATAGAGCAGTGTGGTTAGAATACGCGCTCCCGAAGCCCCGATTGGGTGACCAAGCGCAATAGCGCCGCCGTTAACATTTACTTTGTCAACATCCCAGCCCATTTCCCTGTTAACCGCTATCGCCTGAGAGGCGAATGCTTCATTTGCCTCAATAAGGTCTAGGTCGTCAACACCCCAGCCCGCCTTGGCAAGCGCAGCCTTGGAAGCAGGGATTGGCCCCGTCCCCATGATTTTGGGGTCAACGCCTCGGGTGGCCCAGCTCACAATTGTGGCTAGGGGTGTGATCCCACGCTTTGCAGCCTCCTCTTCGGTCATCAGAACAAGCGCTGCTGCGCCGTCGTTTATGCCGGAGGCATTACCCGCCGTAACTGTTCCATCCTTTTTGAAGGCAGGCCTCAGCGCGGAGAGCGATTCAAAGGTGGTGCCAGGGGTTATGTGCTCATCATCCTCAAAGAGTACCTCTTTTCTGCGCACCTTCACGGTTAGGGGAACTATCTCCTACTTAAAGAGGCCATCGCGCTGGGCTTTCTCTGCTTTCTGCTGTGACGCGGCTGAGAAGCGATCCTGATCCTCACGGGTAATGCCAAACTTTTCAGCTACGTTCTCAGCGGTTATTCCCATGTGATAATTATTGAAGACGTCGGTTAGCCCGTCTTTTATCATCGTATCGACAAGCTCCCCTGACCCCATTCTGATGCCGCCGCGAAGCGGTGCGCAATGGACTGCCGCGCTCATATTCTCCTGCCCGCCTGCTATTACGATATCAGCATCGCCAAGGAGAATTGATTGACATCCGAGGGCAACCGTTCTCAATCCGGAGCCACAAACCTGATTTACGGTTATCGCCGTTGAGGTCTCCGAAAGACCTGCCGCTATAGCCGCTTGGCGAGCGGTGTTTTGTCCGCAACCAGCGGTCAAAACGTGTCCGAATATGATGTCGTTTACTTCACCGGCATCCACGCCTGCTCTCTTTAGCGCATCTTTGATCGCTGTAGCCCCAAGCTGATGGGCGGGTACAGAGGTAAGGGTGCCGTTAAATTTGCCAACTGGCGTACGCGCCGCAGAGGCTATAACTATCTTTTTCATTGGATAACTCCTCTAATATTGCAATTGTCATAAGGTAAAATTGTAAGGGCAGTTGGGTATCGACCCGGCTAAAATAGCTTTATTGTAGCTTTAAGGGAAGGCTTTTCATCCATACCGGGCGGCCAGACCCTCAAGAAAACGCGAGCGAACCTGCTCGGTGGCAAGAACGCGCTTGACTGGGGGCAGCTTTAAGAAGGCTCCGAGGAAGGCGCCAAGTGCGCGGTGGCTCCATAAAACCTTGTTGTCAAAGAGAAGCTCCTGGAGCTTTCCTCTCTCTATCGCCATAAGCACTGCACGGTGTGCTCCATTTAGAGGAGTCAGCACCCTCTTATCCCGCTCCACCATGACAACGGCGCCCATGGAAGGACAACCCCTTACACAGAGGCCACAACCAAGGCATATGTCCTCCTCCAGCCTCGCTCTCTTTTTCTTGGGGTTATTTGGGTCATTTAAAGAGACCAGCCCCATGGCTTCCACTGGGCATATCTCTACGCATTTTCCACAGCCGCTGCACTTATCCACATCAAGAGCCGGGAGGTAGTTTGAGGTATGAATAGGATGCATCGCGGCAAAGCGTCTGGCAGCGATCATCGCTTCACAGCAGCAACCGCAGCAGTTACAGATAAAATTTACGCTCTCCCGAACATTTTCGCCAAATTGAACAAGGTTATTTTCATAGGCCTCTTCCAGTAGATCGAGCCCCTCACAGATATCAACCGCTCTGGCGTGCCCGTGACGGATAAGCGATTGAGCAGAGGTGTTGAAGGTCATGCATATATCTAAAGGGGCGCTGCAGGACTTGCCCACATACTCCATCTTGCGGCGGCAATAACATAGGGACACGCCCATGTGTGAGGCGGTCCTTATAACCTCCGTCGCCCGCTCATAATCCAGTACGTGCGCCGCCGCTCCATCCAAAGCAGGCTCATTTATAAAGACCCTTCCCAGCTGTGTTTCGCCATCTGTGAAAAGCGCCTTTATGAAATCTTCCTCAACATTCATATATTGATAGAATAGCTCACCCAATGCACGCTGATCGATATCATCACGAACCCGCATCATCGAAAACTCGAAGAAGCCTGCCATCGGGGGCGGTAAAACGTATAGGACTTCGCCATTTTCTTCAAAGTCAACAAGGAGGGCTCGCGTAGCCAACGCTTCCAGGCTTTTTTTAGCCCTTGGCTCGCTTACTTTCCATATAGATGCAGCTTTTCTCGCTGTAAAGGGTTTTATGGGAAGGAGTGATACCAGGCGTGCCTCCTCCTCTTTAAATAGAATTTTCAAAATTTTAAAGAGAAGTTCAGTTGGGGGCGCACCCTGTGGATAGCGGTTTAGCCTTTCGGAGAGCTTTTGATAGGATTCTGCTTCTTTATGGCCGCTGTGGTGTGACATTTGGAGTGTCGCCCCGGGTTTGTCCCCTCTTTGGTCTCAGCCTCGCTGCCTCATGGGGAGCTGTTGATGGTTTAACTAATAATTATCCGCGCCTCCTTTTTTCTGTCAACTTCTTCACCAATAAAAAAGCCGGCGCAGTATCGCTACCCGCCGGCTTCAATTTAAAAAACGCTGAAAATACTAATCCTCTTCCTTGTCTTCCTCTACCGTGAAGTTGCCCTCTCCGACGGACCGCACCAGGCGCGCAATTATGGCGGCGCTGTTGGTCTCTCCCCTGTTTATGTAGCAGGGCTTACCGTCCTTTCCAAAGGGAGGTATATCCTCCCTTGGCTCTATCCCGGTAAGGATTGAACGGCTCTCTTCCCAACGTTTATTGGGTCTAAAGCCCAGCTTCTCACCATACTCCGCCGCACCCTCTACTAGCGCTGCGGCGAGGGCCGGTTCACAATCTTCAAACTCAACATCGTCATTGAAAATATTGGGCTTAATACGCTCCTCATACTCGGCAGGGTCCAGACCGGGTAAAAGGGCGGCGTCCTTAACACCCATGGCGAAGGTGTCAAGATACCAACCGCCAACGGCAAGCTTACCGTTGGGGAGCGTTCTAGACAAAAGAATGTGCGCCAAGCCTCTACCTTCCCACCCCTTTGAAATGACACATTCATGGATGGGCAACTCCGATAAAACCTTCAAGGGGGAGGCAGCCACACCGCCCATTACCGAGGAGCGCTGTTTAGACTTTTGCTCGTTTTTGCGCAGCTCTCGCTTCTTCCGCTTTAAGGCAGCTTTTTGCCGCTGTCTGGCATCTTTCGCCATATCAAAATCCTCCATTATCCTGAAAAAGACCTGCGCAGAATAGCCGACCTTACTGCCGCGGTCAACGCCGATCGTTTTCCACAATTTACTTGCTACCCATGCACTCGATTTGATACCCTTAAAGGGCTATATCCACAGGGGTGCATATTTCAATAATCACCTTTATTTTCAGAGACATATGATATCTTTCCTATAAAACAATATGAGTTTATCCACATGTGTGGAAAATGTTGTGGATAACTCAACAAGCCCGGACTATTGATGGAACAATTTTGGAAGAGAGTGCTTGAAGAGCTTGAGAAGACGGTCCCATCACAGACCTTCTCAACCTGGATAAGCCCGCTGGAACCTCTTGAAATCAAAGGAGACCTCTTCCTAATCGCCGTTCCCAACCGTTTCTTCATCGACTGGCTAAAGGATCAGAACTTGGTCTCATCCATCGCCGATGCAGTTGAGGTGACAATTGGAACCCGGCTTGAGGTTGGTTTTGAGGTTAAGAAAAAACGCCTTTCAAAAGAAGCTGCACTCAAAGCACCTGAGAGAGGTGTTGATAATTGGAAAGACCGATCTCTTAAAATAGGCCTCAACCCCAGACATACATTTGAATCATTTGTTGTCGGCCCAAGCAATGAGTTTGCTAACGCAGCAAGCCTTGCAGTAGCAAAAGACGCTAACTCAAACTACAACCCCCTCTTCATCTATGGCGGTGTAGGGTTAGGCAAAACACACCTCTTAAACGCGATTGGAAATCATAAGCTTCAAGAAAATCCCAACCTAAAGATATGTTTTGTCACCTCGGAGTCCTTCACCAACGAACTCATACAATCGCTTGCCAATAATAAGATGTCAGAGTTTCGCGCCAAGTATAGATCCATGGATGTTCTCCTTGTTGACGACATCCAGTTCCTTGCGCGAAAAGAGCGTACTCAAGAGGAGTTCTTCCACACCTTCAACGCCCTTTATGAGCGTCAAAAATCCATAGTTTTATCAAGCGATAAATTTCCAAAGGAGATACCCGACCTTGAGAGCAGGCTGAGATCTCGCTTTGAGTGGGGTCTTATCGCGGATATACAAGCGCCGGATGTAGAGACTAAAGTCGCCATCTTGCATAAAAAAGCACAACTTGAATCAATAGATATACCCAATGATGTAGCCATGTACCTTGCCACAATAGTCTCCTCAAATATCCGAGAGCTTGAGGGATCCCTTACAAGGGTTGCCGCCTTTGCTAATTTAACGCGCACCAGGATAACTTTGGAGCTTGCAAAAAAGGTTCTTCAATCTTCCGTCTCCCACGCCTCATCATCAATATCTGTTGATGAAATAACCAAGGCTGTATCAAATTATTTCAAAATAAAAATCTCCGAAATCAAGGGTAAGAGGAGAACAAGAGCCATTGCCTGGGCGAGGCAGATTTCCATGTTCCTCTCAAGGGAGTTGACAGATAGCTCATGCCCTGAGATAGGGCAACGCATGGGTGGAAAGGATCATTCAACGGTTATGTACGCATGCGACAAGGTCAAGGAGCTAATAGAAAATGACCCTGATGTGGCTCACCAAATAGAATCAATCAAGGGTTCTTTGGGCAAGTAATAAGATGCAAGTTATCTGTTGTAAGAGCTGTGGATAAGATGGTTAAAAAGGTTTCCATTTCTCCTCCTATGGAAAACAGTGAAAACAACCAACAGTTTATGCACAGCAAAAAATACTTTGATTACAAGTGGTTAGTTTACTTTTCCACACAATTAACAGGCCCTATTACTACTACTTAAAAATGAATATTTAATATAGAAGAAGAAGGAGATGACTCCTATGCGCATTGAAATCAATCAGGAAAAATTCAGCGAGATAGTGGCTAGAGCTCAATCAACTCTGGAGAGAAAATCAACTCGTCCTATTCTGGAAAACATTCTTCTTCAAGCCAGCGATGATGAAATCATACTCTCTGCAACTGATTTGAGAGTCAGCCTTACCCAGAAAACAAAATGCAAAGTTATTGAGTCTGGTTCTATATCCGTTCCAGGCAGAAAACTAAATGAAATCATCAGAGAGATACCGAGGGGTGACGTATCGGTAGAATCCAAAGACAATAATTGGATAACGATATCTTCAGGAAACTCAACTTTTCATATTCCTGGAACTGCTTCTGAAGAATTCCCATCTTTTCCAACTCCACCAAATAATTTTATCGAAGTTGATCCTTCCTCCTTCGATAATATGTTTACAAAAACTATATTCGCCTCTTCAAATGACGAGACGAGAATGTACCTTTGTGGAGTTTATTTAAAAGAATTTAAAGACGAAGATGATAATTCGTTTTTAAAGGTGGTAGCCACAGATGGTCACAGACTCTCTCTAATAGATACTTTACTTAAAAATGGTCTTTCTCTTTTTTCCGATGGAATAATTGTTCCTAAAAAAGGAGTTGTAGAAATAAAAAGCATTATTTCAACAGCAGGAGATTCATTGGAGATAGCCTGTGCGGATGGACGTATTTATGTTCGTTCTGAAGACATTTTGCTCTCTGTAACCTTGATTGATGCTTCCTTTCCAAATTATTCCCAAGTTATTCCAAAGCAAACAGGTGGAGGTGTACTTATCGCCTGTGAGCCTTTCAAGGATGCATTGAGGAGGGTTTCTATTCTCAGTGACCAGGAAACTCGATCAGTATTAGTTGAAATAGAGGGTAGCGTTATGAAACTTTACTCTGACAACCCTGGGATGGGTGATGCAGAGGAAACTTTAAGTGTGGATTACAGTGGGGAGCCTGTGAAGGTAGCTTTCAATGCAAATTATCTTATGGACATTCTTAAGGTGATGGATGATGAAGAGATGAGAATGGAAGTGAAAGATTCACTTTCTCCAACACTTTTCATAGGAACTGACAAAGATTCATCTTTTCTCTCAGTGGTTATGCCAATGCGTGTAGATTGAGTTTATGATCATTGAAAAATTGAGGGTCAAAGGTTTTAGAAACCTGCTTCCCTCCACTATAGATTTTTGTGGCGGTATTGATGTCCTAACAGGGGAAAATGCACAGGGAAAGACAAATATTCTTGAAGCGGTACACCTCCTCTCTACTTTGACCAGCTTTCGAACCAGGAAAGTTAGAGAGATGATGGGAAGGGGAGAGGAAAAGGTTATCCTTGAAGGAGATTTAAAAGATAGGGATGGCAGTTCAAACCTCAGGGTTGAGATGGAAAAAGAGGGTAAAAGGGCTTGGATTGATGGAAATACACCCACATCAACAGCCCAATACTTAAAAGTTTTGCCATCAGTATTTTTTGGACCCGGGGATATGAGATTAACCGGTGGAGATCAACTTCTACGCAGAAGGTTTCTCGATAGGGCAGCCTTTGACCTCTCATCACTTCATTTTGATATTTTAAAAGATTACAAAAGAGTATTATCACAACGTAATTCTCTAATATCTCAAGGTAAAAAAGATATAGAGCATTGGTCTGTAACGTTGGCTGAGAAGGGGTGGAAACTTTTTAGCGCAAGAAAAAAAGCTCTTGAGGAGTTGGCTGGAAGAATAACAACCATTCACTATGAAATATCGGGTGGATTAGAGGAAATAAGATTTATTCTTAAGCCTTCTTGGGATGAAAATTGTGGAGAAGATGGTCTTTGTAAAGCTCTTGAAGAATCAATTGATGATGATATTTCAAGGGGATTTACGCATCACGGCCCGCATAGAGATAGGTTAAAAGTTTTATTGGATGGTAGAGATATAAATGAACATGGATCACAGGGGCAGCACAGGACACTTGCTCTATCGATGAAGTTGTCTCTCCTCCTTTGGGCTGAGGAGCGGGGCGCTGATATTCCGCTTTTTCTTCTGGATGACCCAGGTTCTGAGCTCGATGAGAGAAGGATGAATTTTCTTGCCGAATTTTTTGAGAATTGGCATGGGCAAGTCATGATTGCTACAGTCAAAAGTGGAGAAATTCCACTTAAAGGCAATAAGAAAAATAGATTTCACAGGGTTGAGCGAGGCAGTGTCAACCATTAGGCGATATTGGCAAGGTGCCTGAGCAGACGAAAGTGAATAGAGATGGAAGAAAATAAAAACAAAGAACAATACACAGCAGAAGAGATCAAAGTTTTAAAGGGTTTGGAGGCTGTAAGGAAACGCCCGGCCATGTATATTGGGTCAACCTCATCCACCGGCCTTCATCATCTGGTTTATGAAGTTGTGGATAACTCAATAGATGAAGCCCTTGCCGGATTCTGTGATGAAATAAAGGTAATTATACATGTGGACAACTCAATTACAGTTGTCGATAACGGCCGCGGTATACCGGTTGATATACATGAAGAAACAGGCAAGCCGGCAGCAGAGATAGTTCTTACTGTGCTTCATGCAGGCGGTAAATTCGATAATAAAACATACAAGGTCTCCGGCGGTCTCCATGGTGTCGGCGTTTCCTGTGTAAATGCCCTCTCCGAAAGGCTCGACATGGAGATTTGGAGGGATGGAAAAGTTTACAAGCAGTATTTTGAGCGCGGAATACCGGGAAATGAACTAACAAATGTAGGAACTTCAGAGAGGAGAGGAACTTCAATTACTTTTCTCCCTGACCCCCAGATATTCACAGAACTAGAATATTCATACGATATATTGGCCGCCAGAATGAGGGAGCTAAGCTTTCTTAACAATGGAATAAAAATTTCCCTCGAAGATGAGAGAACCGATAAAAAACAGGTATTCCAATATGAGGGAGGAATAAAGTCTTTCGTTGAACACCTAAACAAGATGCAGGAGCCGATACACTCCATAATCTACGTTGAGGGTGATAATAACGAAACTATCTGTGAAGTGGCCCTCCAGTACAACACCTCCTATAAAGAGAGGGTCTTCAGCTTTGTCAATAACATCAACACCCGCGAGGGTGGAACACATCTGGCTGGTTTCAGGGCCTCATTGACCAGGTGCATAAATAACTACGCAAAAAACCAGAATCTCCTAAAAGACCTTCCTTCTATTGGCGGTGAAGACGTACGCGCTGGTTTAACTGCGGTAATATCCGTAAAGCTTCCAAATCCTCAGTTTGAAGGTCAGACGAAGACAAAGCTGGGCAACTCCGAGGTTCAGGGCCTTGTTCAGAATATCTTAAATGACAAGCTATCAACATTCCTTGAGGAGAACCCGAAAGTAGCCAAGGCTATTGTTTCAAAGGCTATAGATGAAGCCCGCGCACGTGCCGCCGCCAGAAAGGCTAAAGATCTGGCTAGAAGAAAATCTGCGCTTGATGGTGCAGCCCTACCGGGAAAACTAGCTGATTGTCAGGAAAAAGATCCAGCGCTCAGCGAACTTTACATTGTCGAGGGCGACTCCGCGGGCGGCAGCGCAAAGCAGGGGCGCGACAGAAGAAATCAGGCGATTCTACCCCTTAAGGGAAAGATACTGAACGTTGAGAAGGCGCGGCCGGAGAAAGTTCTCTCAAACAACGAGATAATGGCGCTTTTGACAGCTCTCGGTACAGGAATAGCGGAGGACCTGGATATAGAAAAAATCCGCTACAAAAACATCATCATAATGACAGACGCAGACGTTGACGGTAGCCACATCAGGACGTTGCTGCTTACATTTTTCTACCGGATGATGCACGAAGTCATTGAAAACGGCTACCTATACATGGCGCAGCCGCCACTATACCGCATCTCCGAACGAGGCAAGGACAGATACCTCCAAAATGACGAGGACTTAAATCAAGTTCTTATAGAACGCGCTGTTCTAGATAGAAGGGTGCTGATTGAAAGAACAGGCCGAATATATACAGGCGCCCACCTAAAAGAGCTGATGCTAAAAATCTTCGAGTACCGCTACTACATGGAGAGACTAGAGCGGAGAGGGCTCGACAAAAATATACTTCGCTCACTGGCCAATGCTGGCTTTAACAAATCCAGTTTCCTTTCAAACGAAGAAGCATTTGAACCCATCGCTGAAGCGTTAAGAAGCGAAGGCTATGAAGTGAAAGTAGCTGGAATAAATGAAGAGCACAGCTCATATAGATATATAGTCACACGCCGTGACAACGGATGGGTGAGAGAGATGGTGGTAAGCGATAATCTCATAGAGAGAGCGGATTACCGCCACCTTTACAAAATAAACGATAAACTCGAAGACCTGCAAAGGCCGCCCTTCGTAATTCTTGAAAAAGATAGAAATGAAGGTAACAGCTACGAATCAAAAGAAGCGCTCCTTGATGCTCTTATTGAGCAGGGAAGAAAATCCATCACCATACAGCGCTACAAAGGTCTTGGAGAGATGAACCCCCAGCAGCTTTGGGAAACTACTATGGACCCGGAAAAAAGAGTTATGCTCCAGGTCAAACTAGAAGACGCCATAGCAACCGAAGAGATGTTCACGGTACTTATGGGTGATCAAGTGGAACCGAGAAAAGAATTCATAAAAAACCATGCACTTGAAGCTGACAACATAGACATTTGATGTTTGTAGGATCGCGCATTAGCTGTCATTTGTGCATTTGAATGGGTAAAGACATGAATTCTTGAGGGGTATTCGAACAGGCCGATAAAGAGCAACTCCTATAGAAATTAAAATGCGAGCTTCTTAAAAGAGGCTCGTTTTTTAATTGAGCACACTTTTGTCGGGCCACCAGAAACGCCTATAATTTTCATCTTTTCTCCTCCATATCATTAAAATAACCAGCCTCACCATCTTTCCCAAAATTAACTAAAGATATGAGGTTATCCTTTAAAGAGCGCTACAGGAATGAGATTTTTGTTGCTGCAAGTTTTTGGCAGAAAATTCCTGTTAGTTAAAAAATGCTTACAATTTTGTATGCCTTACATTTTGGTTTGCCTCCATACCACCATTCCTTTTTGTTAGACATCAATATTATCCCATATTTTTAAGTACTTATCGCACGCAGGCACCATTGGCACAGTCGATGCAATTGTCCCTTGTAGTCGAAAAATGCCACGGGAGAATGAAGTTGAAGGAACGAGGTGCAATGAAAGGGTCGGTGCTTACGACTTTTTTTACTGTTTTATTTTTGATTGCATCTTCAGTTGCTAATGCAGATGAGGTGCTGATCAGCGCTGCCGCTTCGACCCGTGATGTCGTTATGCGTCTTGGCGAGCTTTACCATAAACGCCACCCTGAAATTGAATTTGCATATAATTTTGGTGCCTCAGGGGGCATTGCAAGGCAGATTGAGAAGGGTGCTCCTGCGCAAGTTTATATCTCAGCGAATCCCCAGTGGATGGATAAGTTGATTGAGGGTGGCTACATAGACCCGGCAACTTTAATTCATTTTGCAAAAAACGCGCTAGTTGTTATCGGCTCTAAAGAGAAAGAGGTAGAGAGTCTAGAAGACTTGGTAGCATTTGACTTGATAGCAATAGGAAACCCTGATTCGGTGCCCGCAGGACGTTACGCCAAGGAGGCGCTAATTAGAGCGGGTATATATGAGGCTTTGATGGAGAAGGGGGCTATCGTGATGTCTATGGATGTCAGGCAGGCGCTTGTATACGCAGAAAGTGGAGAGGTAGGGGCTGCATTTGTATATTCCACAGATGTCTTGCTGGCGAAGAACACAAAGGTGCTTTTAGTGGTTGATGGTAGGCTCTACCCAAAGATCCAATATCCCGCGGGGCTGACCATGGAGGGAGTAAGAAGCCAGGGAGCCAATGGTTTTTTGAACTATCTAAAGACAGAGGAAGCCAAATCTACAATAAGCTCTTTCGGCTTCTCGCTGGAGGAGTGAGCATTGTTCTTTGCCCCCGCAGACCTTGAGGTGATTGTACTTTCGGTAAAGGTAGCCGCCGTAGCCACCTTTTTATCCCTCCCTGTGGGCTTTCTCGTTGCAGCGGGGCTTGGGATGTCACGCTTTCCCGGGCGAGCTTTGGTTGATGGCGTGATAAATCTACCCCTTGTCCTGCCGCCTGTGGTTGTTGGATATTTTCTACTTATTCTTTTGGGTGACAATGGGTTTTTCGGACCAATTTTAAAGGCCCTTGGTATAAAGATTGTCTTCAACTGGAAAGGTGCGGTTGTCGCCTCTGCGGTGGTCGGGTTCCCTCTTTTAGTGCGTTCGATTCGTCTGGGAATAGAGTCCATCGATGAGGGGATGTTCCATGCGGCGCGCTCTTTAGGGGCCACCTGGAGAGATATACTCTTTTCGGTGGTGCTTCCCCAATCCTGGAGGGCTATCCTTGTTGGGGCAACTCTTATGTTTGCACGTAGCCTTGGTGAATTCGGGGCAACTGTAATGATAGCCGGCTCAATCCCAGGCCGGACCCAAACAATCCCCTTGGCGATCTTCGATTACACCAACCAGCCTGGAAAAGATGCCAACGCTTTGAAGCTTTGCATCGTTTCCATGGCTCTTTCATTTTCAGTGCTTTTGGTTAGTGAATATCTGGCTAGGCGCGCCAAAAAGACGGTGACACGGTGAAGCTGGAAGTTGATGTTAAAAAGAGGCTCGGCTCCTTTGAGCTCAATCTAGACTTCGGCACGATGGGGAACCGCCTTGGACTTTTTGGCCCCTCCGGCAGCGGCAAATCCACGCTGGTAAGGCTCCTGGCAGGGCTGGATCTGCCGGATAGCGGAACCATCAAATTGGATGGTGAGGTGCTGACAGATGGGCGGCGCGCGATCCCCCCAAGGAAGCGGCGAGTGGGGGTTGTCTTTCAGGATTCTCATCTATTTACCCACCTTGGAGTTACGGCAAACCTGCTCTACGGGTACAAACGGCTCCCCAAAGCGGAGCGCCAGATCAACCCGGATGAGCTTATAGAGGCACTTGACCTTGGCGCGCTCCTTGAGCGAGGGGTGCATACGCTCTCCGGTGGCGAGCGGAGGAGGGTGGCACTGGGGCGCGCCGTGCTAGCGGCGCCGCGGTTACTTTTACTGGATGAGCCCCTCACGGGCCTCGATGACAAGCTGCGATATCAGATAATACCCTACCTTCATATGGTGCTTGAAAGGTTTGGCATTCCCACACTTTTCATAAGTCATTCAGTGGAGGAGATGCGTCTGATGACGAATCGGGTACTACTTATTGAGGGCGGTGGTTTTACTGGTGAAATCAAATCCGGTGAGCTGGCGATGCAGAGCTTTGCAAGGGGGCAGGAGGGCTACGTAAACCTTATGACTCTCTGTGACCCCTCACCCGTTGGAGACCTTTGCGCTTACAGGTGGGGAGATAATGAGTTGATCCTCCTCGACACATCAGAGGACCCGCGGGTGATGGTGCGCCTTGAAGCTCGTGATGTTGTGCTATTTAAAAACCATCCTACCAGCACCAGCGCAAGAAATCTCCTTACCTGCACGGTATCCGGGCTTGTACCATTGGGTAACCGCGTTGCCGTTGAGCTTCTCTGCGGAGGACAGCTGCTGGTAAGTCAAATTGTGCGAGAGGCTGTTGTCGAGTTGGATCTAAGGGAGGGTAGCGTAGTTGTGGCTGCCATAAAGGCAACCAGCTTCCGCATCCTCTATGGTGAGCACCGTAGAAGGGGGAGAGGGGTGCTGAGCGGCCCGGCTTCAAGCTCTACCTGCCGATAACAACCTATGTATCGGCCTCTATTTTGGTGTCGTTACTCCTGAAGGTTTTCAGCAAATGAGCAAAAACAGTCAAAAGAGTGACACTCCTTGCGGGTTGAGTGACAAAAAATGTCACTGCATGTTGGCTTAGCGTAGCTTTATGCACAATATATAGATTTAATCTCCTTTAAAGCACTACATATGCTCGCAGGAAATATTTTTGCGAGTTGGCATTCTAATTGCTTTTTAAACTCACTGACAAAGAAGCAATTTCGCAAGTTTTCTAGCTCAACACAAACAAGGAGATTCCAAATGATCATCAACAGGAACAAAAAAGGCTTCACCCTTATCGAGCTCATGATCGTCGTCGCAATCCTCGGCGTTCTCGCCGCAGTCGCGATTCCCCAGTACCTCAGCTACATCGCCACCTCCAAACGCCGCGCTGCCCTCTCCAACTATGAGAACGCACAGCGCCTTACTCTTGGTGAGTACGCGCGAGTGGACGCAGGCAACACAGCTTCTACATGCGCTGAGCTTATAGCGGAAATGAATGGCGGTGTTGCTGGCAGCGAGGTCAACTTCAACCCTTACAACCAAGCTAGAGTAGCGTTTGTTGATGGTGCCGCTCCTGCTGCTGCACCTGACGGCAATGGCGAAGTAGCTGTTGGCTGCACCGCTGGTGGTTACACAGGACTTCCCGGGCAGAGCATTGCTATTACCATTCGTTATATCGATGAGACTCCCGCTAGCGTTACCGAAACGATTACTCTCACAAAAGAGTAGTTTTTAAAAGAGTTGAAAAAGAGCACCCTCAAAGGGTGCTCTTTTTTTGCCTTGATTCCAGGAAGCTATATTTTTGCTCGGCTTTGGTGTAAACTTTGGCGTTAATAAAAGAAACATTTATCACCTGAGGAGATGCTTATATGTGGCTTAATAAGAGAGGCTTTACCCTCGTGGAATTAATGATTGTTGTAGCCATATTGGGTATTCTTGGCGCAATCGCCATCCCTCTTTATAATGGCTACATATCAACTGCAAAGACCTCCGAGGCCAAGTCAAATCTGATTACTATATACTCCCTTGAGGAGCAGGCGTTTGCGGACAAGGGTAAATATGTAAGCGGGCTATACACGGAGAGCGAAACGTCTTTAAGCGGTGATGCCGTGCTCCCCGCTTTCAAGCCCGGGGATGCAAAAGAATTAAATTACGATTACTCAGTTAAGGCGGTTGACGGTGATACGCCAACCTTTACCGCGGTTGCGACATTCAAACATGATACTTCCAAGTGGTTCAGTATTAATCAGGATAATGTTAAATTGGATCAGGACGGCAAGGGCTGGTAATGGTCCTTTAAGCAGCTTAAAGCCCCTCCTTAGAGGGGCTTTTTTATTTTAGCTATTTAAGATGCGGAAGGATGAGCGGCAATATCGCTGATAAGGCCCTCTTTCTATGGCTAATTTTATTCTTCTCATCCATAGTGTGCTCGGCAAGTGTCCGGCGTTCGCCCTCCGGTATAAAGATAGGATCATAACCGAACCCACCATCTCCGCTGTGAGCAAGGGCTATCTCTCCATTTAGTATTCCCTCGGCCTCAACCTCAACGCCCTCCTTTGATATGAAGACCATTGAGCAGAGGAAGTGTGCCGCGCGAGCTTTCCCTTTTTGCCCGGAAAGCGCTTTCAGCAACTTCTCCATATTTGCGGCATCTGATTTTTCTGGACCTGCGTACCTCGCTGAGTGGACCCCCGGTGCTCCGCCCAGAGCTTCCACGCAAAGCCCGGAATCGTCCGCCAACACCGCCAAACCGGAGGCTGCATGCAGGGTGCTGGCCTTCTTCCTGGCGTTTGCGATGAAGGTATTCCCATCCTCAACAACCTCTATTGGTTCTTCAAGGTCTCCAAGCCCAAGAACTTTGACGCCTTCACCCTCGAGAAGGGCGGCAACCTCGCGCAGCTTGCCTGCGTTTGCGGTCGCGAAGAGGAGCTCCATCAGTTTAAAATCTCCTTCTGGAGAGCGATCAATGATTTAATCCCACTTTCAGCAAGGTCCAGCATCTTATCCATATCGCCCCTAGAGAAAGGGCGGTCTTCCCCGGTCCCCTGAATCTCCACTATTCCACCGCTCGCGGTCATGACCACGTTAAGGTCAACGAGGGCTTTTGAGTCCTCTTCATAGCAAAGGTCGAGGAGCGCTTTTCCGCCCATCAAACCAACTGAGACCGCCGCGACCGGCTCTGCGATCTCCGCCGTGGAGAGGCGGTTTTTCTTTACCAGCGTCTTTAGCGCCTCCATGAGGGCTATATATCCTCCTGTGATAGAGGCTACCCGTGTTCCCCCGTCAGCCTGGAGCACATCGCAGTCAATGCGGATAGTTTGCTCTCCCAATAGGGACATATCCGTTACACTCCTAAGCGAGCGGCCTATCAACCGCTGTATTTCGAGAGTTCGCCCACCCTGCTTACCCTTAGCCGCTTCGCGAACATTTCTCGATGAAGTTGCCCTTGGCAGCATTCCGTACTCGGCGGTAATCCAGCCGCCCCCGGTATTTTTTAGAAATGGCGGAACGCCATCTTCCACCGATGCAGCACAGAGCACGTGAGTATTTCCAAACTTTATAAGCGCCGAACCCTCGGCATACTTGAGCGGGTTTTTTTCTACAGTAATCTCTCTCAGCTGGTCCGCGTCGCGGCCGTCAATCCTCATATATCCATTCTCCATTACTCTCTCCCTTTGGAGAGGTATTCGTCTATAGCCCTGAAGAGGGTTTCGACTAGCATTTTTTTGTCTGCTTCATTTGTGAAGAGGTCAGCCTCCTGGGGCCATGAGATGTTACCCACGTATAGTGTTGCAGCGGGAACGTTTAGCGCTGATAGCAGCGGGCTGCTTACCGGCAATATGCCTCTGTCCATCACCGCAAGTGAGGAGGCCAGAGCCCTTTCCAATATTTCTGCCCATAGATGGCTTTGCTCATAAAGGGCCGCTTGTCCGCCTCTCCATGCGTTTGGGCTTGTGCCCTCCTTGGGCGGCGCAGGGTAGAATATTTCAAAACCCCTGGCCTCCCTGCGCTCTTCGCCAATTAAATCAATTCGAAGAAACAGGTCTGCCTCTCTGCGGTTGGCGATGGTTGCACGATCCAAAGCGGATTTATTTTCATCACCATCTCTTGTAAGGAGAACCAAATATCCGCCCTCTCCCAGCCGCTCGGCCAAGGAGCGTGCCAGAGAGAGTGTGAGTGCTTTCGCCTCCTGAGGTTTGTAGCCTTTAGGGCCGGAGCTTGACCCCCCATACGCCGGATCAATAACAACCACCAAGCCACGCTCCTCTCGGCTTATTGAGGTTGTAAGCTCCCTTTGGATTATAGCTTGGGCTGTGTCGCGTATGAAATCCTCTGAAACTAGGAGTTTGCCCTCAAAGAAGATAGGTGGATGTTTAACCTCCAGAGGGCGCCCGTCCACCATGGTGTAAGGCGCCTCACCGCTTATTGCTCCCCACCTTTGACCATCGCTGAAATTTAGCCTGCCCTCCTCTGGGATGAACTCTACCCTTTCAAGGAAGGGCTCAAAAAGTTTTGTTGCGTCATACCACGAAATGCCGCCTACCTGGGCTGCCGGCTCAAGTGCCAGCGGCTCCAGGCCAGGGGCCGTAACGGTCAGGGTAGATGAGCCGTTAGCATTCACTGCGACAAATATTAGCAACAGCAGTGTATTGAGGAGTTTAGCAATACGCGTCATGACTTTTCCTGTTACCCTGTTAAGTGTGGAGTGAAGATTATCCCAGCGTTAAAAGGGGTGTCAATCAAGGGAGCGTAAGTAAGATGCTTTTTAAGCTTAAAGGGAAAAGCCCCAAGTTGGGTGAGGGGGTCTTCGTTGCCCCTGGAGCGACAGTTTTAGGCGATGTTGAGATAGGAAAAAACTCCTCCATCTGGTTTGGCGCTGTGGTGAGGGGTGACGTTAATTACATACGCATCGGCGAGAGGGTCAATGTACAGGATCTGGCAACCCTCCACTGTACGGCGGAGTTATTCCCCCTCACTATTGGTGATGATGTTTCAATCGGGCATAACGCGGTAGTACACGGCTGTACCATAGGCGATATGTGCCTTGTCGGTATTGGAGCGAGGGTTCTTGACGGCGCCGTAGTCGGGGAACGTTCAATTGTGGCGGCGGGCTCGGTTGTCCCGGAAGGAAAGGTCTTTCCCCCTGGCTCATTATTGATGGGAGCGCCTGCAAAAAGGGTTCGTGAAGTCGGTGAAAAGGAGCTTTCGCGCATCACTTATACCCGGGATAGCTACCTTGAGTTGTCGCGGGAATATCTCGCCGACCCAGAGTTTGACTTTAATGGTGATGGTGCTTAACTTCTCGATATAAATAATGTTAATCGAGAGGAACAAATGGCTCGTAAGGACTTTTACAAGACGCTTGGCGTTTCAAAAGACGCAACTGAAGATGAGATAAAGCGCGCCTATCGCAAACTGGCAAGAAAGTACCACCCTGACGTAAACCCCGGCGATAAGGCCAGCGAGGAAAAATTTAAAGAGATCTCCGAGGCACACGAAGTTCTCACTGACAAGGAAAAGCGAGCCCAATATGACCAATTTGGAGATTCTCCATTTGGTGGTGGAGGGCAGCAATCCTGGGGCGGTGGTGGCTACAATGCCGGCGGTTTTGACTTTGGGGATATATTCGGCAACATTTTTGGTCAAGGGGGCGGCCAGCCCCGTGGGCCTCGCAAGGGCGCCGACCTTGAATATGAGCTGGAGGTATCATTTACCGAGGCGATCCTTGGTGCCCAAAAGGAGATATCGGTACGCCGAAACGCAAGCTGCGCATCATGCGGGGGGAGCGGTCACGAACCCTCGGGAGGTGGGCAGCGTTGTCCACAATGTCAGGGCAGCGGCCGCGTATCGATGAAGCTTGGCCCAATGACCAGCCAGCAGCCATGCCCAAGCTGCGGAGGTACCGGCAGAGCGCAAGGCCCAACCTGCAAGGGTTGTGGAGGCTCCGGCAAGACACCCAAGAGTGAGAGGCTGAGGGTCAAGATTCCCCCGGGCGTTGAAACTGGTTCGAAGGTCAGAATCGCAGGTAAGGGAGAGGGTGGAGCAGCTGGGGATGGCGATATGCTGATACGTATAAAGGTCGCGCCCGACAGCCGCTTTAGCCGCCAAGGTAACGATATAGTGGCTGAGGTAGAGGTGCCCCTGGCCGATGCCCTCCTCGGGGGACATACTTTGGTGCCCACTCTGACTGAACAGGTTAAGATGAAAATTCCTGCCGGTACCCAGAATGGGCAACGCTTTAGAATCAAGGGCAAGGGCGTTCCGGGCAAGGGTGATCTTTTTGCATCTATAAAAGTAAAAGTTCCAAAGAATTTATCTGCCAAGGCCAAGGAGACCCTCGAATCATTGAGAGATGAGCTTAAAGGGTGAAAAATGTCTTTAAGAAGAGAGCTTATACACGTATCTGATCTCCTCAACCGCGCTTCAATTTCGCGCAGAACGCTAGGCATTTACCGTAAGTTCGGAATCGTAGAGCCTGTTATGAGAGAGAGAGGCCGACCGCTCTTTGCAGTCGAAGCGGTGGAGACTATTGAGCGGATAACTCGTTTGAGAAATGATTTAGGGGTTAATATAGCCGGTGCGCAGGTTATCCTTGAGATGAGACGCAAGATAGAAGACCTTCAGGGGAGCCTTAAAGAGGTGGTGGAGTTCGTGCATGAAAACCTTGGGGAAGAGCTTGAGCGGTGCAGACGCTGCGAGCCAAAACCACCGGTGCCGAAGCCTCTTTACAGGCCTCCACAGAAGAGTTGATGTTGTAAATAAAAGTCGGGGGGCTAGATGGTACAACTGGGGGGAATCCTGGCGCTTTGCGCTGGGGTTTTATTTATGCGTTCATTTCCAATGGCGCTGCTGCTCGCCCTCTCTGCAGCCCTTGTCCTTAACTTCTCACAAAAAACACGTGGGCATCTGCCGACAGTAAATGCCGCCTTTCTACTTCTTCTAACCGCTGGATATATAGCCAGCATTCCCCTTCCGGTTCAAAACCTGCCTCTTCAGGAGGTATCAAGGGTCTGCGGGAGTGTTGCTGAAGACCCAACAAGTAGGGAGGGTGGCTATAGTGTCCTTGTAGAGGTGACAGGGAGCGCAAAGCCTCCTCCGCTCTCTCCCTGGGAGGAAGCACGGGGACGAGTGTTGTTGTCAATCGATGGATTCCCCGACCCCCGACCCTATAAAGGCGACACAGCCTATTTCAGGAGCAACCTCAGAGCGCCGCAGGGTTTTATAAACCCAGGCGCAGAGTGGTACGAAGAGTACCTTTGGCGAAAGAGGGTCTTCCGGCGAGCTTTTGCCAGCTTTCCAGGCGAGGTTTTCTTTTCACCTCCGCTAGAGGGCGGCAGCTTCCTTTTAGCCTTAAGGAATTGCCTTACTGAGGCAATAGTAAATAGCACGGGAAATGAGACAGGTGGCGTATTGGCAGCAATTACAACCGGCGACAAGTCCCGTCTTTCGCCACAGGTTAAAGAGCTTTTTCGTAATTCTGGAACAGGCCATCTGCTTGCCGTATCCGCTCTGCATCTTGGCATAGTCGCATTTGCTGTGCGCGCTATTTTCTTCTTTATTTGGGTACGCTTTCCCGGATTGGCGCTCCGTATTCCCGCGGGTGTTGCTGCTCCAATTGCCACCCTGCCATTTATACTTGGCTACCTAGCCTTGACCGGCTTTCATACCTCAACGATGCGGGCAGCGGTTATGATATCCCTCCTGCTCTTGGCAAATCTTATCTCTCGGCGAGTGTCTTATCCCGCGCTTCTCGCCTCTGCCGTTTTGATACTTGCTATTCTTTCGCCAATGGTTTTATTGAGCCCTTCGCTTCACCTCTCCGTCGCCGCCATATTAGGTTTATTCTGGGTTCTCCCGGCCTTTAATCGAAAAAAAGAAGTGCCTGAGACGCCCTTTCCACTGGTGGAATCTACTTTGGCTTTGCTTTTTGGTAGAGGATTAAAATGGTTCGTAAGGTTAGCCAAAGTAAGCGTCGCCGCATCTATCGCTACATTTCCAATTTCCGCTTACCACTTTGGTGAGGTTAGCTACCTGGGAGTATTTGTAAATCCTATAGCAGTACCCGTTATCTGCTTTTTTTCGTTGCCGCTCTCGTTGGCGGGAGCCTCCATATATCCTCTATGGGAGAGCGGGGCTGTCTTTTTTTGGAAGCTCGCCGGCGGCGGAGCAGCTTTTGTAATTTATTTTGAGCGGCTTTTGGAGGGGTGGGGTATAAGCAAAATTGCCTCCGCGGGTAACATCTCTTTACTCGCCGGACAGATGCTGGCGGTCTTTCTTATTCCATACATAGCGGGAGTTAGGCGCATTAAGCGCTTGTTGCTCACCATATTGCTTTCGGCAGGTATGATTGCCTGGGGTATCTTTGGCGAGTCCATCCTTATAAATTTTAGTGATGAGGCCAGCTTATATGCTTTGGACGTAGGAAGGGGGCAGTCGGTTTTGCTGCAACTGCCTTCAGAGGGTTTTGCGCCGCCTTTTTGGGTCTTGGTTGATGGCGGTGGTATACCTGCGACTGATTTTGATTTAGGTGAGCTGGTCGTTTCACCGGCGCTGGACGCGTTGGGGTGTAAGGCTTTGGAGATAGTTGTTTCAACGCACCCACATCCCGACCATCTGCTTGGATTAACATCTGTCGTTAAAAATTTCAGACCCAAAAGGCTTTTTCTCCCCCAGCTGTTCAAGGGGGACCAGCGATATGAAGCGCTTTTGGTCGCAGCTGATAAAGCTGGTACGTCGGTAGAGTGGCGGGCTCCCAATGAGGTTGTCGAAAATTACAATTGGGGAACAATGAAGACTTTTGGTGGAGAAGGGCCGGGAGAAAATGACAGCTCATTAGCTGTTTTCTTTGAGGTCGGAGAGAGCAGGGTACTAATTCCAGGCGATTTGGAGATACCGGGGCAATCCTCTCTTCTGAGGCGAGGACTAGTCACCCCCGTCGATATTATGGTTGCGCCGCACCATGGCTCAGCGGATGCAGTTGAGCCCGGTTTTTTCAAACGCCTTTCACCAGGGCTAATCATCTCCTCATCGGGTGCCGGTACCGGGCTGCCCTCAGAGGCGCTACGCAGGGTTTCCGAGTCTGCTGGGTCAAGGTTGGTGACGACGGCTGAATCGGGAGCCGTTAAAGTTGAAATCTGCCGGGGAGAAGTGTATTTTAGCGCCTCCTCTCGTTGAAAAAACACCACCCGATGTGATACGCTCAATTAATTAATGTTTACTTGCCGACGGGGATAACTCCAAAGTGAAAGACACTGAACGCGAGCTGTACCTCTATAAATTGACCGAGGGCCTCGCTTCGTTTGAGAGTACCGCCTTGCTTGACGAA
The DNA here is from genome assembly GCA_002869015.1 of Deltaproteobacteria bacterium. Classification (GTDB taxonomy): domain Bacteria; phylum Desulfobacterota; class Deferrisomatia; order Deferrisomatales; family BM512; genus BM512. Next base: position 44,577 of record PKTT01000059.1, read on the forward strand.
GAGGCGCTGAAGATCTTCGTCGATCTTTTTAGCGCAGCAGGGGGAATCTGCGTGGTGCGTTCGACCTTTACGCAGCCAATGACCTTTGCATCCCAGATAAATGTAAATGTTTCTGAAGATGTTCAGCAGGATTGGATAGAGCTTTCACTAAAAAAAGGCCTGTCGGAGATCAACTCCATCAAGACTTTATCGGGTGATAAGTTCAATGATTTTTTTGGAAAACTCCTTCCGGATAACTTTAACAAGGCGCTGCTGGTGCCCCTGCACAATGGTGGAGAAAATTTCGGTATTGCGATACTCCTTGGGGATGTTGAGGGAGGCGAAATCACCTTTGACAGTGAAGAGGCAGAATTCGTATCCGGGCGGGTAGCGATAGCTTTCAAGATAGCTTTGCGATATCAGGAAGCCCTTGGCCTGGCATATATAGATTCCCTTACAGACCTTTATAACTCCAGGTATCTACCTGTAATTTTGGATCGAAGACTTCAGGATGCCCGTAAAAACTCTCAACCGCTGAGCCTGCTCTTTCTCGACATGGACAACTTCCGGGAGGTCAATAATGAGCATGGGCACCAGGCGGGGGGCAAGGCCCTCATAGAGGTCGGCTGGATACTTGAGCGGCACGTAAGGGCAGAGGATACAGTCATACGTTATGGCGGCGATGAGTATACGGTGGTTCTCCCTGCCGCGTCCCTCGAGAGCGCAAAGGAAATCGCCGAACGTATACGGGTGGCGATTCATGACCACATCTTCCTAAGGCGGGAGGGGCAAGAGGTGCATTTAACCGCCAGTATCGGTGTTGCCAATTATCCAGCGGATGCCGATACACCGGAAGCGCTCCTGCACTTGGCCGATCAGGCTATGTACCGGGGCAAAGAGACCACGCGAAACGCGGTCTATTCAGCTGCAAAAAACGGAAAATAGATGAACATAAAGAGACTAAAGGGGTTTAGGGATATTCTCCCTTCTGAGACCCCTGCATGGCGCCTGGTGGAAGAGTCCGCCTCGCGTGTTTTTGGAAAGTATGGTTATGAAGAGTTACGGCTGCCCCTCCTTGAGGAAACGCCCCTTTTCAAGCGCACAATTGGTGAGGCAACTGATATAGTCGAAAAGGAGATGTATACCTTTACCGACGCTGGGGACAACATGGTTACCCTCCGTCCGGAGGGTACGGCCTCGACTGTCAGGGCTTATGTAGAAAATGGTTTTGCCCGCTCTCATCCAAAAGAGCGTTGGTTTTATATGGGGCCGATGTTTAGGAGAGAGCGACCTCAAAAAGGTCGTTTCCGCCAGTTTCACCAGATAGGCGCTGAGTGTTTTGGCTGGGCCGAGCCGGCCGCAGATGCTGACGTAATCTCAATGCTTTGGGATTTCGCGGTGGACCTTGGTATATCGAGCCGCGTCTCCATGGAGGTAAATTCTCTGGGTTGTGCCTCCGACAGGAGCGCTTATATTGAAGAGCTGAGAAAATATCTTGAGTCGCGTAGCGATAGCTTGTGCTCTAACTGTAAAGAGCGAACGACCCGGAACCCCCTAAGAGTCCTGGACTGTAAGAGCCCCCACTGTCAGGAGGCTACGAAAGACGCTCCTTCGCTTGAAAATTATCTTTGCGAAGATTGTGCTGAGCATTTCACTGTGGTTTGTGGCATATTGTCCTCTGAAAAGGTGCCATTTAAAGTTAACAACCGCATGGTCAGAGGGCTTGATTATTACAACCGAACCACCTTTGAGCTTTTGACAAATGAACTAGGATCCCAGAACGCTGTAGCTGCCGGCGGCCGTTATGATGGGCTGGTTGAGCTACTCGGTGGGCCCGCCGTGCCTGCGCTTGGCTTTGCGATGGGTGTGGAGCGGCTGGTGCTCATGGTGGGAGAAGGGGCCGGGATTAGAAGCGCGCCAGGTGCTTACTTCGTCTATCGCACCGAAGAGGGCCAGCGCCGTGCGTTTTCCCTCAAGAGGCAGTTAATTGGAGAGGGCTTCAAGGCCGATATGGATTATGAAGAGCGTAGCTTTAAAGCTCAAATGCGGGCAGCGGGCTCCAGCGGTGCCGCGTTCGCCGTTATCTTCGGTGAGAGTGAAATCGCTGAGGGTAAGGTAACAATTAAAGATATGCAAAAGGGTGAGCAGGTCACCCTTGATGACAAAGAAGCTAAAGATGTTTTAATTCAGAGGCTCCGCATGGAGTCCGAGTTGGGAGATTAAGATGAGCAGAACGACGGCGAGCATTGTCTTTGCTATTGCCGCCCTTGCCTTGTCCGTAGGCGTAGCCAGCGCGGAGAACTGCCTTAATGGCGGGTGCCATGCAGATCAGATTGATTATAAATATCTCCACGGCCCACTAGCCGCCGAAGAGCTGGGGATGGAGGGCTGTACATCATGCCACAAGCCTGTAGGTAAGGCTTGCTCAGCTGATAAGCGTGGTGATTTTGAGTTCGCTGCGAATGAGAAAGAGCTTTGCAGTATTTGCCACGGAAGGTCCACCGCAACTGACCACCTTGAAAAGCACGATGATTGCCTCGACTGCCATTCACCCCACGGCTCCGATGATACGAGCTCGATGCAGCGGTGAGGAGTAGTCACTTAAAGACTGACGGGGGCCACTGTTAAGAGGTGGCCCTCTTGTTATTTCTCGGCACCAAATGCCGTAGCTGAAAGGACGAAGCGACGATGCAAGGATGGAAGCGGACGCACCACTTGGGTGAGTTGCGCATTGAAGATAATGATAAGACGGTTACCCTGATGGGTTGGGTGCATAGACGCCGCGACCACGGTGGCCTCGTTTTTCTTGACCTTAGGGACCGTGAAGGGATTACACAGGTTGTTTTCTACCCGGACCTTTCAAGTGAAGCGCATGAGCTTGCTCATCAGGTGCGTAGTGAGTTTGTAGTAGCCGTCAAGGGGATAGTCACTCCACGCCCGGAGGAGACCGCTAACAAAGAGTTGGCTACCGGAGATATCGAAGTGCGGGTTACTGCCCTTAAGATTCTCAGCCGCGCCAAAACAACGCCCTTTCAGATCGCTGATGAGGGTGAGGTCGGAGAGGACCTGCGCTTAAAGTACCGCTACCTTGACCTTCGCCGCCCCGAACTTCAGGACAATTTGAGAGTTCGCCATGCGGCCACTTCATCCATACGCCGCTTTTTGGATGGAGAGGGTTTCTGGGATATTGAGACCCCGGTTTTAACAAGGTCGACACCTGAAGGCGCCAGGGACTTCCTTGTCCCAAGCCGCCTTAGCAGCGGAGAGTTTTACGCGCTTCCCCAGTCCCCACAGCTTTTTAAACAGCTCTTAATGGTCTCCGGGATTGATAGGTATTATCAGATAGTCAAATGCTTCCGAGATGAAGACCTGAGGGCTGATAGGCAGCCTGAGTTCACCCAGGTTGACCTCGAGATGAGCTTTGTTGAGCAGGACGACATTATCGCGATAATGGAGCGGATGGTCACAACGCTCTTCGCCGAGGTGAAGGGCGCGAACCTTGTAACACCATTCCCCCGCATAACTTATGCAGATGCTATGGCAAGATATGGCTGTGACGCTCCGGATACCCGCTTTGAGCTTGAATTGGCTGATGTTACAGCTGGTATGGCGGGTAGCGACTTTAAAGTATTTGCCAAGGTAGCGTCTTCAGGCGGCGCCGTAAAGGGCATCAACGCCAAAAAGGCGGGTGAGAGCCTTACAAGAAAAGAGATTGATGACTTGGCAGGCTTTGTCGCCCCCTTTGGAGCAAAAGGCCTGGCATGGATAAGGATTCAGCCCGATGGCGAGTGGCAGTCTCCCATTGCCAAGTTTCTCGGGGATGAAGCTAGAAAAACAATCATCGATGCTTTATCGCCTGAGCCGGGTGACATCCTCTTCTTTGTAGCTGATACCTTGGCCGTTAGTAACTTTGCGCTTTCAAAGCTAAGGGTGCATCTTGCCAAACGCCTTGGCCTGGTAGATGACAGCATATGGTCATTCTGCTGGGTTACGGACTTTCCTCTGGTCGAATGGGATGAGGAGGTGAAGCGATGTTTCGCNAGGAGGAGAAGCGATATTTCGCTTTGCATCACCCCTTTACCAGCCCAAGGGATGAAGATCTGCAACTGCTGGAAGATGACCCCTCAAAAGTTTGCGCAAGGGCGTATGACCTAGTCCTTAACGGCACAGAGGTTGGAGGCGGCTCCATCCGTATCCACGACAGCGAGGTCCAGCAAAAAGTTTTCGAGATGCTTGGCATCGATGAGAAAGAGGCGATGGAGAAGTTTGGTTTTCTCCTCGAAGGCCTTTCCTTTGGCGCTCCGCCCCACGGCGGAATTGCTTTCGGCCTTGATCGGCTCTGCATGTTCCTAACCGGAACCAGCGCCATTCGAGATGTCATTGCATTTCCAAAAACGCAGCGCGGAACGTGTCTAATGACCGATGCACCATCAAGAGTCGATGAAAAACAACTTAGAGAGCTTGGCATAAAACTCAAACATTCCGCTAAGCAGGGCGGAAATTGACCCTGAATTCTTGACATGCCAAGGTTGTAAAAGTTATATTGGATAATATAACTCAACTACAATAGGTGTGGATTTCTATGAAACTAACTACTAAAAGCCGCTATGGAGTTAGGGCGATGTTTGATATCGCCTATAACGCGGGGGGGCTCCCCGCTCAAATTAAGGATATTTCAGAGCGCCAGCGCATAAGCCCTCGGTATCTGGAGCAGATTTTCCAGAAGCTCAAGAAGGTTGGGATATTAGGCTCAAAGAGAGGGCCCAAGGGTGGTTATTATCTCCGCAAAAAGCCGGAAGATATAACGCTTTACGAAATAATCACCGCGACTGAAGGTCCCATTGAGCTCGTTTTCTGCGTGGGGCAGGATGAAGATGGCGCCTCATGTAATGCCTCCTGTGACCTGAAAGATGAGTGCGTAGCAAGCCCTCTTTGGAAAGATGTGGGCGAGCAAATCGCTACGATCTTTAGAAATACTACGATACAAAGACTGTGCGATAAAGCAGAGGAGCTTGGCATCGAGCGTAAACTCGATGCCCGATTCATGTACTACATTTGATGTAAACTTGCCCTTTTAGGGTAAAGATAACTATCCATGCCCCGGCCATCGGTCGGGGCATGTTTTTTTGTTTTTTCGGGGCCGATAAAAGAAAGGTATATTTGGTTCCCTTGGTCTTGCCAAAGGCTCCTCTGAGTAAGAGAATGGGGAGCACAACTAACCAATACAATTAACTATAAAAATTCAAAGGGGAAGCGCTATGGCGGTAAGAGGCCTGGATCAACTCCCAATAGAAAATAGCCGTGCATTTGTCCGCGCAGATCTAAATGTTCCCTTGAGAGAGGGTGAAGTAGCTGACGATACGAGAATAAGGGCAGCGCTGCCAACTATAAAAAAGATTCTATCCTCAGGTGGTTCAGTTGTTCTTGCAAGCCATCTCGGCAGACCCAAGGGAGAGCCGAATCCAAAATTTACACTTGCCCCAGTGGCGAGGGCACTTTCTGTACTCCTTGGAATAGAGGTAAAATTTTCCCGAGATGTTGTGGGTGAAAGCGCTTCTTCCCTTGCGGGCACCCTTCAAGCTGGTGAAGTACTGCTTTTAGAGAATTTGCGCTTCGAACCCGGGGAGACAAAAAACGACGCGACTTTGTCCAAAAAGCTAGCGTCACTTGCCCAGGTGTACGTCAATGATGCTTTTGGCACCAGCCATCGAGCCCATTCTTCTACAGCAGGCATAGCGGATTTCTTTCCAGCGGAGAGAAGAGGTGCTGGTTACCTTATGCTTAGTGAACTTAAGGCTTTTTCAAAAGTTCTTGAAGAGCCTGCGCGGCCCCTTGTGGCGATTCTGGGTGGGGCAAAGGTAAGTGATAAGATTGCGGTAATAGAGAACTTGCTAAACAAGATTGATATCATGTTAATCGGCGGCGCTATGGCTTTTACCTTTCTTCTGGCCAAGGGAGTTCAGGTTGGAGGTTCCCTCGTTGAAGAGGACCGGGTTTTGCTGGCAGAGGGCCTCATCAAGAAAGCCGAAGAGGTTGGAGTTGAGCTTCTCCTACCAACCGATCATGTAGCCGCTGCTGAGCTGTCCTCAACTGCAACGCCGGTGATTACTGAGGGTGAAGCTATTCCTGCCGGGCTAAAAGGTTTTGATATAGGGCCCAGGACAATAGATAGATACGTCGATGCCGTTAATAGAGGGGCTACTATTGTCTGGAATGGACCAATGGGTGTCTTTGAGGAGCCTCTTTTTTCCAAAGGGACCTTCGCTGTTGCTGAGGCTGTTGCAGCATCAGACGCCTTCACGGTTGTAGGGGGCGGTGATTCTGTAGCGGCTGTAAACCGGGCCGGACTTGCCGAGAAGATGAGTCATGTCTCCACCGGCGGGGGAGCCTCCCTTGAGCTCCTGGAGGGTAAGCGTTTGCCGGGCATAGTTGCCCTCGACGGTTAAGGAGAAATTCTCAGATGAGAAAGTACTTAGTTATTGGCAATTGGAAGATGAATTTCGGTAGATCGGAGTCGGTTACTTTTCTGGATGAATTCATTCCTATTTTTAAAAAAAGAAGTGATGTCGAAGTAGGAATAGCTCCTCCATTCACCTCCCTTTCAATTTGCGCAGAAAAACTTCACGGATCATCGATTCTTTTGGGGGCGCAAAACTGTCATTGGGTTGAATCTGGCGCATACACTGGGGAAATTTCAGCGGGTATGCTTAAGGAGCTGGGCTGCTCATTTGCAATAGTAGGCCATTCTGAACGCCGTCAACTGTTTGGGGAAAGTGATGAGGGTGTAAATAAGCGCGCTGCGGCCCTGCTCGCAGCTGACCTTACTCCCGTTGTCTGTGTTGGCGAGACGCTGGAAGAGCGGGAAAGCGGTGAGGCTTTTAAAGTAGTAACGCGGCAACTTGAATTGGGGCTTGCTGGTATATCACCGAAGCTTATTTCACGAGTCGTTATAGCTTATGAGCCTGTTTGGGCAATTGGTACCGGTAAAACTGCAAGTGCTTCAGAAGCGCAAGAGGTTCACTCCCATATACGAAAAGTAATTTCAAGGCTGGGGGGGGATAGTATCTCTAAAGAAGTACGCATATTATACGGTGGAAGCGTTAACGATAAAAATGCCGCGTCATTACTGGGAGAAAAAGATATTGACGGAGCGCTCGTAGGAGGTGCAAGTTTAGTTGCACAAAAATTTGCATCAATAGCAGGTTTTCGTGTATAAAGCCTGTTCTTGAGACTTCACAGGAAGGAACTTGTTTCAAATGACGATTTTCTTGACCATAATTCATGTTTTGGTCTCTTTGGCGCTCATCGGCATCGTGCTGCTACAGAGAGGCAAGGGCGCTGACATGGGTGCTGCTTTTGGCGGTGCCAGTCAAGCTGTTTTCGGAACCTCTGGAGCTACTACTTTTTTGGGTAAGCTAACCGCAACTGCTGCTGTGGTCTTTATGATCACCTCCATAGGGCTGGGTTTGATGGGGCGTTCCAATACAGATTCAGACTTCTTCACGGAGCAGCCAGCAGCAACGACTGCCCCTGCCCAGATGCCTGCTGGTGCAGCAGAGACCGCTCCAGTACAAGCGGATGATCAAGCAGCACCAGTAGTTCCCGCGGAGCAGCAGGCTTCTGCTCCAGAAGAGACAAAGTAAGTTCAGTGCCCAAGTGGTGGAATTGGTAGACACGCTATCTTGAGGGGGTAGTGGGAAACACCCGTGCCGGTTCGAATCCGGCCTTGGGCACCAACAAATTAAAAAAGGCCAACCTTTACGGGTTGGCCTTTTTGTTTTCTGAAACTAGTTGCTGATAGCCAGACAAGAACCTTTCTTTCCATCTAACAATACTTTGACAATGGTAGCTTCCTGAATGGTTTTAAATCATTATGTATATCTAACCTTCACCCTGCTTGCTTGATGGAATTTCTTACTTGTGATATTTCTGACTTAGATGAATATTTCTATTCACAACTTTGATATGTGAGGTCTTTGATGCGAAAGAGCTTTATCACTCTGATAACCCTTGCCTTGTTTGCTTTACCATCCATTGCTTCTGCTGGCATGGGTGGAGGGGCATTGTTGGCAGCAGGCGAAAAAGCACCTGATTTCAACTTTAAAGACCTCAAAGGCGTAGAGGGGTCACTTTATAAGGAGGCAGAGGGTAAACCGCTGCTTTTGCTATTTGTTCAGCGTACTTGCCGCTCGTGTCAGCGAGAGATGGATTTTCTTGGTGAGCTAAAAGCCGAAAACCCTGACCTCAATGTATTCGGTGTTTTTGTGGATGCGGTTGCACGAGACTTTGACCAATTCCTTGCTGAGAGAAATATATCTTTCAGATTTATGTGGGATGCTGAGTATGAGATTGCAGATATGTTTGGTGTTTCATTCACCCCCACAAGTTTTCTCCTGGATGGAGATCGAAAAGTCTCCAAAGTTTACAGGGGATGGTCTAAAAAAGGTGAAAAGCTGGCGAGCGATTTCAAGGAGATATCAGATAAATAAGGTATAATTCCACCTGTGTGGAGTTTAATAACCAGAGCCCTCCACCCGGAGGGCTTTTCTATTAACTTGGGAAAAGGAGTTTAATTATGGATAAAAATGTAGAAGAAAAGGTAACCGCCCTGGCGAAGGAGGGGAAGCTACCCTGTAAGAAGGCTCTTGCTTTGGCCGATGAGCTTGGAGTTTCTCCATCGGTGGTGGGTAAGGCTGCAAATGAGAATTCAATAAAAATAGTTGGTTGCCAGTTAGGCTGCTTCGGCTAAGGAAAGCTCAGCTGATAAAAAAGGCCGGCCCCTTGGGGACCGGCCTTTTTATTTATTCAGGTGCTGCCCTAGAGAAGGGGAGCGATAACCAAGCTCACAACGCTCATGAGCTTGATGAGAATGTTCATGGAGGGGCCGGAGGTGTCCTTGAAAGGATCGCCTACGGTGTCGCCCGTAACGGCAGCTTTATGAGCGTCGGAGCCCTTGCCGCCCATAGCGCCCTGCTCAATGTATTTTTTGGCATTATCCCAGGCACCGCCCGCATTGGACATGAAAAGCGCCATGAGGACACCAGTAACTGTTGCACCGGCAAGCATTCCACCGAGCGCTTCAGCGCCGAGGATGAAGCCGATTACTACCGGGGCGAGCACCGCGGTGCAGCCCGGTACGATCATCTTTCTGAGTGCGGCCTGTGTGGAGATGGCAACGCAGGAGGCGGTGTCAGGCTTGCCTTCGCCCTCAAGTAGGCCGGGAATCTCACGGAACTGACGGCGGACCTCAGTGACCATGTCAGCTGCTGCGTCACCAACCGCAGTCATTGTCATTGCGCCAACCAGGAAGGGGATTACGCCGCCAAGAAGGAGACCTATAACCGTCATGGGGTTAGTAAGGTTGATGGAGTCAAGCTGCGCAGCTGCGGAGTATGCAGCAAAAAGCGCGAGTGCTGTTAGCGCCGCAGAGCCGATTGCAAAGCCCTTACCGATAGCTGCCGTGGTGTTACCCTGGCTGTCAAGGGCGTCCGTAATCTCACGGACTTCAGGGCCAAGGCCACCCATCTCAGAGATGCCGCCTGCGTTGTCAGCAATGGGGCCATAAGCGTCGACGGACATGGTTACACCGACGGTTGAAAGCATACCAACCGCCGCGATACCGATGCCATAAAGGCCGGCTAGTGTATAAGCGCCAAAGATGGCCGCACAGATGAGAATTACGGGAATCGCGCAGGACTCCATGCCAACCGCTAGACCTGTAATGATATTCGTAGCGGGGCCGGTCTCAGAGGCTTCAGCTATGCGAACAATGGGCTTGGACGCTGTGTAGTACTCTGTGACGAGACCTATGCAAATGCCTGCCAGTAAGCCGAAGATCATAGACCAGTAGACACCAATGTCGAGGCCCATCTCGGTGGTAAGGAAGTAAGCGGCTACTACAAGAAGGACCGCTGAAACGAATGTTACGTTACGAAGGGCTTTTGCCGGGCCCTGGCTCTCAAGCAGCTTCATGGAAAAGACGCCGATAAGGCTGGCTACAAGACCTATCATTATGATTATGAGAGGGTACGCCATGTAACCCATGGGGTTACCGATAATCATGGTGGAGGTGCTGGTCGCCGCGATGGCGATTGTTGCGATTACCGAACCCACATAAGACTCGAAGATGTCGGCGCCCATACCGGCGGTATCGCCGACGTTATCACCAACGTTGTCTGCGATGGTAGCGGGGTTGCGGGGGTCATCTTCGGGGATGCCTGCCTCAACCTTACCAACAAGGTCCGCACCTACGTCAGCGGCTTTAGTGTAGATGCCGCCGCCAACACGAGCAAAGAGCGCTATGGATGAGGCGCCCATGGCGAAGCCATTGATATAGATGGCGGTCTCTGGGCTGCCAAAGAAGTAGAAGAGCACGCCAACGCCGATGAGGCCGAGGCTTGCAACCGAGAGACCCATAACAGCACCACCTGAGAAGGCAGTGTTGAGCGCTTTGCCCATGCCGGAAGCGCGGGCAGCTTCAGAGGTTCTGACGTTTGCTCTCGTCGCTGCCTTCATGCCGAAGAAACCGGCGAGCATCGAACAACCGGCGCCGCCCAGGAATGCAAAGGCGGTATTGGGGGATATCTTCCAGAAAAGCAAAAAGAAGACTACGCCAATGAAGATCGCCAGCAGCTTATATTCGCTAGCGAGAAATACCATCGCTCCTTCATGGATGGCTTCGGAAATCTCTACCATCTTCTCGTTGCCGGCGCTGAGCTTGGTGATTGCGGCGTAAATTACCGCTGCTGCCGCCAGGCCCACAATGCCGATAAACGGGGCTAAATTAGTCCAGTTGTCGAGGTTCATGGCTCCTCCTGTTCCTCAAATCGTAAAGAGTGGAAATGATTCATGGCCCACTGCGGGCCTTCCTCTAATAACATCTTCAACGCCTCAGCCCCGGCAGCTATTATGCGGGGGAGGCTCTTCGCTTCAGCCTCTGTAAATGGACAGAGAACGAAATCCACTACTGACAGGCCCTCGGGAGGGCCACCAACGCCAACTTTTAAGCGGGAGAAATTTTCGCTCCCCAAACTTTCAATTACCGATTTAATACCGTTGTGCCCTCCGCTAGACCCGGAGGTCTTGATGCGGAGAGAACCAAACGGAATATGCATATCGTCGTGTACAACGATAAGGGGGTCAGAGTCCAGTATAAAACTGTGTATCAAAGCGGAAACTGCCTTTCCGCTTAGGTTTATATAAGTAAGCGGCTTGGCAAGTATCAGTTTTTCTGATTCAAATGAAACGGAAGTTATTAGCGATTCTCCCCGCTCTTCCCAGGGCGGAGCGTTAAGTAGTGTCGCGTAAGCGTCGACTACCATGAATCCTGCATTGTGCCTCGTATCCTTATATCGTGAGCCTGGGTTACCCAACCCAACGATAAGCGCCACGTGACAGCTCTTCCGTTTGGCCCGCTTCTATTACTCAGTCTCCTCTTCAGACTCTGTGGAGCGCTCCTCTTCAACCTCTTCCTCTTCACCCTCAACCTCACCCTCATCTTCGACAGAGGCTGCAGGAGCAACTATTGCGCAAACGGCCAGTTTTCCCGGCTGGAGGAAGGTGACGCCTTCGGGCTCCTCAATGTCGCTTATGTGGATGCTGTCTCCAAAACCGAGAGAGGAGATATCAACCGTTATTGCTTCCGGCAGAGCATCGGGGAGACATGAAACCTCAAGCGCGTGACGGGCGATCTGGAGAATTCCGCCAAGTTTTTGACCCACGGCGGTGCCTTCCATGCGAAGCGGGACCTCTGCGGTAATGGCGCGGTTGGGGTCGAGCTTGTAAAAATCGGCATGTACAAAGCGACGCTTAAGAGGATGCACTTGAAGGTCCTTTATGAGTATCTTCGCACCATCAAGCTCTTTTGCTTCGCTTTTAAATTTGAGGAAGATGTTTCGACCGGCAGGGGTCGAGAGAGCTTTTACGAGAAGACGCTCCTCAAAGGTTACCATCACAGGCTCGGTGTCATGCCCGTAGAGTATTCCGGGGACCATACCGGCGGCGCGAACTTTACGCGCTGCGCCTTTACCCGCTGCCTCTTTCAGTTCTACGGGAAATTCAAATTCGTTAGTCATGGCTTGTTCCTTCTAAACGTTGATAAAACGCTGAATGTTTATTTGTTGATGAATTTAATCAAAGAGAGAGCTGACGGAGCCTCGCTCCTGAATTCTGGTAATAGCCTCCGCGAGCAAAGACGCCACAGAGAGGACTTTTATCTTCTCACACTCACGAGCAGGGCCGGAGAGCGCTATTGTGTCTGAGGTTATCAACTGCTCAATTGGAGAGTTCATAATCCTCTCAACGGCAGGGCCGGAGAGGACGGGGTGAGTAGCGACTGCGTAGACTGACCTTGCGCCATTTTCTTTTAACGCCCGGGCCGCGTTGGTCAGGGTGCCAGCGGTATCTACCATGTCATCTAAAAGGACAGTATCCTTGCCCTCCACATCGCCGATTATATGCATAACCTCACAGACGTTAGCGGCTTCCCTCCTTTTATCGATGATTGCCAGGCTGGCCTTCAAGCGCTTTGCAAATGCTCTAGCGCGCTCAACTCCGCCTGCATCAGGGCTGACCATAACAAGCTCTTCGCCCTTGAAGCGGCGGTTAAGCTCCTCAATCAGGACGGGGGTCGCGTAGAGGTTGTCCACGGGAATATTAAAAAACCCCTGAATCTGCCCCGCATGAAGGTCAATTGTTAGGACTCTGTCCGCTCCTGCTGTCGTAAGCAGGTCAGCGACTAGCTTGGCCGTAATCGGAACCCTGGGGCTCACCTTCCTGTCCTGCCTGGCATAACCATAATATGGAATAACTGCTGAGATAGAGGCGGCGCTTGCGCGCTTTAGGGCATCTATCATTATCAGCAGCTCCATCAGGTTATGATTAACGGGGGTAGAGGTCGACTGGATAACGAAGACGTCGTAGCCTCGCACCGACTCTTTTATCTCTACGCTTATCTCCCCGTCGCTGAACTTTTTAACCATAGCCGGCGCGAGCTCGTGGTTGAGTTCGGCGGAGATGGCTTCCGCGAGCATAGGGTTTGCGTTGCCGCTGAAGATGCGAATGTTGTTATCCATAGCCCGTTCCAATCATTGCTAGGGTATCTGGTAGCTTATAAAAGCCTTGCTTAAAATGGCTGGGGCGGCAGGATTCGAACCTGCGATAACCGGTGTCAAAGACCGGTGGCTTACCGCTTGCCCACGCCCCAAAACGGCATAAATTACTTAACGCCGAAAAAAAGCGAAACCTCACCAAGCGTATGCGCCACCTCTATGCGCCATCCCGTTTTGGCGACTGCGCTAAGGTTTTGAGCTACACGCTCGGCTTCTTTACGGCTCGGAGAAAGGCTGACGACAGCAGAACCCGAGCCGGTTAAAAAGGTAACTTTGCTTCCGGAGTTTTCAAAGGCGCTAAAGAGCTCTCCAATTGCAGGCTCAATGGCAAGCGCCGCTTCCTGAAGGTCATTTCTAACCCCTTCGGAGACACCCCGAAAGTTGAACTGCATAATGGTAGGGACCAAAGAGGTGGTTGTCAACACATTAGTTCGGTGGGAAAACACAGCGGCGGTGGAAAGAAACACGCCTGGGTGGGCTACCACCAGCCAGAGGGTATCATCAGGGGTTATGGGGGTCACCTTTTCGCCGATGCCCTCCACCAGCGCCCACCCTTTGGCGAAGAAGAACGGGAGGTCTGCTCCAACCTTGAAAGCAGCTTTTTTGCGAGAATCTTCGGAGAGTTTCCTACCATAAAGTCTTTCGAGCGCCATGATAGTCGCTGCGGCGTCGCTGGAGCCCCCCCCGAGTCCTGCGCCTACAGGGATGTTTTTTCTAACTTCTATCTTTGCGCCGCCGGAGATACCGGTCTCCTCAAAGTAAAAGGATGCTGCGCGGTGGCATATATTCTCCTCACCCGAGCATACATACTCGCTGCCCTCTGAGAAGACCTCCAAGGAGTTAACTGGCAAGGGCGAAATATCGATCTCATCATAAAGGGAGATCGGCGCCATCAACATTTTCAGCTCGTGGTAACCATCGGGACGTTTGCCCAAAATTTCAAGGGAGAAGTTGACCTTTGCTGGGGCAAGCAGAGAGAGGGTTTCATTGTCTCTTGGCATCTCAGTATCCGGGAGGGTAAAGAGTCAACCCCCGGGGCAGCCAGGGGTTGACTCTTTTACTATAGGGCCTTGGCCAGCGCTTCGCCAAAAGCACGGCAATTGGCCAGGTCTTCTGGTGTTGGAGTCAACCTTGCGCGTACAGGCTTTTCTGGGACTTTGAATTTGAGCCCCTTTAAGCGCTCAGTCAAAAGTAGGGATGCCTCACCGCTCCAGGCGAATGAGCCAAAAGCACCGCCCACCATCCCTTTAGTGTTGATATGGATCAGGTGAGATAGCAACTCCCATGTTTGTGGAAGGGCATCTCCATTTATAGTACAGGAGCCGATGGCTATACCGTCAGCCTTCTCCACCTCATTTAGAAGCCGCTCCATATCAACTGCCCCAAGGTCATAAATCTCAGTTTCTACGCCAGCGGCCTTAGCGCCTTCGGCAATCTCAAGTCCCATGCGCTCTGTGTTGCCGTATGCGCTTACGTAGAGCACGGCGAGGGTCTTCTTTTCTCCCTTTTCGAGGGGCAGGGACCACTGACGGTAACTTTCGAGCCGTTCGGCTACTTTTGTTCTTATGATGGGCCCATGGCTGGTGCAAACCATTTTGACGTCAAGACTATCTATGCGCTCAAGCGCCCGCCTTACGTGGCTTTTGAAGGGGCGCATTATTGCGGTGAAGTAATATTGGAACGCGTAGTCGTAGTTTCCGAGTAGATCGTCAAATAGCCTGTCATCACAGTAATGTGCGCCCAGAAAGTCACAGGAAAAGAGGATATTATCCTCTCTCAGGTAGGTAAACATGGTGTCCGGCCAGTGCAAATAGGGCTCGACCATGAATTCAAGGGTTCTGCCGCCAAGGTCCAGTGTGTCGCCATCGGCTATAACGTTGGCATCGTCAAGGAGCTTGTTGGAGACGTTCTCCGCGAAGGACTTGCCCGCGCGGGTGAAGAATAATTGAGCCTGCGGCGCTGCCTCCATAAGGTCTGCGAGCGCACCGGAGTGGTCCGGCTCCATATGGTTGAGAATTATGTAGTCTATCTCGGCCGGGTCAACGACCTCTGAGACGCGGGCGATGAACTCGCCTGAGAACCGCCCTTTGTTAGCCTCAATGAGGGCGGTCTTTTCCTCTCCCTTGATTAGATAAGAGTTGTAGGTAGTGCCATGCTCGGCTTTCATAACTACATCAAAGACTCTGAGTTGGGGGTCAAGTATACCGACCCACCAAATGTTGTCCGTTATCTTCAAGGGTCTCATGCCTTACATCTCTTCGAATAGAGCTTTTTCTGCACCGCAATCGGGGCAAGTCCAGTCTTCGGGCAAATCTTCAAAGGCAGTACCTGGCTCAACGCCGTTTTCAGGGTCGCCAACCTCTGGGTCGTAAACATAGCCGCAAATTGAGCACTGGTATTTTTTCATCATCAACGTCCTTTCTAAATTGGGAGGGTAGCAATGTACGTAGCTCTACTATAAAGTCTAAAATGATACTACCTGATAATTTTTGCAAGTCACATCGTCCGGAGCATTAATGAAAACATTTATCGTGTCAGCGATAATTTTTTTTCTGGCGGCCCTTATCTCTCCCCACTCTTATGGAGGGATATACAAATGGGTCGATAAACGTGGAGTTGTCCATTTTACCGATGAACCGATGGAAATCCCTCGCCAAGAGACCTTATCAACGGCGGAGGTTGAACTTTATGGGGGAAGATACGGCAATGCGGAGGATAATATCCCCCTTGAGCGCGCCAGTGCAGGTTATTTGGTAGATGCAATAATTAATGATGCGGTAACGGTTCGCCTAATTGTAGACACAGGCGCGACTTCAACTGTCATCTCCCCGGAGCGCTTAATAGCAGCTGGCCTTGTAGTAAAAACAGAGCCCGCCGTTATCGTTACCACTGCAGGCGGTAAGGTGAATGCTGGGTGGGCAATGGTAAGCAAATTGGATGTGGGAGGTCGCCCCGGCCATAATCTCCGGGTGGTTGCTATGGACCCTATTGAGGGGGCAGACGGGCTCCTGGGGATGGATTTTATGAGCAAATACAAGGTGGAGATAGTTGGAGCTGGTCCAAGTCTTAAGTTAACCCCCCATTAGATAGAGTGACATGCAGAAAGATTCTTCAATTGATAGGCTTATCTCCGCCCTGAATCCAAACCAGCGTGAAGCGGTGACCCATGGCGAGGGGCCTTTGCTTGTCCTTGCAGGCGCGGGTTCGGGCAAGACCAGAGTTTTGACCCATAGGATCGCTTGGCTGGTCCTTTCCGGTAGGGCTGAGCCGGGTGAGATATTAGCCCTTACCTTCACCAATAAAGCCGCTCGTGAGATGTCTTCACGGGTGGAGGAGCTGTTGGGCGGCTCGCTCAAGGGGGCCTGGGTCGGCACCTTCCATTCAATTGCGCTGAGAATTTTGAGAAGACATGGCTCGTTGCTTTCAGTGGGTCCAGATTTTACCGTTTATGATGCGTTGGACCAGAAACGGCTTGCAAAGGAGGTCGCCAAAGAGCTCTCCATAGACAGCAAGAAGATAAAGACCCAAGCGCTGCTAGCCGCAGTGTCGCGGATGAAAGATGATGGTGTAAAAGAGGGAGATATCGATCCGCCCAATGATTCCTCCTCACAATATGCCAGAGCGCTATATAAATTTTACCTCCTCTACCAGAAACGGCTGAGGCAGGCGGCAGCGTTGGACTTTGGTGACCTCTTAGTCGCTTTGATGGAGCTTTTTGATGCCAACCCAGAGATAGCCGCAGTCTATGGAAGACGTTTTAAATACCTCCTCATAGATGAATATCAGGATACGAACCGAGTCCAGTACCTCTTTGCCAGAAAGTTAGCGGAGGTTTGGGGCAACATCACCGTGGTCGGTGATGATGACCAATCGATATACGGATGGAGGGGAGCCAATATAAGAAACATCCTCGACTTTGAGGAGGCATTCCCCGGCACCTCGGTCGTGAGGCTAGAGCAAAATTACCGCTCTACGAGGCACATCCTGAATGCAGCCTCCTCAGTTATCGCCAAAAACAGGGGCCGTCACATCAAAACGCTTTGGACTGAGCGTGATGGCGGAGAGCCCGTCATCCTCCACCCATCCGTTAGTGAGGGGGAGGAGGCTGCTTGGATTGGCGATAAAATAATGGGACTCACGGCTTTGGGATACCGTCTGGGAGATATTGCGGTGCTCTACCGTACCCATGCTTTATCCCGACCCATTGAGGATGAGCTTATAAACCGAGGCATTGAGTACGCAATCTTCGGCGGATTACGCTTTTATGAGAGGCAGGAGGTTAAGGACGCACTATCCTTTTTGAGGCTTGCAAAAAATCCGGCAGAGCCAGCTGCTTTTCGCCGGGTGGCAAATGTGCCGCCAAGGGGGATAGGAGAGAAGACGCTTACCTCACTCTTCGACCTTTCGGATGAGTGGGGACTTCCCCTCGACCAAACGGTTGAACGCGCTATAACGGAGGGGGTTTTGGCAGCCCGTTCAGCACGGGCGCTTGCTGCCTTTTCCTCCATGGTGAAAGGGTGGGGGAAGCTGCTTGGTGATGGTCTCCCCTATACTGAAGTTATGGTGCAGATTCTTGAACAGTCAGGGTACAAGAGGTCCCTTGAGGGGGCCGTCAGAGACGAGCGCGCCGCCGATAGGCTCTCTAACCTCGAAGAGCTATTGAGCGCCTTGGAATCCTTTGAAAAAGAGGGGGGAGGTACTCTGGAGGATTTTTTAGACCGTGCTGCGTTGCTTTCGGATCAGGACCGTCACGGCGCTAACTGGGAGGGGGTAACGCTTCTTACAATTCATGGGGCGAAGGGCCTTGAGTTCCCCTGTGTTTTCATTGCCGGGCTAGAGGAGGAGGTCTTTCCGCATTTTCTATCTGCGGATACTCCAGATGGGGTAGAGGAGGAGAGGCGCCTTTTTTATGTTGCGATAACCCGAGCCAAAGAGCGTCTTTTCCTATCTCGCGCCAAGACCCGCCGGATATTTGGAGCGCAGACAACCGTCAGGGCACCCAGCCGTTTTCTCTTTGAGCTTCCAGATGAGCTGACTGGCCCTTCAGCCCCTGAAAAAAATTCTTCCTATGGAGAGGTCAGGCAGCGGCAATTTAGCTCGACCGGCGGTAATATATTAGAAGAAAGCTCTTCCGAGGAGAGCGGCGCGGCTTATTTTGTTCCTGAGCCTGAGTCTGGAGAATATATGCCCGGAATGGGGGTCAGGCACTCCAAATATGGAGAAGGCCGTATCTCTGCGGTAGCGGGGCGAGGCCCCAATGCGAGGGTTTCAGTGGAATTTAACTCTGGAGAACGGAAGAAATTTATCGCCGGGCTCTCATCTTTAGAGATAAAGCTTGATGGCTAACTTTTATCTTCAGGTCCAACTATTACCGCTGCCCAGTTTTCTCCACCCAGATATTTTTTAGCGGCAGCTTCAACCTCATCAATGCTTACAGCAAGGGCCTTTTTGGCAAACTCGAGATAGTTCAGATAGCCTACTCCATAAAGCTCATCAAGGGAGAGCTGAGCAGCCTGGAAGCTGTTTTCCTGAAGGTTCAGCTCGAAGCTCCCGGCAAGCTTGGTCTTTGCCTGCTCTATCTCCTTGGCGGTAAAGTCACCCTCGGCGAGCTTCCTCATCTCTCCAAGGAGCCCTTCAAGTGCTATTTCTTTCTTATCGGTTGAGGTTGCTATGTAGGAGGCGATATAGCCCCTATGCAGTCCCTCTATGGTGAGCGCTGTAACCGAGTAGGCTAGTCCCTGCTCATCTCGGAGTGCCCTGAAGAGTCTGCCACCCTGCCCTTGAAGGAGGGCGTTTATAACCCTGAGCGCCATGCCCTCCTCGTCGTAGAGAGTTGTACCCAAAAAGCCCGCTACGATGTGCGCCTGCTCATGGGGGGAGTTAAGCTCAAGCCTCCTCGGTGACTCAGGGGTTTTGGGGCGAGCCGGTTCGGCGATTGGGATGAGTGGACGTGCCTCCCCATTAAATAGCTCCCCTAGATGGTGAAGTGTTTGCTCCACGTCAACATCGCCGACGACTGAAAGCGCTATGCGGGAGGGGTTTGAGTGTACATGGTGTAATTTAAGGAGCTCCTCCCTTGTTAGCGCAGATATTGATGTGGCGGTCCCCAACATGTCGTGACCATAAGGGTGCTCACCGTAAAGAAGATTCTCAAATGCGCGGAATGCTTTAGCGGCGGGGTTGTCCTCACGCCTCTTTATGGCTTGCAGAAGGTCGTCCTTCGCTTTTTCAAGCTCCACATCGGGTATGGAGGTGTTTAACAGTAAATCACTTACAAGCTCAAGGCCCTCACCTGCATGCTTGGCTAGAAACTCGCCCTTAATTCCATAGGAGTTTCGGCCGGTGAAGCCGTCAACGTGACCCCCGAGCCGGTCCGACTCACGCGCAATATCAAAAACGTCCCTGTTCTGGCTGCCCTTGGTGAGGCAGTCGGCCAAAAGGTGGAAGGAACCCTCTTTTCCAGCCGGTTCGCTCAAAAGCCCACCAGGCATAGAGGCCCTAACGGCAATTATGGGCACTGCGGGATTACGTCGTATGAGGGCGGTTACTCCCGAGGGAAGAGGTTTTCGTTTGCTTATAACTCCGTTCTCAACTTGCTTTTCGCTTTTTGGCGTGAGGGCCTTGGTGAGGGTCTTTAAGGCATCTTCTTTGCCGATGGGCGCTGGAGTTCCCTCCGGGTTAATAAGGGCTAGAGAGGCTCTTTCTGGGCGCAGGTGTTTTCGCGCAAGCTCCCTTATCTTTTCAGGTGTCACCGCTCCTACATCCTGTAGATATTGCTCTTCCTTATGTGCTCCGCCGTAGACGACGTGGAAGTAGCCCAACTTCTCGCCCTGCCCCTGAACAGTTTCTCTTTGATAGATGAAATCCGCTTCGATAGTCTCTTTGGCTCGCCTGAGCTCATCGGGGGGGAGAAGATCGCGCGACAAGGCAGCTATCTCTTCGCAAATCGCTTCATAGGCGTCGATAAATTTTTCAGGCTGGGTGACAGCGGCGATATATATTAGGCCCGGACCCTTGGGTGAGTAACTGCCAGCACCGATTGTGGCGACCAGATTGCGCTCCAGCTTTATCCTCTCGTTTAGGCGAGAAGATTCGCCCTGGCCCAGGATAGTGGTCAAAAGATCTAAAGCCGCTACGTCTTTGTGGGTGGCTCCGGGCGCCTTAAAGGCAAGGTCGAAATGAATTTCCCCGACGGAGTGTTCTTCAGCTGAAAAGTTAAATTGCTCATGCTTGAGCACCTTCGGCAGCGACATCTGGCGAGGCCTGGGCTTTTTATGTAGTGCGCCGAGGGTTTGCTCGGCCAGCTTGAAGAACCGCTCTACGGTGAGGTCGCCGACTGCGACGAGGACCATGTTTGAGGGTCTGTACCAGCGGGCGAGGAAGCGCGCCAGATCAGCTGATGTAAATGATGATACGCTTTTTTCGCTTCCAATAACGGGGTTGCCGTAGGGGTGCCCTTCATAGGCCAAAGAGAAGAGATTCTTTGAAAGCTTCAGCTGGGGAATGTCGCGGCTTCTCTTTATCTCCTCAAGAACAACAAGCTTCTCCCGCTCAATCTCTACAGGGTCGAATATCGAGGAGGATACAGCGTCTGTTAGAATGTCCAGACCCTCTAGCGTGTAGCGGCTGGCTATGAGAAGTGTGTAGGCAGTGTGGTCGAAGCTGGTAAATGCGTTTATCTCACCGCCCAGGTTTTCAACTTCACGGGCTATCTCTCCTGGTCCGCGTTTCTTGGTTCCTTTGAAGAGCATATGCTCCAGGAGGTGCGCGATCCCCTCTTCACCGCTTTTTTCTGAGGTAGAGCCGGCTCTAATCCAAAGGTCCAAGGAGATAACCGGAGCGGCGTTTGAGCGCTGGTATACCACCTCAAGCCCATTTTTGAGAATGCGGTGGTGCAAATTTGGAGTCGTCATTGTCAATAGCTCGCGGAGGGTGCGGATATTATTTCGCGGCCGCTAACAAAAAGTATCTTTGGTTCCACAGCGACCTCTCCTGATGGATGGGTAGTCAGAGGCCCTGTGACCGCTTTAGCGCCCCAGAGCTTGTATAAATTCTCGGCAAAGGTTTTTCTGGAAAGCAGGGCGCTAGGGGTGGAAACGATGGATACAGCGTCATACCCGTAGGCCTCGAGAACTCCCGGTGAAGTTCCATACTGCCTTGCAAATGCCTCTGAGAAGCGGGCCCCCTCCTCGTTGGATTGTTCCCATTCGGCTGGAAAATGAGCCATATCAACATACTCTTTGCCAACACGCGTGAGGTCGGGATAGTTCCATGAGCGGATGCCGAGAAGGATAACCCCTGAGATTTCGTAGTAGGGAAGCTGCGGCGCCATCTGCGCTGCGGTTATGCTTGGAGAAACGGGAAGGAATAACGCCTGGAAATCGACCTCCGGGCGAGGGTCGTATGCGGCGAACTCCTCCTCGAAGTCTGGTAAAGAATATGGAGCGCCAAGGTGAGATATACCCAGAAGGGTCAACCTGTCGGCCTCCTCACGGGTACGCGCGAAGCGTTCATCGCGTAGGCGCTCACGAAGCTCCCTTTTGGAGAGGCCAAAGAGCCCAGTTGCCTTTTTCAAGGAGTCTTCAAGACTTGTCGACCCTAGGGGGAAGGTTTCACTGGCTGCTATCTCCCCGCCATACCTCACAGCTGCATCCCAGAAGAGATTCCTGTATTCCCAGCCAAGCTCGTTGTCAGGAGTTATTATCGCAAAACGGGTAAGGCCCAACACCGTTGTGGCGTACTTTACAAGCCTGTCAACCTCGTCCTCTTCACGCATGAAGAGATTGAAAATACCCCCGCCGGAAATTTCTCGCGCTGGGGAGAGTGCAAGGAGTGGAATTCCATAAACCCTTGCAGCCTCAGCCGCTGCTTCGGCTACATTTGATTTTAGAGGACCGATAATCCCTGTGACACCCTCGTTGGCAAGCTCCTCAACAGCCTTTGCCGCCCCTGCCGCTGAGCCCTCGGTATCACGAATATGAAGGACCAGCCCTGAATCGCCGCCGACCGAGAGTAGAGAAGACCCCAAAAGCATCCCCCGTAGCGCTTTTTTTCCAAAGGGAGCGAGCCTGCCAGTCAAAGGCAGTATTACGCCTAAATGGCCTGCCTTGACTCCCTTCTCTCCTTCTATCATGGAAAGAAGGACCTGAGCGCTTTTCCCCTCGGGATCGTTGGTGTTAATGAAGGAAAGTTGGCGTAGCAAAGTGGCTGCGTACTCCAAATCGCCAGCTTCTAACTGGTTTTGGGCAAGGAGCAGTGTGGCAAAGCGTCCCTCTGCGCTAAATGGAGCGCTGGCAGCCAGGTTAGTGAGGCTGGCACCATCCATCTTGCCTATCACCTGCTTTGAGCGCTGAGTGAACTCCATCCCCATTATCTCGTCGCTTAGCTGCGCCAAAATGGAGTATTCCCTCACCGCACCCAAATAATCGCCCTCCGCTTCCAGCGCCTCGGCAAACAGCACCCGCTCAACAGCTGTGTGGGGGGGATCTGCCCCGCTCAAGAGGTCTACAATCGCCTGAAAATTTCCTCGTTCACCAAGAAGCTCTGTAAGCTCTCTGCGCGCTTCTGCATAGTAAGGGTCCATGGGGGACATATACTCCAGGGCCTCTTCGTAAAAAGCTCTTGCGCTTTCGTAATCGCCTTCAACCAGCTCGGCGCGTGCTTTTTCTAATAGCTCACCTGCGGTCGGTGCGAGTAATAGTCCCTCTCTCATTGCAATAGGAGAGTCAATGTCCTCCTCGATTATCATACCGGGGGCGGCTTTACCCTTAACGAGGGTAGGTTCCGGCTGTGCATCCGGCGCAATATCCGTAGGGGCCGGCTCTATCGCTTTGACAGTAGCCGGAATTTTTTGCTCTTCGCCGGAGGCCTTAACCTGCTGTCCTGTGCAGGCTGTGGCGGCCAAAGCGAGGGCCAAAATAATTATTGAGAAAGCTCTTCCCATTAAATTTCCTAGCGTCATAAGTGTCCGGTTTTGAGAGATTAGCAGAGGGCGGACAGCTTTACAATCAGGAGGAGAGTCCTCATCAACCTCTAAATGAAAGAGGCCGCCCCCTTGGGAGCGGCCTCTTTTTATTCTAATTGCCGGAGCGGTTAGTCATTTACCTCTTCAAAGTCGGCATCGACTACTCCCTCATCCTGCTGCTGAGGCTCTCCGGGTCCCTCTTGGGTTTGCTGCTGGGTGTTTTTGTATATCTCCTCAGCGAGCTTGTGGGAGACAGAGGTGAGCTTTTCTGCCGCGCTTTTAAGCTTCTCCACCTCGGTTGAGTCGAGTACGGATTTGGCTTCTTCGATTGCAGCTTCAATATCAGCCTTGTTTGAGGCTTCCAGCTTTTCGCCAAACTCATTAAGCGATTTCTCGGTGGAGTAGATGAGAGTGTCAAGCTTGTTTCTCTCCTCAACCAGCTCCCGGTTCTTCTTGTCCTCCTGAGAGTGCGCTTCAGCCTCTCTGACCATCCTGTCAATCTCGTCCTCGGAGAGGCCGGAGGAAGCGGTAATCTGAATCGACTGCTCCTTGCCGGTGCCGAGGTCCTTCGCGGAGACGTGGAGTATGCCATTTGCGTCAATATCGAAGGTGACCTCTATCTGAGGTACGCCCCTCGGCGCGGCGGGAAGGCCGACGAGGTCGAACTGCCCGATTGGCTTATTGTCACGGGCCATCTCGCGCTCACCCTGAAGGACGTTGATGGATACCGCTGACTGGTTGTCATCCGCCGTGGAGAAAATCTGGTTTTTACGACAGGGTATAGTTGTATTCCTCTCTATAAGTCTGGTGAAAACACCGCCAAGCGTCTCAATACCGAGAGAGAGAGGTGTGACGTCGAGAAGCAGGACGTCCTTCACGTCACCCGTGAGTACCGCGCCTTGAATCGCAGCGCCGATAGCAACCACCTCATCGGGGTTAACACCCTTATGGGGTTTTCTGCCGAAAATTTTCTCGACTGTCTCCTGAACGATGGGCATACGGGTCATGCCGCCGACGAGGATTACCTCGTCGATGTTGGATGCTGCGATTCCAGAGTCCGCCAAGGCTTTCTTGCAGGGGCCGTCGAGGCGCTTGATGAGGTCCTCGCAGAGCTGCTCAAGCTTTGCGCGGGTGATCCTTATATTAAGGTGTTTAGGCCCGGACTGATCCGCCGTTATAAAGGGCAGGTTGACGGTGGTCTCCATAGTGGTGGAGAGCTCCATCTTGGCCTTCTCCGCAGCTTCCTTAAGGCGCTGTAGCGCCATCGGGTCTTTGCGGAGGTCCACCGAATTATCCTTCAGGAACTCGGTGGCGAGGTAGTCGATTATCTTAAGGTCGAAGTCCTCGCCGCCGAGGAAGGTGTCGCCATTTGTAGATTTGACCTCAAAAACACCGTCTGCGATCTCAAGTATTGAGATATCGAAGGTTCCGCCGCCGAGGTCGAAGACCGCTATCTTCTTTTCGCCTTTTTTATCCAAACCATAGGCAAGCGCCGCCGCGGTGGGCTCGTTGATGATTCGTTTAACCTCAAGGCCCGCGATGCGCCCAGCGTCTTTGGTCGCCTGACGCTGACTGTCGTTGAAGTAAGCGGGTACGGTTATTACCGCCTCCTTAACTTCATGGCCCAAATAGTCCTCCGCAGTCTGCTTCATCTTCTGGAGTATCCAAGCTGAGATTTCAGAGGGGGAGTACTTCTTGCCGCGCACCTCCACCCAGGCGTCACCGGTAGAGCCCTCAACTATTTTATAGGGGACCATACCTTTATCTTTCTCAACTGTGGGGTCACTGTAACGACGGCCGATTAGGCGCTTAATTGCAAAGAGCGTGTTCTGAGGGTTTGTAACCGCCTGACGCTTTGCGGGCTGTCCAACAAGGCGCTCGCTCTCTTCAGTTACCGCAGACATGGAAGGTGTCGTGCGGTTACCCTCCGAGCTGCTTATGACAACAGGCTCACCGCCCTCTACTACCGCAACACAGCTGTTTGTAGTCCCAAGGTCTATTCCAATAATTTTGCTCATTTATTCTTCTCCTAACAAGTTTCTGTCGGGTTTTGGTTACCTTTGAAAGTTAATCATCGCCACCCTAAGTGGCAAGTTTCGATACGAGAACTTTAGCAGGACGCAGCAATCTTCCATGCAAGGTATAACCTTTTTCGTGTACCCCTACGACTATTCCATCTTCGTTGCCCGGCACTTGGGCCAAAGCTTCATGGACATTGGGATCGAATTTCACACCCTCTGCGGTTACTTCCTCAACTCCATGGGCAGAAAGTATCCCTCTAAGTTGTTCAGCGATCTGCTTTATGCCCTTGGTAAAGGAACTCATCTCCTCAGCGCCCGCATGTTCGAGGGAGCGTTCAAGATTGTCTAAAACAGCGAGCAGCTCTTTAGCTATCGGCTCATTAGCGTAGCGCAGAGCGTCTTCGTAACGCTTCTGTGTGCGCCTCTTGAAGTTCTCAAGCTCCGCGTGCTGGTAAAGGAGTTCGCTTTTTAACTTTGCAACCTCATCTTCAGCTGGGGTATTCCCATCTCCTTGAGGTTTTTTCTCCTGCTCTTCGGTTATTGCACCCTCTTTATCTGAGGCGTTCTCTTCGGAGGTTTTTTTCTCTCGTACCATTTGACCACTCCATAGTTTTGTTCTTATCCGTGAGCGTAAAGTAGCCACGCTTTAAAGGGGAGTCAAGCTGTGCTGGTAAGTATTTGGAAAAACAGGGGAAGGGCTATAAAATTCGATCGAGAAGCCAAAGGGCAAGGCCATCTGCCCGGCGCATTCCTTTGAGGGTTGGCGTTAAGTTTTGGTCCAGATCGCCGCCGTCAATGAGCTGCCCAAGGCGGCTCTTTAAAGTGGGTTTGTATATGTTGAAGCGGGAGGATATGGAATCAATCTCTATTTTTGAACTCTGACGGAGCGCCAGGAAGAGAGTCTCAAGGAGAGCCTCCCTCCCTGTTAATCGTTCCGCCGAGCTTGGCGGGAGTATCCCTGCTAGGATGCTTCCCCTATAAAGGTCCAGCTGGGGGTGGTTTGCGTAGCGAGTTCCATAATCACCTTCCTCTGCCCGGTAGCCGTGAGCGCCCGGTCCGATACCGCAGTATGACCTTCCCGACCAATAGGCCTTGTTGTGCCGTGATTCTTCACCTTTTCTGGCGAAGTTGGAGACTTCGTAACAGCTTAGCCCCAACTCCTCAAGGGTATCTGCAATCGCATACCACTGAGCCTCCTCATCATCAGGCGGTGAGGGTTTAGGGGGTTTATGGAGGTGGTTTGCCCCACCGCTTTCAAGTGAATATGCGGAGATGTGACTTACTCCGAGGCCAACAAGGGTCTTTGCCCAGCTGGCTAACTGATTGGCGCAAACACCAGCGTAGCCATAGAGCATATCGGCCGATACCCTTAAACCAGAGGAGAGCGCTCTCTCCACTGCCTCTATACCCTCGGCTGCGGAGTGTCTTCTTCCAAACTTGGCTAGTATTTCATCTGAAAGAGCCTGAACTCCGATTGAGACGCGGGTAGCACCCACTGACTTTGCGCCATCGAAATCATTACCGATAGCCGGGTTTGTTTCATAGGTTACTTCACAGCCAGGAAGCAGAGTCCAGTTGTCCGCGGCGGCTTCAAATATCTTTTGTAGCCCCTCAACGCCTAGTAGTCCGGGAGTGCCACCACCCAGATAGAGTGTTTTAAGAGCACCTCCCTCTGTTGCGTATCGGATTCTTATCTCCTCGGCGACGAGGTCCGTGTACTCTCCCAGGAGTTCAATATCCTCTCCGCTGTAAAAGGAGCAGTAGGAGCATCTCGAGAGGCAAAAGGGGGTATGTATATATAGTGATGTGCTCATTTGGATGATTCTACCCTTTTGCCTCTGCGGCGACAATTAAACCGGGCCTGGGCGGGCTATTTTTCCTTGACAGCTCCGTGAAAGATCGCCTAGTCTTCCGGTTTCCCTGAAGTCTGGAATAAAATCGTTTAAGCGATTGGAGAAATATTATGCAGCAGCTTACATTCAAACCGAGC